>NZ_JBIBVC010000011.1:0-281661 GCF_043080005.1 Streptomyces sp. NPDC015130 | reverse complement strand
ACCGCCGCCGCGAACGGAACGATCTTCGCCTCCGCCAGCGCACGCACCGACTCACGGAGCATGTCGTGCTCCTCGGAGGGCCGATACAGGTCGAAATCAGACGAACCCGCCACGTTCACTCACTCCCACGCTTGCTAACTACCGTTAAGTAACTCAAAGGGTACGGGCGCGCCCCGGCTCCGGGCCAGGGCACGACTATGCTCGGGCAGGCATTCCGCCCGACCTCACTGGAGTACCGCATGGCCCTCAAGATCACCGTGATCGGCACCGGCTACCTCGGCGCCACCCATGCCGCGGCGATGGCGGAGCTGGGCTTCGAGGTGCTCGGTCTGGACGTCGTCCCCGAGAAGATCGAGCTGCTGTCCTCCGGGCGCGTCCCGATGTACGAGCCGGGCCTCGAGGAGCTGCTCGCGAAGCACGTGGCCGGCATCGAGGGGTCGACCGGCCGGCTGCGCTTCACCACCTCCTGGGAGGAGGTCGGCGCCTTCGGCGACGTGCACTTCGTCTGTGTGAACACCCCGCAGAAGCACGGCGAGTACGCCTGCGACATGAGCTACGTCGACGCCGCCTTCGCCTCCCTCGCCGCGGTCGTCCGCGAAGGGGCCCTGGTCGTCGGCAAGTCGACCGTCCCGGTCGGCTCGGCGGAGCGGCTCGCGGGCCTGCTGCCCGAGGGCGTCGACCTCGCCTGGAACCCGGAGTTCCTGCGCGAGGGCTTCGCCGTCCAGGACACCCTGCGCCCGGACCGCATCGTCGTCGGCGTGCGCGAGGAGCGCGCCGAGAAGACGCTGCGCGAGGTGTACGCGGTCCCCGTCGGCGCGGGCTCGCCGTTCGTGGTGACCGACTTCCCGACCGCCGAGCTGGTCAAGACGTCCGCGAACTCCTTCCTCGCGACGAAGATCTCCTTCATCAACGCGATGGCCGAGCTGTGCGAGGCCACGGGCGGCGACGTCGCCAAGCTCGCGGAGGCCATCGGCCACGACGACCGGATCGGCGCCAAGTTCCTGCGCGCCGGCATCGGCTTCGGCGGCGGCTGCCTGCCCAAGGACATCCGGGCGTTCATGGCCCGGGCGGGCGAGCTGGGCGCCGACCAGGCGCTGACCTTCCTGCGCGAGATCGACTCGATCAACATGCGGCGGCGCGGCCAGATGGTGGAGATGGCGCGCGAGGCGCTCGGCGGGTCCACCTTCCTGGGCCGCCGCGTGGCCGTGCTCGGCGCGACCTTCAAGCCGGACTCGGACGACGTCCGCGACTCCCCCGCGCTGAACGTCGCGGGCCAGATACACCTCCAGGGCGGCCAGGTCACCGTCTACGACCCGAAGGGCATGGAGAACGCGCGCCGCGTCTTCCCGACCCTGGGGTACGCCGAGACGGCCCTGGACGCGGTGCGCGGCGCGGACGTGGTGCTGCACCTGACCGAGTGGCGGGAGTTCCGCGAGCTCGACCCGGCGGAGCTCGCCGCGGTCGCCTCCTCGCGGGTGATCCTCGACGGCCGCAACGCCCTCGACGGCGAGCGGTGGCGCGCGGCGGGCTGGACCTACCGCGCGATGGGCCGCCCGCGGGCCTGAGACGACGAGACGTCGGACCTGAAACGACGAGACGTCGGACCTCGACGAGGAGGAGGGGCGCACCGCCACAGCGGTGCGCCCCTCCTTCATACGTGGCCCTGTGCGGCCCGTGCGCGCCGTCAGGCCGCGGCCGGGCGGATCCGGTTCGTCCGAGCCAGGAACTCCGTCTCGCGCAGCGCCCTGGTGACGTTGGCGTGGGCGAGCCCGACCAGGTCCTGGGCGGGCCAGCCCCGGCGGAGGAGCTCCGCGAAGAGAGGGACGTAGCCGCGGGCCGGGACGGTGGTGTGGGAGACGCCCGTGGAGCGCGGACCCGCCTCCGTACGCACCCGGTCGAGGACGTCGGCGTCGGCGGCCGGGTCGTCGGTGACCGTGACCATGCAGACGGCGCCGTTCTCGCCGAGCAGCCGCAGCACGTCGTCCGGGAGGCCCTCCGGCGCCGCCCTGGTCAGCAGGGCCGGGGCCCGGGTGACCGCGAGGGCGCGGCGGACCGTGTCCTGGTCGGCGCCCGAGAGGTCCACCGCCAGGCCGAGCCGGTTCATCTCCCGTACCGCGTCGCGGGCGAAGCGGTCGAAGCGGGTGAGGTTCACGGCCCGTACGCCCAGGGCGTGGTAGGCCCGCAGGGTGGCGGCCGAGCCGCCGAGCGCGGGCCAGCCGACCGGTCCCAGCAGGGCCGCGACCCGGCCGCAGTTCCCGGCGTGGGCCATCTCGGCCGTGGTGTGCACGAGCCGCAGGTCCTCGGGGCAGGCGGCGACGAGGGCGCGGATCGCGTCGATCCGCCGCAGCGTGCCGATGACGCCCTCGTCGGTGTCCACGTGCAGGGACCAGAACTGCGCTCCCGCCTCACCCGCGCGCACGGGTGGGAGGTCCTCGGGGTCGAGGGACGGGGGCAGTTCGGTGTGGCCCTCGACGACGGGCTGGGCGGCCAGGATGGCGCGGGCCCGGGCCGTCTCGTCGAGCGGTGGTGGGGACTCGGGGGGATCCAGCGCGCCGACGGCGGCGGGGGCGGCAGAGAAGGGGGAATGGTCGTCGTCGAGATCTGCCATGGTGTTACTCCGAACTCGGTGTTGCAGTACCGCCCCGCCGAGAGCGGCGGGGCAGTACCGTCCACCGTGCCACCGGCCGGGGACCGGGGCGCGCCGGAGTGGACCGTTCGGGTGATCGGACCATTACGGAGCGTCGTACGCCGTCGGAGTGTCCCGCGGCGGGACGCCCCGCACGGCCGGACGTCCTACTCCGCCGGAGCGTCCTGCGCCGGCGGTGCGTCCAGGACGTCGATCGTCGCGTTCGACGGGGACGTGCGGGCGCGCAGGTCGCGGGAGACCGCTTCCGCGTCGCGAAGGGCGCGGACCGCGTTGGACCAGGTCAGCTTGGCGAGGTCCGGCTGCGACCAGCCGCGGTGCAGGAGCTCCGCGATCAGGTTCGGGTAGCCGGCGACGTCGTCGAGGCCGGCCGGGGTGAAGGCCGTCCCGTCGTAGTCGCCGCCGATGCCGATGTGGTCGATGCCGGCCGCCTCGCGCATGTGGTCGAGGTGGTCGGCGACCGTGGCGACGGTCGCGATCGGGCGCGGGTTCTCCGCCTCGAAGGCGCGGTGCAGCTTCATGGCCGCCGCGGTGGTGTCGAGGTGGTCGAAGCCGTGCGCCCGGAGGTTGTCGTCCGCCCGCGCGGTCCACTCGACGGCCGCGGGGAGGATGAACTTCGGCACGAACGTGGCCATCGCGACGCCGCCGTTGGCGGGCAGCCGCTCCAGGACGTCGTCCGGGATGTTCCTCGGGTGGTCGCAGACCGTCCGGGCCGAGGAGTGCGAGAAGATCACCGGCGCGGTCGAGGCGTCGAGCGCGTCCCGCATGGTCGTGGCGGCGACGTGCGAGAGGTCGACGAGCATGCCGGAGCGGTTCATCTCGCCGACGACCCGCCGGCCGAAGGCGGAGAGCCCGCCGACGCCGGGCGCGTCGGTCGCCGAGTCGGCCCAGTCGTTGTTGTCGTTGTGCGTGAGCGTCATGTAGCGGACGCCCAGGGTGTGCAGCGCGCGCAGGGTGGCGAGGGAGTTGTTGATCGAGTGGCCGCCCTCGGCGCCCTTGAGGGAGGCGATACGGCCCTGCTCACGGGCCGCCTCCATGTCGTCCGCCGTCAACGCCGGGGCGAGGTCGGCGGCGTACCGCTCCAGGAGCTGGTCGACGATGTCGATCTGCTCCAGGGTCGCGCTGACCGCGTCGTCGCCGGCCAGCCGGCAGGGGACGTACACCGACCAGAACTGGGCGCCGACGCCGCCGGCCCGCATCCGGAGGAGGTCGGTGTGGAGGGCGCCGGTCTGGTCCGCGCCGATGTCCAACCGGTCCAGGTCGTACCGCACGTGCTCGCGGAGCGCCCACGGGAGGTCGTTGTGGCCGTCGATGACGGGGTGGCCCGCGAGCAGTTCGCGGGCCTCCGCCAGACGGTCCGCCGCCGTGCTCACTTGGCGAAGCCGAAGGACTCCGCGCCCTCGACCTTGGCCCGCAGGCGCTTGCCCTTCTCCGTGGCCTGGTCGTTGAGCTCCTGGAGGAACTCGTTCATACGGGTCAGCAGCTCGGGGTCGTGCGCGGCGAGCATCCGGGCCGCGAGCAGGCCCGCGTTGCGCGCGCCGGCGACGGAGACCGTGGCGACGGGGACACCGGCCGGCATCTGCACGATGGAGAGCAGCGAGTCCATGCCGTCGAGGTACTTCAGCGGCACCGGCACGCCGATGACCGGGAGCGGGGTGACGGAGGCGAGCATGCCGGGCAGGTGGGCGGCGCCGCCCGCGCCCGCGATGATCGCCTTCAGGCCTCGGCCCGCGGCCTCCTCGCCGTACGCGATCATCTCGCGGGGCATCCGGTGCGCGGAGAGGACGTTGACCTCGTACGCGATCTCGAACTCGTCCAGGGCCTGTGCGGCGGCCTCCATGACGGACCAGTCGGAGTCGGATCCCATGGCGATGCCGACGACGGGGGCGGTGCTCATGCTGCTCACTCGGTGATCGTTCCTCGCAGGTAGCCGGCGGCGTGACGCGCGCGCTCCAGCACGTCGTCCAGGTCGTCGCCGTAGGTGTTGACGTGCCCCACCTTGCGGCCGGGCTTCACGTCCTTGCCGTACATGTGGATCTTGAGCTGCGGGTCCCTGGCCATGCAGTGCAGGTACGCGGAGTACATGTCCGGGTAGTCGCCGCCCAGGACATTGCACATCACGGTCCACCGGGCGCGCGGCCGCGGATCGCCGAGGGGGAGGTCGAGAACCGCCCGGACGTGGTTCGCGAACTGCGAGGTGACCGCGCCGTCCTGGGTCCAGTGGCCGGAGTTGTGCGGGCGCATCGCCAGCTCGTTGACGAGGATGCGGCCGTCCGTGGTCTGGAAGAGCTCGACGGCGAGGTGGCCGACGACCCCCAGCTCCTTGGCGATGCGGAGCGCCAGCTCCTGCGCCTGCCCGGCGAGCTCGTCGTCGAGGTCGGGCGCGGGCGCGATGACCGTGTCGCAGACGCCGTCGACCTGACGGGACTCGACGACCGGGTAGGCCACGGCCTGGCCGTGCGGGGAGCGGACGATGTTCGCCGCGAGCTCGCGGGTGAAGTCGACCTTCTCCTCGGCGAGGACCGGGACGCCCGCGAGGAAGGGGTCGCGCGCGTCGTCCGCCGTGCGGACGAACCAGACGCCCTTGCCGTCGTAGCCGCCGCGCACGGTCTTGAGGATGATCGGGAAGCCGCCGACCTCCGCCGCGAAGGCCACGGCGTCCGCCGGGTCCGCGACGATGCGGTGGCGCGGGCTCGGCGCGCCGATCTCGTCGAGCTTGGCGCGCATCACCCCCTTGTCCTGGGCGTGCACCAGCGCGTCGGGCCCCGGCCGGACGGGGATGCCGTCCGCCTCCAGGGCACGCAGGTGCTCCGTGGGGACGTGCTCGTGATCGAAGGTGATCACGTCGCAGCCGCGCGCGAAGTCACGCAGCGTGTCCAGGTCGCGGTAGTCGCCGATGACGACCTCGCTCACCACCTGGGCCGCGGAGTCCTGCGGGGTGTCGCTGAGGAGCTTGAACTTGATACCGAGGGGGATACCCGCCTCGTGGGTCATGCGCGCGAGCTGACCGCCGCCGACCATGCCTACTACGGGGAACGTCACCCTCTTAGGGTATCCGCCCAATCGGGGAACACTCGTCCGCCTGTGGTTTGCGACAAGGACAGCGCAGGTCGGAGCAGGCTTTCCCCGTGCTTTGCGAGGTACTCGGGCGGGTGACAGGGGGGCTGGTTAGCATGGTTGGGTTGACGTCGCCCGGACGTCACCCGGACGGACGGGACAGGCCCATCACCATGAGTGAACCCGGCGCGCTGCGCATGCGACTCAACGGGCTCTTCCGTGAGGTCGCCAAGTTCGGGGCAGTGGGGGCTGTCGGTGTCCTGGTCGACCTCGGGGTGTTCAACCTCGTACGGCACTTCACGGACCTTCCGGTCGTGCGCGCGAGCATCATCGCCACGCTGGTCGCGATCGCCTTCAACTACGTCGGGTTCCGTTACTTCACGTACCGCGACCGGGACAAGAGCAGCCGCACCAAGGAGATGTCGCTCTTCCTCCTCTTCAGCCTGATCGGTCTGGTGATCCAGAACGGTCTGCTGTACGCGGCGACGTACGGCTTCGGCTGGGACGGGCCGCTCGCGAGCAACTTCTTCAAGTTCTTCGGCATCGGCATCGCGACCCTGTTCCGCTTCTGGTCGTACCGCACGTGGGTGTTCCGCGCGCTGCCCGCGAAGGAGGCCGTGCAGGCCGCCGAATCGTTCCTTGAGCAGCCTCCGCACCAGACGGCCCGCCGCCAGCCCGACCGCGTCTGACTCCCGCCGTCGGCCCGACCGCGTCTGACTCCCGCCGTCGGCCCGACCGCTTCTGACTCCCACCGCCAGCCCGACCGCTTCTGACTCCCACCGCCGGCCCGACCGCTTCCGATCACCTGACGGGGCGCTCCCGCGCGTCGTCCGAGACGCTCCTGACCTCCCGGCTCAGGAAGAGCGCGAAGACCGGCGGGTGCTGCTGGAGGAGCTCCAGTCGCCCGCCGTCCGCCTCCGCGAGGTCCCGGGCGACGGCCAGGCCGATGCCCGTGGAGCTGCGGCCGCTCACGGCCCGCTCGAAGATCCGGGCGCCGAGGTCGGACGGGACGCCGGGGCCCTCGTCCGTGACCTCGATCACCGACTGGTTGCCGGTGACCCGGGTCCGTACGGCCACGGTGCCGCCGCCGTGCATGAGCGAGTTCTCGATCAGCGCGGCGAGGACCTGGGCGACCGCGCCCGGGGTGCCGACGGCCCGCATCCCCTGCTTCCCCGAGTGCACGATGGCCCGCCCCGCGCTGCGGTAGGCCGACCGCCACTCCTCCAGCTGCTGCTTGACGACCTCGTCGAGGTCGAAGGCGACGGCGGAGCCCGTGCGGGGGTCGCGGGAGTTCGTCAGGAGCCGTTCGACGACGTCGGTGAGCCGCTCGACCTGGGTGAGCGCGATGGTGGCCTCCTCCTTGACCGTGTCCAGGTCGTCGGCGAGGGCGACCTCCTCCAGGCGCATGGAGAGGGCCGTGAGGGGCGTACGGAGCTGGTGCGAGGCGTCGGCGGCGAGCCGGCGCTCGGCGGTGAGCATCCGGGCGATGCGCTCGGCGGAGGCGTCGAGGACGTCCGCGACCCGGTCGAGCTCGGGCACCCCGTACCGCCGGCGCCGGGGCCGTGGGTCGCCGGAGCCGAGGCGCTCCGCGGTCTCGGCGAGGTCGGTCAGCGGGGAGGCCAGCTTGTCGGCCTGGCGTACGGCGAGGAGGACGGCGGCGATGACGGCGAGCAGCGCCACCGCGCCGATGATCAGCAGGGTGCGGCCGACCTCGGCGGTGACCGTGGAGCGGGACTCCTCGACCGTCACGGTCTCGCCGCGCTCGCCCTTGGCGACGCCGCTGATGACGTCCCCTTCGGGGCGGGTGCCGATCTCGATGGTGTCGCGGCCGGGGATGCGGATCTGCGCGTACCGCTTGGCACCGCTCTGCTCGGCCAGGATGTCGGGGTTGACCGGCTCGCCGCCGATGAGCCGGCTGTCGACGATGGAGACGATCCGCACCGCCTCCGCGTCCACGCTGTCCTGCGCGCTGCTGGAGATCGTGCGGGTCTCGACGATGACGAGCGAGACGCCGAAGACGGCGATGACGACGAGCACCACGGCGAGCGTGGAGTTGATCAGACGGCGGCGCACGACGCTTCCCTGGCTTCCTCGGCTTCCCCGGCGTCCCTAGCTCTTCTCGAAGCGGAAGCCGACTCCGCGCACGGTGGCGATGTAGCGCGGGTTGGCGGCGTCGTCGCCGAGCTTCTTGCGGAGCCAGGAGATGTGCATGTCG
Organism: Streptomyces sp. NPDC015130; assembly: GCF_043080005.1. NCBI lineage: Bacteria > Bacillati > Actinomycetota > Actinomycetes > Kitasatosporales > Streptomycetaceae > Streptomyces > Streptomyces sp. NPDC015130. Next base: position 273,745 of record NZ_JBIBVC010000011.1, on the reverse strand, counting down.
AGGGTCTTGGTGGAGGACCACCAGGTGGTGTCCCAGACCTCGCGCATCAGCTGGTCGCGGGTGACGACCCGGCCGGCGTCCCGGACCAGGACCCGGAGCAGGTCGAACTCCTTGGCCGTGAGCTGGAGCTCCTCGTCGCCCATCCAGGCGCGGTGCGACTCGACGTCGATCCGCACGCCGTGGGTCGAGGGGGCGGCGACGGGCTCGCTGGAGCCGCGCCGGAGCAGGGCCCGGACGCGGGCGAGGAGTTCGGCGAGGCGGAAGGGCTTGGTGACGTAGTCGTCGGCGCCCGCGTCGAGCCCGACGACGGTGTCGACCTCGTCCGCCCGCGCGGTGAGGACCAGGATCGGGACCGCGTGGCCCTCGGCGCGCAGCCGCCGGGCGACCTCCAGACCGTCCATGCCGGGCAGCCCCAGGTCGAGGACGACCAGGTCCACTCCGCCCTGGAGTCCGGCGTCGAGGGCGGTCGGACCGTCCTCGCGGACCTCGACCTCGTACCCCTCTCTCCGCAGGGCGCGGGCCAGCGGTTCCGAGATGGATGCGTCGTCCTCGGCGAGCAGTACACGGGTCATGGAGTGATGGTAGTCCGCACGGCCACCGGGTCGTGGCGGGATCGGATCACCCCGGACGGCCCCTGGGGATCCTGTGGCCATCCTGCTCATGACCTTCGAATGGCCTTGCGCGGTTGCACTGACGCCTGTGATCCATCTCTCAAGTCCTTCCATATCCGGCACTGTCGTGTCGTATGGTGGCGAGACGTCTGTAGCGGTAATCGGGGACCTTTGGCCAGCTTCATGCGCCAAGGTCCTCTTTCTGCGTGAGGTTGGCTCGGCCAATCTCGAAGACGGCGAACGACCTGTGGGCCGGGTCCCGGGACGCGATGACGCGCCTCCCGGGGCGTGGATCCCGGTGGAGTCCAACGGCTCCGCCGGTGCCGGCCTCCCCCACCGGGCGCACCCCGCTCACAAGGCGAGCGTCCCGACAGAGCAAGGATCGACATGGCGTCCAGCCTGACGACGGCTTCGAGCGGAACCTCTGGTTCCGAGAAGACGTTCCTCGGCCACCCCCGCGGCCTGGCCACCCTCTTCTTCACCGAGATGTGGGAGCGCTTCTCCTACTACGGCATGAGGGCTCTTCTCGTTCTGTACCTGGTCTCCGGCGGCGCGGACGCGGCCACCGGCAGCCAGGGCGGCGGCCTCGCGATGACCGCGGCCACGGCCACGGCCATCTACTCCGTGTACGTGTCGATGGTCTACCTGATGGCCATGCCCGGCGGCTGGTTCGGTGACCGCGTCTGGGGTGCCCGCAAGACCGTCACCATCGCCGGTTTCGTGATCATCGCCGGTCACGTCTCGCTGGCCCTCCCCGGCCAGGCGATGTTCTTCGTGGGTCTCGCGCTCGTCGCGGCCGGCTCCGGTCTGCTCAAGGCCAACATCTCGACGATGGTCGGCCACCTCTACGACGGCCCGGACGACCCGCGCCGTGACGGTGGCTTCACCCTCTTCTACATCGGCATCAACCTGGGTGCCTTCGTCGCGCCCTTCGTCGTCGGCACCCTCGGCGAGAAGGTCAACTGGCACCTGGGCTTCGCCCTCGCCGCCCTCGGCATGGCCCTCGGCCTCGCGTGCTTCCTGTCCTTCAGCAAGAGCCTGAGCCCGAAGAGCAACGTCGTCCCGAACCCGCTCTCCCCGGAGGAGCGGAAGAGCATCCTGGTCAAGGTCTCGCTCGTCGTCGTGCTCGCCGCCGTCTTCTACGGCGTCGTCGTGGCCCTGGGCATGTACACCCTGAACTGGGCGCTCGTCCCGATCACCCTCGCCGGTCTGATCATCCCGGTCGCCGTCCTCGTCCGCATCAAGCGCGACAAGGACCTCGACAAGACCGAGCAGTCGAAGATGACCGGCTACATCTGGTTCTTCGTCGCCGCCGCCGTCTTCTGGATGATCTACGACCAGGGTGGCTCCACGCTGTCCCTGTTCGCCGACGGCAAGACCGCCGACAGCGTCCTCGGCTTCGGCTTCCCGGCCACCTGGTACCAGTCGCTCAACCCGCTCTTCGTCATGGCGCTGGCCCCGGTCTTCGCCTGGCTGTGGCTGTGGCTGTCCCGCAAGAACCAGGAGCCGAACACCATCGTGAAGTTCGCGATGGGTCTCGTGCTGGTCGGCGCGTCCTTCTTCGTCTTCGTCGTCCCGATGAACATGGCGGGCGACGGCACCAAGGTCTCCCCGATGTGGCTCGTCTCGATCTACATGATCCAGACCATCGGCGAGCTGTGCCTCTCCCCCGTCGGCCTCTCCGTCACGACGAAGATGGCGCCGCAGAAGTACGCCTCCCAGATGATGGGCGTCTGGTTCCTCGCCGTCACCGCCGGCGACTGCACCACCGGTCTGCTCTCGCTGGCCGGCGTCGACCTCAACGGGACGGGGATCATCGCGATGGAGGCCTCGTTGGCCGTCCTCGCGGGCATCGCGATCTACATGTACCGCAAGAAGGTCCAAGGGCTCATGGGCAGCGTCCACTGACCTGCTCGCCCTGCCGTACGCGCGAAGGCCGCCGCACCGTTCCGGTGCGGCGGCCTTCGCCGTTCCCCTACCTCCTGAGACGCGCCCACGGTGTGAAGGTGAACACCGCGCCGCCGACGAGGATGACCGTGCCCGCGACCAGGGCGAGGGCGCGCAGGGCGCCGTCGCTCTCGGCGCCGGTCTCGGCGAGGTTCCCGCCGGAGGACGTGCTGCCGCCGGAACCTGAGCCGGAGCCGGAGCCCGAGGTGCTCGAACCGCCGCCCGACGCCCCGCCGGCCTGCTTGCTGGTGTCCAGTTCGAGCGAGGCGTTCACCGCGCCCTTGACCTGGCACGGGATGTCCATCTTCGCCCCGCCGAGCGTGACCTTGATGGTCAGCGCGCCCGGGCTCAGCGTGGACTTCCCCGTCGCGCCGGGCTTGTACGTGCCCTTCATGTCCTCCAGGCTCACCGGGGCGCCCGCCGCGACCGCGGTGGGGTTGGGGGCGCCGGTGACCGTCACCGTGCCGCTGTCGGCTCCGCCGATCTTGACCGCCATGGTCGGTACGAGCGCCCCCTTGGGGAGGGGGGCGGGGCTGTCCATGACGCCCTTGGCCGTCTTGACGGTGAGGTCGTAGACGGCGCCGTTCTTCTTGGCGCTGATCGTCACCTTGGAGTTGATGTTCGGCGGGCCGGGGGACTGGCAGGCGAAGGCGACGGTCACCTCCTTGCCGGGGAAGTCGGTCTGGCCGCCGCCGCCACCGGACCCGCCGGAGGACGAGGAGGAGGCCGAGCCGCCGGAGGAGGAGGACGCCGAGCCGCCCGTACCGCCGCTGGAGCTGGCCGCGGCGCCGCCCGTGTGGCCGCCGTTGGTGGAGGTGCCTCCGGAGGTGGTGGTGCTGTTGCCTCCGCCGGACGTGGTGCTGCTGTTGCCGCCGCCGGACGTCGTCGTGCTGTTGCCGCCGCCGGACGTGGTCGTGCTGTTCCCGCCACCCGACGTCGTCGTGCTGTTGCCGCCGCCGGACGTGGTCGTGCTGTTCCCGCCACCCGACGTGGTCGTGCTGCCGCCGCCGGAGCTGGTGCCGCCGGCCGCCGTGACCTTGATCGTCGCGGCGACCGGGACCGCTTCCTTCGGCGCGCACTTCGTGTCCGTCGACAGCGGCTTGGACACGTTGATCGTGTACTTGTCGGGCGTCAGCGTGATGTCGCCCGCCTTGTCCAGCTTCAGCTTCCCCTTCATCTCGGGCAGCACCATCGGGCTGTTCTTGGGGATCGGCGGGTTCTTCCGCGGTCCCTCCATCGCGACGGTGCCGCTCCCCGCGCCGCCCACCGTGAGGACACCGCTCGGCTTCACCGTGTCCGCTCCGAGGTCGAGCACGTCGGGGTTCTTCGAGGCGGCCTGGACCGTCTTCCAGACGATCTCGACCTCGTCGCCGACCTTGGCCTCCGCCGGTGCGGTGATGAGCACCTTCGTGGTGCCCTGCACGGGCGGGAGCCCGGAGATGGACGGCGGGATGCACTCCGTCTTGTACGAGACCTCGGCGGCCTGTGCGGGGCCGGCGGAAATCAGGATCCCCGCGCCGCCGAGCATCAGCGCGACCCCGGCCGCGCTCATCCTCCGTTGCGTACTCACGCATGTCCCTTCGTCGTCGGACTGCTCTCTGGCGCTGACGGTGCGGAGTCAGGGCTGAACCACGGCAGGGCCGTGGCCGGTTCGTCGTCCCTCGCTTCCCCGGTGGCGGGGGCGGGGACGGACGCGCGGGTACGGCGGCGCGGTGCGGCCGTACGGGGAAGGCGGAGGCCCGGCCGCCCGGCGGACGGGCGTCCCTCAGCGGGACGTCCGGCGGGTCGGGCGCGGTCCACCACGGCCATCCCGATGCGGAACAGCGCGGCCGGCACGACGACGGCGAGCAGCACCCAGAAGAGCGTCACGCCCCAGGGGCGGCCCACCCCCCACGGCTGCTCGACGAGGACCTTGCCCGCATACCGCACGGAGACCTGGTAGTCGCCGTGCGCGCCCGCCGCGAGTTCGGCCGGGAGCCGGACCTGGGCCTTCTTGCCGGGTTCGATCGTGCCGCGCCACTGGCGTTCCTCGTACTGCGGCGCGAAGACGCCGTGGCTCGTGCCGACCTCGAAGACCGGGTCCTTGACGGCGGCCGAGCCGAGGTTGCCGACGGTGAAGACGACCTCCCGGCTCGGCGGCGCCCCGAACCAGACGAGGAGGCCGCTGGAGCCGTCGAGGCGGACGGCGGCGAGGACGGCGAGCCGCCCGTTGCCCGAGGGTTCGGGAAGCGGGGCGGTGGGGTGTCCGGCGACCGTGAACTCCTTGTCGACCGCTTCCTGTTGGCCGGTGACACCGGCCACGTGCACGACGCAGGGGCAGGGTGCGGGCGGTTCGGCGACCGGGAGCTTCGCGCTGAAGGCGCCCCGGGCGTCGACCGTGGCGGCCCGGCCCTCGCTGTTGGCGCAGGAGTTGGTGCCGCCGATGACACCCGTGCCGGGGGCGGACCGGCCGCAGATCAGGAGCATGAGGAGCGCGCCCGGTTTCCAGCCGCTGCCGCTGACGGTGATCGTGCCGCCCTTGTCGGCCTCGGTCTCCGAGAGCTCGACGACGGGCCCGGGCGCGGCCGTCGCGGTGACCGCGGGCGGCAGGGCGAGGGCGAGAACCGTGAGCAGGGCGGTGACCAGGGCCGCGGCCGTGCGCGACCCTCTCGTCGGGCTCATGATGTCGCTCCCGTCGACGCGCGCTGGGTACGGGTACGGGGGCCCGCGCCCGTACGGCTCCGGGCCCGGCCCCGTCGTCGTACCGCCCAGCCTCCGCCGCCCGCGGTGGCGAGGAGCAGCCCGGCAGCTCCCGCGAGGGCGGGGAGTTCGGCGAAGGCGGCCTCGGCGCGGGCGGTGGCGTCGGGCGCGCCGGGGGCCCCGGCGGTGAGCCGGACGGTGACGGAGTCGAGGGCGGGCGGGTCGGGCCAGGGCTCGGTGCGGGTGGTCCGCTCGCCGGGGCGGAGGGTGAGCGGCAGGGCGCGCTCCGGCCGGTCGAGGACCGTGCCGAGGAGGCCTTCGGCGCGGACGGCGAGGGTCGGGGCGAGGACAGTCGTGCCGCGGTTGACCAGGGTGTAGCGGAGGGCTCCGGTGGCCTCGTCGACGCGGACGTCCTCGACGGTGAGCGCGGCGAGGCGCGGGCCGCTCACCCGCAGGCGCAGCTCGACGCTCCGCTCGCGTCCGGCGGCCGTGGCGCGCACGGTGCCGCGGTGGTCGCCGGGCGGGGTGTCCGCGGTGACGGTCACGGCGAACGGCACGTCGGCGCGGGTCCTGGCCGGGACGGTGACGGTCCGCTCGGCGAAGGCGACCGGCGCGCCCTCGCCCGCGAGCCGTACGGTGAGCGGTCGCGCGCCCGGGTTGGTCACGGAGAGGCTGTCCTGGAGGACGCTCCCCGCGGGGCCCTCCAGGTAGGCGTACGGCCGTCCGGCGGCGGGCGCCGCCGTCCAGGCCTGGGCTGCCGGGGGTGCCGCCGCGACCGCGCCGAGGAGGGCGGCCGCGGCGGCGAGCAGCCCGGAGCGTGTCGCCGCCGCCCGCATCAGCGTGCCGTGCGCCGCGTGAGCCAGAGGACTCCGGCGGCGCCGGTCAGCAGGACGGTGCCGCCGAGGGTCCCGAGGGCCACGGCGGAGTCGAGCGGGCCGGTCTTGGGCAGTTCGGCCCCGGAGCCGTTGTCGTCGCCTTCGTCCTCCGCGGGCGGGTCGGTGTCACCGCCGCCGGAGAGGCCCGCCACCTCCAGTTCGAGGGAGGGCGCGGGGTTGTTCTCGGGCTTGCAGACGGCGGCGTCCATGCCGAGGGCGTGCACGATGAGCGTGCCGGCCGTGAAGGTGACCTTGCCGTTCTTCGTCGGCGTGAACGTCCCGGTCAGTGTGCCGATCCTGATCGGCGTGTCCGGCGGGATGGCGGCCGTGTTCGGCGTGCCCTTGACCTTCACCGTGCCCGAGGCGGCGCCGCCCAGGACGAGCTCGGCGCGCGGGGTCATGACGCCCTTGCCGAGCTCGATGGGGCTGTCGGAGACGCCCTTGTCGAAGGACATCGTGATCGTGTAGCTGCCGCCGTTCCTGACGGCCTTGATGTCGACGGGTGAGACGGCGTCCTTCGGCCCGATCTTCGTCTCGCACGCGTAGTTCACGTCGACGACGGTCGCCAGGGCGGCGGGCGCGCCGGCCAGCACGGCGGCGCCCGCCACCGCGACCGCCGCCGTGAGGCCGGCGGCCGTTCTCCTTCGGTTCGGCACCTTGGACACCCGAGCACCCCTCACCGCAACGTAACTGACGGTCTTTCAGATTGGCCGTCAAGGTACGCCCGGGGCCTTGCGGAGGGAAGGCAGGGGAACGGGTGAACTTGTGAAAGTCCTCGGGGGTTCCTGCCGATCGGGCCCTGCTCGATCGGCAGGAGACCCTCTAGGGCGTGTTGCGAAAGTAGCGCCGGCCGCCCGAAGGGCGGGCCCGACGGCGTCTGGTGCGTGCGATCGCAAGGCGGAGGGTCGCCCCGATACTGGATGTATCGGGGTGATCCCGACAACGCGGCGAGCGTGCGTGCCAGGCGCCGTCGGGCAGGCGGGACTTTCGCAACACGCCCTAGGGTGCGGCCAGTTCGGCCCAGACCGTCTTGCCGGGGGCGCCGGGGGTGCGGTCGATGCCCCAGTCCAGGCAGAGGCGCTGGACGATGAACATGCCGTGGCCGCCGGGGCGGCCGGAGCGGTGCGGGGTGCGGGGGGCGGGCTGTCCGGCGCCGCGGTCGGTGACTTCGAGGCGGACGACCTGGGGGCCGCGCAGGACGCGCAGCCGCTCGGGGCCCTCGGCGTGCAGGCAGGCGTTGGTGACCAGTTCGGAGACGACGAGCAGGACGTCCTCGGCGGCGGCCCTGCGGTCGGCGGTGGCGGCCGGGAGCCAGCCCCACTCCGTGAGCGCCGAGCGCGTGAAGTCGCGGGCGAGCGGGACGGTGCCGCTGGTCTCGCCGAGGGCGAGGGTACGGACGTCGGTAGCTTGGTCCATCAGCGCTTCACCTCACCGATTGACGAGACAGAGGGGTGGTACGTACGGAGCGGAGGGGCCCGCCGGGCTCAGCCGGGGAGGGCCGTGCCGAGCGTGTCGTGCAGCGTGAAGACGGCCTCCGCGCCGGTGATGCGGAACACCCGGGCGACCGCGGGCCGCATCGCCACCAGATGGACCCCGCCGCCCGCCGCGTCCGCCCTGAGCCGGGCGCCGAGCAGGACGTTGAGTCCGGTCGAGTCGCAGAAGTCGAGGCCCGAGCAGTCGACGACGAGCCGCGAGCGGCCCGCGTCGAGCGCGGATTCGAGTGGCGTACGCAACAGTTCGGCGGTGTGGTGATCGAGCTCACCCACGGGGGTGAGGAGTTCGCTGCCCCCGCCCACGTTCCGGACCTCGACCCGCAGGCGCGCGGGTTGCGCGCTGCCGATGTGCTGGCGGTCCATGGCCGTGCCTCTTCTCGCTCTCGCGGGTGCCGACTGACGTGCCTCGAACCCTACAAGCGGGGCACCCTCCCGCGCACACACCCCCCTCCGCAAACCCACCCAAAGCGGATTATTGGTACTTGCAACCATCGGTGTCCACCAGGTAGGGCTAGAGGGCAACACCTGACAGGACACCCGACACGACCGGCCTCGGAGGCGCCGCAAACCGCAGCAGAAGACCGACGAAGGAGACCCATGTCACCCCGGCTCGACGCCCCGCGTACCCCCGACGCGCCGTCGGCGGTCACCCCCCTCGACCACCTGCCCGACGGGCCCCTCGACCGCATCGGCGCGGTCGACGCGCGCGCCCTCTCGAAGCAGCTCTTCGCCCGCCTCTCCGAACTGGAGGAGGGCACCCACGACCACGCGTACGTCCGCAACACCCTCGTCGAACTCAACCTGGCCCTGGTGAAGTTCGCCGCGGCCCGGTTCGGCAGCCGCAGCGAGCCGATGGAGGACATCGTCCAGGTCGGCACGATCGGCCTCATCAAGGCCATCGACCGCTTCGAACTGACCCGCGGCGTCGAGTTCCCCACGTTCGCGATGCCGACGATCATCGGCGAGATCAAGCGCTTCTTCCGCGACACCTCCTGGTCCGTGCACGTCCCCCGCCGGCTCCAGGAGCTGCGGCTCGACCTCGCGCGGGCCGGTGACGCGCTCGCCCAGCGCCTCGACCGCGCCCCGACCGCCGCCGAACTGGCGGAGGAGCTCGGGATCTCCCCGGAGGAGGTCGTCGAGGGCATGACCGCCAGCAACGCCTACACGGCGAGCTCGCTCGACGCCAGGACCGAGGAGGACGAGAGCGGCAACGGCGACGCCACCCTCGCCGACCGGATCGGCTACGAGGACGACGGGCTCACCGGCATCGAGTACGTCGCCTCCCTGAAGCCGATGATCGCCTCGCTGCCCTCCCGCGACCGGCTCATCCTCTCCCTCCGCTTCGTCTCCGGCATGACCCAGTCGGAGATCGGCGCGGAGCTCGGGATCTCGCAGATGCACGTGTCCCGGCTGCTCTCCCGCACCCTCGGCCGGCTGCGCCGCGGCCTCACTCTGGAGGAATGACCTCCACGGCCTCCCCCGAACCGCCAAAATGGCTCCGGAAAGGGCCCGTTCACGGTCGACCGACCCGGAACGGGCCCCTTTCGTACCGCCGGGCGCCGACCCGTACGACCACCACCGCGTACGACCGCCCGGCCGGCCCTCGCGGGGCCAACCGCGCTACCGGCAGGCCTTGTTGACGAGGCCGTCCGGATTGGGCCACATTGAGCCCGGGGATTCAGGGGGGATTCACATGGTTTCTGCGTACGCGGAACTGGAAGGGCGGATGCGCGAGCGGCTCGGGGGCAGGGAGTGCCTCTACGTGCCGTCGTGCCGCTTCGGCCTGTACCTCGCGCTGCGCCACTGGTGCGAGCCCGGCGGCCGGGTGCTGATGTCACCGGTCAACGACGACGTCATCTTCTTCGTCGTCCTCGCCGCCGGCCTCCGCCCCGTGCAGGCACCGCTCGACCCCCGGGACGGGTCGATCGACGCGGCGGCCGTCCCCGAGTCCGTCTGGCGCGGCCTGTCCGCCGTCCTCACGACCAATCTGTACGGGAACCCCGACCCGGCACCGGAGCTGCGCGCCCACTGCGACCGGCTCGGCATCCCGATGATCGAGGACGCCGCCCACGCGATCGGCTCCACGGTCGGCGGGCGACCGGTCGGCACGTACGGCGAGGCCTCCGTCTTCAGCCTCTCGAAGCACACCGGCGCCAAGACCGGCGGCTTCGTCGCCCTCGCCGAGCCGAAGCTGCGCGAGGAACTCACCTCCGCCCGGGACGAGTTGCTGCACCCGACCCGCGCCCTCGGCGAACTCGCCTACCTGGCACGGCCGTACGCGGAGGCGACCCTGCGCGGGACGCGCCTCGTCGGGCCCGCGCGCGCGGCGGTGCGGCTGCTCGGGATGGAGGAGCGCGAGGAGATACGGATGCCGCTCCGCGCCGAGGAGCTGCGGCGGGCCCTGCCGGCCGCACCCGCGCTCGCCCCCTTCCACTCCTGGGTCCGGGTCGACATGCACGACTACCGGCTCCGGCCGGGCCGCGCCCGGCTCCGCCGCACCGCCCGCCGGCTGGCCGGCCTCGACGGCGTCCTCGCCACCCACCACACCGGCACGGCCCGGCTCCTGGCCAGCGAGTACGGCACCCCTGCCGACACGGTCCAGCCGCTGTTCCGGGTGCCGCTGCTCGTCGAGGACCGGGACGCGGCGATCGCCGCCCTCGCCCGGCACCGGATCACCACGGGCTACGTCTACGACCCTCCGCTCGACAGCTACGCGGGTGAGACGTTCACCGACCCCTCCCCCGCGCCGGAGGCGGCGGCACGGTTCGCCCGGCACGCCCTGCCGGTGGACCCGCGCCGCGCGGACGAGGTCCTGGCCGTGCTGCGCGCGGCCGGCACCCGGCCCGCCCGCCTGTCGGAGGCCCCCGGCGGCGCCCGGTGACCGACACCGTACGACTGCGGGAGACGGCCGACGCGACGGCCGGGCAGCACCCGGGCACCGCCGTGCCGGAACCCGCCGGCAAGGACCTCACCGAGACCAGGGGCGACTCCGGCGAGAACTCGATGTTCCGCAACGCCTACGCGCTGATGCTCTCCACCGGCGTCTCCGCCGCCCTCGGTCTCGGCTTCTGGCTGGTCGCGGCCCGCTACTACACGGAGGAGGCCGTCGGCCAGGGCTCCGCCGCGATCGCCGCCCAGCGGATGCTCGCCTCGCTCACGGCGACGACGTTGACCGGCGCGGTCGTCCGGTACGTGCCCCGGGCGGGCCGGGCCACCGGGCCGCTCGTCGTCCGCCTGTACCTGGTCAGCACGGCCGTCGTGGGCGTCGCCTGCGGCGTCTTCCTGCTCACCCTGGACTGGTGGGGGCCCTCGTACGCCCCGCTCGGCACCGTGTCCGCCGGGATCTTCTTCACCGCCGCCAGCATCGGCTGGGCCCTGCTCACCCTCCAGGACGCGGTCCTCACCGGGCTCCGACGGGCGATCTGGGTGCCCGTCGGCAACGCCGTCTTCTCGCTCGGCAAGCTGGTCCTGCTCGTCGTCCTCGCCGTCGGCCTGCCGGTCCTCGGCGTCTTCGTCTCCTGGGCCGCGGCCATCGTGCTCTCCGTCGTGCCGCTCGGCTGGCTCGTCTTCCGGCACCTGATCCCCCGGCAGGCGCACGCCGACCGGGACCGCGAGCCGCCGACCATGCGCGAGATCGGCCGCTTCCTCGCCGGGGACTCCGTCGGCTCCGTCTTCAGCCTGCTGATGATCAGCCTGCTGCCGATGATGGTCGCCGTCCGCTTCGACGCCGCCCACAACGCCTTCTTCTACACGGCCTACACGGTCGGCGGCACGATGGAGTTCATGGCCATCAACATGGCCTCCTCGCTCACCGCGCACGCCTCGCACAGCCCCGAGTCCCTCGCCGAGGGCGTCAGGGGCGCCCTGCGCCGCATGGTGCTGCTCCTCGTCCCCGTCGTCCTCGTCCTCGTCGTGCTCGCACCGGTGCTGCTCACCCCCTTCGGCGAGGAGTACGCCGAGAACGGCACCACCGTGCTGCGGCTGCTCGCCGCCGCCGCGCTGCCCCGGGTCGCCGTCGAGCTGTACATCGGGGTGCTGCGCGTCCAGGGCCGTACGGGCATGCTCGCCGCGCTCCAGGGCGCGATGTGCGTCCTGGTCCTCGGCAGCGCGGTCTTCCTCCTCGGGCCCTTCGGCATCGCCGGCGCGGGGTGGGCCGTCCTCGGCTCCATGACGCTGATGGCCGTGGTGTGCGTGCCGGGCCTGCGGGCCGCCCTCAAGGGCAAGGAGCCCGCCGAGGGGGCGCGGGCCGCGGCGCGGGTGAAGGAGCGCGAGGAGGACGGGTACGGCACGAACTGGGCGCGCGAGAGCGCCTATCTGCGCGGCACGCACGACTCGGTGACACCCGCCTTCGGCATCCCCGTCTACGTACCCCGGCAGCACGCGGACCGGCCGGCGCCGCTGCGCGCGCCCGGACGGGGAAGGCCGCGCCTCGGCGACCACGTGGCAATCCTCCGGTGGGGGCTGCTCGGGGCGGCGGCCGTCGCCTTCTGGCTGCCGCTGGGACTGGCCACGCCGCTGGAGGTGGAGAGCCTCTCCGGCACCGGTCTGCTCTCCGCGGTGCCGCCGGTGACCCTGCTGGCCGGTCTGCTGCTGGTCGCCCTCCAGGGCGTGGCGGTCGGGCTGCGCGACTTCCGTCCCGGCTTCGCCGGGACCGTCCTGCTCGCCACCTTCCTCGCCCTGCACACCGCGCCACCGCTCCTCGGCCTGCTGCCGCCGGCCGCTGCCGGACCCGGCGCCGCGCTGCTCGGCCCCGGGGTGGCCGCCTGGTCCGCCCCCGTCGTGGCCCAGGCCCTGTGTCTGGTGCTGGCGGCGACGGTACTGCGGGGGCTGGGTGCCGGCGAGCGGATCACGGCCGGGGCGGTGTGGGTGCTGGTCTGGGCCGGATGGGCGGGGCAGCAGCTCTTCGCCGCCGCCCCGCTCCCGGTGCTGCTCGGCCTGGCCGGGATGACCATGGCGGTGTACGCGGTCCGGGGCCTGCGCCGCTGAGTCCGTTCAGCGGCCCGGCAGGGGCTGCTTGAAGTAGAGGTCCTGTCCGGCCTTCCGGTATCCCTGGAGCCCCGGCCCGGAGTTGACCGTGAGGTCGCAGCCGGGCCCGGGGACGGCCCGGTTCCAGTGGACGTACGCCTTGGCCTCCGGGAGGGTCGGGGCGGCCTCGGGGATCTTCGCGTACCAGGCGCGCTGACGGTCCGGGTTCCGGGGGTCCGGAGCGGTGGCGAACTCGGAGAGCATGATCGGCTTCTCGGCGGAGACGTTCTTCCTGAGCCAGTCGTAGCTCGGGCGCTGGCTCTCCTCGAAGTCCAGCCACTTGTCGGTGCCGTGGCAGAGGTAGTAGTTGTACTGGTCCATGCCGATCCAGTCGACGTACGCGTCGCCCGGGTAGAGCCGCTTCATCGAATCGGCGCTGCCCAGGTAGCCGGAGACCGTCCACACCCAGACCACGTTGTCGGCCCCGAGCTTCCGGAAGCGCTCGTGAAGGTGGCGGTAGGCGGCGACGTACTCCTCCGGGGACCCGGCGCCCTCCTTGATGCGGGCGTCGACCTCCTGGTCGAAGGAGAGGAAGACCCGCTTGCCGTACTCCTTGACCCGGCGGATCTGCGGGTCGACGATCTCGGCGTCGTACCGTCCCGAGGCGATGTTCTTCCAGCCGAGCTGCGTCTCGGTCCACCCGGCGTGGTGGGGCTCCTTCCAGACGGTCGACTCCCAGGCGAGCATGAGCAACCGGTCCCGGCCGAGCTCGCGCTCGTCGTCCGTGAGGAGCGTCCCGTCGAGCTCGTTGCCCGACATGTCGTGATAGGTGTACACGAGGTCGAGCCGTCGGCCGATCTTCCGCTCGAAGGCGTGCACCGGCCGGATCAGCGAACTGTCCTCGTCGTAGGGAATGTAGGCGCCCCACCAGGCCCCGCAGGGGGCGACGAGCCTGTCGTCGGGTGCGCAGTGGTCGTCCCCCTCGGCGACGGTCGCCCACACCCCTATCCCCGCGATCAGCGCGCCGACGGCGGCGAGTGCCACCGCCAGCCTGCCGGCCGCCCCGCCCTCGGCGCGCCGCCGACCGGTCATCGGCCGCCACCCGGCCCTCGTTCACGGGACAGGAAGGATTCGGAGCCCTCGGGTTCGACGGCGCCTCTGGTGGCGGCGGGCAGGGGCAGCCCCGGCAGCAGGGCGACGGCCGTGGAGAACGCGGCGAGCGGAACGAGGAAAGCGGGCACGGAGAAGCCTCCGATCAGGAAGAGAAGGGTGGCGGTGAGCGCGGCCAGGGCGAGGCTCAGCGGCGCCGCGAGCGCGAACGCCTCCAGCCGGGCGCCGGGCCGCAGTCCGCGCGGCTGGGGGTGGAGCAGGGCGAAGCCGGGTCCGAAACAGACGAAGAGGAGGACCGGCAGCCAGCGCAACGGCGAGCCGCCGGGCAGCAGGGTCGCCGCGAGGGCGAGCCAGCCGGATACGGCGACGGCGGCTCTGATCCGGTTCGTGGTCACGAGGCACCGCCTGTGGTGGTGTTCGACGGGGTGTAGGCGAGGACGATCCCGTAGGGGTGTTCCTCGACGGTCCGGAAGAGCGGCGATGCCTTCAGCCGGTCACGCAGGACGGTGAAGCCGCCGGGTGGCAGCAGTCCTTCTCCCGCCGTGTAGATGTCCTGGGTGCGGGTGAGGACGACGTGGGCGGTGACGCCCCGCGGTAGGCGGTCGGCGAGATAGCGGGCCGGGTCGGCGAGCATCTTCTCGTTCTCGGGCAGTTCCTGCTCGGCGAAGAACCAGTGCTCGACCTCGTCGTAGCGGTGCAGGGCCTGCGGGAAGGAACCGGAGGTGGCGAGGATCAGACCGCCCTCCGGCAGCCGGTCGATGGCCCGGGTGACGAGGGCGGACTCGACGGGCGGGGTGTAGTACATGGCGTCCTTGCCGTAGTACGCGGGCAGGAACCCGGCGGTGAGGGCGAGCAGGACGGTCGGCAGGGCGACGGAGGCGACGGTCCGCCGGACGCGGGCGCCACGGCTGCGGCGGGCGCCGCCCGCGGCAGGCACCAGCGCTGCCGCGGCGAAGAACGCGGCGCCGGGCAGCCCGAACAGATAGACGCGGAAGAGCATCTCGCCGCCGTAGTCGTTGACGGCGAAGAGAGGTACGGGGGCGGCCGACGCGAGAAGCAGCGGAAGCGCGCTGCGGACGAGCCGGCGGCGGACGAGCACGGCCACGCCGGCGAAGAGGACCACGGCGAGGGTCATGGTGATGCCGGCCGCGCCGGCCAGTTCGGGTCCGGGGCCGGTGAGCTGTCCGGCGTACCCGGCGCGGGAGTTCTGGGTGAGGCGCCCGAGCGATTCCTTCAGGGTGCCGAGCGTCTCCATGAAGAGCGGCCGCCCCATGGTGAGGTCCCAGGCCAGCATGATCAGCCCGGCGACGGCGAGCAGGCCGAGGTTGCGGTAGCGCCGTGTGAGGCAGAGGGCCGCCAGGACGACGCACAGCATGACCGGGGTGAGCTGGTGGACGGCGTTGATCCCCAGGATCAGCGGCGAGAGGATCAGGACTCCGACGGCCCGCTGGCGGGTGGTCGTGGGCGGCGGCACGGCGGCCGCGGCGGGATCGAGAACGGTCCGGTCGCGCAGCCGTCCGGCCGATCCGGGCCGCACGAAGTGGCGGAGCACCAGGGCGAGGACCGTCAGGTGCAGGACGTACGCGAAGCCCTGCGGCGCCAGGTAGTCCTGGCCGACCCAGTTGGCGAGCTGGAAGATCCAGACGGCGGTCCACACCAGCCGCCAGTCCTCGGTGAAGGTGCGGTAGAGCAGCACGAGTACCGGGAGGAGGATCAGGCCGAGGACGATCGGAGCCCAGTTGAGGTAGACGGCCGTGGATTCGACGCCGAAGGCCCGCACGAGCGCGGCGTTGAGAGTGAAGAACCCCGGCCACTGGTCGTAGGCGGACATGTTCCCGGACAGCGCGGCGTACGGCCGCAGTTCACCGGCGCCGAGGAGGGTGTTGACGACGGCGTCGTGCTTGGACGCCCAGGGGTAGCGCACCGAGTCGTAGAGCACGGCCGGAGCCGCTTTGAGCGCGATGAGCAGCGCCACGCAGTAGAGGAGCGGCCAGCCCGGCGAGGTCCCGGCGCGCCTCAGCGTCACCAGGAAACCGCCGGTGAGCACGAGCAGGGACACGTAGAAGAGGACAGGCAACCGGTCGAGGAGGCCGAAGTCGTCCATGGAGCGGAAGTCGACCAGCGGCAGGGAGATCGCCCAGAGTCCGAGGCCGATCGCCAGGAGGGCGGGCGCGAGCCAGGTGTCGACGAGCCCGGCTGCGCGCCCCGGGCCGGTCGGACGTACGGCTCCACGGCGGTCGGGGGCTGCCGACTGGGCGGGGACCCCGCCCTCGGTGACCGGTACTGACACATGGCGTTGCACGACGGCTCTCCCCCCACTCTCCCTGTCCCCCTGGCGAGGCAAGGGAACGTACTTCGCTTGTGCACCCGCATTCAACTCTCGTCCCGAATGGCGGAGTTGACGATCTTGTACGGCGCCGGGGCGCCGTGTCTCAGCCTGCGAACTCCGGCCCGTTGAGCACGGCGCGCGCCCTGCGGTACATCCGCCAGCCGACCGTGGGCAGCGAGTCCGGGTACGGTGCGGCCTTCGCGCCGCGCCCCTCCATCCACTGCTCGACGTCGGCGACGGTGTGCCCGCGGCGCAGGATGAGCCGGGCGATGCGGTAGATCTCGTCCGACCCGGAGCTGAGCGCGTGCCGGACGGCGACCGCCGAGGCGTAGCCGGCGGCTGCGGCGGCCCGGCGCACGGCGGGGCTGTTGTAGCCGTGCGGGTAGGCGAGGTGGCGGACCTCGTGCCCGAGGACGTCCTCCAGGACCGCCTTCGCCTCGCGGAGTTCGCGCCGCAGGAGGCCGGGCGTGAGGGTGTCGAGCTGCGGGTGGGTGACGGTGTGGGCGCCGACCTCCATCCCGTACTGCTCCAGCCGCGGGGCCTGGGAGAGGTTCATCATCGGCGCGGGCGGGAGGAGGCAGGGCCGGCCGGGGGTGATGGCCCCGGTGGTGAGGTACACGGTGGACGGCAGGTCGCGGGCGGCCAGCGCCTCGGCCGTCGGCCCGACGAGGTCGGCGAAGCCGTCGTCGAAGGTGAGGACGACGGGGCGGGGCGGCAGCGGGGTGCCGGCCGCGAGGTGCGCGGCGAGGGCGCCGACGGTGATCGCGGTGCGGCCGCTGGCGACGATCGCGTCGAGCTGGGAGGCGAACTCCGTCGGGGAGACGGTGAATTCGGCGATCCACTCCGGGGGGTCGTCCATCACGGCGTGGTACAGGAGGACGGGTATCCGGGTGGAGACGGGTGCGCTCCTCATCGGGCCGCCGCCTTCCGTGCACCGGCCCGCAGGCGGGCCTTCGCCCGGGCCTTCGCGTATCCGATCGGGCCGTAGAGCATGCCGCGTCGCTCCAGTCGGGACAGGCTGCGGGGCCAGGGGTGGTGCTGGGTGCCGTGCTCCCCCGGGACCCCGCCGCCGGCGTCGCTCTCGCCGCGCCGGGCGGTCATGGTCCGCGCGTGCGCGAGGCCGCGCGGCAGCCGGGACAGCAGCGCGGGCAGGGTGCGGGGGCGGCGGAGGAGGGTCGCCGTGAGGTACGCGGTGAGGCCGGCGCCGTAGCCGTACGCCTGGTTCCGCAGGTCCTGCCAGGTCTCGCGGTGGTGGTGCCAGACGAGCGCCTCGGGCGTGTAGCGGAGCCGGAAGCCGGCGGAGAGGACGGCGACGAAGGCGTACAGGTCGTCGCCGCCCCTGGCCGGGGTGCCGGTGCCGGTGGCCGGGTCGAAGCCGCCGGCCTCCTTCAGCGCCTCCGCCCGGAAGGCCATGTTGGCGCCGGAGCCGAAGCTGCCCGCCGTGAAAGGGAAGAGCGGCTCGTCGGCGGGCGGCTGCGCGGGGTCGTACAGGCGGGGCGCGAAGCCCTTGGCGAAGCCGCCGTGCGATTCGAGGAGGACCTGGGCGGGGGTGCCCAGCCGGGCGGGCAGGATCAGGCCGGTGACGCAGCCGAGGCCGGGGTCGGCGGCGAAGGGCTCGGTGAGGGCGGTCAGCCAGTGCGGGTCGGCGATCACGTCGTCGTCGGTGAAGGCGAGGACCTCGCCGTCGGCGGCCGCGGCGCCGGTGTTGTGGGCGACGGCGAGCCCGGGGGTGTCCTCGCGGACGTACCGGACGCGGTCGGCGTACTTCCCGGTGACGAGGTCGTACGTGTCGGTGGTGCGGGGCGCGTTGTCGACGACGATCAGCTCGTGGTCGGGGTGGTCCTGGGCGAGCAGCGAGTCGAGCGCGCGGGCGAGTTGCTCCGGCCGCTCGCGGGTGGCGACGACGACGGAGGTGCGGGGCGGGGTGAGCCGCCCGCGGGCCTCGGCGGGGAGGTCGGGGCGGGCCGACGGGCGGGCGGCGGCGAGGCGTTCGGCGTCGGTGCGCGGCCGGGCGGCGGCCTCGACCCGCTGCCGCGCGAGCGCCCCGAGGACCTCCCTCGGGTCCACGCCCTCGGCGACCGTCCCGATGACGGTGGCGGCGGGCCGGCCCCGGAGCCGTACGAGCGCGTAGACGTCGCCGGTCGCGAGGGGCGGTCCGCCGGGCGCGGGTCGCAGGTCGAGGACGGGCCCTTCGGGCGCGTCGAGTTCGAGCTCGGCGACGGAGACGGTGCGCGGCGGGGGGAGGGGGCGGTCGGGGAGACGGCTCGGTCGGCTGCTCAATGGGGATCCCTCAGGGAAGTACGACGGCGGGCTCGGCGGCGCGGCGGCCGGGGAGGGGCGTCGGGGGGCGGAACCCGGCGCGGACGAGGAGGAGCGAGGGCTATCGGTTGCCCCGCAGCCGGGCGAGCCCGTTGAGGGTGGTGCGGGCCCGGGCGGCGAGGGCCGGGCGCTCGCGGACGAAGCGGTGGACGCGGCGGGCGGGTTCGCGTCCGAGCCAGTGCAGGGCGGCGCGCGCGCCCGGGACGAAGACGGCCCCCTCGTACACGGTGATCTCGCCCGTCTTCAGCGCGTCCTTGTACTCGGCCGCGCCGCGCCCCAGGTCGAGCAGCCCGATCCCGGCGGCTGCCGCGGCCTCGGCCATCCGCAGGTGGAGGACGAGGCCGGGCGAGTACTTCGCGAACTCGGGGTCGTACGAGGGGAACCAGCAGGAGAGCACGGTCGCGGACCGCAGCCCGAAGTGGGCGGCGATGGGCCGGTCCCCCACGTACAGCACGGACAGGAGGCCGGAGCAGCCGGGCGTGCGCTGCTCGTGGAGGCGGCGGACGAGGGCGCTGATCCACTCCTTGGCGAAGCGGTCGCCGCGCCCGGTCCTGCGGTACTGGGCGGACTTCCACTCCATGAGGGTGCGCAGGGCGGCCGGGTCGCGTTCGTCGAAGACGAACCGCACCTCGCCGTCGGCCTGGCGGCCCAGCTTGCGCTCCTTGGCGAGGGTGGTCCGGAGGAACTTGGGCGACTGGACGCGCAGCAGCGCCTCGTAGGCCGCGTACCCCTCGCCGACGTCGATCACGGGCGAGGCGAAGGACTCGGTGGCGGCGCCCTCGAAGACGGGCTGACCGGACTCCAGGTTGTCGAACTCCCACACGGCGGCCCCGCAGGCGCGCAGCAGGGCGCGGGCGCCGGGCCGCAGTCCGGGGCGCAGGACCGCGCCGTGACTGTCGGAGACGCCGAAGCCGATGGCCCGCCCCTGCCCCAAGGGCCCCTTCTCGTAAGGGAAGAAGCCGACGGGCTCGTCGCCCTCCCACCAGACGGCGACCCGGGACCGGGGCCTGACCTCGGCGACGGCGCGGGTGAACTCGGGCTCCATGAAGGGGTTCGCGGGCGATCCGGACGTGGCGCGTAGTTCCCGCCACGCCGCCATCTCGCGCTCGCTCAGCTCCCCCGGCCGCACGATCCGCACACGAACAGCACTCACTCGCCGACCCCCCGGTCCGCCCCCAGCTGACAGGACAGGACGGTACCGGTCCGAACGCCTCCCCGGCAGGCATACTCGGCCATTGGCCCACGGAGGGGACGGGGGCCGAGGGGCAGGACGGTACGGGCCGCTCCGCGAGCACCCCGACGCGGAGTCCGTCGTTCCTCACCTCACGACGGCACCTGGGTCGTGGTTCTCGGTCGCCGTCGTGACGCCTCGTCATGCCTGCGTCAGACCGTGCGGACGCCCTTCCGCCAGACCTCGGCGACCAGCGGCACGCCCGGGCGGTAGGCCAGGTGGACGTGGGAGGGGGCGTCGAGGACGGTGAGGTCGGCGCGGGCGCCGGGGGTGAGGCGGCCGACGTCGGTGCGGCGGAGGGCCGCGGCGCCGCCGGCGGTGGCGGACCAGAGGGCCTCGTCGGGGGTCATGCCCATGTCCCGTACCGCGAGGGCGATGCAGAAGGGGATGGAGGACGTGAAGGACGAGCCCGGGTTGCAGTCGGTGGAGAGGGCGACGGTGACGCCCGCGTCCAGGAGGCGGCGGGCGTTCGGCCACTGGGCTCGGGTGGAGAACTCGGCGCCGGGCAGGAGCGTCGCGACCGTGTTGCCGGAGGCCAGGGCGTCGACGTCGGCGTCGGTGAGGTGGGTGCAGTGGTCGGCGCTCGCCGCGTCAAGCTCCACCGCGAGCTGCACGCCGGGGCCGTACGTCAGCTGGTTGGCGTGGACCCGCGGGTGCAGGCCCTTCGCCTTGCCGGCGGTGAGGATCGCGCGGGCCTGGTCGCCGTCGAAGGCGCCCTTCTCGCAGAAGACGTCGACCCAGCGGGCGTGGGGGGCGCAGGCGTCGAGCATCTCGCCGGTGACGAGCTCGACGTAGGCCGCCGGGTCGTCGGCGTAGTCCGGGGAGACGATGTGCGCGCCGAGGTAGGTCACCTCGTCGGTGTGCTCGGCGGCGATCCGCAGGGCGCGGGCCTCGTCCTCGACGGTCAGGCCGTAGCCGGACTTCGTCTCGAAGGTCGTCGTGCCCTGGCGGAGGGCTTCCCGCATGAAGCGGGCCACGTTGGCCGAGAGGGCCTCGTCGCTCGCCGCCCTCGTCGCCTTGACCGTCGTGCGGATGCCGCCCGCCGCGTACGCCTGGCCCGACATGCGGGCGTTGAACTCGGCGGTGCGGTCGCCCGCGAAGACGAGGTGCGAGTGGGAGTCGACGAAGCCGGGGATCACGGCCCGGCCGCCGGCGTCGACCCGATTGTCAGTGGCGGGTGTTCTGCTTGATTCACCGACCCAGACGACCCGGTCGCCGTCGACGACGACGGCCGCGTCCTGGATCAGACCCAGAGGACTGCCGTCGCCGAAGGAGGGATCGTTCGTGACGAGACTGGCGATGTTGACGATGGCGGTGGCGGTCTTCGCCACCGCGCTGTTCGCGCTCGTGGGGGCGGAGGTCGCCGCCGGGTTGTTCGTCGCCGCGGGGCCGGTGTTCATGTTGAGGGGTGTCTCCTTCAGCCGCGCAGGGCGGCGATCGAGTCCGCGAGGGCGCCGGCCACGTCCGGTACGGAGCGGTGGACCCCGTCCCGTACGACGTGACGGCCGGCGACGACCGTGTGACGCACGTCCGCTGACGACGCGGCGAATACCGCCGTCTCGGCTGCCAGACGCGGCAGCGGTCCCGCTGTCCTGACCGTGTCCAGGGCGATCGTCATGAAGTCGGCGAGCGCGCCGGCCTCCAGGATGCCCGCGTCCGGCCAGCCGAGGGCCGCGTGGCCGTCGGCGGTCGCCGCGCGCAGGAGCGCGGCCGCCGTCCAGTGACCTCGCGTGCGGGTGCGCAGGCGCTCGTTCAGCTCCATGGCCCGCGCCTCCTCCAGGAGGTCGATGACCGCGTGGCTGTCGCTGCCCAGGGAGAGCGGGGAGCCGGCCCGCTGGAGGGCGACCGCGGGGCCGATGCCGTCGGCGAGGTCGCGCTCGGTCGTCGGGCACATGCAGGTGCCGGTGGTCGAGGAGCCGAGGAGGGCGATGTCGCCGTCCGTGAGGTGCGTGTTGTGGACGCCGGTGGTGCGGGGTCCGAGGACGCCGTGCTCGGCGAGGAGCTGGGTCGGGGTGAGGCCGTGCGCCGCGAGGCAGGCGTCGTTCTCGGCGGTCTGCTCCGACAGGTGGACGTGGAGGGGGGCCTGCCGGTCCCGGGCCCACCGGGCCACGGTGGCGAGCTGGTCGGCCGGGACGGCCCGTACGGAGTGGATCGCCGCGCCGACGCGGACGCCGTCCCGTTCCTTGAGCGTCGAGACACGCTCGGCCCACTTCTCCGCCGTGCCGTCGGTGAAGCGGAGCTGGTGCTGCTCGGGGGCGGCGCCGAAGCCGGAGGAGAGGTAGGCGGTGTCGAGGAGGGTGATGCGGATGCCCGCCTCGGCGGCGGCGGCGATCAGCGCCTCGCCCATCGCGTTGGGGTCGGCGTACGGGCTGCCGCCGGGCGCGTGGTGGAGGTAGTGGAACTCTCCGACGGAGGTGATGCCGGCCAGCGCCATCTCCGCGTACACGGCGCGGGCGAGGGCGAAGTAGCTGTCGGGGGTCAGGCGCTGGGCGACGGTGTACATCACCTCGCGCCAGGTCCAGAAGGTGCCGGAGCCGACCTGGACGGTGCCGCGCAGGGCGCGGTGGAAGGCGTGCGAGTGGGCGTTGGAGAGGCCGGGGACCGTCAGGCCGCGGAGCACCTCCGCGCCCGGCGGGGGCGTCTCCACGCCGGTGCGGACGGCGGTGATGCGGCCGTCGTCGGACACGTCCAGGGCGACGCCCGGCTCGACGTTCGTGTCGAGCCAGGCGTGCTCCAGCCAGTACGTCGTCAGCGACACGCCAGGCCCTCCAGTACGTCGGCGAGTGCGAGGACCCCGGCCACGCAGTCGTCCTCGGCCGCGAATTCGGCCGGGGAGTGCGAGACACCGGTGGGGTTCCGTACGAACAGCATGGCGGTCGGGATCGACTCGGAGAGGATTCCGGCGTCGTGTCCCGCGCCCGTGCCGAGGACGGGGACCTTCCCGGTGGACCCGGTCCTCTCGCCCAGGAGGCGGGACAGCTCGTCCCGCAGCGTGTGCGAGAAGTCCACGACCGGCGTGAAGGACTCCCGGACGACCGTGAGGTCGATGCCGTGGCGTTCGGCGTAGGCGCGGGCCTCCGTCTCGATGCCCGTGACGACCTTGTCCAGCGCGCCCTGGTCGGCGGCGCGGGCGTCGAGCCAGCCGCGGACGAGGGACGGGATGGCGTTGACGCCGTTGGGCTCGACCGCGATCTTGCCGAAGGTGGCGACGGCGCCCGCGAGTTCGGCCTCGCGGCGGGCCGCGAGGACCGTCTCCGCGTAGGTGAGCATGGGGTCGCGGCGGTCGACGAGCCGGGTGGTGCCGGCGTGGTTGGCCTCGCCGGCGAAGTCGTACCGCCAGCGGCCGTGCGGCCAGATCGCGGAGGCGAGGCCGACGGCGTCCCCGGACAGGTCCAGGGCCCGGCCCTGCTCGACGTGCAGCTCGACGAAGGCGCCGATGCGGGCGAGCCGCTCGGGGTCCGGGCCGATCCCCGAAGGGTCGTACCCGGCGGCCTCCATCGCCTGCGGGAGGCTGGTCCCGTCCGCGTCGCGGAGCTCGTACGCCTGCTCCTTCGTCAGCCGGCCCGCGGTGAGGCGGGAGCCGACGCAGGCCAGGCCGAAGCGGGCGCCTTCCTCGTCGCCGAAGTTGACGATGGCGAGCGGCCGCTCGAACACGGCGCCGCGGGCGCGGAGTTCGTCGAGGGCGGCGAAGGCGGAGACGACGCCGAGGGGCCCGTCGAAGGCGCCGCCGTCGGGGACGGAGTCCAGATGGGAGCCGGTGACGACGGCGTCGCCGCGCTCGGGGTCGCCGAGCCAGGCCCACTGGTTGCCGTTGCGGTCGGTCTCGACGTCCAGGCGGCGGGCCTCGGCCTGCATCCGGAACCAGAGGCGGCAGTCCGCATCGGCCTCGGTCCAGGCGTAGCGGCGGTAGCCGCCCGAGGCGGCGCTGCGGCCGATGGGCCGCAGCGACCGCCACATGGCGTGGAAGGTCTCGCTCACGCGGAGGCCTCGGCGCCGGTGGTCTCCGTGTCGGAGCCCTCGCGCATCGGGACGCGGACGCCCTTCTCCTCGGC
Organism: Streptomyces sp. NPDC015130; assembly: GCF_043080005.1. Taxonomy (NCBI): domain Bacteria; kingdom Bacillati; phylum Actinomycetota; class Actinomycetes; order Kitasatosporales; family Streptomycetaceae; genus Streptomyces; species Streptomyces sp. NPDC015130. The sequence goes on along the minus strand of NZ_JBIBVC010000011.1, from coordinate 250,134 downwards.
GACGCGCTCGGCGATGTCGTAGCCCGCGTCGACGTGGCGGATGACGCCCATGCCCGGGTCGTTGGTGAGCACGCGGCGGATCTTCTCGCCGGCGAGCTTGGTGCCGTCGGCGACCGAGACCTGGCCGGCGTGGATGGAGCGGCCCATGCCGACGCCGCCGCCGTGGTGGAGGGAGACCCAGGAGGCGCCGGAGGCGACGTTGACCATGGCGTTGAGCAGCGGCCAGTCGGCGATGGCGTCGGAGCCGTCGAGCATGGCCTCGGTCTCGCGGTACGGGGAGGCCACCGAGCCGCAGTCGAGGTGGTCGCGGCCGATCGCGAGGGGCGCGGCGAGGGTGCCGTTGCCGACCATGTCGTTGAACATGTCGCCGGCCTTGTCGCGCTCGCCCTGGCCGAGCCAGCAGATGCGGGCGGGGAGGCCCTGGAAGTGGACGCGCTCGCCGGCCATCTTGATCCAGCGGTGGAGGGACTCGTTCTCCGGGAAGAGGTCGAGGATCGCCTTGTCCGTCTTGTGGATGTCGGAGGCCTCGCCGGAGAGGGCGGCCCAGCGGAAGGGGCCCTTGCCCTCGCAGAACAGCGGGCGGATGTAGGCGGGGACGAAGCCGGGGAAGGCGAAGGCGCGGTCGTAGCCGGCGAGCTGGGCCTCGCCGCGGATCGAGTTGCCGTAGTCGAAGACCTCGGCGCCGGCGTCCATGAAGCCGACCATGGCCTCGACGTGGCGGGCCATGGACTCGCGGGAGCGGCGGGTGAAGCCGGCCGGGTCCTTCGCGGCCGCGTCGGCCATGTCCTCGAAGGCGACGCCGACGGGGAGGTAGGAGAGCGGGTCGTGGGCCGAGGTCTGGTCGGTCACGATGTCGATGGGGGCGCCCTCGGCGAGCATCTGCGGGAGCAGCTCGGCGGCGTTGCCGAGGAGGCCGATGGAGAGCGGGCGGCGGGCGTCGCGGGCCTCGGTGGCCAGCTGGAGGGCGTGGGCCAGGTTGTCGGCCTTGACGTCCAGGTAGCGGTGCTCGATGCGGCGCTCGATGGCGCGCGGGTCGACGTCGATGCAGATCGCGACGCCGTCGTTCATCGTCACGGCGAGGGGCTGGGCGCCGCCCATGCCGCCGAGGCCGGCGGTGAGGGTGATGGTGCCGGCCAGGGTGCCGTTGAACTTCTTCGCGGCGACGGCGGCGAAGGTCTCGTAGGTGCCCTGGAGGATGCCCTGGGTGCCGATGTAGATCCAGGAGCCGGCGGTCATCTGGCCGTACATGGTGAGGCCGAGGGCCTCCAGGCGCCGGAACTCCTCCCAGTTCGCCCAGTCGCCGACCAGGTTGGAGTTGGCGATGAGGACGCGCGGGGCCCACTCGTGGGTCTGCATGACGCCGACGGGGCGGCCGGACTGGACGAGCATCGTCTCGTCCTGCTTCAGCGTGCGCAGCGTGCGGACCATGGCGTCGTACGAGCGCCAGTCGCGGGCGGCCTTGCCGGTGCCGCCGTAGACGACGAGCTTGTCGGGGTGCTCGGCGACCTCGGGGTCGAGGTTGTTCTGGAGCATCCGGAGGGCGGCTTCCTGCTGCCATCCCAGGGCGCTCAGTTCCGTACCGCGTGCTGCTCGGACGGGGCGGGGTCCTGACATGGGGGTGCCTCCTCGAATGTCGATCAGATATTCACATCTTGGCTCGCTGAATAGTTGTAGTCAACAGGGCAGCCCTCACCCGTACCGGTGAAGCGATGGACGAGGATGGGCCGCATGGCCTCCTACCGCCGTGATCTCGCCGTCCGAGCCTCCGTCGACCAAGGACTCCTCTCCCCCGCCGAACCCGTCGTCGCCCTCCTCGACACCACCGGCATCCGCGCCTCCGCCGCCGCCCTGACCAGCGCCTTCGCCGCCGTCACCGACGCCCACGTCCTCCACGCCTTCGCCGTCAAGGCCACCCCGCTCGTCCCCGTCCTGCGCCTCCTCCACGACGCCGGGCTGGGCGTCGAGGTCGCCAGCCCCGGCGAGCTCGCCCTCGCCCGCGCCGCCGGGATCCCGCCCTCCCACACGGTGCTCGACTCCCCCGCCAAGACCCCGGCCGAGCTGCGCCAGGCCCTCGCGCTCGGGATCGCGGTCAACGCCGACAACCTCCAGGAGCTGGACCGCCTCGACGCGCTCGTCGCCTCCGCGCCCACCGCCTCGCCCCTCGGACTCCGAGTGAACCCGCAGGTCGGAGCCGGTGCCATCGGCGCGCTCTCGACCGCGACCGCCACCTCCAAGTTCGGCGTGGCCCTCCGCGACGAGGGCGCCCGCGCGGTCGTCGTCCAGGCCTTCCTGGACCGCCCCTGGCTCACCCGGCTGCACACCCACACCGGCTCCCAGGGCGTCCCGCTCGCGCTGATGGCCGAAGGCGTCGGGGAGGCCTACGCCCTCGCCGAGGAGATCAACCACAAGGCGGGCCGGCAGCAGATCGACACGCTCGACATCGGCGGCGGCCTGCCGGTGAACTTCACCTCCGACGAGGAGACGCCGACGTACGCCGAGTACGCCCGGCTGCTCGCCGAGACCGCGCCCGGCCTCCTCGACGGCCGCTACCGGCTCGTCACCGAGTTCGGCCGCTCCCTGCTCGCCAAGCACGGCACGGTCCTCGCCCGGGTCGAGTACACGAAGACCGCCGGGGGCCGCCCGATCGCCGTCACCCACGCGGGCGTCCAGCTCGCCACCCGTACGGTCTACGCCCCCGACTCCTGGCCGCTGCGGATCCTCGCGTACGACTCCGAGGGCCGCCCCCGCGCCGGGGAGACCGCCGTCCAGGACGTGGCGGGGCCCGCCTGCTTCGCCGGGGACCTGCTCGCCACCGGCCGGGAGCTGCCGCTCCTGCGCCCCGGCGACGTCGTCGCCGTCCCGGACACCGGCGCGTACTACTTCGCCCACCACTACGCGTACAACAGCCTGCCCCGGCCCGCGGTCCACGGCTTCACGGTGGAGGAGGACGGGGCGGTGACGTTCTCGACGGTCCGGCGGGCCCAGACGCTCGACGAGATCGTCGCGGAGGCGGGCGGGAGCCACGCGAACGCCCTCGTCGGGTAGCGCGGGCGCGGCGGCACGGCTTCGATGAGGACATGACTGGATCGGGTACGGACACCACCTCCGTCGTCGTCGAGCGCCGGGTCGCCGCCTCCCCCGGGCGGGTCTGGGAGGCGATCACCGACCTGCGGGACATGCCCCGCGTCCTCTCCGGCGTCGAGAAGGTCGAGGTGCTCACCGAGGGCGGCTTCGGCGTCGGCACGCGCTGGCGCGAGACGCGGCGGATGCTGGGCAAGGAGGCGACGGAGGAGATGACGGTGACCGAGTGCGTGCCGCCGGACCGGTACGTCACGGTCGCCGAGTCGCACGGCATGCACTACGAGTCCGAGATCACCCTGAAAGCCGACGGCGAGGGCGCCACCACCCTGAGAATGGCCTTCTCGGGCCGCCGGATGGCAGGCCGCCGGCCGGGGTTCGTCGCCAAGCTGCTCGCCCGCTTCGGCGCGAAGGCCGTCGCCAAGGCGCTCGCGAAGGACCTGTCCGAGATCGCGAAGGCGGTCGAGTCCCGCGCCTGACGAGCACGGGCGGTCAATTCTCGCCACGCTCGGGCATGTTCCGATGGAAAATGCCAGAACTCCCACCACGAGCCGGAACGTTCAGTAGCGTCACCGTCACAGCCGTTCGTTCGCGCGCCGTATCGGGAGGGGAATCCGCGTGCCCGGAATCGACGAGTGCCTGCTGGAGGCCATGGCCCTGCCAGGTGCTCTCGGAGCCTCCCTGGTCGACTGGACCAGCGGGCTCGCGCTCGGGACCGCGGGGGACTCACCGGTCGGAGACCACGAGACGACAGCCGCCGAGACGGCCGAACTCGCCCGGTCCGCCGCCGAGTTCGACTCCTTCGCGGCGATGGGCGAGAAACCCTTCGACGGCCCGCCCGTCGAGGACCTCATCGTCACCACCCGCGCCGGCTACCACGTCATACGTTTCGTCGAGACCTCCTTCGACAGCAGCGTCTTCCTCCATCTCTGGCTCGACCGCGACGCGGGCAACCTCGCCCTCGCCCGGATACGGCTCCGCGACCTCGCCGAGAGGCTGGTCCTCGGATGACCGCGGTCGCCACCCCCGTCTCCCCGATGCTGGTCCGGCTCGCCGCCGAGAAGGCCACCGGCGCCCTGCTGCGCGACCACGGCACGCTCTACCTCGTCGACGGCCGCGTCGTGCACGCCGAGAGCCCCGCCGCCCCCGGCGTCGACGTCCTCCTGACCACCGGCGGACGCCTGCCCCGCGAGGGCTGGGACGAGGCCGTCGACCGGGCAGGCGCCCACCGCGCCGTCGGGCGCTTCCTCGTCGACAGCGGCCGGCTGCGCGACGGCGAGCTGGAGATCTGCCACCTCGGCGCCGTCTTCGACGCCGCCTTCTTCGCCCTCTCCCCCACCAGCGGGCCGACCCGCTTCCGGTACGGGGTCGGCCACTGGTTCGGCACGGTCCGGCCGGTCTCCGCCGAGGCCGTCGAGCGCGAGACCGTCCGCCGCCGCGAACTCCTCGACGCCGTCTGGCCGTACGCCTCCGTCGACACCGCCCCCGTCGTGCCCCGGCCCGCCGCCCCCGGCCAGACCGTCGGGGTCCGGCAGCGCGCCCTGCTCGCCGCCGCCGACGGGGAGCGGACCCCGGCCGAGCTCGCCCGGCTGCTCGGCCGCCCCGCCTTCCACACACTTCTCGACGTCCGGCGGCTCGCCGCCGCCGGGCTCGTCGAGACCCCCCAGGAGCCGGAGCCCGAGCCCGAGCCCGTACCGCCCCCGCGACCGCTCCTGACGGCCCCGCAGATGGCCGACCCCGACATCGCCCTGCTGCGCCGGCTCCGTGACGCCCTGGAGGCACATCTGTGATGCGCCGTGCCCTGCGCCTGCGCGCCGAGAGGAGACAGCTCATGACTGCGGAGACCGAGGTCCTCGGCGAGCTCAGACGGCTGCGGGCCCGGCTGCCCCAGCTGACCGGAGCCCTCGCCGCCAGCGCCGACGGCCTCGTGCTCGCCCACGACACCGTCGACGGCGAGGCGGAGAGCGTGGCCGCCCTGACGGCGGCGGCGCTCGGCGTCGGCCAGCGGCTGACCGACTCCACGGGCCAGGGCCGCTTCCGCGAGCTCCTCGTCCGCGGCGAGAGCGGCTACGTGGCGACCTACGCGGCGGGCGGCGCGGCCGTCCTGACGCTGCTCGCCGAGCCCCGGATCAACGTGGGCCGGCTCCACCTGGAGGCCCGCAGGTCCAGCGCCCGGATAGGGGTACTCGTCGACGACGCGCTGGAGCGCAAGGACCTGAACCGACTCTGAGCGACCTCGACAGAACCTGATCGACCCCTGACTCCGACCGACCTGTTCGAACCGTCCGAACAGCACTCTCGAAAAGGAAGTACGACACCATGGCGAACACCGAGACCTCCCTCAAGGAAGCGGCCTCCATCGAGGGCGCCATCGGCGCTGCCCTCGTCGACTACACCAGCGGAATGGCGCTCGGCACGATCGGCGGCGGCAAGGAGCTCGACCTGAACGTCGCCGCGGCGGGCAATACCGACGTGGTCCGGGCCAAGGTCCGGGCCATGGAGATGCTCGGCCTCGGCGAGGAGATCGAGGACATCCTGATCACCCTTGGCCGGCAGTACCACCTGATCCGGCTGCTCAGGACCTCGGGCTCGAACGGCCTGTTCATGTACCTCGCCCTGGACAAGGAGCGCGCGAACCTGGCGATGGCCCGCCACCAGCTCAAGAAGATCGCCACCGAGCTCCAGGTCTGACCCGGAACACCCCCGCCCGGCGGACTACTCCACGAACAGGCCCCGCGCGGCCGCCTTCGTGTCGAACTCCTCCAGACGCGCCTGCGCGTCCGGGAGTTCGTCCGCCATGGCCTCCAGCAGGACCCGGCCGAGCATCATCGGCGCGCAGGCCGTGTCGAAGGCGAGCCCCGTGCCGACGGCGGCCGGGATCAGCAGGTCGCTGTGGGCGGCGACGGGCGCGAACGCGGAGTCGGCGACGGCCACCACCGTGAGCCCGGCCGCCCTGGCGTACTCCAGGGCCTCGACGACCTCCCGGGGGTGCCGGGGCAGGGCGAAGCAGAGCAGCGCCGTGGCCCCGGCCCGGACGGCCGCGTCGACGCGGTCCGTGAGCATCGACCCGCCCTCGTCGAGGAGCCGCACGTCGGGGTGGACCTTGGCGGCGAAGTAGGCGAAGCCCCGCGCCTGCGAGGAGGCCGCCCGCAGGCCGAGCACGAGCAGCGGGCGCGAGGAGGCGAGGAGCCGGCCGGCCCGCTCGACGGGCCCGGGGTCGGCGAGCAGCCCGGCGAGGTGCCGCAGGTTCTCGATCTCGGCCAGCACGGCCTGCTGGTACTCGTTGCCCTGCTCACCCCCCGCGTCACCGGGCTCCGGGGGCGCGACCTCCCGCAGGTGCTTGCGCAGCGCCGGGTACCCGTCGAAGCCGAGGGCGACCGCGAAGCGGGTGACGGAGGGCTGGCTGACCCCGGCGAGCTCGGCGAGCTCGACGCTGGACAGGAACGGCACGTCGGCGGCGCGGCGCACCATGCAGTGGGCGATCCGCCGCTGCGTCGGCGTCAGCCGGTGCCCCTCGAAGAGCGCCTGCAGCCGTCCGGCCGGGCTGTCACTCATGCCGCCCCCTCGCTTATTCACCCGCCAATGACTCTGCATAAGGATATGCAGCCAGGCGGAGGGAGGGAAAGGCGAGGGAGGGCGGGAAGGCGGAGATGTGGCGCGGGGACCGCCGCACCCCCGGTGAAGGGGGGGCGGGACGACGGCGGTCCCCGCGAGGGACACGGGCCCGGGTCAGGGCCGGTCTCCGCGTCCGCGGCGTCCATGGAGGCCCGGGAGCCGCTCCGGAAGTCCTTGACGCCGACAAGCACCAATGTGCCGGACGCGTGTTAAGCGGGTGCTGCGCGTACGTGTCACGCTCGTACCGGTTGTACGAAGTACCGGTTTCACGTGCGCCGGAGCACCCGCCCCTCGGATCCCTCCGGCTACTTCGAGCCGCCGTTGGCCAGGAAGGCCAGCAGGTCCTGGCGGCTGACGACGCCGGTCGGCTTGCCCTCGACGAGGACGATCGCCGCGTCGGCGGACTCGCCGAGGACGGTCATCAGGTCGGCGACGGGCTCGCCGGAGCCGACCTGCGGCAGCGGCGGGCTCATGTGGCGCTCCAGCGGGTCCTCCAGGGAGGCGCGCTGGGTGAAGAGCGCGTCGAGGAGCTCGCGCTCGACGACCGAGCCGACGACCTCGGCGGCCATGACGTCGGGGTGACCGGCGCCGGGCTTGACGATGGGCATCTGGGAGACGCCGTACTCGCGCAGCACCTCGATGGCCTGCCCGACCGTCTCGTCCGGGTGCATGTGGACGAGGGAGGGCAGGCCGCCCTCCTTGTGGCGCAGGACGTCGGCGACGGTGGCGGAGGAGGTGTCCTCCAGGAAGCCGTGTCCCGCCATCCACTCGTCGCTGAAGATCTTCGACATGTACCCGCGGCCGGAGTCCGGCAGCAGCACGACGACGACGTCGTCCGGGCCGAGCTCGCGGGCGACCTCCAGGGCGGCCACGACGGCCATGCCGCAGGAGCCGCCGACGAGCAGGCCCTCCTCCTTGGCGAGGCGGCGGGTCATCTGGAAGGAGTCCTTGTCGGACACGGCGACGATCCGGTCCGTGACGTTCCGGTCGTACGCGGTCGGCCAGAAGTCCTCGCCGACGCCCTCGACCAGGTACGGCCGGCCGGAGCCGCCCGAGTAGACGGAGCCCTCGGGGTCGGCGCCGATGACCTTCACGGAGCCGCCGCTGGCCTCCTTGAGGTAGTTGCCGGTGCCGGAGATGGTGCCGCCGGTGCCGACGCCCGCGACGAAGTGGGTGATCTTCCCCTCCGTCTGCTCCCAGAGCTCGGGACCGGTGGTCTCGTAGTGGGAGCGCGGGTTGTTCGGGTTGGAGTACTGGTCGGGCTTCCAGGCACCGGGGGTCTCACGGACGAGCCGGTCCGAGACGTTGTAGTACGAGTCCGGGTGCTCGGGGTCCACGGCGGTGGGGCAGACGACGACGTCGGCACCGTACGCCCGCAGGACGTTGATCTTGTCGAGGGACACCTTGTCGGGGCAGACGAAGATGCACTTGTAACCCTTCTGCTGGGCCACGATCGCGAGGCCGACGCCGGTGTTGCCGGACGTGGGCTCGACGATGGTGCCGCCGGGCTTGAGCTCGCCGCTCTGCTCGGCCGCCTCGATCATCCGCACGGCGATCCGGTCCTTGACCGAGCCTCCGGGGTTGAAGTACTCGACCTTGGCCAGGACGGTCGCCTGGATGCCCGCTGTGACGTTGTTGAGCTTCACCAGCGGGGTGTTGCCGACGAGGCTGATCATCGAGTCGTGGAATTGCACCGTAATCTCCGGGGTCTCCGTAATGGTGTGGCCAGCGTATGCGTAGTCGGAGCGGGTTACGGGGCACTTAGACCCTGAACGGCTTGAAGGGTCCGTGCGGCCCGGAGGAGGTGACGGCCCCCATGTCGAGGGCGAGGGTGGCACGGCGGATCGCGGCGGGTGCGGCGTACGGCGGCGGGAGCATCGGTCTCCTCGGCGTGGCGGCGGTCGGGCTCCTGCTGACCGAGATGCAGCTGGCGAAGCGGTCGGTGGGGAACGGGACGGCGCCCCTGCCGCCGGTTGCGGACGGCCTGTACGGCCGGGCGTTCGGCACGGAGGAGCCGCTGCGACTGGCCCTTCTGGGTGATTCCACGGCGGCGGGCCAAGGGGTCCGCCGCACGGGTCAGACGCCGGGCGCGCTGCTCGCCTCGGGGCTCGCGGCGGTCGCGGAGCGGCCGGTGGTCCTGCGGAACGTGGCGCTGTCGGGGGCGCGCTCGGACGACCTGGAGCGCCAGGTGTCGCTGCTCCTGTCCCAGCCGGTGACGCCCGACGTGTGCGTGATCATGATCGGGGCGAACGACGTGACGCACCGGATGTCGCCGACGGAGTCGGTGCGGCACCTGGCGGCGGCGGTGCGGCGGCTGCGGACGGCGGGCGCGGAGGTGGTCGTCGGGACCTGCCCGGACCTGGGGACGATCGAGCCGGTCTACCAGCCGCTGCGCTGGCTGGCCCGGCGGGCCTCGCGGCAGCTGGCGGCGGCGCAGACGATCGTGGTGGTGGAGCAGGGCGGGCGGACGGTGTCGCTGGGCGACCTGCTCGGCCCGGAGTTCGCGGCGAACCCGCGCGAGATGTTCGGCGTGGACAACTTCCACCCCTCGGCGGAGGGGTACGCGACGGCGGCGATGGCGGTGCTGCCGACGCTGTGCGTGGCGCTCGGCGCCTGGCCGGAATCGGACCGGCTGGAGCCGGCGCGCCGGGAGAACATCCTGCCGGTGGCGAAGGCGGCGGCGGAGGCGGCGAAGGAGGCGGGCACCGAGGTCACGGGCGCCCGCGCCCCGTGGGCCCTCCTCAAGCACCGCCGCCGCAGGCGCCTCCCCGCCGCGGAATCCCCGGCCCCGGCCCCGGAGGACGCCCAGACCTGACCCGTACGGGCCGGCTGCGGCTGAGCGCTCGCTTAGAAAAGAGGTCCGCGTCACACCGTCCGGGCGGTGACCCGTGCGGTACGTACGGGTAACTTCCCTTTCAGTCCGACCCCTCCGCACCCTCATGGAGCCGTGATGCCCGAAGCCGTGATCGTCTCGACCGCCCGCTCGCCCATCGGCCGGGCCTTCAAGGGCTCCCTCAAGGACCTGCGGCCGGACGACCTCACCGCGACCATCGTCGAGGCCGCCCTGGCGAAGGTGCCCGAGCTGGACCCGCGCGACATCGACGACCTGATGCTGGGCTGCGGTCTGCCCGGCGGCGAGCAGGGCAACAACCTGGGCCGGATCGTCTCCGTGCGCATGGGCATGGACCACCTCCCGGGCTGCACGATCACCCGCTACTGCTCCTCCTCCCTGCAGACCTCCCGCATGGCGCTGCACGCGATCAAGGCGGGCGAGGGCGACGTCTTCATCTCGGCCGGCGTCGAGATGGTGTCCCGCTTCGTGAAGGGCAACTCGGACTCGCTGCCCGACACGCACAACCCGTTCTTCGCCGAGGCCGAGGCCCGCACCGCCGAGGTCGCCGCCTCCGAGGGCTCCACCTGGCACGACCCGCGCGAGGACGGCATCGTCCCGGACGCGTACATCGCGATGGGCCAGACCGCCGAGAACCTGGCCCGCCTGAAGGGCATCAGCCGCCAGGAGATGGACGAGTTCGGCGTCCGCTCGCAGAACCTCGCCGAGCAGGCCATCAAGAACGGCTTCTGGGAGCGCGAGATCACCCCCGTGACGCTGCCGGACGGCACCGTCGTCTCCACGGACGACGGCCCCCGCGCCGGCGTCACCCTGGAGGGCGTGCAGGGCCTCAAGCCGGTCTTCCGCCCCGACGGCCTCGTCACCGCCGCCAACTGCTGCCCGCTGAACGACGGCGCCGCCGCGCTCGTGATCATGTCGGACACGAAGGCCCGCGAGCTCGGCCTGACCCCGCTCGCCCGCATCGTCTCCACCGGCGTCTCCGGCCTCTCCCCCGAGATCATGGGCCTCGGCCCGGTCGAGGCCTCGAAGCAGGCTCTCAAGCGCGCCGGCCTGACCATCGGCGACATCGACCTGGCGGAGATCAACGAGGCCTTCGCCGCCCAGGTCATCCCGTCCTACCAGGAGCTCGGCCTGGACCTGGACAAGGTGAACGTCAACGGCGGTGCGATCGCCGTCGGCCACCCCTTCGGCATGACGGGCGCCCGGATCACCGGCACGCTCATCAACAGCCTCCAGTTCCACGACAAGCAGTTCGGCCTGGAGACCATGTGCGTCGGCGGTGGCCAGGGCATGGCGATGGTCATCGAGCGCCTCTCCTGACCTACCGGGGCTAACCCCACCGCGTCCGAGCCGTGACCGAATCTCCCCCAGGATGTGACCTACGTCCCGGGGGAGGTCCATATTCGCAGGTCAGAGGGGTTTCGGGACTAAACACCCGGCCAAAATACCTGTCCAATTCGTGACGTAATGCACTGACAGCGAGCACCACCCCAGGACAAGCTGATGTAGGAAGTCGGGGGATCGACTCGGAATCGGGAGTACGTCAGTGAGCGCCATGTCTCTTGCCCTGCTGCTGACCACGGCCGCTGCCACGGCCGTGGGCGCTGCTGCCCTGCACGCCGTCCACGGTCTCCGCAAGGAGGTCACCGGCCTGCGCGCCGAGCTGGCCGCCGCCCGCGGCGTCACGGTCCCCGCAGCGCGCACCTCGCCCGCCGCGGAGATACGGGCCGCGGTCGCCGAGGCGCTGGCCGAGGAGCGCGAGCGCGAGCTCGCGGAGGCCCGTGCCTTCTGGGCCGCACAGGAGGCGCGTGACGCGGCGGACGCCCCGTCCCTGCTCGGCGGGCTCGGCGGCCCGGTCGAGGACGGCACCTTCTACGTCCCGCGCCAGGCCGACTTCGCGGGCCTGGAGGCGATGGCCCTGGAGGCGATGGAGGCCGAGGCCGCCGCACTCGACGGCGTCGCCGACCTCGCCGACCCGCTGGACGAGTTCCCCGAGGACTCCGCGGAGCTGGCCGCGGCCCGCCGCCGCCACCCCTCGCACCCGGACTTCGTGCCGGTGCAGACCCCGGTCGTCACCGACCACGAGCGGACGGTGGCCCGCCTGGAAGAGCTCGCGGACACCCGTACGGAACTGACCGACGTGCGCCCGGGCCCGCTCGGCACGCTGGACGTGTACGTCTTCGCGGACGGCACGACGCTCTGTATGACCCCGGGGCACCGCGAGACCGCGGAGCGCCTCGCCGAGGCCCTGCGTTCCGGCCGTTCCCCGGTGCTGCTCGGCGGCTCGGGCGTCTCCGGCGCCTTCGCGCTCACCTTCTCGTACGGCGACACGGACGAGGAGAACGTCTACATCCTGGCGGACCGCGTCATCGCGTCCCTCTGATTCCGCACCCTCGCACCACCCGCCCCAGGGGGCCTCGGGGCGCCGCGACGGCCTCCGACCGCCGGACGTCCGGGGTCCGCGCCGCAGAAGCCCGCCGGCCCCCCCCCGGACACGCCCTAGAGCCCCGAGCGCTCCGCCGCCTCCCGTACCAGCCTCACGGCCTCGCCCAGTTCCCCCGCGCGGGAACCGGCCGGGGCCGTTCGCAGGATCTCGGCCAGATCGGTCCCGGCGACGACGAGCTGGTCGGCGACGGTGAAGACCCCCGCGTCCGGCATCGTCAGCGGCTCCCGCTCCGGGTTCTCGGCGCGCTGGGCGCGTACCGAGAGCTCCCGGGCGAGCGCCAGCCCCTCGGCCGCCGCCCCGCGCTGGAGGCGGCTCTGCGGGGCGGCCCGCAGGCGGTCGGCGAAGCGCTCGACGGCCGCGGTCAGTTCACTCGTATCAAGCACCCCGCGACCCTACGTCACTTCACGTGCCGGCCGAGGAAGTCGCGGACGAGCCCGGCGATCTCCTCCCCGTGCGTCTCCAGGGCGAAGTGCCCGGCGTCGAGCAGGTGGATCTCGGCGTCCGGCAGGTCGCGTGCGAAGGCCGACGCGCCCGCGGGACCGAAGATCTCGTCGCCGCGCCCCCAGGCCGCGAGGAGCGGCGGCCGGTGGGTGCGGAAGTACTCCTGGAAGACCGGGTAGCCGTCGAGGTTGAACTGGTAGTCCCAGAAGAGCTGGAGCTGGATCTCCTTGTTCCCGGGCCGGTCCAGGCCGGCCTGGTCCAGGGTCCAGGTCTCCGGGGCGATCCGGTCGAGCCGGTCCGCCGGGACGCCGTGGGTGTACTGCCAGCGGGTGGCCTCGGCGGTCAGCAGCTCCCGCACCCCGGCCTCGTTGGCCGCGCGGTCCTTGGCGTGGGCGAAGAGGACGTCCCAGAAGGGCGTGAAGCCCTCCAGGTAGGCGTTGCCGCTCTGACTGACGATCGCGGTGACCCGCTCGGGGTTCCGGGAGGCGATCCGCAGGCCGATGGGGGCCCCGTAGTCCTGGATGTAGAGCGCGAACCGCTCCACGCCCAGCTGGTCGAGGAGGCCGAGGGTGATCTCGGTGAGCTTCTCGAAGCTGTACGCGAAGTCCTCGACGGCCGGGGCGGCGGAGGCGCCGAAGCCGATGTGGTCCGGGGCGATCAGGTGGTACGAGTCGGCCAGCTCGGCCATGAGCCCGCGGTACATGTGCGAGCTGGACGGGAAGCCGTGCAGCAGCACGAGGGTGGGACCGGCCGGGTCGCCGGCCTCCCGGTAGAAGACGTCGAGCCCGTCGACGGTGGCGGTGCGGGCGCGCAGGGCGAAGGCGGACATGCGGGTTCCCCGTTTCCGATGTGGTGGCGCCGGGCGGGAGAACGATCGTTCTCCCGATGCCCTGTAGGCTACGAGAACGATGGTTCTCTACGCAAGGGGTGATCGGCAGATGGATGCGGAAGCCGCCGAACTGAAGGTGCTCGACACCGCCGAGCGGCTCTTCGACGAGCGCGGGGTGCAGGCGGTCGGCATGGACGCGCTGCGCACCGCCTCAGGGGTCTCGCTCAAGCGCCTCTACCAGCTCTTCCCCTCCAAGGACCTGCTGGTCGAGGCGGTCCTGCGGCGGCGCGACGAGGCCGTGCGCGAGGCCCTCGCGGCGCACGGGGAGCGGGTCGCCGACGGGCCGTACGAGCGGGCCCTCGCGGTCTTCGACTGGCTCGGCGCCTGGTTCGCGGAACCCGGCTTCCGCGGCTGCGCGTTCATCAACACCTTCGGGGAGCTCGGCGGCGTCGCCCCGAACGTCTCCACCCTCGCCCGCGACCACAAGGAGGCCCTGCGGGCGTACCTGGCCGCGCAGACGGACGCCCTCGGCGCCCCGCCCGCCCTCGCCGACCAGCTCGCCCTGCTCGCCAACGGCGCCATGGTCGTCGCGGGCATCACCGGCTCCCCCGAGCCCGCCGCCCAGGCGAAGGCCGCGGCCCGCGTCCTCCTCGACGCCGCGTAGAGGGCGTCCGGGAACGCGGAAAGGGCCCGCCCGGCGCGAAGCCGGACGGGCCCTTCCCCCGAGCTCAGAGGCGTCAGTCGTCGCCCTGCAGGATCGACAGCAGACGCAGCATCTCCAGGTAGATCCACACCAGGGTCATGGTGAGACCGAAGGCGGCCAGCCAGGCCTCCTCGCGCGGGGCGCCGTAGTTCACGCCGTCCTCGACCTGCTTGAAGTCGAGGGCGAGGAAGCAGGCGCCCAGGATGACGCCGATGACACCGAAGAGGATGCCGAGGCCACCGCTGCGGAAGCCGAGGCCGTCACCGCCGGCGAAGACGGCGAACAGCAGGTTGACGACCATGAGCAGCATGAAGCCCATGGCGGCGGCCATCACGAAGCCGTAGAAGCGTCGGTTGACCCGGATCCAGCCCATCTTGTAGGCGATCAGGACACCGGCGAAGACCGCCATCGTGCCCAGGACCGCCTGGATGACCACGCCGTCGGCGATGTACGTCGAGACGGCGGCCGAGATCACACCGAGGAAGACGCCCTCGAAGGCGGCGTAGCCCAGGATCAGCGCGGGGGACGGCTTGCGCTTGAAGGACTGCACCATCGCCAGGACGAAGGCGACCAGGGCGGCGCCGATGGCGATGCCGTAGGACTTGCCCAGGTTCGCCGAGTCGACCGGCAGCAGGAACCAGGACAGGACGGCGGTGAGCACGACCGTGCCGAGCGTCATGGCCGTACGGCTCACGACGTCGTCGATCGTCATCACGTTGCCGCGGGCCTGCGGCGGGGCGCCCACCTGCGCGTCCTGCGGGGCGTACGGGTTGGTGGCGTACGGGTTGGTCGCGCCTTCGGCGTACGGGTTACCGGTGGCGTAGGGGTTGGTTCCTACGGCGGGGCCCCCGGCCTGCGGCTGCTGGCCGAAGCCGGCGGTGCCGTTGTCGCGGCTGAACCCCCGTCGCGAGAAGACCGGGTTGCTGCTCCTCATCTCACTCCTCCATGGCAGACCGCACGGCGCGGCCTTGCGTCAAGAGTAATGCGTAGGCAAAAGAAACTCCCTAGTGCTCGGGGAGGATCTTTTCCCGCACACAGGGGAGCGCTGATCGGGATCTGCGCCGCCGGGCCCCAGGCACTCGCCTGCGGCCCGGGGTGGTGCCCGGAACCGGACTTGAACCGGTACGGCCCGAGGGCCAGCGAGGTTTAAGCTCGCCGTGTCTGCGTATTCCACCATCCGGGCGTTGCGCGAAGCTCCGCGTTGGCACAGGAGCCTATCGGGGCCCTATCCCTCGTTCAGCGGAACATCGGCCCGATGTTGTCTTATTTTATTGACGCTTGAGGGTGCGTCAGTGCAGGTGAGAGGCTTTTCGGCGAACTGTGACAGGGGTCGCAGGCGCAAAGGCGAGCCCACCGGAATGACGAAAAGTCGTCGCACGTCTGTCACCTCGGCGCGATGCCGACTCTCGGGGGCGCCGTCATACCTCAGGAGGAGTGCGGGGGGCTCCGGTCCGACTCGAGTCTGCCCCGAGAACGGGCACGTGGACGGACGTCCCGGGCCGGAACGCTCGACACGATGGAGTGGTTCCCGCAGCAGCCCCGCAGTGACAGGAGTCCCCCTCGTGACCACCACCCCCACCGTGTCCCGCGCCACCGCGGTGGCCGCCCGCGCCACGGATCTCTCGAAGGTCTACGGACAGGGCGAGACCCAGGTGGTCGCGCTCGACCACGTCACCGTCGACTTCCGGCAGGGCGAGTTCACCGCGATCATGGGCCCCTCCGGCTCCGGCAAGTCGACCCTGATGCACTGCGTCGCCGGCCTGGACTCCTTCTCCTCCGGCTCGGTGCGGATCGGCGAGACCGAGCTCTCCACTCTCAAGGACAAGCAGCTCACGCAGCTCCGCCGGGACAAGATCGGCTTCATCTTCCAGGCCTTCAACCTGCTGCCGACGCTGACGGCCCTGGAGAACATCACGCTGCCGATGGACATCGCCGGCCGCAAGGCCGACAAGCAGTGGGTCCAGCAGGTCATCGACATGCTCGGCCTCTCCGCCCGCCTCAGCCACCGCCCCACCGAGCTCTCCGGCGGCCAGCAGCAGCGCGTGGCCGTGGCCCGCGCCCTGGCCTCCCGCCCCGAGATCATCTTCGGTGACGAGCCGACCGGAAACCTGGACTCGCGCTCGGGTGCCGAGGTCCTGGGCTTCCTGCGCAACTCGGTCCGCGAGCTCGGCCAGACCGTCGTCATGGTCACCCACGACCCGGTCGCCGCCTCCTACGCGGACCGCGTGATCTTCCTCGCGGACGGCCGGATCGTCGACGAGATGCTGAACCCGACGGCCGACGGGGTGCTCGACCGCATGAAGGCCTTCGACGCCAAGGGCCGTACGAGCTGACGCACGCGCGTCACCCCGTACCCACCCGCTTCTCCCAGGACTCCAGGACACACCCATGTTCCGTACCGCCCTGCGCAACGTCCTCGCGCACAAGGCGCGGCTGCTGATGACCGTCCTCGCCGTGATGCTCGGCGTGGCCTTCGTCTCCGGCACCCTCGTCTTCACCGACACCCTCGGCCAGGCCTTCCGCAACCAGTCGGCCAAGAGCTACGACGACGTCTCCGTGGCCGTCGAGATGTGGCCGAACCCCGAGCAGGCCCGCAAGGCCCCCGGGCTCTCCCAGCAGGACGTCGACGAGGTCGCGAAGCTCGACGGGGTCACCTCCGTCTCGCCGCGCGTCGACGGCTTCGCGGGTGTGCCCGACAAGAACGGCAAGCTGATCGGCAGCGGCTGGTCCAACAAGGGCACCAACTTCGCCCCCGGCAAGGACGGCAAGGACCGCGCCCTCACCTTCACCGCGGGCGACGGCCCGGCCGCGGCCGGCCAGGTCGCGCTCGACAAGGACACCGCCGACAAGGGCGGCTACAAGGTCGGCGACACCGTCCGCGTCGCCACCAACGGCCCGGTGAAGGAGTACACCCTCTCCGGTGTCTTCACCACCGAGGACGGCGCCGTCAACGCCGGCGGCAGCCTCGTCGTCTTCGACACCGCCGTCGCCCAGAAGCTCTACCTGAAGCCCGGCTTCTTCCAGAACCTGACCGTCACCGCCGCCCCCGGCACGGACGACGGCAAGCTCCTCGACGAGGTCCTGAAGGTCGTCCCGAAGGCCGCCACCGCGCAGACCGGCCAGGCCCTCGCCGACCAGCAGGCCAAGGACATCGAGGCCGGCCTCGGCGCCCTCAACCAGGTCCTCCTCGGCTTCGCCGGCATCGCCCTCTTCGTCGGCGTCTTCCTGATCTCCAACACCTTCACGATGCTGGTCGCCCAGCGCACCAAGGAACTGGCCCTGATGCGCGCGGTCGGTGCCTCGCGCAAGCAGATCACCCGCTCGGTCCTCGCCGAGGCCGGCCTCGTCGGCCTGGTCGCCTCCGCCGTCGGCTACGCCCTCGGCATCGGCCTGGCCGCCGGGCTCCGCTCGGCCATGAGCGCCTTCGACATGAAGGTCCCGGCCGGCGACCTGGTCCTGGGCGCCACCCCGGCCCTCAGCGCCTTCGCCGTGGGTGTCCTGATCACGATGCTCGCCGCCTGGCTGCCCGGCCGCCGCGCCGCGAAGATCCCGCCGGTCGCCGCCATGAGCAGCGTCCACGCCACCGCGAGCACCAAGTCGCTCGTCGTGCGGAACTCCATCGGTGCCGCGCTCACCGCGCTCGGTGTCGTCCTGATCGTGCTCGGCGCCGGCCAGGGCGGCGACGACGGCCGCATGCTCATCGCGGGCGGTGCCTTCCTCACGCTCATCGGCGTGATCGTGCTCATCCCGTTCCTGTCCCGGCCCGTGATCGCCCTGATCCGCCCGGTCTTCGTGAAGCTCTTCGGGGTCTCCGGCAAGCTCGCCGGCCTGAACGCGGTCCGCAACCCGCGCCGCACCGGCGCCACCGCCTCCGCGCTCGCCATCGGCCTGACCCTGGTCACCGGCCTCTCGGTGCTCGGCGCCACGGTCGGCTCGGCCCTCGACAAGGTGACGACCGACCAGATCAAGGCCGACTACATGGTCACCATGGCCAGCGGCGACGGGCTGAGCACGGAGGCGCTCACCGCCCTGCAGAAGGCCCCCGGCGTCACCGCGGTCTCCCCGCAGCAGGCCGGCGCCTTCGAGCTGAAGGGCGACTACGTCTCGGTCTCCGGCGTCACCCCCGGGGCCATCGAGAAGGTCCTCAAGCTGGACGTCCTGAAGGGCTCGCTGTCCTCCCTGGGCGGGAACACGATCGCCGTCGACGACGACGTCGCCACGAAGCGCGGTCTGAAGGTCGGCGACACCGTCCCGGCCGAGTTCCTCGACAAGCAGAAGGGCAAGCTGACCGTCGGCGCCGTCTACAAGGCCAACGAGTTCGTCTCGCCGGTCATGGCCGACCGGAAGCTGGTCACCGCGCACGAGGAGCAGGCGTCCATCCGCCAGATCTTCGTCTCCACGGACGGCGGCGCGAGCGCGGCCCACGAGCGGGCCCTGTCGAAGGCCATGGGCGACAACCCGGCGATCACGGTGATGGACCACAAGGACATCCGTGACTCCTTCGGCGGCCCGATCAACATGCTGCTCAACATCATGTACGGCCTGCTGGGCATGGCCCTGATCATCGCCGTCCTCGGTGTCGTGAACACCCTCGCGATGTCGGTCTTCGAGCGCCAGCAGGAGATCGGCATGCTGCGGGCGATCGGTCTCGACCGGCGCCGCGTGAAGCGGATGGTCCGTCTGGAGGCCGTGGTCATCTCGGTGTTCGGCGCGGTCGTCGGCATCGGTCTCGGCTCGTTCCTCGGCTGGGCGATCGGCGAGACCTTCAAGAGCAGCCTGCCGGGCTACGTCCTGGTCCTGCCCTGGGACCGGATCGGACTCTTCCTGGTCCTGGCGGCCCTGGTCGGCGTCCTCGCCTCCCTGTGGCCGGCCCGCAGCGCGGCGAAGCTGAACATGCTCTCCGCGATCAAGGCCGAGTAGCCCGACACGGGCCGAAGGGCCGGTCTCCCCACCCGGGGAGGCCGGCCCTTCGCGTGCGTACGGGGGTCAGGGCCGCTCGTTCCAGACGCGCGGCCGCAGCGCCGTCCCGCTCCGCCCCGACACCGGGGTCTTCACGGCGAGGAACTGGTTCACGCCGATCCGGTTGCGCTCGAAGGAGACGGCGGAGGCCGCCATGTAGAGCCGCCAGATGCGGGCCCGGCCGGGCGAGGTGAGCCGGACCGCCCGGTCCCAGTCACGCTCCAGGTTGGCCACCCAGCGGCGGAGCGTCAGCGCGTAGTGCTCGCGGATCGCCTCGACGTCCCGGACCTCGAAGCCGGCGTCCTCCAGGGTGGACAGGGTGCGGCCCATGGGGGCGAGCTCGCCGTCGGGGAAGACGTACGCGTCGATGAAGGGGTCGATCTCGTAGGCCGTCTCGTCGGGCTCGGGGCGGCGCGAGATCTGGTGGTTCAGGAGCCGTCCGCCGGGTCTGAGGAGCCCGTACAGGGTGTCGGCGTACTCCCGGTACCGCACGGCCCCGACGTGCTCGGCCATGCCGATCGACGAGATCGCGTCGTACGGGCCGTCCGCGACGTCCCGGTAGTCCTGGACGCGGATCTCGACCAGGTCCGTGAGGCCCTCGTCGGCGACGCGCTTGCGGGCGTACGCCGCCTGCTCGCGGGAGAGGGTGATGCCGACGACCTTGGCGCCGTACTCGCGGGCGGCGTGGATGCCCATGGAGCCCCAGCCGCAGCCCACGTCGAGGAGCCGGTCGCCCTCCGCCAGGTTCAGCTTGCGGGCGATGAGGTCCAGCTTGTCGCGCTGGGCGTCCTCCAGGGTGCCGTCGGGCGTCCAGTAGGCGCAGGAGTACACCATGGACGGACCGAGGACGATCTCGTAGAAGTCGTTGCCCACGTCGTAGTGGTGACTGATCGCCTGCTTGTCGCGGCGCCTGCTGTGGCTGCGGCCGCTGCGGCCGCGCATCTCCTCGGCGGGCGGCGGCGGGGGCGGCAGGGGCCCGGCGAGCCGCAGCAGGGCGCGGGCGGCGGCGCGGAGCCGCGGGTCGCGTACGGAGTCCCGCAGGGCCGCGAGGCGGCTCCTGGTGTCCTCGGGGCGCTCCCAGAGGAGACCCGAGAGCCGGTCCAGGACCTCGTACAGGTCTCCCTCGACGTCGAGCTCCCCGGCCACCCAGGCGCGGGCCAGGCCCAGTTCGCCGGGCCTCCAGATCATTCTCCGCAGGGCGCGGCGGTCGCGGACGATCAGGACGGGAGCCCCCGCGGGTCCGGCCTCGCTGCCGTCCCAGGCCCGCAGCCGCACCGGCAGCGGTCCTCCGAGGAGTTCCTCGGCGAGTGTCGTCAGCCGCGACGCGGCGTCGGCCATGGTGCACACCTCCGTGATCTCGTGCCCCAGAAATGCTCGTCACCAAGGGAACACCCTGCGTAGGCGTTTGCCTTCCCGGCACAGCGCAAGGAGTCGGCAAAACACGCGAAGGGCCGTCCGCACCACGGATGGCGGACGGCCCTTGACGGGGTGTTGCGGGTACTGCGGGTCCTACGCGTACTGCTGTGGCGTACTGCCGTGCCTCAGGAGGCCTTGGCCTTCTCCTGCACCGGGGCGGCCGGGGCGGGGGCGGGCTTGGCGGCCTCGTAGAACTCCTCGCGCGGCGTCTCCATGGCGCCGAGCGAGACGACCTCGCGCTTGAGGAACATGCCGAGGGTCCAGTCGGCGAAGACACGGATCTTGCGGTTCCAGGTCGGCATGGCCATGCCGTGGTAGCCACGGTGCATGTACCAGGCGAGACGGCCCTTGAGCTTGATCTTCACCTTGCCCATGACGATCATGGCGACGCCCTTGTGCAGACCGAGTCCGGCCACCGCGCCCTTGTTGGCGTGGCTGTACTCCTTCTGCGGGAAGCCGCGCATGCCGGCCACCACGTTGTCGCCGAGGACCTTGGCCTGGCGCAGGGCGTGCTGGGCGTTCGGCGGGCACCAGGCGCGCTCGACCGGGACGCCGGCCTTGACCGCGGCCAGGTCCGGGACCTGGGCGTTGTCGCCCGCGGCCCAGGCGTAGTCCAGGCCGTTGATCTGGAGCTTCTCGTTGCAGTCCACGTGGCCGCGGGGGCCGAGCGGCAGACCGAAGCGGGAGAGCGCCGGGTTCGGCTTCACGCCGGCGGTCCACACGATCGTGCTGGAGTCGACCTCGAGGCCGTTCTTCAGCACGACGTGGCCGTCGACGCAGGAGTCCATGGAGGTCTCGAGGTAGATCTCGATCCCGCGGGACTCCAGGTGCTCCTTGCCGTACTGGCCGAGCTTGGGGCCGACCTCGGGAAGGATCTTGTCCGCGGCGTCGACCAGGATGAAGCGCATGTCCTCGCGCTTCACGTTCTGGTAGTACTTCGCGGCGTCGCGGGCCATGTCCTCGACCTCGCCGATCGTCTCGGCGCCGGCGAAGCCACCGCCGACGAAGACGAAGGTCAGCGCCTTGCGGCGGACCTCCTCATCGGTGGTCGAGTCGGCCTTGTCGAGCTGCTCGAGGACGTGGTTGCGCAGGCCGATGGCCTCCTCGATGCCCTTCATGCCGATGCCCTGCTCGGCGAGACCGGGGATCGGGAAGGTGCGGGAGACCGCGCCCATGGCGATGACGAGGAAGTCGAAAGGCAGCTCGTACGCCTCGCCGACGAGCGGCGAGATCGTGGCGACCTTGCGGTCCTGGTCGATGGTGGTGACCCGGCCGGTGAGCACCTCCGCTCCGCGGACGACGCGTCGCAGCGGGACGACGACGTGACGCGGCGAGATGCTGCCGGCGGCGGCTTCGGGCAGGAAGGGCTGATAGGTCATGTACGACCGCGGGTCGACGACCGTGACGGTCGCTTCCGCGTAGCGCATCTTCTTGAGGATGCGCCGAGCTGCGTACAGGCCTACGTACCCGCCGCCTACTACGAGGATCCTGGGACGCTCCGTGGTGCTCATGGGATCGAGTATCCACCCCGCACTGGGGGGGTGCTCGTGCGCCCCTTCACAAGGTCCTGGCGGACCTCTGCTACACTCCGCCGCCCACGTGATCCATGTCATGGCGCTGCAAAGGAACCGGGGTGCGCCGGTGAACGTTGTTCACCCCTTGTGAACTGGCCTGGAGAGCCCTCGTTAACGCTGAACCACCAGATGCGTTCACGCGATGGAAACAACGAGCGAAGTGGCCCCCGAACCTGCGAAAGGGCCCTGAGACGCCCCTCGGAGGGGCTAAAGACCCTCCTCGGGCGCCGTCAGGGCCCTTTTCCTTGTGAAGAACTTCACGAACCTTTTCCGACAGGGTGTCGCCGGAGGGCTCGATAGGCGCCCACTATGCGACGGATAGGGCGATCCCATCGAGAATGTCGTGCTCGCTGACGACGACCTCGCTCGCTCCGACGCGCTCCATGATCTCGCTCAGGACGAGCGCCCCGGCGATGATCACGTCGACCCGGCCGGGGTGGATGACGGGGATCGCGGCCCGCTCGTCGTGCGTGGAGGCGAGGAGCCGGCCGGTGACCTCGGCGACGCGCTCGGCGGAGATCCGCGCGTGGTGGATCTTCTCGGAGTCGTACTCCGGGAGGCCGAGGGCGATCGCGGCGACGGTGGTGACCGAGCCGGCGAGCCCGACGAGGGTCTCGGCCGTGCCGATCGGCACGGTCTCCGCGGCCAGGTCGAGCGCGGACCGGACGTCGGCGCGGATCGCGTCGACCTCCTCGGCGGTCGGCGGGTCGTGGCGGACGTGCCGCTCGGTCAGCCGGACGCAGCCGATGTCGACGGAGCGGGCCGCCTCGACGTGCTTGTTGCCGGTGACGAACTCGGTCGAGCCGCCGCCGATGTCCACGACGAGGTACGTCTCCGTGCCGTGCAGCTCGCCGGTGGCACCGGTGAAGGAGAACGCGGCCTCCTGGTCGCCGGTGATCACCTCGGGCTCGACGCCCAGGATCTCCACGACCCCGTTCACGAACTCGTCGCGGTTCTCCGCGTCGCGGGAGGCGGAGGTGGCGACGAAGCGGAGCTTCTCGGCGCCCAGCTCCTTGATGACCTCGGCGTACTCGCGGCAGGCCGCGAAGGTGCGCTCCAGCGCCTCGGGCGCGAGGCGCCCCGTCCTGTCGACGCCCTGGCCGAGCCGGACGATCGTCATCCGCCGGTCCAGCTCGACGAGGTCGCCCGTCTCCGGGTGCACGTCGGCGACGAGGAGGCGGATCGAGTTCGTACCGCAGTCGATTCCGGCGACCCGGGTCATTCCGCGGACTCCTTCTCTTCCTTGTCGGCGCAGGGGTTCACGCACGCGCCCTTCGCCCACCACTCCGGCAGCATCGCGAGGGCCTCGTCGCCGAAGGGGTTGACGCCCGGGCCCGCGACCAGCGAGTGGCCGACGAGGACGTGCAGGCACTTCACGCGGTCCGGCATGCCGCCGGCGCTCGGGAAGCCCTCCAGGACCTCGATCGCGTCGCGGCGGGCGAGGTAGTCCTCGTGCGCGGCGCGGTAGGCGGCGGCCAGCTCGGGGTCGGTGGCGAGCCGGGCCTGCATCTCCTTCATGACCCCGTTGGCCTCCAGGGTGCCGATGGCGGAGGCCGCCCGGGGGCAGGTCAGGTAGTACGTGGTCGGGAACGGCGTGCCGTCGGGGAGGCGCGGCGCGGTCTCGACGACGTCCGGGTTGCCGCACGGGCAGCGGTGCGCGATGGCGCGCAGGCCGCGCGGCGGCCGGCCGAGCTGGAGCTCGAAGGCGGCGATGTCCGTCGCGGTGGGCTCGGTGCGTTCGGTCTGCGGAGGGGGCGTTTCCATGTCTTCGGTTGCCTTGCTCGTTGTCGCGGAGGAGGGGTCAGGGGCGGTCGGCGTGGTCGACGCCGTCCCAGAGGTTGTCGTACCAGGGGCGCTCGGCCGTGCCCTGGTCGGCGCGGGGCCGCTGCTCCGCGTCGGGGTCGTTCACGGTGAAGCCGGTCTCGCCGGGCAGCACGTAGTGCAGGTGCTCGCGGGCGAGGCGGCGGACGTAGGCAGGGTCCTGGAGGCGGGCCTTCTCGTCCCGCAGCTCCTCGACCCGCTGGGCGGCCTCGGCGGCCCGGCGCTCCTGGTCCTCGATCTCGCCCTGCTGCGAGACGTAGCTGCGCATCGGGTAGGCGAGCGCCACGACGAGGGAGCAGACGACGAGGGCGAGGAAGGCCGCGCGGCCGGTGAGCCGGGAGCGGCGGGCCTGGCGGCGGGTCTGGGAGCGGTAGACACGAGCGGCGGTCTGCTCGCCGAGCAGTCTGATCCGGGTCGCGGTGGAGAACCGGTCCCGGTCCTTCGCGGCCATGTCGTGTCGCCTCCCCTGTTCATGCGTACGTCCCCGCACACGGTACGGGACCGAGTACGGGGACGTACGGAAGCTGCCCTACGAGGCCGGTGCCGGCCCCTCGGGACTTGTCAGCCCTTGAAGCGCGGGAACGCGCTGCGGCCGGCGTAGACCGCGGCGTCGTCGAGGATCTCCTCGATGCGCAGGAGCTGGTTGTACTTGGCGACGCGGTCCGAGCGGGCCGGGGCGCCGGTCTTGATCTGGCCGCAGTTCACCGCGACGGCGAGGTCGGCGATGGTGACGTCCTCGGTCTCGCCGGAGCGGTGGGACATCATGCACTTGAAGCCGTTGCGCTGGGCCAGCTCGACGGCGTCCAGGGTCTCGGTCAGCGAGCCGATCTGGTTGACCTTGACCAGGAGGGCGTTCGCGGTGCCCTCCTCGATGCCGCGGGCGAGGCGCTCCGGGTTGGTGACGAAGAGGTCGTCGCCGACGATCTGGACCTTGGTGCCCAGCTTGTCGGTGAGGACCTTCCAGCCCGCCCAGTCGTCCTCGAACAGCGGGTCCTCGATGGAGACCATCGGGTACGCGGAGACGAGCTCCTCGTAGTACTCGGTCATCTCGGCGGCCGAGCGGGACTTGCCCTCGAACTCGTACGCGCCGTCCTTGTAGAACTCGGACGCGGCCACGTCGAGCGCGAGCGCGACGTCGGTGCCCGGGGTGTAGCCGGCCTCCTTGATGGCCTCGACGATGAGGTCCAGGGCGGCGCGGTTCGACTCCAGGTTCGGGGCGAAGCCGCCCTCGTCGCCGAGGCCGGTGGAGAGGCCCTTGCGCTTCAGCACGCCCTTCAGCGTGTGGTAGATCTCCGCACCCCAGCGAAGGGCCTCGGAGAAGGACTCCGCGCCGATCGGGGCGATCATGAACTCCTGGATGTCGACGTTGGAGTCCGCGTGCGACCCACCGTTGAGGATGTTCATCATCGGAACGGGCAGCAGGTGCGCGTTCGGGCCGCCGAGGTAGCGGAAGAGCGGGAGGTCGGAGGCCTCGGACGCGGCGTGCGCGACGGCCAGGGAGACACCGAGGATGGCGTTCGCGCCGAGCGAGCCCTTGTTCTCGGTGGCGTCCAGGTCGAACATGGCCTGGTCGATCAGGCGCTGCTCGGTGGCGTCGTAGCCGACGAGCTCCGGGCCGATCTGCTCGATGACGGCGAGGACGGCCTTCTCGACACCCTTGCCCAGGTAGCGGTTGGGGTCACCGTCGCGAAGCTCGATGGCCTCGAACGCACCGGTGGAGGCGCCGGACGGAACGGCAGCACGGCCGGTGCTGCCGTCGTCGAGGCCGACCTCGACCTCGACCGTGGGGTTGCCTCGGGAGTCCAGGATTTCCCGGGCTACGACGACGTCGATGGACGGCACGAGCATCTCCTTCTGGGATGTGACGCTGAATGTGACGCAAGGTCGGTACAGGGTCGATCGGCCTTGCGGCAAGAGCCTAACCGGCGCGGGGGCCCGGGTCGGCCGCGCGCCCGCCCCCTGGGACGAAAAAGGACCCAAGGGCATGCAATAAGGGACGAAGGGCCCCAGATCTACTGGACAGTAACCATGAGGTCGCCCCGGCCGGATGCGCGGAACCCCGGTCCGGCGCGCACGGGGGAGGGCACGCCGGACCGGGGTGGTCACCGCGGGAGGGTCGTCGGGGTCGGACGAGCCGCCGGACTCGTCGGACCCGTCAGGGTCACTTCAGGTGGAGCTGCTGGCCGACGTAGATGAGGTCGGCGTTCTCGACGACGTCCTGGTTCAGCTCGAAGAGCTCGGCCCAGCCGCCCTCGACGCCGTGCGCCTCGGCGATCTTGCCGAGGGTGTCGCCGGCGACGACCTTGTACTCGCCGTCGCCCTTCTTGACGACCTTGCCGGCCGGGGTGGTGACGGTCTTCTGCGCGGCGGCCTTCGGCGCGGCGTACTGCTGCGCCTTCTTCGGGGCCTGGCGCTGCTCGCTGCGGCTGGTCGGCTGCTCGGCCTTCCGCTCCGGGCGCGGCTGGGTCTGCTGCGACTGCTGCTGCACGCTCTTCTTCGGCGCGCTCTGCTTCGGCGCGCTCTCGGCGGCGCCGCCGTCGTAGGAGGCACGGGAGAGGCCCACGCCACAGCTCGGCCAGGCACCCTTGCCCTGGCCCGCGAGGACCTTCTCGGCAATGGTGATCTGCTGGGACTTCGTGGCCTGGTTGGCGGTCGCGGCGTACGCGGTGCCGCCGTACGCGGCCCAGGTGGAGGCGGAGAACTGCAGGCCGCCGTAGTAGCCGTTGCCGGTGTTGATGGACCAGTTGCCGCCGGACTCGCACTGGGCGACGCGGTCCCACTCGGAGGCCGTGGCGGCCGAGGCGGTGCCCGCGGTCATCAGCGGGGCGGCCACGGCGACACCGGTGACGCCGACGATCGTGGCGACCTGGGTGGCCTTGGAGGGACGACGGTGTTTGCCCTTGCCGGAAAACAGCATGGAGATTCTCCTCACCGACGCCTGTGAGGTGAGCTGTCGGGTTCGGGCCGGAAAGTTGCCCGGCCGCGTGTCCTAGCACGCGGCTTCACCCCAAGCCGGTCTTCGGCCGTCTGTCTCAACGGCCGGGACCGGCACTTACCTTGGGTCCCCCACTCCTGCCTTCGGCGCTTTCGCGACGACTGTTCCCATCGGCCGACGGCAGGATTCGGCGTTTCGGTCGACGGGGCCCGCGGTGGCGAGCGGTGACGACCGTAGACACAGACCCGCCGGAAGTTCAAAGAGGCGTAATGCGGAAATTCCGCCCTTACTTGCCTTCCGGCGGGGTGTGTTTGTGCAGGTGGGAGGTGACGGGAGCGAAGTTCGCGGACGTGACACGCCAGTTGGGGCGAAGAGACCCATGTCTCACTTGCCCAGAACCGGACATAAGCCCTCGAACTACTTCGCCGCCTCCTCCGAACCGACCGTCAGGTCAAGGCTCTGACCAGGGACGATGAGGTCCGGATCGGTGCCCACCGTCCCGCGGTTGGCGTCGTAGAGGGCGTTCCAGCCGCCGGGGAGTTCGTTCTCCTGTGCGATCTCGGACAGGTTGTCACCCGGCTGCACGGTGTACGCGTCCGAAGTGTCCTGACTGTCCGTTGCGCCCGAATCCTTCGTCGCGTCAGCCGTGGGCTTCGCCGCGGGGGTTTCCGCCAGCTTGTCCTTCGGTGAAGCGTGTCGACCGGATTCGACCGGAGTGTCCGTTGCGCCGGTTTCCTCCGGAGCTGCTTCACCCCGGTGCTTGCCGGTGCCGGGCGTGGCCGACGAGGCGTCACCCTTCGGCGTCTCGGGCGATTCGGGCGTAAGGGACGTGTCGGGCGTGGTCGGGGTGCCCGGGGTGGTCGGCGTGCCCGGCACGGAGGGGTCGCCGGGTGCGCTCGGAGAGGTCGAGCCGTCGGGGGTCGTCCCCGTCGACGGCGCGGTCGGGCTCACCGGCGCGGCGGAGTCCGCGGGGGTGGTGGGCGCGACGGGAGCCTCAGAGGCCTCACGGGGCGCCTCGGTGCCCTCGGAAGCCCGCGTGGGCGCGGCGGACCGCTCGGCGGCCTTCTCGGCCGCCTTCTCGGTGGCGGCCTGCGAGGGCGCGACCGGGGTGCCAGCGGTCCGGTTCGACTCCGCGACCGGTCCCGTGGGCTCCTGCGGGCCGGTGGCCGGGCCCGGGTCGACCCCGGTCGCCTTGCCGTCCTTGGTCAGACCGGCGATGGGCGCGCAGGTGGCCCAGTCCTTGCCGCCGGCCGCGAACGCCTTGTCGGCGATCGCGATCTGCTGGGCGCGGCTGGCCAGATCGGGGCTGGGCGCGTAGTCGAGACCACCGTTCCGCTCCCAGCTCTCCTGGGTGAACTGGAGGCCGCCGTACATGCCGTTGCCGAAGTTGGCGCTCCACTGGCCGCCGGACTCGCACTCGGCGACCCGGTCCCAGGTCGCGGCGTCGGCGGCGGAGGCGGAGCCGGTGGCGAGCAGCGGCAGCGCCAGGGCGGAGCCGGTCACACCCGCGGCGACGACGATGGCGGGGGCCTGACGGGGGCGACGATGTCGACCGTTCCCGGATCGCATAGGAACGCCTTTCACGTGACGGCTGAAACTTGCCGGGAAACGTAGCGGCATTCGAACGCTCGTCACAAGTCGATGGACCCCCGATCACGTGAAGATCACATTTCTGACGGTCCGTCAACTCACAGCAGGCATACGGAAGGGGTGAAATCCACCGGAAGCGTGCGCAATCCCCGCATGATGAGCCCTCCGCGCCACCGCAGTTCGGCCGGATCGACCGCGAGTCGCAGGTCGGGCAGGCGCGTCAGCAGCGTGGCCAGCGCGGCCTGACCCTCCAGCCGGGCGAGCGGCGCGCCCAGGCAGTAGTGGATGCCGTGCCCGTACCCGAGGTGCTGGCTGTCGCGCCGCGAGAGGTCCAGTGTGTCCGGGTCCGCGAAGCGCTCCGGGTCCCGGTTGGCCGCGGCGAGGACCACGAGCACCGGGTCGCCCGCCGGGATCTCCTGCCCGCCGATGGTCAGCGCCTGCGTCGCGTACCGCCAGGTGGCCATCTCCACCGGCCCGTCGTACCGCAGCAGTTCCTCGACGCCCGTCTCCAGGAGACCCGTCTCGCCCGCCGCGACCGACGCCTGGAGCCGCTCGCGCTGTTCGGGGTGGCGCAGCAGCTGGTAGACGCCGTTGCCGATGAGGTTCACGGTCGTCTCGAAGCCGGCGAAGAGAATGATGAAGGCCATCGCCGCGGCCTCGTTCTCGGTGAGGTGCTCACCGTGGTCGGAGGCCCTGATGAGCCCCGAGATGAGGTCCTCGCCGGGCTCCTCGCGCTTGCGGTGGATCAGCTCCGCGAGGTAGCCGCGCATCTTCTTCACCGAGCGGGCGACCCCGCCGCGCGGCCCGCCGCCGTGCCGGATCATCATCCCGGCCCAGTCCCGGAAGTCGTCCTGGTCCTCCGGCGGCACGCCGAGCAGGTCACAGATCGCGTAGATCGGCAGCGGGAACGCGAACTCGTGGATCAGGTCGGCGCTCCCCCGCTCCACGAACCCGTCCATGAGCCGGTCGGTCAGCTCCTGCACGCGCGGCGCGAACTCCGCGACCCGGCGCGGCGTGAACGCCTTCGACACGAGCCGCCGCAGCCGGGTGTGGTCGGGCGGGTCGATGTTGAGCAGATGTGTCATCAGCTCGGCCTTGCGCTCGCCCGGGATGCCCGTCTTGCCCTTCGCGTGCGGGGACTCGTCGTGGTGCGCCGGGTTCTTGGACAGCCGCTGGTCGGCCAGGGCCTGCCGGGCGTCCGCGTACCGGGTCACGAGCCAGGCCTCGACGCCGCTGGGCAGCTTCGTGCGGTGCACGGGCGCGTGCTCCCGCAGCCAGGCGTAGGCGGGGTAGGGGTCGCTGGCGAACTCCCAGGTGAAGAGCTCGGGGGCGGGGCTGGTACTCACTCCCCGACCGTACAGGGAGGTCCACCGGAGGCATCTACGGAGAACCTGTGATCATGAGGCGCCCGACGTGCCCTAGATTCGTGCCAGTGGATCCCCAGCTGATCAGAAGCACGTTCGCGGTCGTCGAGAGACGGGCCGAGCATGCCGTCACCTTCTTCTACTCGCACCTCTTCTGGAACAACCCGGGAGTGCGCGAGCTCTTCCCCGAGGACATGGCCCCCCAGCGGGACCGGCTCTTCGCGGCGCTGACGCACGTGGTGACCCACCTGGAGGATCCCGCCCTCGCCGGCTACCTGGGGCACCTCGGCCGCGACCACCGCAAGTTCCTGGCCTCGCCCGCCCTGTACGCCGCCGTCGGCCAGAGCCTGATCCACGCCTTCGCCCACACCGCCGGCTCGGCGTGGACCGTCGAGGCGGAGAAGGCCTGGACCGAGGCGTACGGGGTCGTGGTCGAGCTGATGCGGGCCGGCGCCGACGCGGCCACCGGCGCCGGGGAGCCGGCCTGGTGGGACGCCGACGTCGTCCGCCACGAGCGGTACGGCGGCAGCCTGGCCCTCCTGACCCTGCGTCCCCGGCAGCCCTTCCCCTATCTCCCCGGCCAGTACGTCAGCGTCAGCTCGCTGCGCGTCCCGCGCGTCTGGCGCACCTACTCCCTCGCGAACGCTCCCCGCGCCGACGGCACGCTCGACCTCCATGTGAGCCGGATCCCCGGCGGCGCGATGAGCACGGCGCTGGTCGAGGAGACCGGTCCCGGCGAGGTCCTGCGGATCGGCGCCCCCGGCGGCGGCCTCACCGCGCGGACGCCCCCCGGCGGGCTCCGCACCTATATATGCGCGGGTACGGGCTGGGCCCCCGTGCGGGCCCTCCTGGAGGAGGCCGCCGAGGCGGAGCCGGACCTGGAAGGGCGGCTGTTCGTCGTGGCCCGGGCGAAGGACCACCTGTACGGGCGGCCCGACGCCGAGGCCCTGAAGAAACGTCTCCCCGGACTGAACGTCACCTACATCACCGCGGCCCCCGGCCGCCGGCGCGACCAGGCGACCGAGCGGCTGATCCACGCGCTCCAGGCCTGCGAGCAGTGGCCCGCGCACGAGGTCTACCTCGCCGGCCCGCCCGGCTTCCTGACGGAGACCGCCGAGGTCCTGACGGAGCTCGGCGCCGACCCGGACCGCGTCCACCACGACACTCTCCCGGCCGTGGGCCGCTTCACGGTCCGCCCGAGCACCGCCGCCGAACGCCTCCTCGGCCCGCCCCAGCTCAGCTGGCACAACCCCGGGGCCCGGGCGCCGCGCGGGGAGTGAGCCGGGGGCTCAGGCGCGGGCGCGCCCGCGCAGGCGCCCGACGGCGACCTTCGCCAGCAGTGCGAAGCCCCACAGCGCCAACAGCCCCGAGACGCTCCGCAGCCACCACTCCGAGCCGTCGCTCAAGGCCTCCCACCCGAGGACCGGGGCGAGCAGGATCAGCGGAGCCGAGTCGGCGTCGCGAAAGCGACGGCGCGGCTTCCCCGCCTCCTTCGCTCCCCCCGTCACAGCCCCTCCGCCGCGCGGATCGCGTCGCGGTACGTCCGGGCCGCCGCGCGCAGCGCCGCCTCCGGGTCCACCCCTTCCGCCTCCGCACGCGCGGCCAGGCCGAGGAGCTCGTACCCGATGCCCTCGCCCGCCGGCAGGTCCACGTCGAGCCCGGCCGTCCGCACACGGCCCGCCAGCTTCGTGGCGAGCGCGAGCCCCGGCTGGCCGAGCGGCACGCCGTCGGTCACGGACTCCCGCTGCTTCTCGACGGCCTTGGTCCGCAGCCAGTGGGCCTTGACCTCCTCCGGCGTCTCGGCGGTCGCGTCCCCGAAGACGTGCGGGTGCCGGTGGATCAGCTTCTCGACGATCGTCCCGGCGACGTCGTCCACGGAGAACGGCTCCTCCGCGTCCTCCTCGGCGATCCGGGAGTGGAAGACGACCTGGAGCAGGACGTCCCCGAGCTCCTCGCGGAGCTCCTCGCGGTCACCGGTCTCGATCGCCTCGACGAGCTCGTACGCCTCCTCGATGCCGTACTTGGCGAGCCCCTTGTGCGTCTGCTGCGAGGACCAGGGGCACTCGCGGCGGATCCGGTCCATGACCTGCACCACGTCCAGCAGGCGGGAGCCGGGGAGGTCGTACGAGCCGGGGAGCAGCTCCAGGTCGGGCATGGAGACCCGGCCGGAGCCGGCGAGCCGGGCGAGCCCGTCGGTCAGGCGGCGGTCGCCCTCGCCGGAGGGCAGCAGCACGATCGTCCGGCCGCCGGCGCACGCCTCGACGAGCTCCTGCGCGGTGGGCAGGGCGTGCTCGACGGCGACGCCGGCGTCCTTCAGGTACGGCAGCTGGGGGTGGCGCTCGTCGGGACAGAGCACCCGGTCCGCGCCGTGCAGGGCCTGCCACGCGGGCCAGGACAGCAGTCCGGGCGCCACGCGGTGGCTGGCGGTCAGCAGGACGATGCGGCCGGTGCTCTCAGATGTCACACCTCGAACCTACCCGGACGGAGCAGGCCGGGGTGCCACACCCCCGGACGGTCTCAGGCCCCGGCCTGGGCCGCGCTCGGGTCCTGGCTGACCTGGCGCAGCCAGGGCCCGCCGTCGTAGCCGCCGTCGAGCTGGACCTGGGCGTCGTCCCAGGCGCCGAAGCGCGGGTTCACGTCGATGTCGAGGGACTTCGAGGCGGCGGTGAAGACGTCCGTCAGCTTCTGCTGGCCCTCGGGCGTCTCGGTGATCCCCAGCTTGGCGGCGATCTTGTTCATGAGGACGTTGCGGCGGACGACGTCGTCGATCTGGTCGGGCGCCACGCCCTGCTCCTGGAGCAGCACGGCCTCCAGCTGGTCCTCGCCGCCGCTCTGGCGGACGAACGCGGCGCGGGTCTGCTGGAGCTCGGCGCGGGTCGCGGTGACGCCGTTGTCGGCGGCGACCTTGTTCACGACCCGGTCGAAGATCAGGCCGTTGAGCTTGCGGCGGTTGAGGTCGCCGCTGGTGCCGAGCAGCTGGGCGGCCTGCGGAGAGGCGGCCTGCGCGGCCCGCACGTCCTTGACCTGTGCCTGGAGCGTCGAGACCTCGATCCGTTCACCGCCGACGACGGCCGCCGCTCCTGGGTGGGCGTCGCTCCCGCAGGCGGTGAGCAACGGCGCCGCGAGGAGCGCGGCGGAGACGGAGAGAGCAATGCGGCGATCGCGGCGGTGCACAGGAGCCTCCCGGGCGGGTCGTGCGTCAGTTGAACGACCTTGCGGTGATCGATGGTAGGGAGTCGCCGGGGCCGTAGCCACTACTTCGGAGCGACTGTTTCCCACAACGAGTCACCGGACCGCCGGGTGTCGGCCCGCCTCTCCCGGTCCTCCTGCCCCGTCTCCGTCTCCTGCACCAGGTAGTGGGGGCGGCGCTTCACCTCGTAGTAGATGCGGCCGACGTACTCGCCGATGAGTCCCACCATCACCATCTGGACGCCGGCGAGCGCGGTGACGGCGACGAGGAGCGTGACGTAGCCGGGCGTGTCGACGCCGTTGGCCAGGGCGTCGACGACGATCCAGGCGGCGTAGAGGGAGGCGAGGGAGAGGAGGAGCAGGCCGAGGTAGACGGCGGCCCGCAGGGGCTTGTTGTTGAAGGAGAGGAGGCCGTCGAGCCCGTAGTTGAGGAGCTTGCCGAAGGTCCACTTGGAGCGGCCCTCCTCGCGCACGGCGTTCTCGTAGGAGAAGGTCGTGGTGCGGAAGCCGACCCAGGCGAAGAGGCCCTTGGAGAAGCGGTTGTACTCGCCGAGGCCGAGGAGCGCGTCGACGGTGCGGCGGGACAGCAGCCGGAAGTCGCCGACGCCGTCGACGAGCTCGACGTCCACGAGCCGGTTGATCGCCCGGTAGTAGAGGCGGGCGGTCAGGGTACGGGTGACCCGGTCGCCCTCGCGGGTGCGGCGGGCGACGACCTGGTCGTACCCCTCGGCGTGCAGGGCGACCATGCGGTGCACGAGCTCGGGCGGGTGCTGGAGGTCGGCGTCCATGATGACGACGGCGTCCCCGGCGGCGTGCCGGAGGCCGGCGAGCATCGCGGCCTCCTTGCCGAAGTTGCGGCTGAAGGAGACGTAGCGGACGCGGCCGGGGTCGGCGGCGGCCAGCTCCCGGAGGAGCGGGAGGGTCCGGTCCCGGCTCCCGTCGTCCACGTAGACCAGCTCGAACTCCCCGTCGAGACGGGAGAATTCCTCGGTCACGCGGGCATGGAAGCGGGTGAGGACGTCGTCCTCGTTGAAGCACGGGACCACGATCGAGAGCAGCACGCGGACCACGACAACGGAGCCCGGTGACCCGGCCGGTCCGCGCGGATGACGGAGAGGCGACCATCGCGTGAACTGGCCTGCCGGGCCGGGTCTTCGGGCGCTGGTCACTGGCATATTCGACCCGTCATGCAGACCGAGCAGAACATCCCCGCCCGCTCCCGCTCCGCCCGTGCGCCCGCCCTCGCGGCCCTCCTCGCCGCGGTCGCCGTCTGCACCGGCGACGCCGTGGCCCGCGTCTTCCCCTTCGGGCCGCGCCACCGGGCCGTCAACGACCTCGCGAACCAGTTCGTGCCGTTCCACGCGCACCTCTGGGACCTGCTGCGGGGCCGCGCGGACGGCGGGCCGCTGCTCGACTGGCGGGCGGGCTGGGGCACGAGCTTCCTCCCCGACTACGGCACCTACCTGTCGAGCCCCTTCGCCCCGCTCGCGGCGCTCCTCCCGCGGACGGACGTCGAGTACGCGGTGTACGGGATCACCGTCCTGAAGACGGCGGTCGCTGCGGCGGCGATGACGTTCCTGCTGCGGCGCCTCGGCCCGGGGGGCGTGTGGTGGTGGGCGGCGGTCCTGGGCGCGGCGTACGCGCTGTGCGGCTGGTCGCTCGCGGAGGGCGCGTACAACCCGATGTGGCTGGACGGCCTGATCGCCCTCCCGCTGCTCTGCCTGGTCGGCGAGTGGGTACGGGAGGGCCGCAGGCCGCTCCTGGGGCCGCTGGTGGTGGCGGTGTGCTGGCTGGCGAACTTCTACACGGCGTACATGGCGACGCTCGGCGCGGCCCTCGTGCTCCTGGTCCGTCTGGCGACGGCGGGGCCCTCCGGCCGGGCTCCGGTGCGGACGCTGCTGCGGGCCGCGCTGACGACGGCGCTCGGCGTCGGTCTCGCCGCCCCCGTCCTCGTCCCGGTCTTCCTCGGGTCGCGTCACGCGTACCCCGGTGTGGTCAGGGAGTTCGGCCCGGCGGCCGCCACGGACGTCCTCGCCCGGCTGCTCCCGGCGACGTACAGCTTCGCCACCCCCGCGGCCTTCGTCTGCACGGCGGTGCCGCTGCTCGCCGCGACGCTCCTCTTCCGCCGGGACCTCCCGGGGCGTGAGCGGTGGCTGTGGCCGGGGCTGTGCGGGGCGGTCGCGCTCTCGATGCAGTGGGGCCCGAGCCATCTCGTCTGGCATGTCTTCGCCACCCCGAACGGCAGCCCGTACCGGCAGACGTTCGTCCTCTCCGGCGTCCTCGTGCTCGCCGCCTGGACGGCCGTCTCCCACGGCCTCCCGGACCGGCGGGCGCTGTCGGCGGGGGCGGCCGTCGTCCTCGCCCTGGTGGCCGGCGCCCTGCCGAGCCGCCTCGTCACCCCGACGTCGCTGCTCCTCGCGGGCGCGGGCCTCACGGCGGTGGCGGGCGCGCTCCTCCTCCCCCGCCGGGGCCGGTACAGGGCCCTGGCCGCCCTCCTGGTCACGGGCACACTGCTCGGGCAGGCGGCGGCGACCACGGCCCACGCGGACCGGGAGCGGGCGGCCCGGCTCGACGACTACCCGCCGCTGGGGCCGGAGCAGGAGCGGCGGGCGGCGGCCCTGGCGGCGGCCGACGGCTGGCCCGCGTACCGCACGGACCCGGGGCTGCCCCGGTTCGCGGGCAACGATCCGCTGCTCCTGGGCGGTCAGGGCGCCGCGTACTACAGCAGCCACACCCCGGCGGTCCTCACGGAGACGCTGACGGCGCTCGGCGGCGGCTGGACCTCGCGGGGCCGGAACCTGCTGAGCCTGGACAACCCGGTGACGGACGCGGTGTTCGGGGTGGGGGCGCGCTGGCGGGACGGAGCCGTGGCGCGCACGGGGACGTACCTCCCGCTCGTGACCGTACGCCCGCCGGGCCCGCCCCCGGTCTACGGCCCGTCGCCCTTCCGCAACCAGGAACTCCTGCTGGGCGCCCGGGTGTACGCGGCTCCGCGCGCGGGCGCCTGTCCGGTCGGCACCGAGGTCTTCCTCTGGGCACCCGACGCCACGGGCCGGGCCCGGCTGGGCGCGCGCACGGCGGACCTCCTGGGCGGCCGGCCGAAGCGCAGCGCGGCCATGACCTCGCTGGGGGTCCAGCGGACGGCCGGCGCCCGGGTGGAGGTCCCGGCCGACGGGCGGGCCGAGGTCGGCTGCCTGGACCACGCGCGGCTGCGGGAGGCGGTGACGTCGCTGCGCGCGGGGGCGGCCACGACCGTCCACCCGACGACGACCGGCATCAGGGCGACGCTCAAGCCGGGGGCGGGCACGGGCACGGTGGTCGTCGCGGCGCCGCGCGTCGCGGGCTGGACCTGCGCCGGCTCCCCCGCCGCCTCGTACGGCGGCCTCCTCGCCCTCCCGGTGCCGCCCTCCGGCACCGTCGACTGCGCGTTCCGCCCGCCGGGGCTGCGGGCGGGCCTGGCGGCGGGGGCGGCGGCGCTGCTGGCCCTGACCGTGCTGGTGGCGCTGCCGCACACGCGCCTGACCTCGGCGATCAGGCGTTCCCCGGTCCGGCCTTAAGGTCGTCGCATGCATCTGGACGAGGGACGGAAGGCCGCCGAGGCCGGGGAGTGGGTGGCGGCCGGGCACGCGTTCGTGCGGGCCGCCATGGAGGGCAGCGCGGAGGGAGCCGAGCTGGCGACGGAGGTGACCGTCGGTCTCGTGCCGCTGGCCGACGCGGGCTCGGCGGAGGCCGCCGCGCTGCTGGCCGGGATCTACCTGGAGTACTTCGACGAGTCGGCCCTGCCCGACGCCGTGCGGTACGCCCGCGCGGCGGCCGGGGCCGGACACCCGGCCGGGCAGCGCACCTACGGGTACATGCTGCTCGAAGGGATCGGCGTCCCGGAGGACCACGAGCGCGCCGCCGGGCTGTTCCGGGCGGCGGCCGGGGCGGGGGACGCGTACGCCTGCCTCAACCTCGCGCAGCTCGTGGACGACTTCGACGAGGCCCGGCTGCTCCTGGAGCGGGCCACCGACGAGGGGATCGACATCGCGGGTGCCCTGCTCGCCGACCGGCTGTCGGAGCTGGACCGCGACGAGGAGGCGCTGACCTGGTACCTCTGGGCGGCCGAGCGCGGCCACACGGGTGCGATGCACGCGGCCGCCTGCTGGTACCGCGACGGCTTCGGCACCGAGCCGGACCCGGTGCAGGCGGTGCGCTGGTTCCTCGCCGTGCTCGCGCACGGCGAGGGCGACGGCGTCCACGAGGCGGTCGAACTGGTGAGGTCCGGGGCGCTGGACGCGGACCAGGTCCGCGAGGCGGGCCGCCTCGCGGGCGACCCGGCGGCGGCGAGTTCCCTCATCGCGACGGTGTGGGGAGACGCCCCCTAGGGCGTGTTGCGAAAGTCCCGTCGTCCGCCCGAAGGGCGGGCCCTGCGGCGGCAGGTGCGTGCTCTCGACGTGCCGGGCGCGGGCCCGCGTACTGGACGTACGCGGGCCCGCGCCCGGTGCGGCGAGAGTGCGTGCTTGGCGTCGCGGGGCAGGCGGGAGTTCGACGACAGGGCCTAGGCCCCTGGCCGTCTCAGGTCACCGGGGGAAGTCCAGCCGCCAGCGGATCTCCCCGTCCTGCTCCTCCCCGGTCGGGGCGAGTCCGGCCGCGCGGGCGACGGCGGCGGAGGCCTCGTGCTCGGGGTGGACGTGCGCGAGGACGGTCCGTACGCCCTGGCCTGCGAGGTGGCCGACGAGGGCGCCGGCGGCCTCGCGGGCGATCCCCCGCCCCTGCCAGTCGGTGCCGACGACCCAGGCGACCTCCGCGAGCCGCCCGCCGTCGCCGACCGTGGCCTGCACGGTCCCGGTGAGCCGGTCCTCGTCTCGGAGCCGCACGACCCAGTTGCACCAGAGCACTGCGGGGTCCGGCGATCCGGCGGCCAACCGCTCGTACCGGGCGCGGAGTTCGGGCGCGGTCAGCGGGGCGCCGCCGATGAAGGCGTGCAGGGCGGGATCGGCGAGGACGCCGGTCATCTCCTCGGCGTGCGCTGGTCCGAGCGGTACGAGGTCGAGCCGCCCGGTCCGCACCGTCCGCAGGATCGTCCCGCTCACAGCGCCCCCAGCGATCCGGGGTCGGCCTCGTCGAACTGCACGCTCGTCTCCCTCGCCAGGCCCAGCAGCTCGGCCATCGCCACGACCCGTCGGCTCGTGGCTCCCAGGTCCTGGTGGGCCTCGGCGGACCACAGCGGCGGGTGGAGGGTGAGCCCCCGGTCCCCGTCCAGGTCACGGACCTCGTCGCGCCAGCCGGGCCAGCGGAGGTTCTCGTAGAACTCCTCCGTGCCGCCGGCGAGCATCCACGAGAGCCAGGCTCCGTAGCCGGAGCCCAGTGCCTCCCACCGGAGGGAGTCCGGGGCGAAGTAGATCATCTCGCCGGGCTGCCCCGGCAGCCCGGTCTGCTCGGCCGGTCCGCCCTGGAGGACGAACGCGCCGCCCAGGACGTCGTGGGCCACGACGAGCCCGGCGCGGGGCTGCCAGTCGGGGACGGTCACGGGCGGGTAGCCGTTGACCCGCGCGAGGGAGGGCAGCCGTCGGGGGTTGTCGGCGGCGGGACTGCCGTACACGCGCAGCCAGCCGTCGTCGACGAACGCCCCGCCGCTGCGCAGCAGGAACGCGCCGAGGAACGACCGCACGGTCACCTGCGTCTGCACGAGCGCGGCGGCCCCGCGCTCCGGGTCGGCGTCCAGCACGTCGACGGGCACGGCCGCCCCGCTCAACTCCGCGCCGAGCACGGGCCACGCCGGGTCCTCGACCTCGATCAACTCACTCAGTTCACGCACCGGAGCATGCTCGCACGCGGGAAGGGCCGGAACCCCCCGGGGTTCCGGCCCTTCTCGGTGCGTGTGTCCGCCGTGCTACTTCGCGGGGACCTCTTCGAGGCAGAGCACGAACTTGATCGTCTCCAGCTGCTGGGCGAGCGCCGAGAGCTCGTCGCCGCACTTGGTCACGTCGAAGGTGTCCTCGACGACCTTGACGACCTTGAACGTGTCGGCCTTCCCGGCCGCGCAGTCGACGGTGTCGACCTTCGGGTCGTTGTCCGGACCGGTCACCGTGACGCACTCGCCCGCCTCGGCGTGCACCGGGGCCTCGCCCGTGAGGTACGGGACGCCGAACTTCCAGGCGAGGACGGCGACGATCGCGACGAGGACGGCGCCGATCTTCTTGAGGATCTTCTTGCCCTTGGAGGGGGCCTCGGGGGCGCCGAAGGCGGCGGGCTGCTGCTCGGGGGTGAGGGGCGCGGGCGGCGTCGTCATGAGGATTCCTTGCAGGACGTGGACATGATCAGACGCGAACGTTACATGCAGCAAAACCGAAAAAAGGGATGCGGAAGATCCACTTCCCCAGGCGATGCCGAGTCGTGATTCTGGCGTCCCGTCAGGGCCGCTTCAGGGACGTGGACCCAGCTGGCGCTGGCGGTCCAAAGCCCTTCGCAAGTCCACCGGAAGCGGGTGATACGGGCCGTAAGCGCGCTCCGCGTCGAACAACAGCCGCTGCAGCTCCGCCTGTCCGGCCGCGTGCTCGCCCGTCGCCAGGTGCAGCAGGCCCGTCCGGTGGCGGATGTCGAAGGCCCGCGCCGGGTCGGGGGACTGCGCGTAGAAGGGCAGCACCGCGCGGAACTCCGCCAGCGCGGCGACCGTCTCGCCCAGCTGCTCCAGGCACACCGCCACGTCGTAACGGAACTGGAGCGTCTGCGGGTCCGCCGGGCCCGCCTCCGCGGCGCGGTCCTCCGCGAGGCGCCTCAACTCCGGCAGCGCACGCCGGTACTGACCGTCGTCCATCAGCGTCGACGCGTACTGCTTGCGCAGGATCCGGACGACCGGCGACCCCTCGCCGTGCTCCGCCGCCGCGGCGGGCAGGATGCCGCCGAGGATGTCCACGGCCTGCGTCAACGAGCCCTCCGCGAGCAGCCGCTTGACCTCGTCGACCGCGGCGGCCACATCGGGCCTCGGCGGCACCGGCGGGGGTGGCGGCGTCGTCGCGTACATCCGGGGGTCGGCCGGCGGGGCCGGCGGCTGCACGGGGACGGGAACGGGCGGTACGGGCACGGGAACGGGCGGTACGGGCACGGTGGGCGGCGCCGGCAGCGGCGCCTGGGCGGCGCTCCGGTCCGGCCACGGGGCGTGCGGGCGCAGGAACGGGCGGGTCGGGTCCATCGGACCCGCCGGGGCCCCGCGCGCGGGCAGCAGCGGCAGGAGGTGCTCGTACACCTCCTGCGCGCCCGACGGCCGGTCGCGCGGGTCCTTGGCGAGGAGGCGCAGCACGAGCGCTTCGAGGACCTCGGGTACCTCGGGGCGCAGCTGGCGGATCGGGCGCGGCGGCTCGTACAGGTGCCGGTGCAGCACGCCGAGCGCGGTCGAACCGGAGAAGGGGACGTCCCCGCTGAGGAGTTCGTGGAGGAGGGCGCCGAGCGCGTACAGGTCGGTGTACGGGCCGACGGCGCCGCCCATGGCCTGCTCGGGCGCCATGTACGCCGGGCTGCCGATGGGGGAACCGGTGTGGGTGAGGCGGGTGGTGTCCGTGTCGAGGACGGACGCGACGCCCAGGTCGAGGACGGTGACCGTGCCGTCCGGGCGGACCATCACGTTCCGCGGCTTGAGGTCGCGGTGCACGATCGGCACCGCGTGGACGGCGGCAAGGACCGCGCACAGCTGCGCGGCGACGCTGACGGCCCACTCCCAGGGGTACGGGTCGTTCTCGGCGAGGTGGTCGGCGAGGTCCGCGCCCTCGACGTACTGCATGACGAGGTAGAGGTCCTCGCCGTCGCTGCCGGCGTCGTGCACGGTGACCAGGCCCGGGTGGTCGACCTGCGCCGTGACCCGGCACTCGCGCACGAAGCGGCGGCGCAGCTCGTCGGCGGCGGTCGCGGGCCCGGCGATGCCGGCGGGGTGCAGCAGCTTCACCGCGACCCGGCGGTCGAGCCGTCCGTCGTACGCCGTCCAGACCTGGCCCATGCCGCCCTGGCCGATGACGGTGGAGAGCTCGTAACGCCCGCCGATGACACGCCCGTTCATCTCCGGTCTTCGCCTTCCCCGTCGGGACGGCCGTCCCGGCCGTCCCGGCCGTCCCGGCGCAGGAGGTCGCTGAGCTCGTCGAGCTCGGCACGGACCTGCTCGATGCGGGGTGCCGCGGGCGGCTGGGGCGCGGCGGCGCCGTACGGGGACGGGGCCGGCGGCACGCTCGGCGTGGTCGTGGCGGTGGAGGGGTTCGGGCCGTACGCGTACCCGACCGGCCCGTACGGGGCCGGCACCTGCGCCGCGCGGCGGCGCTCGTGGTGGCGGATCTCGCCGACGAGGTAGTAGGCGACGGAACCGGCCCCGAGGGCCAGGATCGTGCCGACCCCGAGGACGGCCTCCAGGTCGGTGGTCTCCTTCTCGCCCGTGGCGCCCATGTAGACGAAGAGCGCGGTGGCCACGACGAAGGACAGCCCGAAGAACACCCAGTCCCGCACCGTGCGCGTGAGGATCGCGAGGCGCAGCATCGGCGCCCAGGCCAGGAAGCCGCAACTGAGCAGCGGCAGCGCGACGAAGAGGGCGCGCAGCGCGATCAGGCCACCGGAGGCACCGGAGGCGGGACCGGGCGGCGACGGCTGCGGGGCCTGCGGGGGGCCGTACATCTCGGCTGCTGCTCCTGCTCGAACGGATCGCAACGGATCGGAACGGATCGGTACGGATCCGGGGCGGATCCGGGACGAGCGTATACACCGTCGCCGACAACGGGTCCGGGTTGTCCGGAACCGTTGTCGAACCGATCAGCCCCGCAGGGCTCTCCGGGCCCTCCGGACCCTCAGGGCGCCACCGTGCCGTCGGCCAGGCCGTCGTACAGGCCCTGGACGAGCTGCTCGCCGAGCCGGGAGGCCTGCCGCAGGGTCTCCTCGAACTCCGCGAGGGCGCGGAACCGCTCGCCGAACCGGCGCTGTTCGGCCAGGGGCAGGCGCGGCAGCTGGAGGCGGCGCACGTCGAGCCGGGTCGCGGTGGAGGCGTAGCTGCTGGCCTGCCGGGTGTTGGCGGTGGCCCGGAGGAATCCGGCCAGGAACCAGGGGTCGAGGGCGGCCGGGTCGGGGCGGAGGAGCTGGAGGTTGCGGCCGAGGGCGGCGCCGGCGGCCGGGGTGTCGACGACGCGGACGGCCGCGCCGCCGCCGAGGACCGGGACGACGACGTCTCCGGCGGCGAGGAGGACCGGGTCCTCGGGCGGGCCGTCGGGGAGCGTGCCGGAGGGCGGCTGGGCGGCGAGGACGTCGTGGTCGGTGAGGACGGCTACGGGGGCGCCCGCGGGGGCCGTGCCCGCGCCGCCCGCGTGCAGGGTGAGGGCTCCGGCGCGGGCGAGTTCGCCGACGGTGGTCGTGCCGGCCGTGGCGCCCGCCGGGCCTCCCCCGGTCGTGGCGGGCTCGGTCACGGGCGCGGGGGTCAGCTCGCGGGTCCGGTGCAGGGTCTCGGCGAGCCGCTCGCGGACGAGGGCCAGTTGGGTCGCGCCCTCGGCGGCGGCCCGGGGCGGGAGGTGGCGGGCGGGGGCGAGGTCGACGTCGTCGTCGAGGAGCTCGATGACGGGGACGGCGCGGCTCTCGCCGGGGGTCGCGGCGAGGGTCCCGTCCCGGTCGAAGGCCGTCCAGGCGTCCAGGACGGCCGTGTGGACGGCGGGCCAGTCGAGCCGGTCGCGGCTGTCCCTGCCGCCCTGGCCGCCCTGCCCGTCCCGGCCGCCCTGGCCGGTGTGCTCGGAGGCGGTGTCGACGAGGAGCAGTTCGGCGGCGGGGCGCTCGCCGGGGACGGGCCTGCGGAGGACCCAGAGGTGGAGCGGGATGCCGTAGGGGGGCGCGGCGCCGGCCGGGAGGGCGACGACCGCGCGGAGGGCGCCGCGGCGGAGCAGGTCGGCGCGGATCCGGCGGCCGGAGCGGCGGGAGGCGGCGGCGGGCGGCATGAGGAGGACGGCGGTGCCGCCGGGGCGGAGGCGGGCCAGGGCGTGCTGCACCCAGGCGAGTTCGGACTCCGTACGGGCCGGGAAGCCGTACTCCCAGCGGGGGTCGTAGGCCAGTTCGTCGTGGCCCCAGTTGCGCTCGTTGAACGGCGGGTGGCAGAGGACGGCGTCGGCGGCGAGCACCGGGAAGGCGTCGGCCCGGAGGCTGTCGCCCGAGCGGACGCGGATGTCGGCGGCGGTCTCGGCGGAGAGGGCCAGGCGGAGCGCGGTGAGCGCGGCGAGGTCGTGGTCCGCGTCCTGGCCGCAGACCGCGCCGGGCCGCTCGACCGCGCCGAGCAGGCCGCCGGTGCCGCAGGCGGGGTCGAGGACGGTGAGCGGGGCACGGGTGTCGGCGCCGGCGCCGGCCGCCGGTGCCGTGCCGCCGGTCGCGAGGGCGGCCATCAGGGCGGCGGGGCCGGGCGGGGTCAGCGTGTACTGCCGGGGGTTGGCGTCGAGGTGACGGCCGAGCAGGAACTCGAAGGCGGGGCGGACCCCGCCCAGCTCGGCC
Source organism: Streptomyces sp. NPDC015130 (assembly GCF_043080005.1). Taxonomy (NCBI): domain Bacteria; kingdom Bacillati; phylum Actinomycetota; class Actinomycetes; order Kitasatosporales; family Streptomycetaceae; genus Streptomyces; species Streptomyces sp. NPDC015130. Next base: position 206,847 of record NZ_JBIBVC010000011.1, on the reverse strand, counting down.
GCGAGCTCGGCGGCCCCCCGGAGGAGGGGGACGGAGGCGGTGAGCGCGGCGACGGTGGGGGTGAGGACGGGCCGCTCGGGGCCGAGGCGCTCGGTGAGCGTCTCCTCCAGGGCGACGGGGAGGACGCCCGTGAGCCGCTCGTCCGGCAGCGCGGCGAGCGCCGGCCAGGCCGCCGACCTGTCCCGTACGAGCAGGAGGGCGCAGCCGGCGTGGACGAGGGCGGTGACGGCGCCGGCGGGGTGGCCCGCGATCTGCTGCCAGACGCGCTCGCGCAGGGGGACCTCGGCCAGCTTGCCCTGCTCGCGGAGCCACCGCTCGACGTCGGCGAGGGCGAAGGAGGGGCTGGTCTCGGTGCCGCCCACGGGCTTGGGGAAGTCGGGGTGGCGGCGGCGCCAGTTGCTGACGGCCGCCCGGCCGACCCCGGCGAGCCGTGCGATCCCGGCGGCGGTCACCTCGGCCGATCCGCTGTCTCCCACGTCGCGTACGTCGCCCGTGTCTCCCGCGCGCTCCTCCGGCACCTGACTCATCTCCCCTGGCTCGCCTCGCCCGTTTCCTCGTGTGACATCGATCTTACCGACGAACGCCCACGACACCACTTCACAGCGTGAGCTGACTCGTCTTTCGTGAATCGTGTTGACTCGGTTCACAAGCTCTGCTGTGATTGACCCATCGCTTCAGACAGCTTCTCTGTCCGGGAGGACACACCCATGTCGTACGACACTCAGGTCCCCGCCGCCGCCCCGCGGCAGGTCATGCGCAACGGGCTCGGCACGGCGGCCCTGATCCTCGGCATCATCGGCACGGTCTCCGGCCTCATCCCGCTGCTCTTCTGGCTGGCCGGCACGCTCGGCCTCATCGCCCTGATCCTGGGCCTGGTCGGCAAGGGCCGCGTCAAGCGCGGCGAGGCGAACAACAAGGGTGTGACCCTCACCGGCGCGATCCTCGGCCTCGTGTCCCTGATCCTCGCGACGGTCGGCCTGATCATCACGGTCACGGCGGTCAGCGACGCGGTCGAGGAGATCGACAAGAGCATCAAGGACGCGGCGCCGAAGGACCCGGCGAAGTCCGGGGCGCCCTCGGGCGACGCCGGCAAGGCGGACAAGGGCAAGACCCTGGCGGAGGGCGACTCCGTGGTCTACGACAACGACCTGAAGATCACGGTCTCGGACCCGAAGCCCTACGCCGCGAGCGAGTACGCGGTCGGCCACACCAAGGGCAACAAGGCCTACCAGGTCACCGTCGTCGTCGAGAACGGCGACAAGAAGAACTTCGACGCGGTCGGCGTCCTGCTGAGCGCGCGGGCCGGCGCCGACGGCGTCGAGGCCGAGCAGATCTTCGACGAGAAGGTCGGCGCGGGCTTCCAGGGTGCCGTCCTGCCCGGTAAGAAGGCCACGCTCACCGTCGCCTTCGACGCCCCGAAGGACGCCAAGAACCTGACCGTCGAGGTGAACCCCGGCTTCGACTACAACCCCTCGCAGTGGGAGCTGAAGGTCGGCTGACCCAGCCGGTCACCGCACGACCCGCACCACCAGGACCAGGACCGGGGGCCCCACGGGGCCCCCTTCCCCCGTACCCGCCCTCGGAGGCACCCCCATGCGCCCCCCGCTCCGCCGTTCCGGCGTCGCCACCGTCCTCTGCGCAGCCGTCGCGCTCTCCGCCACCGCCTGCGGCGCGGGCGGGGAGCCGACCGGACCGCAGCTGCTCGACGAGGCGGTCAGGGCGACGAACTCGGCGAAGTCCGTGACCCGGTACACCGACGGGCTCTCCCTGGGAGTCCCGATGAAGGGGTATGTGTCCCTCGACTCCCGTGGAAGGTGCACCGCCACGATGACGTACGGCGCGACGGGCACGGCCGAGCTGGTCAAGGTCGACGACAAGACCGTGTACCTGCGCCGCGACGAGTCGCTCCTGCGCATGCAGGAGAGGCACCGGAGCCCGGAGGAGATGGAGGCCCTGATCGACGAGCTCAGGGGCAACTGGACGAAGCCGCCCGTCGACGGCCCCGACGCCCCGGACGAGCTGGCGCTCTGCGACCCGGCGCGGCCGCTCGCCGGGTTCGAGCACGGACGGCCCGGGATCGTGCGGGACGGGGAGAGCACCGTCGACGGGCGGAGGGCGCTGAAGCTGACCGACCCGGGCGGCGGCGACGACGGGACGACCACCGTCCACGTCGCCGCGGAGGGCACCCCGTACATCCTGCGGATCGTCAGGACGGGCGGCGACGAGCCGGGGACGGTCACGTTCACGCACTACGACCGGCCGGTCGAGGCGAAGGCCCCGCCGGCCGAGGACGTCGTCGCACCGAAGTGACGCCCTGTCCTTCCACGTGCCGTCAGATGCGGTGGCGTACCCACACGTTGGGCTCGACGTAGACCGCGTACCCGCGCGAGACCTCGCAGTGGACCGGGACGAGGGCCTTCTCGACCTCGACCGGGCCGTCCGTGTCGAACGGCAGCCCCGTCCATTTGCGCCACTGCTCGACGGAGCCGCTGACCGTCATCGACGCCGGGGCCACCGCCTCGATGACACCGCCCGCGCGGACGTGGACGCGCAGCCACGGGTCGACGGGCAGGCCGTCGGACTCACGGGTGCGGAAGGCGTACTCGTGGATCGAGGAACCCGCCTCCAGATGCTTGCCGTTGGGGCGGACCGGGGCGACGAGCTCCGAGAATCCGAGCCGCCGCGTGTTGTCCCGCATCGCGGCGAGCATCCGGTGCGAGACGCCGTTGCCGAGCGCGCTCGTGTCGACGGTGATCTCGATCGCGCTGACGGTGTCCGCCTCACGGCCGGCCCGCAGGTCCGAGAAGGCCCAGAGCAGCACCTCGTCCCAGCCGCGGGGCGGGAGTTCGCGGCGGCCGTCGACGTCCATCCGGAAGGGGACGCTGAAGCCGCGCGCGACGACCTTGCCCTCGGCGTCGGTGGCGACGAGGACGTACTCCGGCAGCTCACGCACGATCCGGCCGATGTTCGCCCAGCCCACCGGGTCGTACATCATGAACTCGGGCCAGAGGTCGAGCATGCCCCACATCGGCCCTTCCAGCTCGGGACGGTCGGCGAGGGTCGATATGTTCAGGTCCATGCGGACAGGGTAAGGATCTCCCTCCGCAGGACGAAACGTTTTTCCTGGTGGGCGAACCGCCTACGGCAGTTTCTGCTGCGGACAGCGTTCGAGGACCCGCTTCATCGCGTCCCGCTCGCCGCCGGTCACCCACACCCCGTACTTCTTCTTCACGGCGACCTGCCGCGCCACATAGGCGCAGCGGTACGCCCTGTTCGGCGGGAGCCAGGTCGCGGCGTCGCCGTCGGACTTGCGGCGGTTCGCCGAGGAGTCGACGGCGAGGAGGTTGAGGGGGTCGTTGGCGAAGCGGCGGCGGGTGTCCGCGTCCCACTTCCGGGCGCCCTTCTGCCAGGCGTCGGAGAGCGCCACGACGTGGTCGATGTCGACCTTGCTGCGGCCCCGGACGTACTCGACGGTGGTGCCGGTGTACGGGTCGTCGGTGAGGGTCCCGGAGGCGACCTTGCAGCGGCCGTCGGTGAGGCGGACCCCGGTCAGGTCGCGCCGGAGCACGTCGTCCCGCGTACCGCAGCCGTTGCCGTCGACGTCCGCCCAGGCGCGGCCGAACTTCTCCCGCTCGTAACCGGTCTTCGGGGCCCGGCCCTTGACGGTGAGGGTGTCCACGGCGGCGAGCGCCGACCCGCGCGCGGCGGGTCTGCCGCCGACACCCCCGTCGGAGGCGGGGGTGTCGGAGCCGGGCGAGCAGCCGGTCGCCACCAGGGCGGCGACGGCGAGCGCGGCGACGGCCGGCCTCCTGCGATTTATGTGGAACGTCCGTTGTGTGAACACCCCCGCATCCTAGGGGGGTCCGGAAAGTAGCGCCGTCTGCCCGCAGGCCGGGCGGGACTTTCCGGACACCCCTAGTCACACCTTGCCGATGCCGAGGGTGTTCTCGGCCGGGAGCAGGCCGGAGCCGATCGCGGACAGCCAGGGGCCGCCGAGCAGTTCGGCGAGGCGGGCGGTGCCGTCCGGGCCGAGGGTGTCCCAGGGGGCCGCGGCGAGTTCGTCCGTACGCCGCTCGACCTCGGCGCGCAGCGCGCGGCCCGCGTCGGTGACCTCCACGGGCGCGCCGCCCGCCGCGACGAGGCCGCGGGCTTCGAGGCGGGCGCGGCCGGCGGACCACTCGGCGGCGGACCAGCCGCGGCTCGCGAAGACCGGCTCGGGGGCGGCGCCGACCGCCGCGAAGGAGACGAGCGCCTCGACCGGGTCGAGCCCGGCGACGAGGAGCGCGGCGAGGTGTCCGTCGCCGCGGTGCTCGCGCAGGACCGTCGCGGCCTGCCAGAGGACGAGGTGCGGGGCCTCGGGCCAGGGCAGGGCGGCGTTGGCGGCGGCGAGGGGCCGGCCCGCCGTCCCGGCGGCCTCGGCGGCGCGGCGGGCGAGGGCGGCGGCCTCGGCGAGCTCGGGGCTCTTGACGGTGTCCTCGCCGAGGACGGCCCGGTAGGTGCGGTCGACGGCCCGGAGGCGGGCGGCGAGGACGTCGGCGGGGGTCGCCGACGGGCGGTCCGGCACGTACCGGGCGACCATCTTGGGGCTGAAGCTGTAGAAGGCCGAGGCGACCCCGGCCGGGGCGGCCGCGCCCAGGGGGGCGGAGCGCCAGGCGAAGTAGGAGGGCCAGCGCTCGGCGGTGTCGTAACCGAGGGCGGCGGCCTCGTCGAACGCCTCGGGGGCGTAGTAGAGCAGGGCGTGCAGGGGTTCGAGCAGGTGCCACATCTGACGTACGCGCGCGGATTCCACGGTGGTCTCCCTCGTCTTCGTTCGGCTCTCTCATCCACGACTTGTCACTGACAAGATTGCACCTCGACGCTGAAACTTGTCAATGACTAGATACGGGCTAGGCTGCTGCCATGACGAGCCGGAAGACCTACCACCACGGCGACCTGCGGCAGTCCGTCCTCGCCGCCGCCCTCGACGTGATCGCCGCCGAGGGCCCCGGGGCGCTGAGCCTGCGCGACCTCGCCCGCCGCGCCGGCGTCTCCCACGCCGCCCCCGCCCACCACTTCAAGGACCGCACCGGACTCCTCACGGCGATCGCCACGCAGGGGTACGACCTGCTGGCCGCGGCCCTCGCCGGGACGCCCGAGCTGCGCGAACGCGGCGTGCGCTACGTGCGGTTCGCGACGGAGCACCCCGCCCACTTCCAGGTCATGTTCCAGCCGGCCCTGCTCCGCACCGACGACCCGGAGCTCCTCGCCGCCAAGGAACGGGCCTCCGCCGAACTGCGCGCGGGCGTGGCGGGCCTGCCGGACGTCCCCGACGCCCGCACGGCGGGCATCGCGGCCTGGTCCCTGGCCCACGGCTTCGCGACGCTGCTCCTCACCGGAAACGTCGACGCGGCACTGGGCGGCCGGGAGCCGGAGGAGTACTTCCGCTCCCTGACGGGCCTGCTCTTCACCGGCCAACTCCCCGAGAAGGGCGGGCGTTAGGGCCTGTCGGCCGGGAATAGCCCGCGTCTGCCCGTAATTGACGCAAGCATGCACACGACGAACACCCTGCGCCGCGCCGCCATAGCCGTCATCACCGCCGCCACCCTCGGATTAGCGCCCACCGCACTCGCCGACACCGGCCACCAGGGCCCCTCCTGGCGCGCCGCCTGGGCCGCGTCCCCGCAGGCGCCGACCGCGCCCTTCACCGCCAACTGGTCGCAGCAGGGCTTCGAGGACCAGACGGTCCGCCAGGTCGTCCGGGTCACCACCGGCGGCACCCGGGCCCGGATCGAGCTGACGAACCGTTACGGCTCCACTCCGCTGCGGATCACCGGCGCGACCGTCGCCCGTACCGCCGAGGGCGGCGCGGTGCGCCCCGGCTCCGTGCGCCCACTCCGCTTCGACGGCCGCGCGTCCGTGACGATCCCGGCCGGCGGCACCCTCCTCAGCGACGCCGCCAACCTCCCCGTCGAGGCCTTCGGCTCGCTCACCGTCACCCTCTACCTCGCGGAGAGGACCGGTCCCGCCACCTTCCACCACATCTCCTCGGCCACCAGCTACCGCGCCGACGGCGACCACCGTGGCGACCTGACCGGCACGGCCTTCCGGGAGACCAGCGCGTCCTGGTACTTCCTCTCCGGCGTCGAGGTCACCGGCGGCCGGGACTCCGGACGCCGGAACGGCGTCGTGACCTTCGGCGACTCCATCACCGACGGCGTCGGCTCCCGGCTCGACGCCAACGGCCGCTACCCCGACGAGCTGGCGGAACGCCTCGCCGAGGCCGGACGTCCGCGGGCCGTCGTCAACCACGGGATCGCCGGCAACCAGGTCGTCAACGACACCACCTGGGCGGGCGAGAAGGCCCTCACCCGCTTCCGGCAGGACGTCCTCACCGAGCCCGGTGTCCGGACCGTCGTCGTCCTCGAAGGCATCAACGACATCGGCGGCAGCACGGCGACCTTCCCCGCCCCGCCCACCCCCGACGTCTCCGCCGCGCGGCTCATCGAAGGCCACCGCACCCTGATCCGCGAGGCCCACGCGAAGGGCCTCAAGGTCGTCGGCGCGACCCTCACCCCCATCAAGGGCTCCTCCTACGACACCCCGGCGAACGAGGCCAAGCGGGAGGCGGTCAACGACTGGATCCGCACGTCCGGCGCGTACGACGCGGTCGTCGACTTCGACCGCGCGGTCGCGGACCCGGCGGACCCGGACCGCATCCTCCCGGCGTACGACTCCGGCGACGGCCTCCACCCGAACGACGCGGGTTACGCGGCGATGGCCGGAGCGGTGGACCTGGACGAGCTGTAGCCGCCCGCGGTACGGCACCCCGTGCTCACGGCGCGGGGTGCCGCACCAGCCACTCCTGGAACTCCCGGTGCCGGAACTGGTAGGCGACGCCGGAGGTCCGCATGAGCCCGGCGGAGACGGACCAGTCGAGGAAGCGGGCGAGGCGGAGGGGGAGACGGGGGCGGTGGGTCAGCAGGCCGCAGTAGTACAGGTGCCAGGGCCCCGCCATCATCATGTGCAACAGCCAGAACGTGGCCGGCACCAACAGGAGTGCGGCAAGCCTCAGTTCCGGCACGGCCCATGCCGAGCCCGGCAGGATCACCCCCGTCGCCACCATGGCCAGCGCGGTGGCGGACCCCATGCGCGTCCACCCGGACGGACCGAACGCCGCCAGGTCGCTCTCGTACAGCGCGACCGTGCAGCAGAGCAGGCCCACGATCCCCGCGCCCGCCAGCGCCAGGAACGGCAGCCCCAGCCCGCCCCACCCCTCCGGAGCGGCCACCACCCAGAGGACCACCAGGAGGATGAGCGCCATGCCGAGGATCACCCCGCGCTGGGCGCTCAGCGACACCCGCAGCCCCACCCTCCACATCGGGCTGCCCAGGGGCGGCACCGAGAATCTGCTCACCGTCATCACCCGCGACACGCGACCCACGGAGTGCGCCGCTGCCCCGAGGAACGAGGCCATGACCAGCAGCGTCAGGTCTCTGTCGCCGCCGAACACCGTCCAGCCCGGCACGAGGGAGACGCCCGCCACCGCCGCCCACCAGAGGCAGAGCGCCAGGTAGAGCGCCTTCCCCCGGCGGGGGTTCAGCCGGACGGCCAGATGCTCCAGCACCAGATCGGTGTCCGCGCCGTGGCTCGTCGACATCGCCCGCGCCAGGGCCGCCAGCCGGCGATGGATCCGCTCGGGCTCGTAACGCCCCGACCCCACCGACGTGTTCGCCGTGGAGGCGCCGATGAAGCGGGCGAGCAGCCGGTCCGCCACCTCCGCCTCCGTGGCAGCCGTCAGCAGCTCTCCCGGGTCCCCGTCCCGGTCGAAGGCCACCGCGGCCAGCGTCAGGCGCCAGGGGGTGGCGAGGGCCCCGGCCAGCACCCCGGACGGCCGGTCGCGGAGGTCGTCGAGGAGCGGCTGCCAGAGCTGCGGGCGACGGGCCCCGCGCAGGGCGAGGAACTCCCGGGCCTGCGCGGGCGTCACCGGGGCGATCTCCAGCCGGGCCGCGTCCAGGATGTGGCTGCCCGCCGTCTCCAGGGCGTCGTACTCGGCCGACCGGCAGGTGAGGACCAGCGGCGCCGGGTCGGTGCCGTCCTGGTGGCGGGCCAGGGCGTCCAGGGCGCGGGCCGCCCGGGAGTCCCCGGGGGCGCCCCCGACGACACCCGTCGCGTCCATCTCGTCCAAGCCGTCGAGGACCGGGAGGACCATGCGGGCGGCCACGACCCGGCGGGCCGAGGCGGGCGGCAGCCCGTAGTCGTGCTGGAGGTGCCGGACGAGCCAGTCCTGGAAGGTCTCGCCCGCGTCCCAGTCGGCCATGGCGACCAGCACCGGGACCGGTTCGTCCGCGCCCCTCAGCTCGATCAGCTTCATCACGAACTTGCGGGCCAGGACCGTCTTCCCGGCCCCCGGCTCGCCGGTGATCACCATGCGCCGGGGGCGCAGCTCCCGGTAGTCCTCGACGACCTGTTCCAGCCGCCCCGCGGGCGAGGCCGGAAGGGCGGCTGCGCGGGCACCGGCGGACGGACGGAAGGCGAAGGTGACGTCGATGGCCTTCAGGTCACCGCCGAGGGAGCTGATCCACTGGGGCTCGCCGATGGACTTGACCGCCCTGGCCAGCCGCGCGACCGCCGCCGCCTCGTCCTCCTCCGGCCGCCGCCACAGCGTGGCCAGCACCGCCACCCCGCCGAGCACCGCGCAGACCATGGCGATCAGGTCCGTCCGCTCCGACAGCTCCATCGGCCCGGCCGTGTCCTCGCCGGCCAGGGCCCACAGGACCCCCGCCACCGCCAGGGCGAGCAGGCCCGCCCCCAACAGCCATCCCCGTACCATCCAGCCCCCTCGTCCCCCGGTCCGGCAGAAGGCCATCCTGCCGGACCGGGGGCGTCCACGGGTCTACGAGCCCAGGATCGTCGTGAGGAACTCCCCCGTCCAAGCCAGCAGTTCGCGCCCCACCACCGGCTTCCCGCCGATCTTCCCGCTCGTCGGCCGCGGCACCAGGATCTGGTGGACGGCCGGCTTGATGACCGTGCGCGGGTACAGGCGCTTCAGGCGCAGTTCCTGCGACTCCCTCAGTTCCACCGGCGCGAAGCGGATGTTCGGGCCCTGGAGGACGATCTCGCCGACGCCGCACGCACGGGCCAGCATCCGCAGGCCCGCCACCAGGAGGAGGTTCTCGACCGGCTCCGGCAGCTTGCCGTAGCGGTCGGTGAGCTCCTCGCGTACGGCCCTGATGTCCTCCTCCGAGTTCGCGGAGGCGATCGAGCGGTAGGCCTGGAGGCGGAGCCGCTCCCCCGGCGCGTAGTCGTGCGGCATGTGGGCGTCGACCGGGAGCTCGATCTTGACCTCCAGCGGCGCCTCCTCCTCCGCGCCGCCCTCCATCTGCGCCCGGTAGTCCGCGACCGCCTCGCCGACCATGCGGACGTACAGGTCGAAGCCGACACCGGCGATGTGGCCGGACTGCTCGCCGCCCAGGAGGTTGCCCGCGCCGCGGATCTCCAGGTCCTTCATCGCCACGTACATGCCGGCGCCCATCTCGGTGTGCTGGGCGATCGTCGCGAGCCGCTCGTGCGCGGTCTCCGTCAGCGGCTTCTCCGGCGGGTACAGGAAGTACGCGTAGCCGCGCTCGCGGCCACGGCCGACGCGGCCGCGGAGCTGGTGGAGCTGCGAGAGGCCGAAGTTGTCGCCGCGCTCCACGATGAGGGTGTTGGCGTTGGAGATGTCGATGCCGGACTCGACGATCGTCGTCGAGACGAGGACGTCGAACTTCTTCTCCCAGAAGTCGACGACGACCTGCTCCAGGGCCGATTCCGACATCTGGCCGTGGGCCGTGGCGATCCGCGCCTCGGGCACGATCTCGCGCAGCCTGGCCGCCGCCCGGTCGATCGAGTCGACGCGGTTGTGGATGTAGAAGACCTGTCCCTCGCGCAGGAGTTCACGGCGGATGGCCGCGCCGATCTGCTTCTCCTCGTACGGGCCGACGAAGGTGAGGACCGGGTGCCGCTCCTCCGGCGGGGTGGTGATCGTCGACATCTCGCGGATGCCGGTGACCGCCATCTCCAGGGTGCGCGGGATCGGGGTGGCGGACATCGTCAGCACGTCCACGTTGGCGCGGAGCTTCTTCAGCTGCTCCTTGTGCTCGACGCCGAAGCGCTGCTCCTCGTCGACGATGACCAGGCCGAGGTCCTTGAACTTCGTCTCGGAGGCGAAGAGGCGGTGGGTGCCGATGACGACGTCGACCGAGCCCTCCCGGAGCCCTTCCAGGGTCGCCTTGGACTCGGTGTCGGTCTGGAAGCGGGAGAGCGCCCGGACGTTCACCGGGAACTGCGAGTACCGCTCGCTGAAGGTGCCGAAGTGCTGCTGCACGAGCAGGGTCGTCGGGACGAGGACGGCGACCTGCTTGCCGTCCTGGACGGCCTTGAAGGCGGCCCGTACGGCGATCTCCGTCTTGCCGTAGCCGACGTCGCCGCAGATCAGACGGTCCATGGGGACGGTCTTCTCCATGTCCTCCTTGACCTCGGCGATCGTGGAGAGCTGGTCGGGGGTCTCCGCGTACGGGAAGGCGTCCTCCAGCTCGCGCTGCCAGGGGGTGTCCTGGCCGAAGGCGTGGCCGGGGGCCGCCATGCGGGCCGAGTACAGCTTGATCAGGTCGGCGGCGATCTCCTTGACGGCCTTCTTCGCGCGCGCCTTCGTCTTCGTCCAGTCCGCGCCGCCGAGCCGGTGCAGGGTGGGTGCCTCGCCGCCGACGTACTTGGTGACCTGCTCCAGCTGGTCGGTGGGGATGTACAGCCGGTCGCCGGGCTGGCCGCGCTTGGCGGGGGCGTACTCGACGAGGAGGTACTCGCGGGTCGCGCCCTGCACGGTCCGCTGGACCATCTCCACGTACCGGCCGACGCCGTGCTGCTCGTGCACGATGTAGTCGCCGACCTCCAGGGTCAGCGGGTCGATGGTCTTGCGGCGCTTGGCCGGCATCCGCTGGCCGTCCTTGCCGGCCGCCTTCTGGCCGGACAGGTCGGTCTCGGTGAGGACGGCGAGCTTGAGCGCCGGGTCGACGAAGCCGTAGTCGATGGAGCCGGTCGAGACGTGGACGACGGACGGCGAGATCTCCGCGAGGTCGCCGTCGAGACGGGCGGGGATGCCCTCGCCGCCGAGGACCTCGACCGTACGGGTGGCGGGGCCGTGGGCCTCCGTCACGTACACCGTCCGCCAGCCGTCGGCGAGCCAGCCCTTGGTGTCGGCGAGGGCGCGGGCGGTGTCGCCGCGGTATGACTCGGGGGCGTGCATGCCGAGGGTCAGGGTGTCCCCGGACAGGACCTCGTCCGCCGCGAACGGCGACACCGACCACCAGGCGATGTCCAGCTCGCGGGCCCGGTCGCGGACGTCCGCGATGCCCCACAGGGAGGCCGCGCCGACGTCGATCGGGGCCTCGCCGCCGCCGGCGGTCGCCGCCCACGAGGCCTGGAGGAACTCCTGCGAGGTCGCCACCAGGTCCGCGGCCCGGGTGCGGACCCGCTCCGGGTCGCAGACGACGGCCATGGCGCCCTTCGGCAGCACGTCGAGCAGCAGCTCCATGTCGTCGACGAGGGCGGGGGCCAGGGACTCCATGCCCTCGACGGCGATGCCCTCGGCGATCTTGTCGAGGAGTTCGCCCAGCTCGGGGTGGGCCTCGGCCAGCTCCCGGGCCCGTGCGCGGACCTCGTCGGTGAGGAGCAGCTCGCGGCAGGGCGGCGCCCACAGTCCGTGCTCGGCGACTTCGAGGGAGCGCTGGTCCGCGACCTTGAAGTAGCGGATCTCCTCGACGTCGTCGCCCCAGAACTCGATGCGGAGGGGGTGCTCCTCGGTGGGCGGGAAGACGTCCAGGATGCCGCCGCGGACGGCGAACTCGCCGCGCTTCTCGACGAGCTCGACGCGGGAGTACGCGGCGGCCGCCAGGCCTTCGACGACCTCGTTCAGGTCGGCCGTCTGCCCGCTGCGCAGCGCCACCGGCTCCAGGTCGCCGAGGCCCTTGACCTGCGGCTGGAGCACAGAGCGGATGGGTGCGACGACGACGCTGACGGGGCCGGCGGCCGGGTCGTCGTCGCGGGGGTGGGCGAGGCGGCGCAGCACGGCGAGGCGGCGGCCGACGGTGTCGGAGCGGGGCGAGAGCCGCTCGTGCGGCAGGGTCTCCCAGGAGGGGTACTCGGCGACCGTGTCCGGGTCGAGGAGCGAGCGGAGCGCGGCGGCCAGGTCCTCGGCCTCGCGGCCGGTGGCGGTGACGGCGAGGACCGGGCGTCCCGAGTCCCGGGCGAGCGCGGCGACGGCGAACGGGCGCGCGGCGGCGGGACCGACCAGGTCGACGTGCGGGCGGTTCCCGTCGGCGGCGGCCTTCACCGCCTCGGCGAGGGCCGCGTCTTTGACGACTACATCGAGGAGGCCGTGGAGGCTCATGGACTTCCATCCCGGGTTCGGACTTCGGGGGCGGACAACGCGAACGGCCCGACACGTCGCACGGGCCGGGGTGCCCAGCCTACGGCGTGGCACTGTCACCCGCCCGAAGGAAAGGGGCCACTCGGAGGGCTGACGGAGACCCGTCCCGGCGGGCGGGCGGCGCCGGTGCGCGCCTGTCCCGGCAGACGGGCGACCTCGGTGCGCGCCTGTCCCGGCCGGCCCCGGTGTGCGCCTGTCCCCGCAGACGGGCGGCGCCTGAGCGCGCCCGTCCCGACCGACGGAGCGGCCCCGGTGCGCCGTGGCACACCGGGGCCGCTCTCTCCTCCGTACCGCCGGCCCGGTCCCTACTCGCTCGCGATGGCGTTCAGGACGTTCATGCGGCCCGCGCGGAAGGCCGGGACCAGGGCCGCGAAGAGGCCGACGAAGGCCGAGCCGACGAAGACGGTGAGGATCGTCGGCCAGGGGATCTCCAGGACGCCGAGGCCTTCCAGGGCCAGCAGCTTCTGGGCGGCCGTGCCCCAGCCCATGCCCAGGCCGAGGCCGAGAAGGGCGCCGAAGAGGGCGATGACCACGGACTCCAGGCGGATCATGCGGCGCAGCTGGCGGCGGGAGAGGCCGATGGCCCGCATGAGGCCGATCTCGCGGGTCCGCTCGACCACCGAGAGGGCCAGGGTGTTCACGACGCCGAGGATCGCGACGACGATCGCGAGGGCGAGGAGCCCGTACACGATGTTGAGGAGCTGGCCGACCTGGTCCTTGAGGGTCTCCTTGTAGTCGGCCTGGTTGCTGGCCTTGTACTGGGGGTAGGGCGCGAGGGCCTTCTTGACCGCCTCGTAGGCCTGGGCCTCCTGGCCGTCCTTCGCGGAGGCGAGGACGAGCAGGCTCTGCGGCATCCGGTCGGCGGGGACGTACCGGGCGAGGGTGGTGACGTTGGTGTACATCGCGCCGTTGTCGACCTGGCCGGTGTCCGCGGTGATCGCGGCGACCTTGAGCTTCGCCGTCTCGCCGCCCTTGAAGGCGACGGTCAGCACGTCGCCGACCTTCACCCCGTACTCGGTGGCGTAGTCGCTGCCGACGGACATCGCGTCGGTGCCGTAGGCGTCGGTGAGCTTGCCGGAGGCGACCTCGCGGCGCAGGTCCTGCACGTACGTCGGTTCGGTGGCGGCCAGGAAGGCCTTCTTCGTCTTCCCGCTCGGGTCGGTGATCCTGGCGTCGGCCAGCTTGTACCGGGTGACGTGGTCGAGGCCCGGGACCTTCTCCAGGGCGGCCTGCGCCTGCGGCACGATCGGCTGGCCGGTGCCGGACTGGACGATGAAGTCCGCGCCGACGGAGCGGTCGAGCTCGTCGGTGGCCGAGGCGACCATCGAGGAGCCGACGACCGAGAGGCAGGCGACGAGGGCGAGGCCGATCATCAGGGCGGCGCCGGTGGCGCCGGTGCGGCGGGGGTTGCGCAGGGCGTTGCGCTCGGCCATGCGGCCGACCGGGCCGAAGACCCGCAGGACGACGACGCCGAGGGCGCGGACCACGCCGCCCGCGAGGAGCGGGCCGATGACGATGAAGCCGAGGAGGGTGAGGACGACGCCGAGGCCGAGCCAGAGGGAGCCGGGGCCGGCCTCCTCGGCGCGGGTCGCGGCCCACAGGGCGGCGGCGCCGGCGGCGGTGAGGGCGAGGCCGAGGGCGCCGCGGACGCGTCCGGCCTTGCCGTCGGCGGGGGTGCCGGCGTCGCGGAGGGCGGCCATCGGGGAGACCTTGCCGGCGCGGCGGGCCGGGATGTAGGCGGCGAGGACGGTGACGACGATGCCGAGGGCGAGGCCGACGGCGGGGGTCGTCCAGGCGACGGTGAGGTCGCGGGTGGAGAGCTCCATGCCCATCGAGGACATGAGCTTCATGAGGCCGACGGCGAGGCCGACGCCCGCCGCGACACCGGCGACCGAGCCGACGATGCCGAGGAGCAGCGCCTCGACGAGGACGGAGCGGTTGACCTGCTTGCGGCTGGAGCCGATGGCCCTCATGAGGCCGATCTCGCGGGTGCGCTGGGCGACCAGCATGGAGAAGGTGTTGACGATGAGGAAGATGCCGACGAGGAAGGCGATCCCGGCGAAGCCGAGCATCGCGTACTTCATGACGTCGAGGAAGCCGGCGACGTCCTCGCGGCCCGCGTCGGCGGCCTCGGCGGCGGTCTGGAGCTTGTAGCCGTCGCCGATCGAGGCGGCGACGTTCTTCTTCAGCGCCTCGTCGCTGACACCGGGCTTCGCGTCGACCAGGACCTGGGTGAAGAGGCCTTCCTTGCCGAGGAGCTCGCGCTGCGCGGTGGCGGTGTCGAAGTAGACGACGGTGGCGCCGGGGTTGGTGACCTTGAAGTCGACGAGGCCGGAGATCTTCGCGGTGAAGTCACCGGTGACGGCGATCGTCCGCAGCTCGTCGCCGAGCTTCAGGCCGTGCTTCTCGGCGGTGGCGCCGTCGACGACGACCTCGGTGGGTCCGCGCGGCTCGTGGCCCGAGACGAGCTCCACCGAGCGGAGCTCGCTGGGGCTCCAGTCGGTGGCGATGGTCGGGGCGCCGCTGGTGGGTCCGACGTTCTTGTCGTCCGCGTCGACGACGGTGACGCTCATGGAGACGACGTCGCCCTCGACGGTCTGGACGCCCTCGGCCTTCCTGACCTGCTCGACGAGCGAGGCGGGGAAGGACTCGGGGCGGCCGCTCTGCGGGGTCTCGTCGTCGGTCGCCGCGCCCTTCGGGCTGACGGTGACGTCGGAGGCGGTCGACGCGAAGAGCTTGTCGAAGGTCGTGTTCATGGTGTCGGTGAACACGAGGGTGCCTGAGACGAAGGCGACGGAGAGGAGGACGGCGACGGCGGAGAGCGCCATGCGTCCCTTGTGCGCGAGGAAGTTGCGCAGCGAGGTCTTGAGGACGGTCATGACGTCCGCCCGCGCGCGTCGAAGTCCTTCATCCGGTCGAGGACGGCCTCGGCGGTGGGCCGCTCCATCTCGTCCACGATCCGTCCGTCGGCGAGGTAGAGCACCCGGTCCGCGTAGGAGGCGGCGACCGGGTCGTGGGTGACCATGACGATCGTCTGGCCCAGCTCGTCGACGGACTGCCGCAGGAAGCCGAGGACCTCGGCGCCGGCCCGGGAGTCGAGGTTTCCGGTCGGCTCGTCGCCGAAGATGATCTCGGGGCGGGCGGCGAGCGCGCGGGCTACGGCGACGCGCTGCTGCTGACCGCCGGAGAGCTGGTTCGGCCGGTGCTTGAGGCGCTCGGAGAGCCCGACGGTGTCGACGACCCGGCTCAGCCACGCGGCGTCCGGCTTCCGGCCCGCGATGTCCATGGGGAGCGTGATGTTCTCGATCGCGTTGAGCGTCGGCAGCAGGTTGAAGGCCTGGAAGATGAAGCCGATCCGGTCGCGGCGCAGCTGGGTGAGCTTCTTGTCCTTGAGACCGGTGATCTCGGTGTCGTCGAGGTAGATCTCGCCGCTCGTGACGGTGTCGAGCCCGGCGAGGCAGTGCATCAGGGTCGACTTGCCGGAGCCGGAGGGTCCCATGATGGCGGTGAAGCGGCCGCGGGCGATGTCGACGTCGACGGAGTCCAGCGCGACGACCCGGGTCTCCCCGGTGCCGTACGCCTTGACGACCTGACGCGCCCGCGCGGCGACGGCCGTGCTCTCTCCCGTACCCCCGTGCCTGGGGATGGTCACAGCCGAAGTCACGGTCTTCTCCTAGGGAGTGTGCGGGTGGGTGGGTCTCGCTTTGTAAGTTCAAGTTAAGAAGCGACGACCGGGCTTCTCGTCCTCCGCCGGGACGAACGACCCCTGGCCCGTATGGGGGAGATCCCCCTAGGGGATGTCCGCCTGAGGCACACCCTCGCGCTGCCGCCCGCCCCGCTGACCGCGCCGGACACGCGTGAGGGCCTCCACCCGAAGGTGGAGGCCCTCGCCTGCGACTCGGAGGACTCCGACCCGGAAGGCTGCGACGGGAGAACGGCTCAGAAGGCGCCGTTCAGGTCCCACCAGTCGCCGCCGCCCAGCCAGTCGCTCGCTCCGAGGCGGCCGGTGCCGTTGCCCTCGTAGCGGTACAGCATCCGGGACTCGATCTGCGTGGCGATGAGGTCGGCCTTGCCGTCGCCCGACCAGTCACCGTTGCCGATGAGCATGGTCATGCCGTTCCAGCCGCCGCCGACCAGGACCCGCGAGCCGAGCTTGCCCGGGTAGAGCCAGAGCTTGCCGGTCGACGCCTCACGGGCGTACAGGTCGGCCCGGCCGTCGCCGTTCATGTCGCCGACGCCGACCAGGGCGTTCATCCCGTTCCAGCCGCCGGAGCCGACGAGCTTGCCGTTGCCGTCACCGTCCAGGAACCAGAGCTGTCCGACCAGGTCGCGGACGAGGACGTCCGCCTGTCGGTCGCCGTTCATGTCACCGAATCCGGCGGCGGTGGGCGAGGTCTCCGAGAGCCAGTGCGGGTACGCGGTGCCGTCGCACTCCCGGATCGTGGGGACGATCTTCACCGAGCTGACGGAACGGCTCGCGATGCTGGTGGTGAGGCCGTCGTTCTCGTACCGCCCGGCGCCGTCCTCGAAGTTCGGCTCGTCGAAGGTGCAGGCGAACCCCGGCGTGCGGTTGATGATCAAGCGGAACTTGTTGTCCCAGGTGCCCAGCGTCGCCTTGCTCGTCTGCGTCTTGAACATCGGGCCCGTGGAGCCCGTGTCCCCCCAGGCGCAGAAGTAGCCCGTGGGGCAGTCGCTGACCGCGGCCTTTCGACGCGCGCCGCAGGCAGGAACGTACCCGCCTCCGCCTCGCCGCTGCCACGAGGTTCCCGAGCGGGGTTCGACCCGCGCCCTGCACCCTGCACCCCAGGGGGTTCCTACCACCCGGGTCCGGGTGAGACCCTGTCGCGAACATTTAGGTGTACGAAGAAAGGAACCGTGCGGTGACCGAGTCCTCCACGACACCGGCGGGCACCCCCGCCGGCAAGGCCGGGCCCACCGCCCCCGCCCCCGCCTCACCGGCGGCCGCCCGACGCGGCCCGGTCGTGGCCGCGCTCATGCTCTGCATGGGGCTCGCCGCCATCGACGGCACGATCGTCTCGACCGCCGTCCCCCAGATCGTCGGCGACCTCGGCGGACTCGCCGTCTTCTCCTGGCTGTTCTCCGGCTACCTCCTCGCGGTCACCGTGACCCTGCCGGTGTACGGGAAGCTCAGCGACACCTTCGGCCGCAAGCCCGTCCTCATCGCCGGAATCGTCATCTTCGTCATCGGCTCCGTGCTCTGCGCCGCCGCCTGGAGCATGGCCTCCCTGATCGCCTTCCGCATCGTCCAGGGCCTCGGCGGCGGCGCGCTCCAGGGCACGGTCCAGACGATCGCCGCCGACCTGTACCCGCTGAAGGAACGCCCCAGGATCCAGGCGCGGCTCTCCTCCGTCTGGGCCGCGTCCTCCGTCGCCGGACCGGCCGTCGGCGGACTGCTCGCCGGATACGCGGACTGGCGCTGGATCTTCCTCGTCAACCTGCCGATCGGTCTCCTCGCCCTCTGGCTGGTCACCCGCCACCTCGTCGAACCGCAGCGCACCGCACCCCGCGAGAAGCCCCGCATCGACTGGGCCGGCGCGCTCGCCGTCTTCGCCACCGGCGCCCTGCTCATCACGGCGCTCGTCCAGGGCGGCGTCGCCTGGCCCTGGCTCTCGGCCCCGTCCCTCGGCCTCCTGGGCGGGGCGGTCGTCCTCGGCGCCCTGACCGTTGTCATCGAGCGCCGCGCGGCCGAGCCGATCATCCCCGGCTGGGTCTGGCGCCGCCGCACGATCGCCGCCGTCAACCTGTCGCTCGGCGCCCTCGGCCTCCTGATGGTCGCCCCGACGGTCTTCCTCCCGACGTACGCGCAGTCCGTCCTGGGCCTCGGCCCGATAGCCGCCGGCTTCGTCCTCTCCACCTGGACGCTGAGCTGGCCCATCACGGCCGCGCTCTCCAACCGCGTCTACACCCGCATCGGCTTCCGCCTCACCGCCGTCCTCGGCATCTCGGGCGCCCTGCTCCTGCTGCTCGCCTTCCCGTTCCTGCCGTTCCCGGGCGAACCCTGGCAGCCCGCGCTCGTGATGCTGCTGCTCGGCGGCGCGCTCGGCCTCTTCCAGCTGCCCCTGATCGTCGGGGTCCAGTCGACCGTCCCGTACGAGGAGCGGGGCACGACGACGGCCTCGGTCCTCTTCTGCCGCCAGGTCGGCCAGAGCGTCGGAGCGGCCCTGTTCGGCGCGATCGCGAACGGCGTCCTCGCGGCCCGCCTGGGCGGCGGCGCCGACCTGGACACCCTGGCCCGCGCCCTGGACGAGCCCGCGTCCCTCACCGCCGAGACCATGGACCACCTGCGCCAGGCGGTCGACGCGGCGGTCGACTGGGTCTACCTGGGCGCGGCGGTGGCGGCGGCCCTCGCCCTCCTGGCCCTCCTCACCCTCGCGCCCCGCCGCTTCCCGGTACTGAAGGAGGCGGCGGGGGACGAGGACTGAGCACGTGGTGCGTCCCGCGTACAAGCGGGGGTTGTACTACTCCGCCGCGGCGAGCCCGACGAACCCGGCCCAGGCGTCACGCGACACGGTGAGGGCGGGCCGGGCGACGTCCTTGGAGTCACGGATGTGGACGGCTCCCGCGCAGGGGGCGACCTCGATGCACTGGCCGCCCTCGGTTCCGCTGTAGCTGCTCTTGAACCAGGCGAGGGGCTCAGCGTTGTTCATAGCTCTCCCAGCAACTTCTCGATGAACGCCAGCGACTCTCGCGGGGTGAGAGCCTGTGACCGGATGATCCCATAGCGGGCTGAGGCAAGAACCGTCTGCTCAGGGTCGGTTGCCATGGAGCTGGTGTTCTGCGCTTCTACGTACAGGAACTTCTTGCCGTCCTTGCGCGTGACGACGGTGAACGGGCCGTTCACGCCCGCGTTGTCCTCACAGTCGGTCGGCATGACCTGAAGCTCGACGTTCCGACGCTGACCGACGAGAAGCAGGTGCTCCAGCTGCCCGCGCAGGACCGGCTTCCCCCCGTATCGGTGCCGTAGCACTGACTCGTCCATGACGAAGCTCAACAAGGGAGCGGGGCGCCGGTCGAAGATGTCTTGCCGCGCCAGCCGGGCCGTCACGCGCTGCTCGATCGTCTCCTGGTCCAGCGGCGGACGCCGCATGGCCAGGAGGGCCCTCATGTACTCCTCGGTCTGAAGAAGCCCGTTGACCACCATCGTGTCGTACATCAACAGCTCTATGGCCTGCTTCTCCAGCTGTGCCATCCCTTGGAAGAACGCCGGATACTGCGCCTTCTCCAGCTGCTCCTTCCACACCGCGAGCAGTCCGCCCGCGTCGAGGACCTCGTCCGACCTGTCGATCGCACGCGGCGGCGGGATCCTCCGGCCCTGCTCGAAGGAGGCGATGGAGGAGGCCGAGTAGCCCAGCCGCCTGCCGAGCTCCTCCCGCTCCATCCCCGCCCGCACGCGCAGCGTCTTCAGGCTCTGCCCGAAGGCCGCCACGACGCCCTGCCCGGACTTGTCCGCCGCCTGGCCCGCATCCGCCGGCCCGGGCTCCGGGGCCGTCCCCGCCTGCTCTTCCGTCATCGCGCCCTGCCCCTCGTACCGGCACCGACACCGCACGTACAAGGCCGTCGCGTCGGTGCGTCACCACTGGTCACGCTACGCCACCAAGAGGACCTTGGTGAGCATGACGAGCAACAACCCCGGCCCCACCGGCATCACCCAACTCAAGTGCTTCACACCTCACTTGGTCAGCAAGGTCTTCGCCCTCCGGTTCACCTCGACCGCGCGGGGTGCCCGGCTCGCGCGCCGGCTCGCCGCCGTCCGGCTGGACGAGTGGGGCGTTCCGTTCGGGAGCGCGGCGCACGAGACGGTCGTCCTGGTCGCCGCCGAGCTGGCGACGAACGCCGTGCGGCACGGACACGTGCCGGGACGGGACTTCCAGCTGGTCCTCCGGGTCACGGACGTGCCGCGGCCCGTCGCGCGGATCGAGGTGTCCGACACCCGCACCGAGCGCGTACCGCCCCGGCCCGGACAGCTCCCCGGCCCCGGTCCGGACCTCGCGGACGGGGGCCGGGGGCTGCTGCTCGTCGACGGGCTCGCCGAGCGCTGGGGCTGGCACCCGAGGGCAGGGGCACCGGGGAAGACGGTGTGGGCGGAGTGCGCCCTCGCCTGAGGGTCCTCCCTTGAGGGGTCCTGCCTTGAGAGGTCCTGCCTTGAGAGGTCCTCCCTCTTACTGCCAGGTCGCCGTGTCGGGGTCGATGCCATGGGCACGCGCGTCGGCGTCGACGAGGCGACGGAACCACGTGGCGAGGCCGGGGCGGATGCCGTCGTAGTGGGTGGCGAATCCCGGATCGGTCTCGTACATGCGGCCGAGGCAGACCTGCATCTGCCGCGTGAGGGGAAAGTACGAGGCGAAGACCTCGCGGTGCCGCGCGACGAGTCGGCTCGCCTCCGGGCTGCCAGGTGCGACACCGGCGTCCATCGCGTCCCCGAGGGCGCGGTCCAGGCCGGCCGTGGCGTCGGCGACGACCTGCCACTCCTCCGGGCCGCGAGACGCCGCGCGCTCGGCGTACTGCCGCCATTGCGTCGTGTCTCCGTAGCGCTGACGGGCCTCGGCGGGCCCGTCCGGGTTCCACTGGGAGCCGAAGATCGCGGCCTGCTGCTCGACGGTCAGCAGCATGCCGCGCTCGTGGGCGTCGACCATCCGGTCCAGGCCGGCGCCGAGCTGCTGGAGACGGTCGATCCGCTCGGCGACCTGGGCGCGCTGCGCCCGCAGCGCGCCGGGCACGTCGGTGCTCGCGTCGTCCAGGACGGCCCGGATCTTGTCCAGGCCGAGGCCGAGCTCCCGGTAGACGACGATGCGGTGCAGGCGTTCGATGTCACCGGCGGTGTAGAGCCGGTAGCCGGCCGCGCTGCGCAGCGAGGGTCGCGCCAGACCGGTCTCGTCCCAGTGGTGCAGCGCGCGGACCGTCACGCCGAGGCGCGACGAGACCTGCCCGACGGTCAGTCCATCGGTGTCAGTGGGGTCAGTGGCGTCAGGCATGCTCCTCATTGTCTCCGTGGCCGGCGGCCGGTGGGGTGATCCCGATGGCCGCGAGGTTCCGCGCCTCCTGGCTCGCCGGGTCGAAGGGCTTCGCCGCGGTGAGGACGATCCGTGCGTTCTCGGGGGTGATCACCTCCACGTCGCGGGTGTTCCAGGGGGTGTCCCGTGGTCCGTCGACCGCGTCCGGGCGCAGCGCACGACAGGACTCGACGAGGGAGTCGACCTGGCCCAGTACGCACGCGAAACTGAAGCTCGTCGCCGGTGCCTGCTCCGGGACGCTCGCCGCCTGGACGAGGAGTACGTCCTGGAACGCCCACCGGCGCAGGTGGACCAGTGTGCCGGGGATGCCGAACAGCTCGAAGAAGCCGAGCCCACGGGTCCAGAAGTCCACCGACGCCGCCAGATCGGTCGTGGGGATCGTCACGAACGCGGGCATGCCGTAGATGCCGCGGAACAGCTCCGGCGGAGCCGCGTCCGGGCCGGGAGAGGGCACGGGACTCATCTCGAACGCGTGGTAGTAGTCGCTCATGGGCCCACCTTCCGGCCTCACGCAACGTGAGGGTCAAGCCGGTTCCGTCGCCCCCGCACCACCAGCAGCAGCGGCACCACCGCGAGCAGTTCGCCCAGCGCCCCGGCCCACAGCGCCGTCCGGACCCCCGCGTATTGGCCGAGGAGGCCGCCGGCGAGCGCGCCCAGCGGCATGCAGCCCCACACCACGAAGCGGAAGGTCGCCGTGACGCGGCCGAGGAGCAGGGCCGGGGTCCGGCGCTGGCGGAGGGCCACCGAGCTGATCCGGAAGGTCATGAAGGCGACCCAGCCGAGGCCCTGGAGCACGCAGGCCACCGCGTACCGCCAGTCGGCGTGGAGGAACGGCAGCGCGAGCAGCCACAGGACCCCGCTGACCGCGACGGAGACGCACATCGCGCGCCCTTCGCCGAGGCGGGCGGCGACGCGGGTCGTGAGCAGGCTGCCGAGGAAGCCGCCGAGCGCCTCCGCCGTGAAGACGAGTCCGCACAGGAACGGTGACAGCCCCAACTCCCCCGCGAGCAGCACGAGAAGCATCGAGGTGCCGATCGTGCCGCAGAGGTTGGAGATGGCGGCGGTGAGGGTGAGCGCCCGCAGCAGCCGGTCGCGGAACACGAACCGCAGTCCCTCGGCGATCTCGTCCCGCAGCCGGGCCTCGGGGCGGCGCGCGGGCTTGGGGTCGGGGCGGCGGATCCGGGAGAGGAACAGCGCGGAGGCGAGGAAGCTGAGGGCGTCGACGGCGAGCGCCACCGGGGCCGTCACCGCCGCGATCAGCGCGCCGGCCGCGCCGGGGCCGCCCGCCGCCGTGACCGTACGGGACGCTTCGAGGGCCACGTTCGCCTCCACGAGCCGGTCCTCGTCGACGAGCCGGGGCAGGTGGCTCTGGTACGCGATGTCGAAGAAGGCCGTCAGGACGGACAGCCCGAACCCGACCGCGTAGAGCTGGGCCAGCGTCAGGGCGTCCAGCCAGGCGGCGAGGGGCAGGGTGGCGAGCAGCGCCGCCCGGCCGAGATCGCCCACGATCATGACCCGGCGGCTGCGCATCCGGTCGACCCAGGCCCCGGCGGGCAGTCCGAGGAGCAGGAAGCCCAGGTACTCGCACATCACGAGCAGCCCCGCCTCGAAGGGCGAGGCTCCGAGCGGTCCGATCGCCACGAGGGGCAGGGCGAGGACGGTGACGGCCGTACCGGCCTGGCTCACGGTGTCGCCGATCCACAGCCGCCGGAAGTCCGCGAGACGGACGAGGCGGGGGCGGGGAGGGGCGTCGGGCGTGTTCGGGGTGGCCGTGGTGGCCAGAGGGGTGGTGGTCATGTCGGGGAACACCATCAGCCGCCGTGGGGACCGGCCATTGTTTTAGTCTGGGCGAAAAGCTCGTGGGCTCACGGAGGGGCTCCGGTGGGGGAGATACGGTTCGGGGTCGACGACCTGGCACAGCTCAGGTTCGCGGTGTCGCCCCTCTGGGAGACGGTCGCCGCACTGCGCGCGACCGCCGACCCCGGGCGTCACGCCCTCCATCTCCCCTGGATCAAGCAGGCGTTGACGATCGGCGGGGAGCGTACGGCGCTGCTCCCGCACCTCCCGGAGCTCGAAGGCCTCGTCCCTCCCCCGCGCTGCCCGCTCTCCGGGATCGAGGAGGAGCTCGCCGCCTTCGCCGGACCGGCGGAGCTGGCGCGGGCGCTGCTCTCCTGGTGGCGGGCGGGGCTGGAGCCGTACTGGCCCCGCGTCAGGGCCGTACTGGAGGCGGACCTGGCCTACCGCACGCGGCAGCTCGCCGAGGACGGCTTCCAGGAGGTCTTCGCCCGCCTCCACCCGGGCCTGCGGTGGGTGGAGGGCCGGCTCACCTCGGACGACCGGATCACCTCGGCAGGCCTGTCCGCCGCGGGCCCCTCCCTCGGCGGGGGCGGGATCACGCTCGCCCCCAGCGCGTTCGCGGCCCGGTGCGTCCTGGTTCCCGGACGGGACGGCGTCCCGCCGTGCCTGGTCTATCCCGCGCGCGGCATCGGCACCCTGTGGGAGCGGCGGACGGAGTCCGGGGACGGGCTCGCCCGGCTCCTCGGGCGCAGCCGGGCGGGTCTCCTGAGCCGCACGAGCACCCCGGCCACCACCACGGGCCTCGCCCGGCAGACCGGGCTGAGCGTCGGCGCGGTGTCGCAGCACCTCGCCGTCCTGCGGGAGGCGGGCCTGGTGACCTCGCACCGGTACCGGCGCGAGGTCTACTACCGCGCGAGCGAACTCGGCCTCGCGCTGCTCGAACGGACTCCTCAGGCGTCCTGAGCCGGCTTGCGCGGGACCGTCAGGCAGAAGGGGTGGCCCGCCGGGTCCAGGACGACCCGCCACAGCTCCGGCTCGGGCTGGAAGGCGGGGACGGTCGCACCCCACTCCACGAGCCGGGCCGCCGCCTCCTCCAGGTCGTCGACGTCGAAGTCGAGGTGCAGCTGCTGCGGGACGTCCTGGCCCGGCCAGCACGGGGGCCGGTAGCCGTCGACCCGCTGGAAGCCGAGGAAGAGGCCGGACGAGCCGGGGCCCCGGGCGAGGCCCGCGAACCCGTCGTCGGAACGCTCGGCGAGGGGCAGCCCGGTGGCCCGCCGGTAGAACTCGGCGAGGGCCATGGGGTCGGCGCAGTCGAGGGTCACCGCCGTCAGTCTCATCAGCATGGGAGGGGAGCCTACGTCGAGCCGCCGGAGCCGCCGGAGCGTCGCCGCGGCCCCGGAGCGATCCGGCCCCAGGAGCCGCACGTCTTCGTCAAGTCGTCCCCTCTGTAGGCCGGTTCATGGTCCGGCGGCGAGCCCTGCCCGGGGTCCGGGGCCGGGCCCTGGCCCAGCTCCTGCTCCTGCTCCTGCTCCGGGTCCGGGTCCGGGTCCGGGTCCTAGCCCCGCTCCTGCTCCTGCCCCGAGTCCTGCTCCTGCTCCGGGTCCGGGTCCGGGTCCTAGCCCCGCTCCTGCTCCTGTCCCGAGTCCTGCTCCTGCTCCGGGTCCCGGTCCGGACCCGCCACTCGTCCCGTCAGTGCCGCGAGGGAGTTGCGGATGTGCTCCATGTGCCCGTGGATCTCGTCCCGCGCCTCGTCGTGCTCCCGCAGCACCCGCTCCGTCTCGCGCTCGACCCGCTCCCCCTTCATCCGGGCCTCCGCGAGCACCTCCTCGGCGCGCGCCTCCGCGTCCTCCTGGCCGTGCCGGGCCTGCTCCTCGGTCTCCGCGAGGGCCCGCTGCGCCTCCGCGAGCCGCTCCTGCGCGCGGGTCGCCAGCTCCTCGTGGCGCGCGTCCAGTTCGGCCGCCTCGGTCTCCGCCGTGCGCTCGGCCTCGTCCCGTACGGCCGTCTGCTCGGCCCGCTGCTCGGCGAGGAGCTCCGCCGCCCGGCGCTCGGTCTCCTCGAACGCCTCGCGCGCCGCCGACCGCCGCTCCTCCGCCTCGCGGCCCGCCTCCGTCGCCAGTCCCTCGGCCCGCTCGCGCGCGGCCGTCAGGCCCGCGCGGGCCGCCGACTCGGCCGCGGACCGGACACCCTCCGCGTACGCCCGGGCCGACTCCGCCGCCTCCCGGCCCGCCGCGTCGGCCGCCTCCGCGAGGGCCTGCGCGTCGGCCTCCGCGGCACGGACCAGCGTCTCGTCCTCCAGCTCGGCCATCGCCAGGATGTTCCGCGCACGGTCGCTCAGCGCCTCGTACCGCTGCGGCGCGAGCCCCTCGACGACCTCGCGCAGCCGCGCCGCCTCCGCCTCCATGTCCTTCGCGAGGACGGTGAGCCGCGCCGCCCGCTCCCACGCCCCGTCGCGCTCCTCGGAGAGCGCGGCGAGGAGGCGGTCGACCTGCTCGGGGCGGTACCCGCGCCCCCGTCCGACTGCGAAACTCATCCCTGACGCCCCTTCCGTCCTACGGCCCGACCCGTACAGGATGCGCCATCAGAACGGACAAAAGGCGCCCAACGTGGATACACGTCGAGCGCCTTTCGTCACATTCTGTCCGACTGGGCCTACAGATACGGTCCGCGGACGCCTACAGAAGCCCGTCCCACATCTGCTCCAGCAGGACCGACCACCAGTTCTCCGGCGACGACAGCGCCGCCGGGTCCAGCATCGCCAACTGCGCCTGGAAGTCGACCGTCCAGCGGCCCGCCTGCTCCGGGTTGAGCCCGAAGCGCAGCCGCCACATCCGGCCCAGCAGCGCCATCGAGCGCGTGAACTCCGGCAGTCCGGTGTTCACGAACTGCGGCGGCACCGACTGCCCGCCCGGACCGGCCTCCACCGGCACCGCCACGATGTGCGCGGTTCCGTACTGGACACAGATCGCCCGCCCGAAGTCGGAACCGAGCACCAGGTACGAGCTCGCGTCCGGCGCGGCCCCCACCTGCCGCTGAGCCGCCAGCTCCGCGAGCGTCGGCACCACCGGCACGGCCGGCTGCGCCCAGAAGAACGGACCGAAGTCCGCCGGCAGACCCGCCCACACCAGCGTCCGCGCCACCAGCTCCGGCACGCCCTGACGCGACACCGCGTGCTGGTCGAAGCGCAGCACACCCGGACCGAAGGCCCCGGCCAGCTCCTGCGCGATCGCCTCCGGCGGCACCGGCGGAGCCGGCTGCACCTGCGGCAGCGGCGCCCGCACCGGCGCGGGGCGCGCCGGACCGTCCGCGACCTGGTGCAACTCACCCTGATGCGTCAGAAGTTGCCGCATGCCCTGCTGCCGGCCCGCGTGATCGCGACCGTACGGGGCGATGCTCGTGATCCGCGCCTGCGGCCACGTCTCCCGGATCATCCGCGCGCAGTAACCACCCGGCAGCTCACAGGACTCCAGCTCCGTGTGCAGTTCGAGCACCTGCTGCGGCGGCACGTTCATCGCGCGCAGCTCGTGCAGGATCTGCCACTCCGGATGCGGGGTGCCCGGCGCCGAACGCCGGATGATCTGCGCCTCGGAACCGTCGGGCGCCCGGTAGCGCAGCACCGCCTGGTAGCCGGGACCGACCGTCGGCTGACCGGCGGCCTGCGGATACCCGTACGCGGGAGGCACCGGCCCGGGGCCCGGCGGCGGCGTGTGCCCGCCGTGCACCGGCGGAGGCGGAGCCGGCGGCCCCGGCGGCGGCGCCATCGACGGCCCGCCCGGACCGGGATGCGCCAGCATCGTCGCGGCGTGCGCGACACCGCCCGCGGGCGTACCGCCGGGCACACCCGGCGGCGGCGGGGGCGGCGGAGGCGCGCCGGGACCGCCCTGGTTCGGGTGCGCCAGCATCGTCGCCGCCTGGTGCACGGGCTGCGGCGGCGCCGGCGGCCCGGGAGGACCGGGAGGCCCCGGAGGAGCGGGCTGCGGCGGACCGGGGGGCTGGATGCCCTCGGGTCCGAGCTGGGACACCAGCTGCGTCGGTACGTACGCGGGGGCGCCCGTCCCACCGGGCGCGCCGGGCACGCCGGGCGGCGGAGGCGGCGTCACCGGACCGCGCCCGCCCTTCGGCGGCAGCGAGGCCTTGCTCGTCGCGGCGTCCGCGATGTCCCCCGCGCCCGGCGCCCGCGGCGCGGGCGGCGGAGGCGGCACACCGGGCCCGGCCGCCGGCGCCGGAGGCGCAGGAGGACCGGGAGGCGCGGGCTGGGCCGGAGGCGGCGCGGCCGGGTTCAGCCGCGGGGCCACCGCGGTCGGGGGCAGCGCGCTGCCCCCCTTCATCAGCGCGGTCGGCGCGTCGGCACCGACCACCGGCGGCGGGGTGTCCTCGTCGTCCGTCCCCGACAGCGGCGGCGCGAACACGGTCGCGGGCAGCGGGACGGCGCCGTCCGCACCACCGGAACTCGCGTTCGCGTCCGCCCACGGACTCACCGCGGGAGCGGACGGGGCGGCTACGGAAGGAGCCGACGGCGCCACGGGCGGAGCCGCGGGCGCGGCCTGCGCGGGAATGGCCGGAGCCGCCCCGGCCGATCCGGAGGCCACGGACTCACCCTCGTGGTCACGCCCACCGGAGCCGGACGGCGCCGAAGCCACCGAAGCCCCGGACTCGGACGCACCCCCAGGCCCGGACGCAGGCGCGAATCCGGGCCCGGACGCGGACTCAGGCCGGGACGCGGGAGCCGAAGGCGCAGCGTCGGCCGGAGACGAAGGGGCGGGCGGAGGTGCGAACCCGGGGGCAGACGCGGGCGCAGGAGCAGACCCAGGCCCGGACGCGGACGCAGCGCCAGCCCCAGACACGGACGCAAACCCGGGCCCGGACGCGGGCACGGGCGTAGACCCGGGCCCGGACGCGGACTCAGGCCGAGACGACGACGCCGAAGGCGCATCGTCGGCCGAAGACGAAGGGGCGGCCGGAGGCGCGAACCCAGGGGCAGACGCCGGCGCGGGCACGGAAGGCGCAGGCGAAGACGACGGCGACGCAGCCGAGGGCGCAGGCCCGGCCGAAGGCGCGGGCACCGAAGGTGCCGCCGCAGGCACCGCCGCAGGCGGCGGGGTGGTGTCCGAGGTGTCGTCGGACGGGGCGGAGGAACTCCCGCCCTCCTGCGAGGCGTTCGGCCCCTGCGGCGGCAGTCCGATCCGGTCCGCCGCATCCTGCAGCCACTCCGGCGGACTCAGCAGGAACGACGTCTGGTTGAGGTCGACCCGGGCCGCCTGGGGCGCCGGGGCGGGCGCCTCCTCCGGGGAGCCGTACTCCTCCTCGTACCGCCGGATCACCTCGCCGACCGGCAGGCCGGGCCACAGCGTGGCCTCGCCGCTGTCGCGGGCGATGACCAGCCGCTGCCGGCCGCCGTCCGAGACGGGACCGCCCTGGCGGTCCTCCGACCACACCACGAAGCCCAGCTCGAACTCCCGCACCCGCACCTCGCGGTGCTGGTACGCCGGCAGGTCACCGTTGATCCATTCCTCGGCGCGCTCCTGCGCCTGCGCGAACGTCACCACAGCCAGTTCACTCCCCTACCGGGACCACGGGCACGGCGCGCGCGAAGCCGCCGTCCACCATCAGGTTCGCCACCGTCTCCAGCTCCGGCGGGCTGCCGGCGAGCCGCTGCAGGAAGGCGTCGAAGTCCTCGCCGCAGGGCAGCAGCAGCCGCTCCACCCGCTCGGCCACCGTCCAGCCGGCCGCCTCGGGACCGGAGTCCCGGGCGTCGTCGTACGCGCAGAACCACACGGAACCGATCGCGTCACCCCGTACCTTCACCGCGACGAGACCGCCCTGGACGAAGGCGACGCCGAGGAAGTCCTTGGTCAGGTGGTCGCGCAGACACTTGTTGACGTAGACGAGGTCATTCGTCCCCGCCTGCTCCCGCACCGTGAAGAAGGGCTGGTCGACCAGGAGCCCGAGCTCGGCGTCGAGGGCCGTGCCCACCGGCGCGCAGCCGCCCGCCGCCTTCAGGAAGGACCGGTACGCGCCGGGCAGCCGGTACCCGAGGTCCTCCTCGACGCCCTGGAGCTGGAGCTCCGACACCGAGACGAGCGTCTTCGGCAGACCGAAGTGCGCGGGGCGGGTCTCCTGGAGCGGTCGCGTGCCGCGCTTCGTGTGGTCGACGGCCGCCGTCGCCACTCCACCGTGGTGGCGCAGCAACGCCTTCACCTCGACCGGGACGAGCTCCATGCGGCGACTGCGGGCCACGTGGTGCCAGGTCCAGCCGTGCGGGGTCGCCACCGACGGGATCGTGTCCCACAGCTCATGACCGGTCGCCGCCATCGCCGCGTTCGCCGACACGTAGTCCGTCAGGCGCAGCTCGTCGACGCCGAAGCCCTCCGGGGGGTCGGCGATCTCCGCCGCCGCGCGCGCGTACGGCGAGAAGTCCGGGTGGCCGTGCTCGTCGATCCGTACCCCTCTGGGGTGACGGGCGGCGCGGACCGGGTCCGGAAAATGCACGACCTGCCCGGCATAGGCCGCGTTCGGTGGCGCGGTGTCCTGCCCGAGCCGACCTGTCGTCATGGCGGTTGCCCCCTGCACTGGCGTCGCTGACTGCTGCTGCTACCGACTGATCTGGCACAGCCTATGCGCTGCCACAAGAGCCCGAACTGCCCCGGCCCGACGGTGACCAAGTGTCACGACGTCATGACAGTTGCACCATGGTTCCGACACACCGAGCGCGCCTTTCGGCGCCCCAGCTTCCCCATATGGCTCCCTATTTGGCAGGCTGTCCACGCAACTCGGGGGATTGCAGGAGGGGAAGACGAGCACCATGCACACAGCAACAACGCCCACACAGGGTGACCCACGCCTCAACTGGAGCAGCAGCGCCGAGGCCACGCGGGCGCCCTCACTGCTCCACCGTCGCGACGGAATCCTTCCCACCGTCGGGGCCGCCCTCTCCGTGCGCGGCGAGACGCTCACATGCACCGCGGGGCGCGGCGACCGCCCGCCCCTCCTGCACGCACTCGTCCAGGACTTCCTGGACACCCTCACGAGTGGTCAGCGGGAGCGGTTCACCGGGCGATGTCCGGAGGCGATCCTGCTCTCGCGGCACCTCACCGCCACCGAGGGCGGCCGCTCCAAGCGCGCCCAGCGGAAACCGCTCACCGCGGGCGAGGCCCGCCGGTCCCTCAAGCACGCCAAGCTCACGGCGCGGCGGATCCGGGAGGACGGCGACCCTCTGCACGGCAGCTACGTGGCGCCCTGCCGCTCCTGCACGGCGATGCTCGCCCACTTCGGGGTCCGCCCCGTCGATCCCACGAAACCTGTCGAGAACGGCTGACCGCACACCCATGCCCGACCACCTCAGCACCACGCGCTTCCCGGTCAACGTCGACGCCGTCCTCCGCGAGGCCGGCTGGCAGCCCGGCCGCTGGGACATCAAGCTCGCCGAAGAGTGGGCCGACGCGCTGCGCGCCCACGTCTCCCCCGCCGGTCACCGGCACAGTGTCTTCCCCGCGGCCGTCGAGGCCTGGGCGGAATTCGGCGGTCTGCGGATCACCGCTCCGGGGCACGGGCGGCAGATAGCTCCCACGACCGTCCGCTTCGACCCGCTGGCCGGGCTCCACCTCGCGCGGTCCCTCTCCGACCTGGGACGCGCCCTGGAGAGCGAGCTCGCGCCACTGGGGGAGGAGGGCGAGCACCAGGCCGTTCTGGCGATGGACGTCGAGGGCCGGGTCTACAGCCTGGACCACGCGGGCGACTGGTTCCTCGGCAGGGACATCGACGCGGCACTGTCGACACTGATCAACGGCGTCCAGCCGACGCGCCTCACGGCGGGCTAGGGCGCCGCCCCGCTCACTCCCCGACCGGCAGCACGGCCGACACCCGGAACCCGCCCGCGTCCGTCGCACCCGACACGAAGACTCCGCCGATCCGCAGGACCCGCTCCCGCATCCCGACGAGCCCGTTGCCACCGCTCGGCAGCTGCACGTCGGCGACCGCGGCGTCGGCGGGACAGGGGCCGTTCTCGACCTGCATCGCGACCTCGGCCTCACGGTGGGCGAGCCGGACCACGACCGAGGCCCCGGCGGCGTGTTTGTGGACGTTGGTCAGCGCCTCCTGGACGACCCGGTACGCCGTACGCTCCACCTCCGGCGGATACGCCCTCGGCTCCCCCAACACCAGGAACTCCACGACGGCCCCGGCGAGCCGCGACTGCTCACACAGCGCCTCCAGAGCGTCCAGGCGCGGCCCGTCCTCGGCGGCGGCCTCGGCGGCAGCGGCAGCGGCCCGGCCCACGGCGGCCAGAGGCACCGCGGCCGGGGCGACGGGCACGGCCCCCTCGCGCAGGACCCCGAGCATCTCGCGGAGCTCGGTCAGCGCCTGCCGGCCCATGTCACCGACCAGGGCCGCGTTCCGCACGGCCTTCTGCGGATCCTTCAGCGCCACCGCCTGGAGCGCGGCGGCATGCACGACCATCAGCGACACCCGGTGGGCGACGACATCGTGCATCTCGCGGGCGATACGGGTCCGCTCCTCCTGCCGCGCCCACTGCGCGCGCTGCTCGGCACGGTCGGCCAGCAGGGACAGCTCCTGCTCCAGACTGTCGGCGCGCTCGCGCAGGCTCTCCATGAGCCGGCGGCGAGCCCCTATGTAGAGACCGAAGAGCACCGGCGGCGCATTGAGCCCGAGGGTCATGAAGAGCGACACGACGGGCACGTACCAGCCGCTCGGGTCGATGTCGGGCTCCCCGACGTCCGCCTGCGCGATGTCCTGCCGCAAGCGGACGAAGGTCACGACGAAGACGGCGACCGTCGACATGGAGGCGAGCACGGCCGTGATACGGCGCGGCACCTCGGAGGCGGCGAGCGTGTAGAGCCCGACGATCCCCATCAGATAGCCCATCTCGGCGGGCGTGACGGCCATCGAGACGAGGACGACGGAGATGGGCCACCGCCGCCGCACGAGCAGCGTCGACCCGACGATCAGCCCGAAGAGCACCCCGACGGGCACGGGCAGCCCGGCCTTCTCGGCGAACCCGATCCCCTGGAGCCCGCACTCCAGCGCGGACAGCAGGGCGAGCCCCACATCAAGAACGACACTGCGCCACCTCCCCCACCACCACCAACTCCCCGAACGAACGCCCGCAGCGTCCCGGTCTGCCCCCGTCGTGGTCATGCCCTCCACCCTACGGGCGTGCCGCTCATCAGCCGTTCCGGGCGGGGGCTCGGAGTCGATCACGCGGAGCTATACCGTCGCACGGAAGGCGCCTGGTACGGCATAGTGGATGCCGCCGGGGCGCACGACTGACGATTTGTCCGTTTAAGCCCCATACGCCATCCCCTGTGGTGTAATTGGCAGCACTGAGGCTTTTGGTGCCTTATGTCCGGGTTCGAGTCCTGGCGGGGGAGCTTCTTCACCCGGGTCCTGACCGTGACGGTCAGGACCCGCACTCATGTCCGCCCCCCGGCCCCCCGGTATCCTTCGTGCGTCCACCACCCAAAGCCGAAGGGCATTCCCGTGAGCGCCAACCGCCCGGCAGCCGTCGTCGTCCTCGCAGCGGGTGAGGGCACCCGCATGAAGTCGAAGACCCCCAAGGTCCTGCACGAGATCGCCGGGCGTTCGCTCGTCGGGCACGTCGTGTCCGCCGCGCGGGAGCTCGAACCCGAGCACCTCGTCGTGGTCGTCGGGCACGCCCGTGAGCAGGTGCGGGGTCACCTGGAGGAGCACTACGCCGGGACCCGGACCGCCGTGCAGGAGGAGCAGAACGGCACCGGGCACGCCGTGCGCATGGCGCTGGAGGAGCTGGGCAAGGCTCCCGAGGGGACCGTCGTCGTGGTGTGCGGTGACACGCCGCTGCTGTCCGGCGAGACCCTCAGGGCGCTGGCCGGCACGCACGCCGCCGACGGCAACGCCGTGACCGTGCTGACCGCCGAGGTGCCGGACTCCACCGGCTACGGCCGGATCGTGCGGGACGCGGAGACCGGCGCGGTGACCGAGATCGTCGAGCACAAGGACGCCTCGGCCGAGCAGCTCGCCATCCGCGAGATCAACTCCGGTGTGTTCGCGTTCGACGGGAAGCTGCTCGCCGAGGCGCTCGGCCAGGTGCGGACGGACAACAGCCAGGGCGAGGAGTACCTCACCGATGTGCTGTCGATCCTGCGCGAGGCCGGGCACCGCGTCGGCGCCTCCGTCGCCGGCGACCACCGCGAGATCCTCGGGATCAACAACCGCGTGCAGCTCGCCGAGGCCCGCGCCCTGCTGAACCAGCGGCTGCTGGAGCGCGCCATGATGGCCGGCGTCACGGTCGTCGACCCCGCCTCCGTCCTCGTGGACGTGACCGTCACCTTCGAGGCCGACGCCGTCGTCCTTCCGGGTACGCAGCTGCTCGGTGCGACGCACATCGCCGAGGACGCCGTGGTCGGCCCGAACACCCGCCTGCTGAACACCCGCGTCGGCAAGGGCGCCCGGGTGGACAACACCGTCGCGGACACCGCCGTCGTCGGCGAGGGCGCCTCCGTGGGCCCGTACGCCTACCTCCGTCCGGGCACGAACCTGGGCCCGAAGGCCAAGGCCGGCACGTACGTCGAGATGAAGAACGCGACGATCGGCGAGGGCACGAAGGTCCCCCATCTGTCGTACGTCGGCGACGCGACCATCGGCGAGTACTCGAACATCGGCGCCGCGAGCGTGTTCGTGAACTACGACGGCGAGGCCAAGCACCACACCACGGTCGGTTCCCACTGCAAGACCGGCTCGGACAACATGTTTGTGGCTCCCGTCACGATCGGGGACGGCGCCTACACCGCAGCCGGGTCCGTGATCACGAAGGACGTCCCGGCCGGTGCACTGGCCGTGGCCCGGGGCCAGCAGCGGAATATCGAGGGTTGGGTGGCCCGCAAGCGGCCCGGCAGCGCTGCCGCGCAGGCCGCTCTGGTCGCCTCTGAGGACTCCGCAAGCGAAAGCTGACCGGAAACGGGTGCGTCGAACTCGGCGTACCGTGATACGTGCACACAAATTCGGCTGGTTCGCACACGCGCTCGCAGGGCGTGGGACCGCGGCCAGAGAACACGTCTGAGGAGACAGTGCTGTGACCGGGATCAAGACGACCGGCGAGAAGAAGCTGATGCTCTTCTCCGGCCGCGCCCACCCCGAGCTGGCCGAGGAGGTCGCGCACCAGCTGGGCGTCGGTCTCGTTCCCACCAAGGCGTTCGACTTCGCCAACGGTGAGATCTACGTCCGCTTCCAGGAGTCGGCCCGCGGTGCGGACTGCTTCCTGATCCAGAGCCACACGGCTCCGATCAACAAGTGGATCATGGAGCAGCTGATCATGATCGATGCTCTGAAGCGGGCCTCGGCCCGGAGCATCACCGTGATCATCCCTTCGTACGGCTACGCCCGTCAGGACAAGAAGCACCGCGGTCGCGAGCCGATCTCGGCCCGTCTGGTCGCGGACCTGCTGAAGACCTCGGGCGCGGACCGCATCCTGACCGTGGATCTGCACACCGACCAGATCCAGGGCTTCTTCGACGGCCCGGTGGACCACCTGTCGGCCCTCCCGGTCCTCGCGGACTACGTGGGTGCGAAGGTCGACCGCACCAAGCTGACGATCGTCTCCCCGGACGCCGGCCGCGTGCGGGTCGCCGACCGCTGGTGCGACCGTCTCGACGCCCCGCTGGCGATCGTGCACAAGCGCCGTGACAAGGACGTCGCCAACCAGGTCACCGTCCACGAGGTCGTCGGTGACGTGAAGGGCCGCGTCTGTGTCCTGGTGGACGACATGGTCGACACCGGTGGCACGATCTGCGCCGCCGCGGACGCCCTGTTCGCGCACGGTGCCGAGGACGTCATCGTGACGGCCACGCACGGCATCCTGTCGGGCCCGGCCGCCGACCGTCTGAAGAACTCCAAGGTCAGCGAGTTCGTCTTCACGGACACGCTGCCGGTTCCGGGCGCCCTGGAGCTCGACAAGATCACGGTCCTGTCGATCGCGCCGACGATCGCCCGCGCCGTGCGCGAGGTGTTCGAGGACGGCTCGGTGACGAGCCTCTTCGAGGAGCACTGAGTCACCAGGTTTTCGTGAGGAAGGGCCGTTTCCCCCATCGGGGGAAACGGCCCTTCCTCATGTCCTGAGTCTCATGTCCTGAGCGCGTCCACCGCGATCCTCGCCGCCCCGCCGATCACCGCGTCCGCCGCCGGCAGGGTGACGTCCGTGGAGGCCGCGCGGGTGAAGACCGCCACGGCGTACCGGCCGCCGTCCGGGTACTCGACGACGCCCGCCTCGTGCCGGAGCGTGGGCAGGGAGCCGGTCTTGCCACTGACCCGGACGTCGTCGAAGGGGAAGCCGGCGGCGAGCCGGTGGTTCCAGGCCTGGAGGCCGAGGAGGGCCCGCAGCTCCTCGCCGTACTCCCCGGGGCAGACCTCGTCGCGCCAGACGGCGGTGAGGAGGGCGGTGATCTCGCGGGGGGTCGAGCGGTTGGTGCGGGTGGGGTCGAGGGCGCGGAGCCGGGTGACGACGGCGGGGTCGGTGAGTGCGGAGGGTTCGCCGGCGGCGTCCTCGCGGACGGTCGTGAGGAGCTCCCGCATGGTCTGGACGGCGTGGGTCCGGGTGAGCCCGAGGCCGGCCATGGTGGCGTTGACGGTGTCGAGGCCGAGGGCGTCCCAGAGGAGGTCGGCGGCCGTGTTGTCGCTGACGGCGACGGCGAGGCTCGCGAGGTCGCGGAGGGAGAGCCGGGCGGCGTCGCGCATGACGGAGAGGCCGGTGGCGCCGGGGGCGCGGTGTGCGGCGGGGATGTCGACGGGCCGGGTGGGGTCGACGAGGCCGAGCGAGGACTGCCGGTAGAGGGTGGCGACGAGGCAGAGCTTGTGGACGCTGGCGGTCGGTACGAGGGTGTCGGAGCCGATGCCGAGGGCGGTGCCGGTGTCGATGTCGACGGCGTGGAGCTGTCCGGTGACGCCCGCGTCGGCGAAGGCCGCGGTGATGCGGCGGCGGGCGGCGGCGTGCGCGGTCACAGGGGGAACTCCGATGCGGGGCGGGGGAAGACCATCCTCGCCGAGGGGGCGGTGCGCATGTCCGCGTGCTCGCGGAGGACGGCGTGGGCGGTGTCGGTGAAGAGCCGTACGGCGGGGCTGTCCTTGCCCTCGGGCCAGGCCGTCGAGGTGCGCCAGGTGACGGTGGTGCCGTGGAGGGGGCGCCAGACGGTTCCGGCCTCGTCGGGTGTGCGGGGGACGAGGGCGACGGCGCCGCCGGAGAGGACGAGGCCGCGGGTGAAGTCGGGGCCGGTGGCGGCGAGGACGGTGGCGGGGGTGCAGCCGTGGCGGGCGCAGGCGGTGAGGGTCTCGTCGTGGAGGGCGGGGGCCTCGGCGCGGGGGAAGAGGACGAGGTCGCGGCCGGTGAGGGCGGCGGCGGGGAGTTCGGGCCGGCCGGCGAGCGGGTCGTCGGCGGCGAGGAGGGCGCCGAGGGGCTGGTGGAGGGTGGGGCCGAAGGCGAGTCCGGGGGCGGGGCAGGGGTGGCGGACGATGCCGGCGTCGAGGGTGCCGGCGGCGAGTTCGGCGGTCTGCTCGGTGGTGGGGAGTTCGCGGAGGTCGAGGGTGGCGCCGGCTGAACGGTCGCGGAAGGCGGTGAGGAGGGCGGCGACGGCGGTGGCGCCGAGGCCGGGCGGGACGGCGGCGCGGAGGGTGCCGGCGGCGCCGCTGTGGACGCGGGCGACGGTGGCGGCGAGCCGGTCGGCGGCGGCGAGGAGCTCGTCGGTCTCGGCGAGGACGAGGCGGCCGGCGGGGGTGAGGGTGGCGCCGCGGGCGCCGCGGTCGAGGAGGCGGACGCCGAGTTCGCGTTCGAGGCGCTGGATGCGCTGGGAGAGGGAGGGCTGGGCCATGCGCAGGAGGGCCGCGGCGCGGCCGAAGTGCTGTTCCTCGGCGACGGTCCTGAAGTACCGCAGGTGCAGGAGCAGGTCCATGAGCAGGAAGGATAGTCATTCGGCTATTGCTTTCATCGTGATATGCGTCTTGGACCGGTCGTACGTGTGTCTGTTTCGCTGCCGGTATGACGACTCATCGGGCAAGGGCGGGACGGGGGCGGGTGCGGCGGCGGCGCCGGTGGCCCGCGGCGGTGGTGGCGGGTGCGCTGGTGGCGGGTGCCGCGGGGTGGGCGGTCGTGTACGGGCCGCTGAAGGGGGGCGGGGACGGGGCGCCGGAGGCGGCCGATCCGGAGGCGGTGCGGACGGCGCGGGCGTTCCTGAGCAGTTGGGCGGCGGGGGATCTACCGGCCGCGGCGCGGCTGACGGACTCGCCGGCGAAGGCGGAGGAGACCCTGCGGAACTTCACGGCGGGGCTGGAGATCTCGAAGCCGGTGCTGACGGCGGGCGCGGCCCGGGTGGACGGGGCGGCGGGCGCGGGTGCCCGTGTCGCGTACCGGGCGAAGATGCCGGTGGCGGAGCTGGGGACGTGGGTGTACGGCTCGGAGCTGGCGGTGGCGCGTACGGAGGCGGGGTGGCGGGTGCGGTGGGAGCTGCCGCTGATCCATCCGCAGCTCAGCGCCGCGCAGCGGTTCAAGCTGGTGGAGGAGGAGTCGGCGGAGCTCGCGGCGGTGGACCGGGACGGGAGGGCGATCTCGGCGGTGGAGCATCCGTCGCTGGTGTCGGTGCTGGGTCTCGGTGGCGGGAAGCCGCGGGGCGAGGTGCAGGTCGTGGACCGGATCACGGGTGAGCGGAAGGCGACGGCGGTGCGGTTCGGGCCGGATCCCGGGGAGGGTGGCGGTCCGCTGCGGACGACGATCGACGCGCGGACGCAGCGGGCGGCGGAGAAGGCGCTGGCCCGGCACGCGGAGGGGCGGAACGCGGGCCTGGTGGCGGTGCGGATCGACAGCGGCGAGGTGGTCGCGGTGGCGAACGGGCCGGCCGGCGGCTTCAACCGGGCCTTTCAGGGCACGTACGCGCCGGGGTCGACGTGGAAGGTGGTGACGAGTGCGGCGCTGCTGGCGAAGGGGGCGGTGACGCCGGAGTCGCGGGTGGACTGCCCGAAGTACCTGACGGTCGGGAAGCAGTTCCACAACGTGGAGACCTCGGAGATCCGGGGGGCGTCGTTCCGTGAGGACTTCATCCATTCGTGCAACACGGCGTTCGTGGCGCTGCGGGGGCGTCTCGCGAACGACGAGATGACCGTGTTCGCGAAGGAGTACTTCGGGATCGGGCCCGAGTGGAGGACCGGGGTCGGTTCGGTGGACGCGGAGGTGCCGGTGCCCGGGGGTGAGACGGAGAAGGCGGCGGCGCTGTTCGGGCAGGGCAGGCTGCGGACGAATCCGCTGGCGATGGCGTCGGTGACGGCGACGGCGGTGTCGGGGACGTTTCGCCAGCCGTTGCTGGTGCGGGGGACGGAGCAGCCGGCGGTGGAGACGAGGCCGCTGCCCGGTGCGGTGGTGAAGCAGCTGCGGTCGCTGATGCGGGACACGGTGACGGACGGTTCCGCGAGGGTGCTCGCGGGGGTTCCGGGTGAGGTGGGGGCGAAGACGGGGACGGCGGAGGTGACGGAGGACGGGAACAACAACGG
Organism: Streptomyces sp. NPDC015130; assembly: GCF_043080005.1. NCBI lineage: Bacteria > Bacillati > Actinomycetota > Actinomycetes > Kitasatosporales > Streptomycetaceae > Streptomyces > Streptomyces sp. NPDC015130. The sequence goes on along the minus strand of NZ_JBIBVC010000011.1, from coordinate 168,060 downwards.
CTGGCTCGTCGCGTACGACGGGGAGATCGCGGTGGCGTGTGTGGTGGAGGAGGCGGAGAGCGGTTCGGGGTCGGCGGGCCCGGTCCTGCGTGATCTGCTGGCGGAGCTGGCGGGGGGTCCGGCCGGGGCGGGGGGTTGATCCATTTGGGCGGTCCGGTGGCGGCGGGTAGACTGCCGTAGTTGCTCGGCGAGGGAGGCCGTACCCGTACGGATGTACAGGGTCACGACTGTCCGTTATCGACGCGCTCTTCGTAGCAGGCCATCGCCAGTCGTGGCCGGGTGACCACTTTGTTCGTCACCTTCTACGAGGAGTGCAACATGTCCGAGGTCAAGCTCGCCGCTTCCGTCCGTACCGAGTTCGGCAAGGGTGCTTCCCGCCAGCTCCGTCGTGACTCCCTGGTCCCCACGGTCCTCTACGGCCACGGCTCGGACCCGGTCCACATCTCCCTCCCGGCCCACGAGCTCGGCATGGCGCTGCGTACGCCGAACGTCCTGCTCTCCCTGGACATCGAGGGCAAGAACGAGCTGGCGATCCCGAAGGCCGTCCAGCGTGAGGCCATCAAGGGCTCGCTGGTCCACGTCGACCTGCTCCTCGTGAAGCGCGGCGAGAAGGTCACCGTCGAGGTCCCGGTCCAGGCCGAGGGTGAGCTCGCCGCCGGTGGCAACCTGCTGGAGCACGTGCTCAACACGCTCTCCGTCGAGGCCGAGGCCACCCACCTCCCCGAGGCCGTCTCGGTCTCCGTCGAGGGCCTGGAGGCCGGTGCCTCCGTCCTCGCCGGCGCCATCACCCTGCCGGCCGGCGTGACCCTGGTCACCGACGCCGACGCCGTCGTCCTGCAGGTCCTGGCCGCGCAGGCCGAGGAGCCGGCCGCCGAGGCCGAGGCCACCGAGGGTGCGGAGGCCTGAGCCGTAGGCTCTGCCTGACGTGACGGGGTGACGGGCCGTACGGCCCGTCACCCCGTTTCTCTTGCACGGATCTCTTGTACGGATCTCTTGTACGGAAGAACGAGGAGACCTGACGCGATGACGGACGACGCCAACGCCCCCTGGCTGATCGTCGGCCTCGGCAACCCGGGGCCGGAGTACGCGGCCAACCGCCACAACATCGGCTTCATGGTCGTGGACCTGCTGGCCGAGCGGATCCGCGGCTCGTTCAAGCGGGCGCAGAAGGCCCAGGCGCAGGTCGTGGAGGGCCGGATGGGGCCTCCGGGGCCTTCGAGCCGCCGGGTGATCCTCGCGAAGCCGATGTCGTACATGAACCTGTCGGGCGGTCCGGTGACGGCGCTGCGTGACTTCTACAAGGTGCCGACGGCGCACGTGGTGGCGATCCACGACGAGCTGGACATCGACTACGCGGTGCTGCGGCTGAAGATCGGCGGCGGCGACAACGGGCACAACGGTCTGAAGTCGATGACGAAGGCCATGGGTCCCGAGTACCACCGGGTGCGGTGCGGCATCGGGCGTCCGCCGGGCCGGATGCAGGTCGCGGACTTCGTCCTGAAGGACTTCTCCTCGACGGAGCGCAAGGACCTGGACTGGTTCGTGGACCGGGCGGCGGACTCGGTGGAGTGCCTGCTCGCGGAGGGCCTGGAGCGGGCCCAGTCCGCGTACAACTCCTAGGACTGGTCATCCGGACGTACGACTGTACGATCGCGGGTCATGACGCACGTCCGTAACGCCGCCATGGCCCTGGTCGCCCTGCTCCTCGTCGTCGGGGGTGCGTGGGCGTCGTGGGATTCCGCCCAGCACGTCCTGCTCGCCAAGGGCCGCGAGCACGGGACGCTGACGGTGACCGGCTGCACGGAGGAGAGGTGCAGCGGTACGTACGCCTCCGAGGATCCGTCGTCGCCCCGGCGGACGCTGACGATCGCGGCCTCGGTCGCGGCGGAGAAGGGCGTGACGATCCCGGTGGTGGTGAAGCCGGGCACGGACGAGGGCGTGCGGACGGGCTGGGGCGGCGGGCTGCACGCGTGGCTGCCGCTGGGCGGGGCGCTGCTGCTCGCGGCGCCGGTGATCGGCGGCGGCCTGCGGATGACGCGGACGGCGTGGTCGGTCGCGGGCGCGGGTGGAGTGCTGTTGGTGGCAGCGTTCCTGACGCTCTGACAGGCTCCGGCGGTTCCCGGCGCGATCGTTACGGACCTCTGGGTTAAGGGTGACCTAAAGCGGCGGATAGGCTGCCCCCGCCACCTCCCACGGGCAACCCTTTTCCCACAGATGGACGACTGCACATGCGACGTTCCCTGATTTCCGCCGGCGCGCTGGTCGCGGCCCTTGCCGGCTCCCTCGTACTCGCCCCGGTCGCTTCCGCGTCCGAGCAGCCGCCGCTGCCGCTGCACCAGGTCGAGGACCTCCCGATCACCGCCGGGGAGTTCGAGTCGAAGGGCGAGTGCCCGCCGGTTCCGTCCGACAAGGACGGCTGGCACTTCGTGCTCCCGGGCAGCGGCAAGGGCGACTCCGCCGTGTTCACCAAGCTGACCGTGAAGTTCGAGCCGGGCGGCGAGCAGGTCATCACGGTCTTCGGCCCGCCGAGCGACAAGCACGCCTACGCCGTGTCCGAGCCGGGCGCCAAGCTGGTCGCCGCCTCGGCCGAGGTCAGCGCCCCGGTCAAGCAGGGCTGGTTCAACCTGTCCCACACCTGCCCGGCCACCCCGGTCGAGACGACTCCGCCGGTGGAGACCACTCCCCCGGTCGAGACCACGCCTCCGGTCACGGAGACCCCCGGTACCGAGACCCCCGGCACGGAGACGCCCGGTACCGAGACCCCCGGTACCGAGACGCCCGGCACGGAGACCCCCGGCACCGAGACGCCGGCTCCGACCGAGTCGACGCCCGCCGGCTCCGAGTCCCCGGCGCCGTCCGGCAGCCCGTCCGTGACCGCCCCGGCCGGTGAGACCTCCGGTGCCGGTTCCACGGGCTCCACCGGTTCCACGGGTGAGGGCGACCTCGCCGAGACCGGCTCCAGTGCCCCGGTCGGCATCCTCGCCGCCGTCGCCGTGGCCCTCGCGGGCGCCGGCGCGTTCCTGGTGACCCGCCGTCGCAAGGCGCAGCAGCACTGACGTACCCCGTCATGACGGTGCCCCCGCCGGAGTCCGAGGATTCCGGCGGGGGCACCGTCGTGTGTGCGGTCCGGGTCAGCCGGTGTTGCGCAGGCCCGCCGCGACACCGTTCACGGTGAGGAGCAGGGCGCGGGCGAGCAGCGGGTCCGGGTCCTCGCCGCGCTCGGCGGCACCGCGCTGGCGGGCCAGGAGGGCGACCTGGAGGTAGGAGATCGGGTCCAGGTAGGCGTCGCGGATGGCGAAGGTCTGCTGGAGCACCGGGTTGGAGTCCAGGAGCTTCTCGCCGCCGGTGACCTTGAGGACCTCGGCGACGGTCAGCGCGTGCTCGGCCTCGATGGTGGCGAAGACGTGCTTGAGGTCGTCGGGGACCAGGGTGTCGACGTAGTGGCGGGCGATCCGCAGGTCGGTCTTCGCGAGCGTCATCTCGACGTTGGAGAGGAAGTTGCGGAAGAAGTGCCAGCGCTCGTACATCTCGCCGAGGACCGGGTCGAGACCGGCCTCGCGCAGGGCCTTGAGGCCGGAGCCGACGCCGAACCAGCCGGGGACGATCTGGCGGGACTGGGTCCAGCCGAACACCCAGGGGATGGCGCGGAGTCCGTCGAGGGAGACGCCCGAGCCGGGGCGGCGGGCGGGCCGTGAGCCCAGGTGCAGGTCGGCGAGCTGGTCGACGGGGGTGGAGGCGAGGAAGTACGCCGGCAGGCCGGGGTCCTCGACGAGCTCGCGGTACGCGGTGTGCGCGGCGTCCGAGACGGTGTCCATGGCCGCGTCCCAGCGGGCGAGGGCCTCGTCGGACTGGCGCGGGGAGGTGTGCAGGGCGGAGGCCTGCAGCGTGGCCGCGACGGTCAGTTCGAGGTTCTCGCGGGCGAGGGACGGGATCAGGTACTTGTCGGAGATGACCTCGCCCTGCTCGGTCACCTTGATCTCGCCCTCCAGGGTGCCCCAGGGCTGCGCGAGGATCGCGGTGTGCGAGGGGCCGCCGCCGCGGCCGACGGTGCCGCCGCGGCCGTGGAAGAGGCGCAGCCGCACGCCGTAGCGGTGGGCGACGTCGCGGAGCCTGCGCTGGGCGCGGTGGATCTCCCACTGGCTCGTGGTGATGCCGCCGAACTTGGAGGAGTCCGAGTAGCCGAGCATGACCTCCTGGACGTCGCCGCGGAGCGAGACCAGACGGCGGTAGGAGGGGTCGGCCAGCATGTCGTTGAGGATGACGTCGGCGGCCTTGAGCTCGTCGGTGGTCTCCAGGAGCGGCACGATGCCGATCTTGGCCCAGCCGGCGTGCAGGTCGATCAGGCCGGCCTCGCGGGCGAGGACGGCGGCGGCGAAGACGTCGTCGGCGCCCTGGCACATCGAGATGATGTACGACTCGATGACCTCGGGACCGAAGCGCTCGAAGGCCTGCTTGACGGTGTGGAAGACACCGAGGGTCTTCTCGCCGGCGGCGTCCAGCGGGGCCGGGGTCGGGGCGAGCGGGCGGCGCGAGCGCAGCTCCTTGGCGAGCAGCTTCTGCCGGTAGTCGCGGGGCATGTCCGCGTACCGCCAGGACTCCTCGCCGAGGCGGTCGAAGAGCTGGCCGAGGGCGTGGTGGTGGGCGTCGGCGTGCTCGCGGACGTCCATGGTGGCGAGCTGGAGGCCGAAGGCCGACAGGGTGCGGATGGTGCGGTCCATCCGGCCGTCGGCGAAGAGGCCGCCGCGGTGCTCGCGCAGCGAGGTCTGGATCAGGGTGAGGTCGTGGATCAGCTCGGCGGTGCCGAGGTAGTCGCGGCCGTCCTGGTGGGGGGTGCCGGAGGCGAGGCGCGCGCGGGTGTTGACGAGCTTCTGCCGGATGCAGGTGGCCTTGAGCCGGTACGGCTCCTCGGCGTTGAGGCGCTTGTAGCGGGGGCTGATCTCCGGGAGGAGCTCCAGGTCGCGCTGGAGGGAGTCCAGGAGTTCCTGGGTGGCTCCGGCGTAGCGGATGGAGTTGGAGAGGAGTCCGCGCAGGTGGTCGACGAGTTCGAGGGCGTCGGTGATGCCGTGCTCGTGCTGGAGGATCAGGACGTCCCAGGTCACCTGCGGGGTGACGTTCGGGTTGCCGTCGCGGTCGCCGCCGATCCAGGTGCCGAAGGTCAGCGGGCGCGTGCCGGCGGGCAGTTCGACGCCGACGCGGTCCAGCTCGGCGGCGAGGTCCTCCAGGACGTCACCGACGGCGCCGGCGTGCAGCTCGTCGAGGTAGTAGATGGCGTTGCGGGCCTCGTCGGCGGGCTCGGGGCGGACGACCCGGAGTTCGTCGGTCTGCCAGATGAGGTCGATGTTCTCGGCGAGCCGCAGGTCGAGGCGGCGCCGGTCGACCTCGACGACCGGGGTCTCCAGGAGGGCGGCGATCCGGCGCAGCTTGTTGAGGACGGAGCGGCGGGCGGCCTCGGTGGGGTGCGCGGTGAAGACCGGGCGCACGTTGAGGTTCTTGACCGTCTCGCGTACGTGCTCGGGGTCGCCGTCCTTGAGCATGTCGGCGGTGCGGGCGAGGAGGCCGCCCTCGGCGGCGCGCTTCTCGCGCATCTCGCGGCCCCGGTGGACCTGCTCGGTGACGTTGGCCAGGTGGAAGTAGGTGGAGAAGGCGCGCACCAGCTTGGCTGCGGTCTCCAGCTCGACGCCCCGGAGCAGCTCGGCGGCGGCTTCGCCGTCCTCGCGGGTGAGGCCGCGGACCTGCTCGACGAGGTCGAGGAGTTCGTGGCCTTCCTGGCGGACGAGGGTCTCGCCGAGGAGGTCGCCCAGTCGGCGGATGTCGGCGCGCAGCTCGGCGCTGGCGGTGGGGGTCTGGTCGGCACTGCTCACAGGTGCGGCTCCTTGCAGTGTTTGAGCACGTCTGGAGGGGTACTGGAGGCTTGCGGACCGCGCTGTCCGACGCACCCAGGATAGGTGTCCGCCGTGGCGGCGTGGCCAACGCCCCTCTCGTGCCCCCTTGCCGCGCGTCACGGCACTGCCATACTTACGACGCCGTAGGTTACGGAGGCGTAGCCACGGCTCAGGTTTCCGCTCTTTCACCCTCACCCTCACCCCCAGGGGACACCCATGACCATCAGCCCCGAGGTGACCTCGACGCCCGAGGCGCCCGAGGCGCCCGCCGGCGCCGCGGCCCTTCCTTTCGCCACGCTGGGCGGTGACCGCAAGGGCTCGACCGAGCAGGTCGCGCTCGCGCTGTTCATCACGGTGCCGTTCGTGGCGCTGCTCGCCGCGGTGCCGCTGGCCTGGGGCTGGGGGGTGAGCTGGCTGGATCTCGGTCTGATGGTGGCGATGTACTTCATCGGCTGCCACGGGATCACGGTCGGTTTCCACCGCTACTTCACGCACGGTTCCTTCAAGGCGAAGCGGCCGCTGCGGATCGCGCTCGCGGTCATGGGTTCGCTGGCCGTGGAGGGGCCGCTGGTGCGCTGGGTGGCGGACCACCGCAAGCACCACAAGTTCTCGGACGCCGAGGGCGACCCGCACTCGCCGTGGCGCTTCGGCGAGACGGTCCCGGCCCTGATGAAGGGCCTGTGGTGGGCGCACATCGGGTGGATGTTCGACGAGGAGCGGACCCCGCAGCACAAGTACGCCCCGGACCTGATCAAGGACCCCGCGCTCCGGGGGATCTCGCGGCACTTCCTCTCCTTCACGATCCTGTCGCTCGCGATCCCGCCGCTGGTGGGCGGTCTGGTGACGATGTCCTGGTGGGGCGCGTTCACGGCGTTCTTCTGGGGCTCCCTGGTCCGGGTGGCGCTGCTGCACCACGTGACCTGGTCGATCAACTCGATCTGCCACGCGGTGGGCAAGCGTCCCTTCAAGTCGCGTGACCGCTCGGGCAACGTGTGGTGGCTCGCGGTGCTGTCCTGCGGCGAGTCCTGGCACAACCTGCACCACGCGGACCCGACCTCGGCCCGGCACGGGGTGCTGCGCGGCCAGATCGACTCCTCCGCGCGGCTGATCCGCTGGTTCGAGCTGGCGGGCTGGGCCTCGGACGTGCGCTGGCCGGCGAAGGAGCGCATCGAAGCCCGGCGCCGGAGCACGTCGGCAGAAGCGGCATGATGGAAGGCGTGGCGATCGACGGCAGTTCCAGTGGTACCGGCAGCACGGACAGTGACGGCGCGGAGCGGAAGCCCCGGCGTGGCCGCCGGGTGAGGATGACGGGCGCGGAGCGCCGCGAGCAGCTCCTCGACATCGGGCGCACGCTGTTCGCCGAGAAGGGCTTCGAGGGCACGTCGGTGGAGGAGATCGCGGCCAAGGCCGGGGTCTCCAAGCCGGTGGTGTACGAGCACTTCGGCGGCAAGGAGGGGCTGTACGCGGTCGTCGTCGACCGGGAGATGCGGCAGCTCCTGGACGGGGTGACGGGTGCGCTGACCGCGGGCCACCCGCGCGAGCTCCTGGAGCAGGCGGCGTTCGCGCTGCTCGACTACATCGAGAACTACACGGACGGTTTCCGGATCCTGGTGCGGGATTCGCCGGTGGCGCAGTCGACGGGCACGTTCGCCTCGCTCATCAGCGACATCGCCACGCAGGTGGAGGACATCCTCGGGATGGAGTTCAAGAACCGCGGCTTCGACCCGAAGCTGGCCCCGCTGTACGCGCAGGCGCTGGTCGGCAGTGTGGCGCTGACGGGCCAGTGGTGGCTGGACGTCCGCAAGCCGGACAAGGCGGAGGTCGCGGCGCATCTGGTGAACCTGGCGTGGCACGGGCTGGACGGTCTGGAGCAGAAGCCGCGGTTGATAGGGCACCGCAAGAACTGAACCGGACCGGACGGTCGGGTTCGGTTGGTTTCCCTGAGTAAAGCTCTGGCGTAAGACGGCCCCCTGGGTAGACTCGTGTTCAACATCCGGGGGGATGCTCCGACCCTCGAACGAAGTCGTCTCCGCATGTCCTGCGACCTGCGCTGACGCCGTTCGACGCCGTACGGACCCCCCTGGCTGGTTCCCTCGAACCTCTGATTCCCTGGGGGGGATCTCCTTGTTCAACCTGCGCTCCCGGCGTGCCCGCCGCCTCACCGCCTGCACCGCGCTCGCCCTCTCCGCCGGCATGCTCCTCACGGGCACGGCCTCCGCCGAGACCCCGGCGCCGCGCCCGTCGGTCGAGAAGGCCGAGAAGGAGGGGCCCTCCTTCACGCCTCCGAAGCTGACGCTCCCGAAGCAGGACGGCGCCCGCGCGGGCGTCGCCGCGGCCGATGCCGTGCCGCTGTCCCTCTCCGACCTGGACGGGGACGGCGTCGACGACCTGATCTTCCGCGCCGTGGACGGCGAGCTGTACTCCAGCGCGTCGGCGGACCCCTTCGAGCTCTTCCGCCTCGACGACGTCGCGAAGGACATCGTCCCGATCGGCGACCAGGGCGGTGACACCACCGAGCCCGAGGTGCTGGTCCTCTCCGAGAACGGCACCCTGACGCTGTACCAGGACGCCGGTCCGACGGGCACCCCGTACGAGTTCGTCGTGGGCGGCGGCTGGCAGATCTACAACAAGGTCGTGTCGCCCGGCGACGTGGACGGGGACGGCCTCGCCGACGTGGTCGCCCGCACCCTGGACGGCCAGCTGTACCTGTACCTGGCCACCGGCGACCTGACGAAGCCGCTCGGCGCCCGGAAGCTGATCGGCGGAGGCTGGGGCGTCTACGACCAGCTCGTGGGCGGCAACGACGTCAACGGCGACGGCAGGGCCGACCTGTACGCCCGCGACACCGCCGGCAACCTGTACTTCTACACCGGCACGGGCAGCCTGACCTCTCCGTTCGCCGGCCGGAAGCTGATCGGCGGCGGCTGGGGGGCCTACAACCAGATCCTGCCCGGCGGCGACGGCGACCTGCTGGCCCAGGACAACAAGGGCACGCTCTTCTTCTACCTCGGCAACGGCGACGGCACCCTGGCCGCGCGCCAGCAGGTCAGCGAGGTCGGCGACATGGAGGGCATCGCGCAGTTCGCCGGCGCCGGCAACAACCCGTACACCGGCAAGGAGGGCGTCTACGCGGGCACCTCCGGCGGATCGCTCTACTGGTACTCCAACACCACCACGGGCAAGCTGGACGCGCGCGTGATGATCGACGAGGCGGGCGGCTGGACCGGGCTGAAGCACACGAACCTGTCCTCGATGAACGCGGACGGCGCCTCCGACCTCGGTCTCGTCTTCCCCGACGGCGAGCTCTGGATCGACTCCGCCCCCATCGGCTACGGCTGGAACGCGTACAACACCCTCGTCGCCCCCGGTGACCTCAGCGGCGACGGCAAGGGCGACCTGCTCGCCCGCGACGGCTCCGGCGTCCTGTGGATCTACCGCGGCAACGGCAAGGGCGACGCCCTCTCCGGCCGCGTCAAGGTCGGCAGCGGCTGGGGCGTGTACAACAAGATCCTCGGCGCGGGCGACTACACCGGTGACGGGCGGACCGACCTGCTGGCCCGTACCACCACCGGCGACCTGTACCTGTACCCGGGATCCGGCAACGCCACCACGCCGTTCAAGACGCGCGTGAAGATCGGCAGCGGCTGGGGCACGTACAAGCAGCTCGTCGCCCCCGGTGACCTCAACGCCGACGGCAAGGCCGACCTGCTCGGTGTGACCGCGGCCGGCGACCTGTACCGCTACCTCACCACCGGCCCGTCGAAGTTCTCGGCCCGCCTCGCGATCGGCCACGGCTTCCAGGCCTACAACACCATGTCGTAGACGGCACCGCCGTCAGTGACCGGCCCGCACCGGAATCCCGGTGCGGGCCTCCTCATCCCAGGGGGATTCTTGCGTTCTGCATTCTTCGGGCGTGCTCACCGTGTCACCACGTGCACCGCTCTCGCCCTGTCCGCCGGCATGATCCTCGCGTCGCCCGCCGTCGCCGAGTCCGGCCCCCGTCCCGTCGTGAAGCAGCACACCGGTGACACGACGACGCCGAAGCTCGACATGACGCAGCCGGCCGTGGAGTCGGGCACCGCCCGGGCCGCCGCCGCTGCGGCCGTCGTGACGCCCCGGTTCGACGTGACCGGCGACGGCAAGACCGATCTGATCCACCGCAAGTGGAACGGCTGGACGTACGTCGCGCCCTCCAACGGGGCGGAGGCCACCGTCTTCGAGACGGCCGAGATCCGGGTGAACTTCGACCTCGTCCCGCTCGGCGACCAGAACGGCACGGGCAAGCCCGAGGTGCTCTCGCTCGCCGAGGACGGCGTGCTCCGGCTGTACGCGGAGTCGACCGCGACCAAGGGCACGCTGACCTGGTCGGGCAAGGGCTGGACCATCTACAACAAGGTCTTCTCGCCCGGCGACATCAGCGGCGACGGCAAGGCCGACCTGCTCGCCCGCGCGTACAACGGCGACCTCTACTACTACCGGGCCACCGGCGTGACGACCGCGCCCTTCGCCGGCCGCGTGAAGCTCGGGCCCGGCTGGGGCGTCTACGACCAGCTCGTCGGCATCGGTGACAACAGCGGCGACGGCCGCGGCGACGTCGTGGCCCGGACCACGGACGGCAAGCTGTACTTCTACGGCAGCACCGGCAACCCGACGGCGCCGTTCAAGCCCCGCCGGGAGCTCGGCCAGGGCTGGAACACGTACAACCAGATCGTGGCCCCCGACGACCGCAACGGCGACGGCAAGGCCGACCTTCTGGCCCGGGACAAGGACGGCGTGCTCTGGGCCTACAGCGGCCTCGGCAACGGCTCGTACTCGACGCGGGTGAAGCTCACGGGCACCTGGAACAACGTCGACCAGTTCGCCCAGGGCGGCAGCCTTCCCACGGCCGGCAAGAACGGGTTCCTCGCCCGCGACAAGGCCGGGACGCTCTTCGAGTACCGCAACCAGAACAACGGCAAGCCCACCGCGCGCCAGCAGTTCGGCACCACCGGCGGCTGGGCCGGCGCGAACATCTCGTACGTCTCCGCGCTGGACTGGGGCACCCTCGCCGACGTCCTGGAGGTCTACCAGGGCCGCCTGTACAACAACGGCAACACCGACCTCGGCGGCGGCTGGCAGATCTACAACCTGCTCGCCGGCCCCGGCGACCTGACCGGCGACGGCAAGGGCGACCTGCTCGCCCGCGACCGCACCGGCGTCCTGTACCTGTACCCCGGCAACGGCCAGGGCACGAAGCTCGGCTCCCGCATCCGGGTCGGCGACGGCTGGAGCGCGTACAACCGCGTCCTCGGCGCGGGCGACTTCTCGGGCGACGGCCGGGCGGACCTGCTCGCCCGCGACGGCTCCGGCACCCTGTGGCTGTACAAGGGCACGGGCTCCGCGACCGCTCCGTTCGCCGGCCGCCAGAGCCTCGGCGGCGGCTGGAACACCTACAACAAGCTGGTGGCGCCGGGCGATCTCAGCGGCGACGGCAAGGCCGACCTGCTCGCGGTCAACGCGGCGGGCGACCTGTACCGGTACCTGGGCACGGGCACCCGCGCCACCCTCACCCCCCGGGTGAACATCGGCCACGGCTACCAGACGTACAGCGACCTGTACTAGGCCCGTACCGGCCTGTCGCGGCGGTGAGCCACGGGAGCCCCGCACCGGAACTCCGGTGCGGGGCTCCCGCACGCTAAGGCACTCACGCCGGCTTGCGTGCGACGGCGAACACCCGGCGGAACGGGAAGACCGTCCCGTGCGGGCCCGGCGGGTAGGCCTGGCGGAGCAGGGTGCGGTACTGCGCGAGGAAGGCGTCCACCGCCGCCTGGTCGTCTCCCAGGGCCGTGAGCACGGGCCGCAGCGCCGTGCCCATCACCCAGTCGAGGACGGGGTCCTCGCCCTGGAGGAGACGGCAGTAGGTGGTCTCCCAGACCTCGGTCTCGCAGCCGAGGTCGGTGAGTCGGGTGAGGTAGTCCGCCGCGTCGAGGATGTGGACGAAGCGGCGGCCCTGGTCGCCGAGGCGGGAGCGCCACTCGGGGGTGTCGCAGAGTTCGCCGATGAGGGCGTGGCTGGGCGAGACGAAGTTGCCGGGCACCTGGAAGGCGAGGGTGCCGCCGGGGCGGAGCCCGTCGATCCAGGCGGCGAAGGACTCGGGGTGGTTGGGGACCCACTGGAGGGCCGCGTTGGAGACGATCAGGTCGTAGGGTTCGGCCGGTGTCCAGTGCGCGGCGTCGGCGGGACGGAAATCGAGCCAGCCGCCGCCCCGGGTGGTGCCGGACCAGTCCTTCTCGGCCCGTTCCAGCATGTCGGGCGACAGGTCGAAGCCGGTGATGTGTGCGTCGGACCAGTGTTCGGCGAGGAGTGCGGTGACGTTCCCCGGGCCGCACCCGAGGTCGGCGATGCGGGCCGGCCGATCCTTGGCCGGAAGGCGTGGTATTCGGGCGAGCAGGTCCAGGAAAGGCCTGGTCCGGTGGCCGGAGTGACGGAGGTACTGCTGCGGATCCCAGATCGGTGCAGCAGATTCCACGGAATGCATGTTCGAAGCCCCCTTGCTGGAACGAGTTACCGAAACGGAACGGTGTTCCGGCCGGGTCTCTTCCCCACAGTTGGCTGAAATATATCTCGCAATCGAGATTCTTGATATTGAGAAACTCGAACCCAAGAGACTTTATGTCAACAGACCCTCTACACTGATCGTCATGGAGGACGAGGTCGACCGACTGGTCGCAGCATGGCGCCGCGAGCGCCCCGACCTCGACGTGGAACCGCTCGAGGTGCTCAGCCGCGTCTCGCGGCTCGCCCGGCACCTCGACCGCGCTCGTCGGCTCGCCTTCTCCGAGCACCAGCTGGAGCCCTGGGAGTTCGACGTCCTCACCTCGCTCCGCCGGGCCGGCGCGCCCTACCAGCTCTCCCCCGGTCAGCTCCTGACACAGACTCTGGTCACCTCGGGCACCATGACCAACCGCATCGACCGGCTCACCAAGAAGGGCCTGGTCGAGCGGCTCCCCGACCCCAGCGACCGGCGCGGGGTCCTCGTCCGGCTCACCCCCGAGGGCCGCGACCGCGCCGACGAGGCGCTCGCCGGGCTCCTCGCCCAGGAGCGCGCCATCCTGGCCCAGCTCTCCCGCGCCCAGCGCGGCGAACTGGCCGCGCTGCTACGCCGGCTGACCGCCCCGTTCGACAACATCCCCGGGTAGGGGCCCGTCCAGCGGTGCCGGGCCGACGCCCGCGCGGCGCGCCAGTGCCACCGCCGCCAGGGTCGAGTGGACGCCCAGCTTCCCCAGCACGTTCTGCATGTGCGTACGGACGGTGTGCGGGGAGAGGAAGAGCCGCTCGGCGACCGCCTTGCGGCCCAGGCCCGCGACCATGCAGCGCAGCACCTCCTGCTCGCGCGGGGTCAGCGCCTCCACGAGCCGCTCGCTGTCCGTGCGGTGCTTGCGGGCCGCCGTCAGCTCCCGCAGGACGCCCGTGAGCAGCGCGGGCGGCAGATGCGTCTCGTCCCGCAGCACCCCCCGGACCACGGCGAGCAGGCGCTGCAGCGAGCAATCCTTCGCGACCCAGCCGGAGGCCCCGGCCTGGAGGGCGAGCGCCGCCCGACGGGGGTCGTCCTTCTCGGCGAGGACGACGGTACGGACGGCGGGCTGGGCCCTGCGCACCCCCGCGACCAGCGCGATCCCGTCGACCACGGGCTCCGCCTGGTCCGGCGCCGTGCGTGCCGCGGCGGCCGCCGCGGTCGCGGGACCCGCGCCCAGCTCGGCGTCGACGAGCAGCACGTCGAACCTGCGCCCCTCGGCGACCCCGCGGTCCAGACAGCGCAGGGCGGCCGGGCCGCTGCCGGCGGCGGAGACGTCGACGTCGGGTTCCGCCGCGAGAGCGGCGGCCAGCGACTCGGCGAAGATGCGGTGGTCGTCCACCACCAGGACGCGGATACGTGCCACGGACACCCCCAAGTGTCGAGGAACGGACCGGCGCGGGCACGGCGCCGGAGGCGGGTTCCGTCGGTCGCGCGGCCGCCGCCGTGCGTTGACTGTTACCCCGCTCACGGCGCCGTACCCGGCTGGGCTCGACCCCTGAACAGCACCGGCCCCCACCGGCGCCGTCCCACACAGTAGGGGCAGGGCGTCACCGCGGGGGCCGTTTGGCGGAACTGTGCGAAGTCGTCTGTTTGTACGACGGGTTCAGAGGCGGCGCGCGCCCTCCGCGGGTACGGCCGGGAAGATCCCCGGGGCCGCGTACCCCGCCTCGGCGAAGGCCTTCCCGACGGCCGCGGCGACCGCCTCCGCCCGGTCGGTCCCGACGAGGACGACGGCCGAGCCGCCGAAGCCGCCGCCGGTCATCCGGGCGCCGAGCGCCCCGGCCGCGTTGGCCGCCTCGACCACGAGGTCCAGCTCGGGGCAGGAGACGCGGAGGTCGTCCCGGAGGGAGGCGTGCCCCTCGGTGAGGACCGGGCCGACGGCGCGGGTGTCCCCGGCGTCGAGGAGCGCGATCACCCGCTCCACCCGGGCGTTGTCGGTGACGACGTGCCGGACGTAGCGCAGAACCGTATCGTCGCTCAGGCGTGCGAGCGATTCGGGCAGATGCGCGGTGCTCACGTCACGCAGGGCGCGCACGCCGAGCGCCCGCGCACCCGCTTCGCAGCCGGCGCGCCGCTCCGCGTACGCGCCGTCCCCGAGCGCGTGTTTCACCCGGGTGTCGACGACGAGCAGCCGGAGCCCCTCGCGGGCCAGGTCGAAGGGGACCTGACGGTACGAGAGGTCGCGGGTGTCCAGGTGGAGGGCGTGCCCCTCCTCCGCGCAGGCGGAGGCCATCTGGTCCATGACGCCGCAGGGGACGCCGACGAAGGCGTTCTCCGCGCGCTGGGCGAGCCGCGCGAGCTCGGGCCGGGAGAGCCCGAGGCCGAAGAGGTCGTTCAGGGCGAGGGCCGTGACGACCTCCAGGGCCGCCGAGGAGGAGAGCCCGGCGCCCGTCGGCACGGTCGAGGCGAGGTGGACGTCCGCGCCCGTCACCGGGTGCCCGGCCTCCCGCAGCGCCCAGACGACGCCGGCCGGGTAGGCGGCCCAGCCGCCGCCGGAGAGCGGTTCGAGCTCCTCGACGTCCAGGTGGACGATCCCGCCGTCGACGTCGGCGGAGTGCAGGCGGAGGACTCCGTCGTCCCGGCGGGAGACGGCGGCGACGGCGGTGTGCGGCAGGGCGAGCGGCAGCACGAAGCCGTCGTTGAAGTCGGTGTACTCCCCGATGAGGTTGACCCGCCCGGGGGCGGCCCACACCCCGTCGGGGGCGGCGCCGTACAGCGCCTCGAAGTCGGCGGCGACGCTCACGCGCCCTCCCCGGGGGATCGGCGGGCGAAGGCCCAGGCGTCGGCGACGACGTCCGCCAGGTCCGGGCGGGACGGCGTCCAGCCGAGCCGTTCGCGGGCGGCGTCGGCGGAGGCGACCAGGGCGGCCGGGTCGCCGGGGCGGCGCTCGGCGGCGGTCTCCGGGATCGGGTGCCCGGTGACCTTCCGTACGGTCTCGACGACCTCGCGGACGGAGAAGCCGTTGCCGTTGCCGAGGTTGCAGATCAGGTGCTCGCCGGAGGGAACGGACTCCGCGGTCATGGCGTCGAGGGCCAGGAGGTGGGCCTCGGCGAGGTCGGCGACGTGGATGTAGTCGCGGACGCAGGTGCCGTCCGGGGTCGGGTAGTCGTCGCCGTACACGGAGATGGCCGCGCGCTCGCCGAGGGCGACCTGGAGGACGAGCGGGATCAGGTGGGACTCGGGGGCGTGGCGCTCGCCGAGCGGGCCGTACGCCCCGGCCACGTTGAAGTAGCGCAGCGAGACGGCGGCCAGGCCGTGCGCGGCGCACTCCCCGCCGATCATGTGGTCGACGGCCAGCTTGCTCGCGCCGTACGGACTGGTCGGGGCGGTCGGCGCGGTCTCGGTGATCGGTACCGACTCGGGCTCGCCGTAGGTCGCGGCGGTGGAGGAGAAGGCGAGGCGGCGCACCCCGGCCGTGCGCATGGCGGCGAGCAGGGCCATGGTGCCGCCGACGTTGTTGTCCCAGTACTTCTCGGGCCGGGCGACGGACTCGCCGACCTGGGAGAAGGCGGCGAAGTGCAGGACGCCTTCGTAGGACCCGTCCAGCCACTTCGCGGCGTCCTGGACGCGGCCCTCGATGAACTCGGCGCCCTCCGGGACGCCTTCGGCGAAGCCGGTGGAGAGGTCGTCGAGGACGGTGACCCGGTGGCCCCGCTCCAGGAGGTGGGCGGCGACCACGCTGCCCACGTACCCGGCCCCACCGGTCACCAGGTACTTCTTCGCTGTCGTGGTCACGCGCTCGCCACCTCTCGGATGCTTCGGGCCGCGTCCTCCGGCCGTACGTCGTTCATGAACGCGCCCATGCCGGACTCGGTGCCCGCGAGGAACTTCAGCTTGCCGGAGGCCCGTCGGACGGTGAAAAGCTCCAGGTGCAGTCCGAAGTCCTCGCGCCGGGCGTCCGTGAGCGGCGCCTGGTGCCAGGCGGCGATGTAGGGCGTCGGCGGCTCGTCCGGGCCGAAGAGCCGGTCGAAGCGCCTCAAGAGTTCCAGGTAGACCTGTGCGAACTCTGTGCGGGCGGCCTCGTCGAGGGCGAGCAGGTCGGGCACCCGGCGCCTGGGGTGCAGGTGGACCTCGTACGGCCAGTGGGCCGCGTACGGCACGAAGGCGGTCCAGTGCTCGGTCTCCAGGACGATCCGCTCGCCGTCGGCCCGCTCCCGGGCGACGACGTCGTCGAAGAGGTTCCGGCCGGTCGCCGCGCGGTGCTCGTCGAGGCGGCGGCGCATCTGGGCGGTGCGGGGCGTCACGTACGGGAAGGCGTAGATCTGGCCGTGCGAGTGGGGCAGGGTGACGCCGATCTCCTGGCCGCGGTTCTCGAAGCAGTAGACCTGTTCGACGCCGGGCAGCGCGGAGAGTTCGGCGGTCCGGTCGGTCCAGGCGTCGAGGACGAGGCGGGCCCGCTCCTCGGTGAGGTCGGCGAAGGAGGCGGTGTGGTCGTCGGTGAAGCAGACGACCTCGCAGCGGCCGACGCCGCCGGAGAGGGAGGGGAAGCGGTTCTCGAAGACCACCACTTCGTAGTCCGCGGCGGGGATCTCGCTCTCGCGTCCGTCCCGGCCGGGGCAGAGCGGGCAGGCGTCGGCCGGCGGCCGGTAGGTGCGGGCCTGCCGGTGCGAGGCGACGGCGACGGGGTCGCCGGTGAGCTCGTCGTGCCGGATCTCGGAGCGGGAGACGACGGGGGTGAGGGGGCGCGGGTCGACGGCGTCGCGGACGGCGTCGTCGCGCGAGTCGTAGTAGATCAGCTCGCGCCCGTCGGCGAGCGCGGTGACGGTCTTCTTCACGAGGGTGCCCTCCGGGCAGGATCAAACAGAACCACGCACAAAGAACCACATCCAAACATCGCCGTCAATGCCGAAGCCCGCCCGGACACCCGGACGACCACCTGTCGGACATCTGACCGAAGGGTTAAAGGCGGGCCCCCCGCTGGACCGGCATCTGATCGAAGGGTTACGGAAGGGTGCCCCGCTGGACCGGCACCGCCCGGTCGAGCAGCCCCGTGCGGGCCGCGAGCGCCGCCGCCTCCAGCCGCGAACCGACGCCCAGCTTCATCAGGACCCGCTGGACGTGCGTCCGCGCCGTGCTCGGCGCGATCCGCATCCCCGCCGCGATCAGCCGGGTGTCCTCGCCCTCCGCGACCCGGACGAGGACCTCCACCTCCCGCTGCGTCAGCAGCCGCAGCAGCCGCTGCCCCTCGTCGTCCGGCCGCACCGCCGGGTTGAGCAGCTCCGCGAACGCCGACTGGAGCAGCTGCGGCGCCACCGCCGTCTCCCCCGCCCGGGCCTTCACGAGCGCCCGCTCGACGCCCTCGATGCGCTCGTCGTGCCGGACGTACCCCGAGGCCCCGGCCGCGAACGCCGCCGCGATCCCGCGCGGCGAGGGCACGGGACCCAGCACCACCACGGCCACCTGCGGCCGCTCCCGCTTGATCCGGGCGACCACGTCGAAGGCGCCGGGCTCGGCCGGGGCCGCCGTCCCCAGCAGGCACACCTCCGGCGCCCGGGCCACCACGAGCTCCGCCGCCCCCGCCACCGGCGCCGCCGCCGCGAGCACCCGGTGCCCGCGCAGCTTCAGCGCCGAGGCCAGCGCCTCGGCGAGCAGTCGGTGGTCGTCGACCACCACGAGGCGTACGCCCATCCCGGTCATCCCCCATCCTCCGGGCCCGCCGACACCCGGCACGGCCCGCTCGACCTCGAATTCCTCACCAGCCCACGAGCCACGCAAACGGCCCGGCGCATCGGTGTGAACCGATGCGCCGGGCCGCGCGGCGAGTGCTCCGAGGTGTCAGCGGGTGCTGTACGACACCGCCAGAGGCTCCTTGTCTGCCGGTGATGCCGACGCCCGCGGCTTGGAGAGAATCATGGCGGACATGAACAGCCTTCCGTCGCGGTACAGGATCTCCGAGTAGTCCGGGGAGAAGGTGTTCTCGATGTCGTTGACCGTGGCGTCCGCCGGGTTCTCCAGGAGGAGGGTCTCCTTCATGGTGACGCCGTCGATCGAGACGATCCGACCGCCCTCGTTGTACGGCGGGGCCTTGTAGGCGATGAGGCTGCCGCCGTCCATGCGGAGCGGGACCAGCGTGTACTTGTCCCCCGCGTCCGCCTTCTCCGGCGCCGTCCGCCCCGTGGCCAGGTCGAAGGCGATGACCTCGTTGGTCTCGTCGCCGTACTCGCCGCTGGCGCCCTCGTGCTCCTCGGTCGGCACGTACAGGCGGTTGTTGCCGACGAGGACCTTCGTGCAGGACTCGACCTTCGTCGAGCGGCAGCGGCCCGCGTACTGGTCGGCGTCCGCCGTGATCTTCGCCTTCAGCTTGCCGGTCTTCTCGTCCAGGGAGAAGAAGTCCGAGATGCCGCTGCCGTCACCGGCGCTGTCGCCGACGTCGGCCGCGACGACCAGCGGCTTGGTGGAGACGACCGACGCGTACTTCACGCCCTCGGGCATCTTGTACTGCGAGAGCGGCGCGCCCGTCATCGGGTTGAGGTTCTGGATCAGCACGTACTGGGTGTCGTACGGACCGCACTTGCGGACCGCGACGAGACCCGCGCCGCCGCCGTACCCCAGGTCGAAGCAGTCCTGGTCGTTGGCCTGCGGCTTCCAGCGCGGGTTTCCGTTGGCGATGTCGAAGGCCGCGCCCCCGTCGTTGCCGCCGGCCGCGACCGTCTTCCCGCTGATCGTGACCTCGCCGAACCGGGCCTTCTGGTCGCCGGCGGACCCACCGGTGACCGAGGTCGACCAGAGCAGCTTGCCCGTGCCGAGGTCGACCACGCCGACCTCGGTGCACTGCTGGTAGTAGCGCGGCGCGACCCGCTTGGCGGCCTCGAAGAGGATCGCCAGCTTGTTGTCGGCCGTCAGATGGCGCGAGGTGCCGCAGATCTGACCGGTCAGCGGCAGGGTCCAGACCGGGGTGCCCTTGGCGAGGTCGTACGCGACGAGCGAGTTCACGCCCGTCTTCACGTACGCCTTGTCGGTGACCCAGGAGCCGGAGACGTCGGTGACGTCCGGGACCCCGGGCTTGGGCAGCTGGAAGGTCATCTTCGCCTGCGTCTGCGCCGGCGCCTTCTCGCTGCCGCCCCCACCCGTGCCCTGCGAGCCACCGCCGGAACCGCCCTGCGACGAGCCCTGCGAGGTGCCCGCGGAGGTCGACGGCTGGGCGTTCTTGCCCTCGTCGCCCTCGGAACCGGCGTACCAGATGCCGGCACCGACGATCAGGACGACGGCGACGGCCGCCGCGATCACGATCTGCATCTGTGCCGACAGCTTCTTGCCGCCGCCGGGCGCCACGGCCGGGACCGGGGCGGTCTGGAAACCGCCGTAGGGCTGTCCCCCTGGGCCCTGCGGCCCGGGAGGTGCCCCCAGCGGCGGGGCCGAATATCCGTACGGCGGCTGGACGGGCTGTTGTTGCGGAGCCGTCGGGTAGCCGTACGGGGACTGCTGGGGCTGCTGGGGCTGCTGCGGGTACCCGTAACCGGGGTCGGGCTGCTGCGGGTACCCGTAACCCGGCTCGGGCTGCTGCGGGTAGCCGTAACCCGGCTGCTGCGGCGGGGGCGTGGGCGCGCCGAAGCCGCCCTGGGGATCCGGGGGCTGGTTCGGCGGGGGCGGGGGTGGCTGCGTCATCGGTCCGAATCCCTACTTGCTGAACGCCATCATCGTCTTGACCTGCTTCTCTTCCTTGTCGTTCGACGCGGAGACACGTCCGCTCGCGACGACGAAGGTGCCGGCGCCGTAGGCGTAGCCGCCGTCGTAGAAGTTGTCCTCGATCTCGGCCGTCGACGCCGGGTGCTGGAGCAGGATCTTCGGCGCGCCGCCGCCGGGGGCGATCGTCGCGACCGCGCCGCCCTTGTCGTACGAGGGCTCGACGTACACCAGGACCTGGCCGGCGTCCATGCGGAGCGGGGTCATGGTCTGCTCGTTCGGCGCCTTGGAACGCCACTTGGGCTTGCCGGTCTTCAGGTCGAAGGCGACGACCTCGTTGGCCTTGCCGTACGAGGTCTCGGTGGCCATGTAGAAGTGGTTGGCGTCGGCGGCGACCCCGGTGCAGCCCTGGAGGTTCTTGCCGAAGATGACGAAGCTGCCGCCGCAGGACGGGGCGAACTTGTCCTTGCCGCCCTGGATCTGCGAGCGGAGCTTGCCCTTGGCGTCGAGCGCGAAGATGGTCCACTTCTTCTGCTCGCGCTGGGTGGCGGAGACGACCAGCGGGTCGACCGAGTAGACCTTGTCGACCTCCCAGTCCGCCTCCAGCTGGAAGGTGTACTTGGGCTTGCCGGTGGCCGGGTTGACCTCGGAGACCGCCTGGACCTTCTTCGTGGTGCTGCCCGAGGGGCAGTTCGACGCCGCGATCAGCTTGCTTCCGCCCGCGTACGCGAAGGGCTTGCAGCCGGAGTCCGGACCCTTGAAGAGCTGCTTGCCGTCGGTGAGGGAGAAGCCGTAGGCGGTGCTGGAGCCGGCCGCGGTGACCGTGTTGCCGCTGATGGCGAGGGTGTTGTCGGAGAAGGCGAAGAGACCGGTCGGCTTGGGGATCGACTTCTTCCAGCCCACCTTGCCGGTCTTCATGTTCACCTGCTGGAGCCCGAGGCACTTGGCGCCGTCCTTGGCGCTGTCGTTGTGCCCGAAGACCATGAAACCGCCGGAGGAGGGGGCAGACGGGGCCGCGCACAGCTCGAACGGCACGTCGACGTGCCACTTGAGGGAGCCGTCCTTCAGGCTGTAGCCGTCGATGCTCTTGTACATCGCCTTGACGACGACGTCGCCGACGATCCACGGACCGAGGACGTCGGCGCCGTTGCGGGGCAGGTCGACGTTGTTCTTCAGCAGCCAGTTGACCTTCGCCTCGCCGGGCTTGCGGCCGGCGTTGAGGTCGTCGTCGCCGCCGCGCCCGTCGCCCGAGCCGTCACCGGCGTCCACCGACTCGCTCGGGGTGGGTGCCGCGGAACCCGACGCGGAGGCCGAGGCGCTCGCGGTCGGCTGGGCGACCGGGTCCTTCTCGTCGTCCCCGCCGCCGACGACCGCCCAGGTCGTGACGGCGGCGACCAGGACGGCACCGGCGGCCACGGCCGCGACGACACCGGTCCGGCCCTTCAGGCCACCGCCGCCGGAGGACGGCGGGGTGGGGGCACCCGGGTAGCCGGGCTGCGCGGGGTAACCGCCGCCGTACGGGCCGGGCTGCTGGCCGTACGGACCCGGCTGCTGGCCGTACGCACCGGGCTGGCCGGGCTGCGGGTAGCCGTACGGGCCGGGCTGCTGCGGCTGCTGCCCGTACGGACCGGGCTGGGCCGGATACCCGTAACCGGGCTGCTGCGGCGGCTGGCCGTACGGACCGGGCGCGCCGGCCTGCGGGGCCTGCGGCGGCACCGGCGGAGCCTGCGGCGGGACGGGCGGGACGGGCGGCATGCCCTGGCCGGGGACCTGGTTCGGGTCCTGAGGGGCTCCGAAGCCCCCCGGCGGCTGGTTGCTGGGCGGCTGGGTCATCAGCGGTTCCCCCTTGACGTGAGCGACTTTTCTTTCTACCACTCACGCGACGGCGCAAAAGCGACCGGTCCGCCCCTTGTACCCAAGGGAGGACCGGCCTGTGATGCCCTTGTTATGCGGCTCGTTTGCGTTTGGTTATGCGTCCTCGGCCAGTTCGAGCCAGCGCATCTCCAACTCCTCGCGCTCCCCGACCAGTTCCCTGAGCTCCGCGTCGAGCTTCGCCACCAGCTCGAAATCGGTCGCGTTGTCGGCGATCTTCGCGTGCAGCTTCGCCTCCTTGTCGGAGACCTTGTCGAGCTGCCGCTCGACCTTCTGGAGCTCCTTCTTCGCGGCGCGCGCATCGGCAGCGGAGACGCCCGGCTTCTGCGGCGCGGACGCGGCGGCGGGCGTCGGGACGGCCGCCTCGATCATCTTCCGGCGGCGCTCCAGGTACTCGTCGATACCGCGCGGCAGCATCCGCAGGGTCTTGTCGCCGAGCAGCGCGAGCGTCTTGTCGGTGGTGCGCTCGATGAAGAAGCGGTCGTGGGAGATGACGACCATGGAGCCCGGCCAGCCGTCGAGGAGGTCCTCCAGCTGGGTCAGGGTCTCGATGTCGAGGTCGTTGGTGGGCTCGTCGAGGAAGAGGACGTTCGGCTCGTCCATCAGCAGGCGCAGCAGCTGGAGGCGGCGGCGCTCGCCACCGGAGAGGTCGCCGACCGGCGTCCACTGCTTCTCCTTGGAGAAGCCGAACTGCTCGCAGAGCTGGCCGGCCGTCATCTCGCGGCCCTTGCCGAGGTCGACGCGGTCGCGGACCTGCTGGACGGCCTCCAGGACCCGCAGGGTGCCGGGGAGCTCGGTGACGTCCTGCGAGAGGTAGGCGAGGCGGACGGTCTTGCCGACGGTGATGCTGCCCGCGGCGGGCTGGGTCTCGCCCTGGGTGACGGCCGCGTCGGCGAGCGCGCGCAGGAGGGAGGTCTTGCCCGCGCCGTTGACGCCGACGAGACCGATGCGGTCGCCGGGACCCAGCTGCCAGGTGAGGTGCTGCAGGAGCGTCTTGGGGCCGGCGGTGACGGTCACGTCCTCCAGGTCGAAGACCGTCTTGCCGAGGCGGGCGTTGGCGAACTTCATCAGCTCGCTGGTGTCGCGCGGCGGCGGCACGTCGGCGATCAGCTCGTTGGCCGCCTCGATGCGGTAGCGCGGCTTGGAGGTACGGGCGGGGGCACCGCGCCGCAGCCAGGCCAGCTCCTTGCGCATCAGGTTCTGCCGCTTCGTCTCCTCCGTGGCCGCGATGCGGTCCCGCTCGGCGCGGGCGAAGACGTAGTCGGAGTAGCCGCCCTCGTACTCGTGCACGTCACCGCGCTGCACGTCCCACATGCGGGTGCAGACCTGGTCGAGGAACCAGCGGTCGTGGGTGACGCAGACGAGCGCCGAACGGCGCTCCTGGAGGTGCTTGGCGAGCCACGAGATGCCCTCGACGTCGAGGTGGTTGGTGGGCTCGTCCAGGACGATCAGGTCCTGGTCCTCGATGAGGAGCCTGGCGAGCGCGATCCGCCGCCGCTCGCCGCCGGAGAGCGGGCCGATGACGGTGTCGAGGCCCTGCTCGAAGCCGGGCAGGTCGAGCCCGCCGAAGAGCCCGGTGAGCACGTCGCGGATCTTGGCGCTGCCGGCCCACTCGTGGTCGGCCATGACCCCGATGACCTCGTGCCGGATGGTGGCCTTCGGGTCGAGCGAGTCGTGCTGGGTGAGCACCCCGAGGCGCAGCCCGCCGCTGTGCGTGACGCGCCCGGTGTCGGCCTCCTCCAGCTTCGCGAGCATCCGGATGAGGGTGGTCTTCCCGTCGCCGTTGCGGCCGACGACCCCGATCCGGTCCCCTTCGGAGACACCGAGCGAGACCCCGTCGAGCAGGGCACGGGTGCCGTACACCTTGCTGACGTTCTCGACATTGACCAGGTTGACGGCCACGTTGACTCCTGTACGGGGTGATCGATCGACGTCCAGAGTAGACCGTGGTGCGACCGGTCACTCTTTGTGATGACGTGATCGGTCCGGCGACGCGGGCGGGCCCTACCGTCGCCGGCCCGTGGGCCGGTCCACGAGGAGCCATCCCGCCAGGGTCAGGGCGACCGCCGCCGGGGCTGTGACCGGGACGGCGATCAGGGTGGCGGAGTGGCCGGTGAGGAGGCCGGCGAAGCCGGTCGTCGAGAGGCCGAGGATCCCGAACAGGGCGAGGGTGACGCCCAGGGCCGCGAGCGGCCCGGCGCCGCCCTCGCGGCGGACGGGGCCGGGCGCCTCGAAGCGGCGGAAGACCGCCACCAGCAGGGCGGTGACGGCGGCCGCCGCCGCGATGCGGAGCGGGACCTGCGCCCACCAGGCGCCGGACGCCGGAGCGGGCAGGCCGACGCCCGACCCGAGCAGCGCCCCGTAGACACCGAGCATCGCCGTCAGGTGCCAGAGGAACGCGGTCATCGCGATCCCGTTGGCGGCGACCACCGTCCGCCACACCCCGGCCCGGGCGACGAGCCGCGCCCCCGGGCCCCGGAGCAGCTCGGCCGCGCCGACCAGCCACAGGCCGTGGCAGAGCAGGGCGAGCGTCGGCGGGGCCATGTTCGAGATTTTCTCGCCGGGCATGCCC
Source organism: Streptomyces sp. NPDC015130 (assembly GCF_043080005.1). Classification (NCBI taxonomy): domain Bacteria; kingdom Bacillati; phylum Actinomycetota; class Actinomycetes; order Kitasatosporales; family Streptomycetaceae; genus Streptomyces; species Streptomyces sp. NPDC015130. The sequence goes on along the minus strand of NZ_JBIBVC010000011.1, from coordinate 143,555 downwards.
ACCATCGAGAGCGGATACGGGCCGAGGGCGACGAGCACGCCGGCGCCGACGAGGCCCGCGCCGGCGAGCAGGGCGGGGCGGCGGATCATGCCGTCGGCCCGGAGGAAGCCGAGCTGGTGGACGGCAAGCCAGACGAACGCGAAGTTCAGGAACTCGACGAAGGGCACGTCCGCCGCGAACCGCAGCACGTCCACGGCGACCGCCCCGCCCGCGAGCGCGGCGAACGCGCCCCAGCCCCAGCGCTCGTGCAGCCGCAGCAGCGGCGGGGTGAAGGCGACCATCGCGAGGTAGATCCCGATGAACCAGAGCGGCTGCGTGACCAGCCGCAGCGCGACGCCGGCGAGCCCGCCGTCCGCGCCGGCCAGCTGGAGGACGAGCGCGGCGGCGCCCCACACGCCGACGAAGACCATCGTCGGCCGCAGCAGGCGCTGGAGCCGGGCCCGCAGGAAGGAGGCGTACGCGGGGCGGGAGCGGTGGGCGAGGGCGTGCGAGAAGCCGCCGACGAAGAAGAACACCGGCATGACCTGGAAGACCCAGGTCACGAGCTGGAGCTCGGGCACGACGGCGAGCAGGTTCCCGACCTGCCCGTCGGCCCCGACCGCCGCCATCAGCCAGTGGCCGAGCACGACGACCGCGAGCGAGGCGACCCGGAGCAGGTCGATGTACCGGTCGCGGCTCGCGGGTGTCGCGGCGGCGAGGTCACGTGCGCTGAGGCGGCTGCTGCTTCCCATGCCCGTACGGTCCCGCGCGGGGGCGGGTGACCGACAGGGCGCGGATACTCAACCGCCGGGTGAGTACCCGGGCTTGCGGTCAGTCCGACAGGACCGTCGCGCCCCGCGCCGGGGACGTCGCCACCCGGGCCGTGCGGCAGGTGCCCGAGGCGGTCAGGGCGGCGGCGACCGTCTCGGCCGTCTCCGCGTCCTTCACCAGGAAGGCCGTCGTCGGGCCCGAGCCGGACACCAGGGCGGCGAGCGCTCCCGCGTCCGTGCCGGTGGTCAGGGTCTCCGCGAGCGAGGGGCGCAGGGAGAGCGCCGGCGCCTGGAGGTCGTTCGCGAGGGCGCCCGCGAGGGCGGTGGTGTCGCCGGTGCGCAGGGCTTCCAGGAGGACCGGGGAGGCCGTCGGCTCCGGGACGTCGACGCCCTCGGTGAGACGGTCGAACTCCCCGTACACCGCCGGGGTCGAGAGCCCGCCGTCGGCGACGGCGAACACCCAGTGGAAGGTCCCGCCGACCGGCAGCGCGGTGAGCCGCTCGCCGCGCCCGGTGCCGAGCGCCGCCTCGCCGACCAGGCTGAAGGGCACGTCGGAGCCGAGTTCGGCGCAGATCTCCAGGAGCGTCTCGCGCGGGGTGTCCAGGCCCCAGAGCGCGTCGCACGCGAGCAGGGCGCCCGCGCCGTCCGCGCTGCCTCCGGCCATGCCGCCGGCGACCGGGATGTCCTTGACGATGTGCAGGTGCACGTCCGGGGAGATGCCGTGCCGGGCCGCGAGCAGCTCGGCGGCGCGCGCGGCGAGGTTGGTGCGGTCCAGCGGGACCTTGTCGGCGTCCGGGCCCTCGCAGGTGATCGTCAGCCCGTCGGCGGGGGTGGCGGTCACCTCGTCGTACAGGGAGACGGCGAGGAAGACGTTGGCCAGGTCGTGGAAGCCGTCGGGGCGGGCGGCGCCGACGGCCAGCTGCACGTTGACCTTGGCGGGGACCCGTACGGTCACGGCGTCGCTCATACCTTCGCCTCCGCGATCCTCGCGAACTCCTCGACCGTCAGGGACTCGCCGCGGGCCTGCGGCGAGATCCCGGCCTTGACCAGGGCCTCCTCGGCCGCGGCGGGCGAGCCCGCCCAGGTCGCGAGGGCGGCGCGCAGGGTCTTGCGGCGCTGCGCGAAGGCGGCGTCGACGACCGCGAAGACCTCCTGGCGGGAGGCGCTGGTCGCGAGCGGCTCGGTGCGGCGGACCAGCGAGACGAGGCCGGAGTCGACGTTCGGCGCGGGCCAGAAGACGTTCCGGCCGATGGAGCCGGCGCGCTTCACCTCCGCGTACCAGTTCGCCTTGACCGACGGGACGCCGTAGACCTTGTTCCCGGGCTTGGCGGCGAGCCGGTCGGCGACCTCGGCCTGGACCATGACGAGGGTCCGCTCGATGGTCGGGAACCGCTCCAGCATGTGGAGCAGGACCGGCACGGCGACGTTGTACGGCAGGTTGGCGACGAGCGCGGTCGGCGCCGGGCCCGGCAGCTCCTGCACGTGCATCGCGTCGGAGTGGACGAGCGCGAAGCGGTCGGCGCGGGCCGGCATCCGGGCCTGGATGGTGGAGGGCAGCGCGGCGGCGAGCACGTCGTCGATCTCGACGGCCGTCACGCGGTCCGCGGCCTCCAGGAGGGCCAGGGTGAGGGAGCCGAGTCCGGGCCCCACCTCCACGACGACGTCGTCGGGCCGCACCTCGGCCGTGCGGACGATCCGCCGGACGGTGTTGGCGTCGATGACGAAGTTCTGGCCCTTCTGCTTCGTGGGGCGCACGCCGAGGGCGGCGGCCAGCTCACGGATGTCGGCGGGGCCGAGGAGGGCGTCGGGGCTTTCGGGGCCGGTGGTGGTGCTCACCGGTACAGCCTACGGGGCACGGGTGGGGCCGACCTACGCTCACCGGCGAGGGCCGCCCCGGTCCGCAGCCGAGGCCCGGTCCCGGCCGGCCCCGTCCACCGCCGAGGCCCGGTCCCGGCCGGCCGGTCGGTCACCCGTGCAGCCGCCTGCCGCAGTGGGGCCACGGGCTCGCGCCCCGCTGCACGTACAGCTTCTTCGCGCGGAAGGTCTGCTCGGCCGCGGGCGCGTTCTGGGCGACCCCGCTGCCGCCGAGGGAGCGCCAGGTGCCGGGGTCGAACTGGTAGAGCCCGCCGTACGTCCCCGAGGGGTCGACGGCGTTCGGGCGACCGCCGGACTCGCACGCGGCGAGGGCGCCCCAGTCGAGGCCGTCGGCCCCGGCGACGGAGGTCGGCAGGGCCTTGGTGCCGACGCGGACCTTGCGGCCGACGGGTTCGCGGACGATCTCCTCGGCGGTCCTGCGGGGCTTCTGCCGGACGCCGTTGACCGTGCGCAGGGTGTACGTGACGCGGCGGACGCCGGTGACGCCCTGCCGTTCGACAACCTCGTTGCCCACGAAGAGCTCCGGGTCGCGGATCCTCTCGACGGCGTACGGGATGGTCTCCTCCCGCACCTGGCGGGAGCCGGTGATGCGGAGCACGGTGACGGTCTGGCCGTCGCGGGGGTAGGCGTCGGCGGAGACCGAGGTGGTGTCCTGCCCGGAGAGGGTGATACCGGCCTCGGCGAGTGCCTCGCCGATGGTGGCGGAGTTGGTCCGGACGACCTGCTCGCGGCCGTCGGCCAGGAAGGTGACGGTCCGCTCGGTGCGGACGTCGAGGGCGAGGCCCTGGCGGGTGATCGGGGCGGCGCGGGAGACCGAGAGGTACGCGCCCTCGGCGCGGACCCCGAGCTGGCGCAGGGCCCCCTCGACGGTCCTGGCGGTGGTCCAGATCCGGTGGGTCCGCCCGTCGAGTGTGAGGGAGATCGGCCGCCCGTACCGGACGACGACCTCGTCGCCGTTGGCGAAGGCCTCGCCGGGGGCGGGGGCGACGATGTCGTGGGAGCCGACGGTCAGGCCCTCGTGGGCGAGGAGCTCGTCGACGTCGTCGGCGAAGGTGTGGAGGGTGCGCGGGACGCCGTCGACGGAGAGCCGGACGGCCTTGTCGTTGGCGACGAAGGCGCTGGTGCCGCCGGCGAGGAAGGCGACGACGAGGGCCTGCGGGACGAGCCGGCGCAGCCCGTCGCGGGAGGAGCCGGGGGTCTTGCGGCGGCGGGCGGCGCGCCGGGATCCGGCGCGGGGTCCCCCCTGGCCGGGGAGGCCGCCCGGGAGGGCGCCGGGACCGGCGGCCCCGGGGCCGGGGACGACGAGCGGCGCGGCTTGGGTCGGCTGCTCGTGGACGGGCAGGGTCGCCGCTCGCCGTCCGGCCCTGTGACTGCCCTGGGAAGTACTCACGAGGCCGGGACATTAGCCCCGGCCGTGGTCACTCTCCCGAACCTTCCGACTACGACACGTAACCGTTATGGATCAGTAATCGAAGGCGCGGGCCGTGTTGACGGCGATCGCCTCGGCGAGGTCGTTCTCCCCGATGCCCCGCACGGCCGCCATCGCCCGGAGGGTGACGGGGATGAGGTACGGGGCGTTGGGGCGGCCCCGGTAGGGCGCGGGGGTGAGGTAGGGCGCGTCGGTCTCGACGAGGACGAGCTCCAGCGGGGCGACGGCGAGCGCGTCCCGCAGCGGCTGGGCGTTCTTGAAGGTGACGTTGCCGGCGAAGGACATGTAGTAGCCCTTGGCGGCGCAGATCTCGGCCATGGCGGCGTCGCCGGAGTAGCAGTGGAAGACGGTCCGCTCGGGGGCGCCCTCCTCGTCGAGGACGCGGAGGACGTCGGCGTGGGCCTCGCGGTCGTGGATGACGAGCGCCTTGCCGTGCCGCTTGGCGATCTCGATGTGGGCGCGGAAGGAACGCTCCTGCGCGGCGATGCCCTCGGGACCCGTACGGAAGAAGTCGAGGCCGGTCTCGCCGACGCCGCGGACGTGCGGGAGGGCGGCGAGACGGTCGATCTCGGCGAGCGCCTCGTCGAGGGCGGCTTCCCCGCCGCCCGGGCGGGCGCCCTGCCGGGACCAGCCGTCGGGATCCCCCAGGACGATCCGGGGAGCCTCGTTCGGGTGCAGGGCGACGGCCGCGTGCACGTTCGCGTGGGCCGCGGCGGTCTCGGCGGCCCACTGCGAGCCCTTCACGTCGCAGCCGACCTGGACGACCGTGGTCACGCCGACGGCGGCGGCCTTGACCAGGGCCTCCTCGACGGTCCCGGACTGCATGTCCAGGTGGGTGTGCGAGTCCGCCACCTCCACGAGGAGCGGCTCGGGCAGCGGCGGCGGGGCGTCCTTGGCACTCATGGCCCCGATCGTACGAGGGCCACGAGTGCCGGCGCGGCGCGCGGGTCACCGGCGGGGGCCGCCCGCCGGTCGTCCGCCGGTCGTCCGCCCGGTCACTCCCGGGGCGGCTGCTTGCCGTGGCGGAAGGGGTGCAGGAGGTCGGAGAGGTGCCAGTGGTGGGGCACCGGCGGCTTCTCGGTGGTGTCCTCTGTCGCCTCGGTCAGTTCCTGCCCGATCGGCCCGGCCATCGAGACGGGCTTGGTGGCCTTCGCCCCGTGCTGGTGCCTCTCGGTCGCGGCGATCAGGTCGAGCACCGACGACACCTGCCCCGCGCGCATGATCCGGACGACGTGACCGCCGCAGTTCATGCAGGTGGGACTGGACAGCGGGGACGGAACCCGCTCCCCGTCGGCCTTGTAGACGATGAATTCCTGGCCGGCGGCGTCGACGTGGTGCTCGATGTCGTACGCCTGCTCCCAGCCGTATCCGCAGCGCATGCAGGCGAAGGCGTACGCCTCATGGGCGACGGATATGCCGGTGCCGGTGATCTCGCTCATGCCAGCTCCTCTCCACTGATCAGTGGACGCCTTTTCGGGCCGGAGCGCATCAGCAGGGGACGAACCATGGAAGGCTTTTGGCTCTTCCCTTGCCAAGCGCCCAAGGAAATGTCCCGGCGCCGGGTTCGGCTTTACCTTTCAGCGTAAATCCGCAAGGGACGCCATGACCGTCGGACCGGAGAGACGAGTTTCCCCATCCGACGGCAAAGTCACACCCGGTAGCGATACGGTCACTCGCGTGAAGATCGTGGTGCGGGTGAAGCTCCTGCCGGACGCCTGTCAGGCGTCGGCGTCGGGAGCTCGGCCGGTTCATCGCCTACAAGGCGCTGCGGGCCGGAGTGCCGCTGGTGCCCGTCGATCCGGCGTACACCAGCCGGCAATGCTACCTCCAAGCCCGGCCCTCGGGGCCGGGTCGAGTCGACATCAGTCCTTTACCGGCGGCCGGCCGGCCGCGGCGTTCTTTGCCGCCACGACCGCATCGAACACCTCGCGCTTGGGCAGCCCGGCCTCGGCCGCGACCGCCGCGATCGCCTCCTTGCGGCGCTCCCCCGCCTCCTCGCGCACCTGCACCCTGCGCACCAGCTCCTCGGCGTCGAGTTCCGCGGGTCCGGTCTCGGGGGCGCCCTCGACGACGACGGTGATCTCGCCCCGTACGCCCTCGGCGGCCCAGGCCGCCAGCTCGGCGAGCGGGCCGCGCTTGACCTCCTCGTACGTCTTGGTCAGCTCGCGGCAGACGGCAGCGCGGCGCTCGGCGCCGAAGACCTCGGCCATCGCGGCGAGCGTGTCGTCGAGCCGGTGGGGGGCCTCGAAGTAGACGAGGGTCCGCCGCTCGTCCGCGACCTCGCGCAGCCGCCCGAGGCGCTCGCCCGCCTTGCGCGGCAGGAAGCCCTCGAAGCAGAACCGGTCCACGGGCAGCCCGGAGAGGGCGAGCGCGGTGAGCACGGCGGACGGGCCGGGGACGGCCGTGACCTTGATGTCCTGCTCGACGGCGGCGGCGACGAGCCGGTAGCCGGGGTCCGAGACGGACGGCATGCCGGCGTCCGTCACGAGGAGCACGCGGGCGCCGCCGACGAGCGCCTCGACCAGCTCCGGCGTACGGGCGGACTCGTTGCCCTCGAAGTACGAGACGACACGCCCCGAGGTGTGGATGCCGAGGGCCCGGGTCAGGCCGCGCAGCCTCCGGGTGTCCTCGGCGGCCACGATGTCCGCGTTCTCCAGTTCGGTGGCGAGTCGGGGCGGAGCGTCCGCGATGTCACCGATGGGGGTCCCTGCGAGTACCAGCGTTCCTGTCACACGGGACATCCTCCCAGCCCGGACAGGCGACGCGCACAGGCGCGTTCCCTACGATGGCGCGGTGACCAGTACCGCACCCGAGGCCCTGGAGGGCCCGCACCCCATGGCGGCGCCCGTGGCAGAGCCCTCTTCGTGGCAGCAGAGGCTGCGGCGCTTCGGCTACGCGCCCCGCGCCGAGAAAGCCGCACCCATCGGGCTGCGGGAGCGGCTCGACCCGCCGTACGCCCGTCCCTCGGCGCGCCTCTGGTCGCTCTTCGGCATGGGCCCCGACCGGGCCGACCGGCTGTGGCGGCTCATGGCCTGGGGCGGTCCGCTGCTGGTCACGGCGGTCGCGGGGCTGCTGAGGTTCTGGAACCTGGGCAAGCCGCACGCGGTGATATTCGACGAGACGTACTACGCCAAGGACTCCTGGGCCCTGATCAACCAGGGGTACGAGGGTGCCTGGCCGAAGGACATCGACAAGACCATCCTGACGGACCCGGGCGCGGTGCTCGTGCCGACGGACCCCGGCTATGTCGTCCACCCTCCGATGGGCAAGTACGTCATCGGCCTCGGCGAGAAGCTCTTCGGCTTCGAGCCCTTCGGCTGGCGCTTCATGGTGGCGCTGCTGGGCACGCTGTCGGTCCTGATGCTGTGCCGGATCGGCCGCCGGCTCTTCCGCTCCACCTTCCTGGGCTGTCTGGCGGGCCTGCTGCTCGCCGTCGACGGCCTGCACTTCGTGATGAGCCGGACGGCGCTCCTCGACCAGGTGCTGATGTTCTTCGTGCTCGCCTCCTTCGGCTGCCTGGTCGTCGACCGCGACCGCAACAGGAAACGGCTCGCGGCGGCGCTCCCCGAGGACGAGGAGGGGGTGCTGCGGCCGGACGCGGAGATCGCGGAGACGCTCCGCATGGGGTGGCGGCCGTGGCGGATCGCGGCCGGTGTGATGCTGGGCCTCGCGGCGGCGACCAAGTGGAACGGCCTGTACGTCATGGTGGCGTTCGGCCTGATGACGGTCCTGTGGGACGTGGCGGGGCGCCGCACGGGCGGCGCGGTCCGTCCGTACCTCTCGGTGATCCGGAAGGACCTGGTGCCGGCGTTCGTTTCGGTGGTGCCGGTGGCGATCGCCACGTACCTGGTGACGTGGACGGGCTGGATCGCCTCCGACAAGGGCTACTTCCGCGGCTGGGCGGCCCAGCAGGACAAGCTCGACGGCGGCGGGGCCTGGGGGTGGATGCCGCAGTGGTGGCGCAGCCTCTGGCACTACGAGTCCGAGGTCTACAACTTCCACGTCGGCCTGACCTCGCCGCACACGTACGAGTCGAACCCCTGGTCCTGGATCGTCCTCGGCCGCCCCGTCTCGTACTTCTACGAGTCCCCGGCCCCCGGCACCAACGGCTGCCCGGTCACCGCCAAGGAGAAGTGCGCCCAGGAGGTCCTGGCCCTCGGCACGCCGCTCCTGTGGTGGGCGGCCTGCTTCGCCGTCCTGTACGTCCTGTGGCGCTGGGCCTTCCGCCGCGACTGGCGCGCGGGCGCGATCGCCTGCGCGATCGCGGCGGGCTGGGCCCCGTGGTTCCTCTACCAGGAACGCACGATCTTCCTTTTCTACGCGGTCGTCTTCGTGCCTTTCCTGTGTCTGGCGGTGGCCATGATGCTGGGCGCGATCATCGGCCCACGCGGCTCCACGGAAAGGCGCCGGACGTTCGGCGCGGTGACGGCGGGATGTCTGGTCCTGCTGATCGTCTGGAACTTCATCTATTTCTGGCCCATCTACACCGGCACCCCCATTCCGATAGACCAGTGGCGGGGCCGTATGTGGCTCGACACGTGGATCTAGGGCGTGTTGCGAAAGTAGCGCCGGCCGCCCGAAGGGCGGGCCCGACGGGCAGGCGGGACTTTCGCAACACGCCCTAGCGGCGTAGGAGCCGCAATTCACGGCGCAACGCGGAAGGGGCGCGGCCGGACCGGTCGCGCCCCTTGCGCGTTTCGGGTGCGCAGCGGCCCCCGGACTGCCCGATCGGCCGTTCGCCTCTGCCCCCGCCTCTGCCCCGCACGCCTCGAACGGCCGGCCCGCTCCCGGGTATCCAGGAAGCCCAGGCCGCGACCAGGAGTGAGGTAGCCGTGCGAGGTCCGACCGACGGCAGGACGAACAGCGACGGAAAGCCGGACCGGGCACCCGACGGCAGGACGGCCGCGCGGCGGGGGCAGGAGTCCTCCACACCGGGCCCGGACCGCCGGCCGCCGCTCGGCGCGGGCAACGCGGCCACCGTCCAGATGCTCCGGCAGGCCGGGCATCCCTGGGCCCAGGAGGAGCACCGGCACGGCGCCGGCTGCGGGCACGGGCAGCCGGCGGAGCCCCCGGTGCAGCGCTCCGCCGTCCACGACGTCCTGCGCGCCCCCGGGCGCGCCCTGGACGAGGCGACCCGCACCGACATGGAGGCCCGGCTGGGCGCGGACTTCTCGGACGTCCGCGTCCACGACGACTCCGCCGCCAGGGCCTCCGCCGCCGAGGTCGGCGCCCGCGCCTACACCTCCGGCAGCCATGTCGTCATCGGCGCCGGCGGAGCCGACCGGCACACCCTCGCCCACGAGCTGACCCACGTCATCCAGCAGCGCCAGGGCCCGGTGGCGGGGACGGACAACGGCTCGGGGCTCCGTGTGAGCGACCCGTCCGACCGCTTCGAGCGGGAGGCCGAGGCCAACGCGACGCGGGTGCTGGCGGGCCCCGCCACCGCGGCGCGGCAGCCGGCGACGGAGGCGCCCGCGGTGGCGGGTCCGTCCCCGGCGGTGCAGCGCGCGATCGGTCTTGAGGTGGAGGTCGACCGCCCGGTCGTCAAACCGGGCGGGGAGGACGTCAAGTACGGCGACAGCACGGGCATCGAGATGATGAGCCACCCCGGCCAGGGCATCAAACTGGTCTCGGACAGCCGCGGTGACTACACGAACGCCGAGTTCGTGGCTCTCCCCAGCGCGGTCCTCCCCGGCGAGGAGCAGAAGTTCCCGCGCACGACGGAAGACACGATCCGCCATCTTGAGGACGCCCACGGTCGTCTCTACACCCCCACCGCGGCCTCACCTCCGGCCCAGAAGCAGATGAACCGGATCTACCCCCAGAACCAGGGGTACGTGCTGACCGATGGTCTCAAGACGGCGAGGGTGGCGCCGGAGAAACCCCACACCGAACGGAAGGACCAGCCGGGGAAGGGGCAGGGGCTCTTCATCCACCAGACCGTGGGCCTGCCCCTGAACGGCATGACGGAGACCTTCGCGGCGGCCGTGCAGACCCCGGAGCCGAGGAGCGGCAGCGGCAGCAAGATCCGGGCCCTGAAGAAGAGCAAGGCCCACGAACACCTGGTGAGGTCCGTCCAGGTCGGGAACGAGCTCGGCGCGCGGTTCCTGGAGGCGGCGGCCGGCTCCGGCGGCCAGGAGACCGCGGTGGGCGCGCAGGAGGTCCGGGGCTTCGGTTCGCTGTGCTACACCCAGTTCGCCGCGCTGGCGGACAAGCTCCGCGCGGACGATCTGGCGACGCCGGGCCAGACGGCACCCGGCCAGGTGAAGAACAAGACCGCCGTCCTGTCCCGGGTCAGCCTCGGCACGGTCCAGCAGTCCATGCCGGGCTCCGCGAAGGCCTTCCTGGCCGGGGACGTGGCCGCGATCCGGCAAGGCATGTGGAGTCACTACTTCGCGGTGGCGCCGAGGACCAGCCCGGACCTCGCCCCTATGAGCGACCAGCACGTCGCCGAGCTGAACACGTACCTGCACGAGTCCCTGTCGGGCATCGCCGAGTTCCGGGACACGGATGACGGGCGCTCGGTGGGCCCGCAGGAGCGGGCCTTCGGCGGCATGACCGAGCTCACCTCGCTGGACTCCCCCGGCGGTGTGCCGATCGTCCCCCTGGAGTTCCGCAGCTTCGGGCCCGGCATGGCGGGCTTCGCCGACATGCGCCAGGACGTCGGCCTTCTGGCGGACTGGTCGAGGGAGGCGCACGCGACCTCGGCGAGGGAGCGCGGCGGAGAGCAGCCGCGTCCCTTCGCCCCCATCGCGGTGACGGCTCCCTGGACGGTCGCCGCTCCTCAGGCCGCCGCGCCGCAGGCGGCGCCGCAGCTGTCGCACGAGCAGCAGTTCGCGGCGTCCCTGGAGCGGTGCCGTCAGATCTACGACCAGCAGTCGGGGAATCCGGCCATCAAGACGCTCGCCCCCTTCCTGCAGGTCACGACCGTTCTGCAGCAAAGAACTACCGGCGACCAGGGTCCCGCCGCCGCCGCGAGTCTCGCCGCACTGTTCACGACCATGACCCACGCCGTGAACAACCAGCGGGCCACGGCCGAAGTGCAGCAGACCGGAGCCCTCTTCACTCAATGGGCGACGGCGGTCGGCATGCCACAGATGAGCCGGGCGATCACGGGCGCCGTCACGGCATTCGGAAAAGCCATGGGCGCGTAGCCACCCGACGGGCCGGAGGCGGCTCGGCGCCTCGTTGTGACGGATTGCCCGATAGTCGCTCGACACCCTGGAGAGACGCTGATTGACTGGACGGCCTTTCGGGGAGGGGACTTCAGTCATGCGCAGTGGAGCGAAGACCGCGATAGTCGGGGGCGTGTTCCTCGTGGTGGCGGGCGGGGTCGGGTACGGGGGGCTCAACCTCTACAACGGGATCACGGGCGGCAACACGACCCCGGAGGTCCGCGCCGGTGACGCGCCGCGGACCGGGCCCGTCACCCCCGACGAGGTGACGGCCACCGCGCGGGACTTCCTCGCGGCCTGGGCCGCCGGGGAGCCGGAGAAGGCCGGGCAGCTGACGAACGACCCGGTCTCGGCGGGGCCGGCCGTGGCGGCCTACCGTGACGGCGCGAGCGTCTCGGAGGCGACCATCACCCCGGGGACGCCGGTCGGGGCGAAGGTGCCGTTCACGGTGAAGGCCACGATCACGTACAAGGACGTGTCGAAGCCCTGGTCGTACGCCTCCGAACTGACCGTCGTCCGGGGGCAGGCCACGGGGCGGCCGCTGGTGAAGTGGGCGCCGTCCGTGCTCCACCCGAAGCTGCTCACCGCCGACGCCACGGTGCGTACGGGCGTCGCGAAGGCCGCGTCGGTGAAGGCCGTCGACCGCAACGGCGTCGTGCTGACGGCGGAGAAGTACCCCTCGCTCGCGCCGGTCCTGGCCGAACTGCGCAAGCGGTACGGGGCGAAGGCCGGCGGCTCGTCCGGCGTCGAGACGTGGATCGACTCGGGCAGCGCGTCCGGGACCGACATCCCCCTCCTCGTCCTGTCGAAGGGCAAGGAGGGAGTGCTGAAGACCACGATCGACGCGGGCGTGCAGGCGGCGGCCGAGAAGGCGGTCAAGGCGTACGGCAAGGCCTCGGTGGCGGCGGTCGAGCCGTCCACGGGCGCGATTCGGGCGGTGGCCAACAACCCGGCCACCGAGTTCAACACGGCCCTTGAGGGGCAGCAGGCGCCCGGCTCGACGATGAAGATCGTCACGGCGGCGATGATGCTGCAGAACGGTGTGGTGGCCGGGCCGGGCAGCAAGGTCGAGTGTCCCGCCGACGTGCTGTCCAGAGGCCAGACCTTCGAGAACCTCGACCGGTTCAGCATCCCGAACGCCACCCTCGCCGCGGCCTTCCGCCGCTCCTGCAACACCGCCTTCATCAAGGCGATCACCGTCCTCAGCGACAAGAACATCGCGGACACGGCCCTCGGCGACACCGCCCGCGACTCCTTCGGCATCGGCCAGAGCTGGCAGGTGGGCGTCAGGGCGGCGGACGGCAGCGTCCCCGAGTCCGCGGGGAACGAGACCTCGGCCTCGTACATCGGCCAGGGCAGGATCCAGATGAGCGCCCTGAACGTCGCCTCGCTCTCCGCGACCGTGAAGAACGGCGGCTTCCGCCAGCCGTACCTGGTGGCCCGGGAGCTCGACGACCGTGAGTTCGCCACGGCCGAGCCGCTCTCGCGCGGAGTCGCCTCCGCGCTGCGGAAGATGATGAACGAGACGGCGACGGCTTCGGACGGCACCGCGCTCGCCGCGATGTCGGGGCTCCCCTCCCCCAAGGGCGCGAAGACCGGCTCCGCCGAGGTCGACGGCCAGTCCACCTCCAACAGCTGGTTCACGGGCTACTCGGGCGACCTCGCGGCGGCGGCGGTCGTCGAGGGCGGCGGCCACGGCAGTGAGGCGGCCGGGCCGGTGGTCGCGCGGGTCCTGAAGGCCGGCTGACCGCCGGCGCCCGGAACTCGGTCGCATGGCCCGTACAACCACCGCTAGCGTGCGGTTCATGACCACTGACGTACACCCTCAGTTCGCCGCCGCTCTGCAGGAGTTGGGCCTCGACGTCGAGGTCCGCCGCTTCCCGGACGAGACCCGCACCGCGCAGCAGGCCGCCGAGGCCATCGGCTGCCGGGTCGCCGAGATCGTGAAGTCGCTGATCTTCGCCGCCGACGGGGTGCCCGTCCTCGTCCTGATGGACGGCGCCTCGCGGGTGGACGTCGAGCGGGTACGGGAGGAGCTGGGCGCCGAGAAGGTGACGCGGGCCGACGCGAAGGTGGTCCGGGAGACGACGGGGTACGCGATCGGGGGCGTTCCGCCCTTCGGGCACCGCACCCGGACCCGGGTCCTCGCGGACCGGGGCGTCCTCGACCACGCGGTGGTGTGGGCGGCGGCGGGCACCCCGCACACGGTCTTCGCCGTCGATCCGAAGACCCTGGTCGCCCAGGCCGGCGCCACCCTCGTGGACGTGCGCGAGTCCTCGGCGTGACGCCTCTCGTCACCCTCGCGGTCCTCGTGGCGGCCGTCACGCACGCGAGCTGGAACGCGATCGCCCACCACATCAAGGAGCAGCTGCTCTCCTTCACGCTGATATCCGGCGGCGGGGCGCTGCTCGGCCTGGTCACGGCCGTCTTCGTGCCGTTCCCGGCGGCCGGCGCCTGGCCGTACCTGATCGTCTCGGCGGTCCTCCACATCGGCTACTACGCCCTGCTCATGCGCTCGTTCACGCTGGGCGACTTCGGGCAGATGTACCCGATCGCCCGCGGTACGGCCCCGCTGGTGGTGACCGTCCTCGCGGCGGTGTTCCTCCACGAGGTGCCGGGCGGCTGGCAGTTGCTCGGGGTGGCCGTGGCCTGCGCGGGGCTGACGGGGCTGGCCCTGTGGGGCATCCGGGGGAAGGGCACCCGCCCGCAGTGGCCGGCGCTGGCCGCCGCGGGCGCGACGGGCCTGTCGATCGCGCTGTACACGGTCGTCGACGGCGTCGGCGTCCGCGCCTCCGGCACCCCGCTCGGCTACATCGCGTGGCTGATGCTCCTCCAGGGCCTCGTGATCCCCGCGTACGCCCTGTGGCGGCGCCGGTCGGCCCTCCTCCCCCAGCTCCGCCCGTACGCGGTCCGGGGCCTCCTCGGCGCGGCGCTCTCGGTCGCGGCGTACGCCCTCGTCCTGTGGGCCCAGACGAAGGCGCACCTGGCCCCGATCGCCGCGCTCCGCGAGTCCTCGATCATCGTGGGCGCGGCGATCGGCGCGGTCTTCTTCAAGGAACGCTTCGGCGGCCCGAGGGTCGCCGCGGCGGGCCTGATGGTGATCGGCATCGGCCTGATGCTCCAGGCGGGCTGACGCACCGGGCCGGGGGCCGTCGGCTCAGGCGCCTTCGCGGGAGGCGCGGAAGAAGTCGGTCCGGACGCGGCGGAAGCCGGTGTGGCCGGTCTCCTCGGCGTGGGCCAGGCACCACACGGCGGGCCCGCGCCCGTCGTCCGCCGCGCCCGAACCGTCGTGGCAGGTGGTGCACTCGGCCTCGGTGATCAGTCCGCTCCCGGAGCGGTCGGCCCGTAACGCCCAGAGCTTCGCCCGCCGCGCCCCACGGTGGTACGGCCCCGCGACCCGACCGGCCGCGATTCCCTCACGACGCATCCGACTCCCCCTCCACGGCAAGCTCCGCCCACCCCAGCTTTCCCGATCCGGGGCACTCGCAGACACGCCACTTGCCGGAGAGGGGCACCGGCCGGTGGGCCCGCGCCGGGTTCCCGGGCGCAGCCCGTCACCCCGACGGGTTCGCGACCCGGGGCGTCTCCGGGGCCGGTTCCGGCATCGGGGGTGCTTCGGGGGTCGGGTGCCCGGTGACCTCCGGGGGCCGGGCAGGCAGCACCGGCACGGGGTTCGACGGCCCGTCGGGGAGCAGCGCCAGGAGGCAGACCGCACCCACCGTCGCCGCGACGGCCAGGGCGGCGAGTACACGGCCGTACCACACGCGAAGGCCGCGGACACGGCCGTGCGGCGGCAGTTCCCGGCGCAGGTCGTGGTGGGTCACCTGGGCCGCTCGGGCCGTCAGGGCGGCCCTGAGGCGGTCCTCCGTCACGGAGTGACGGTCCTCGGTGTGCCGCGGGGTCATCGGGCCGCCTCCAGCTTCTTCTCCAGGGCGTCCAGGGCGCGGCTCGCCGTGGACTTCACGGTGCCGCGCGAGAGGCCGAGCGTCCGCGCGATCTGTTCCTCGGTCAGCTCCGACCAGTAGCGCAGGACCAGCACCTCACGCTGGCGGTCGGTGAGTCGTGCCAGCGCGTGGAGGACCGCGCGGTGCTCCTCCGCCAGCAGGAGGCCCTCGTCGACCGGTGCGCTCGCCGGCTGGTGCGGCGGCGTGTATCCGCGCGCGGTGCGGCGGCGGCGCAGGACCGAGCGGGCCGCGTTCACCACGGCCGTGTGCAGGTACGCCCCCGGGTCCTGGAGGCCATCCAGCGAGGTGCCGTACGCCCGGCACACGGCCGCGAACGCGTCCTGGACGACGTCCTCCGCCGTGTGCAGGTCGTCCACCAGGAACAGCGCGAGCCGCACCATGTCGAGCCGGCGGGCCGTGTACAGGTCGGTGAGCGTCGGCGGCCGTTCGTCGGTGTACCGCGACGTCCGTGCGCGCGGGCGGAGTTCCCGCGCCGCCGCGAGCCCCTCGGTGCCGGACACACGGGCGAGCAGGCGGGACCACCAGGGCGGCGGCGCGTGTATCGCGTACTGCATGGGTTCCGTTCGATCCGTCGCGGGTGGCGGGGGGGCGTGTGGTGGAGGGCGGCTGATGGAGCGGGGCGGGCCGGACCCCTTTGGGCAGGGGCCGGCCCGCCCCGTTCCTGCGCTACTTGCCCGCGCCCGGGGCGACCACGCGGGGCGCGTTCTCGGCCGAGGCCGCAGCCGGGACCGGGGCCGGGGTGGCGGCGGGCTTCGCGGCGGCCGCGTCGGCGGCGGGCTTCACGGCGGCCGGGGCCGGGCGGGGCGCGCCCGGCTCGTAGACCCCGGGGTGCGGCGCCGAGTCGGGCTTCGGCGCGGCCGGGACCGGCCTCTCGACCGCCGGAGCCGGCTGCGGCGCCGCCTCCTCGGGCGAGGCGACCCTCGGGGCCGGCTTGGGGGCCGGGCCGGCGACGGCCTGGGCCGCGAAGGCGCCGCCCAGGAGCAGTGCGGCGCCGGTGACGGCGCCCAGGATCCGGCGACGGCGGGACGTGTGGTTCATGGGTTCTCCCGGTGTGGAGGTGGAACAGGACGTGAAGGGCGCCTTCAACCCACCAGACGTGTGGCACCTCCCGAGGTTGCGCCCGCGGGACGGGAAGTTCCGCCGGGCCGCTCCTCAGTCCCCCAGGACCTCCGCGAAGTGGGTGTTCACCGCGAGCAGGCCGCCGTCGACCCGCAGGACCGTGCCCGTGATCCAGGACGCGTCCCGCGAGGCGAGGAAGGCGACGGCGGCGGCCACGTCCTCCGGCGTGCCGACGCGGCCCAGCGGGTAGACCCGGTCGGCCAGGGCGGCGAGTTCGGCCTCCCTGCCCGCCCAGGCGGGCGTCGCGATCGTCCCCGGGTCGATCTGGTTGACGCGTACGCCGCGCGGCGCCGCGTGGCCCGCCAGCGTCCGGGTCAGCGAGGCGAGACCCGCCTTGGCCGCGCTGTAGGCGTGGCTGCCGAAGCCCGCCTCGGCGTTGACCGAGCCGATCGTGACGATCGCCCCGCGTCCGCCCGCCGCCGCGAGGTGCGGCAGCGCCGCGCGGGAGCAGCGGACCGCGCCCATCAGGGTCACGTCGAGCTGGTCCGCCCAGCCGCCGTCCGGCTCGTCCTCGAAGAGGTCCGGGTCGGGGGCGACGGGGGCGAGGGCGTTGTTGACGAGGACGTCGAGGCCGCCGAAGGTCTTCACCGCGTACGCGACGGCCGCCTCCACCGAGTCCCGGTCGCCGACGTCGCAGCGCAGGGCCGCCGCCCCGGGCAGCCCGGCGGCGGTCCGCGCGGCCCCGGCCTCGTCGATGTCCGTGACGAGCACCCGCGCGCCCTCGGCCGCGAGCCGCCGCGCGGTGGCCGCGCCGATGCCGCGCGCCGCGCCCGTGACGAGTACCGCGTATTCCTCGAAGCGCCTCGTGTGCGTTTCCGTGTGTGTGTTTGCGTTCATGTCGTTCATGGGGGGATCACAGCACGAGGAGGGCCTGTTGTGAGGGGAGTCGAGACAATTCGGCCGTGACCGAAAGGCTTTGACATGCCCCCGTCGCAAATACCACGATCGGTTCCATCGATGACCACTTGGACACAGGGGGAACAATGCCTTCGTCGTACGCGTCCGGAGTAGAGGAAATATGCGAGTCGCTTTCCTCCCGGAGCTTTGACCTCCGCTCCGGGGAGAAGGTCAAGGAGCTTCTCCTCCAGCGGTCCGAGACCGCGCTCGACGACCTGGAGCCCTTCCGCGAGAGCTGGGACCGGATGCCGCTCGACGGCTACATGGCGGACGGTGGCCGCTACCGCCGCCGCCGGCACGCCACGCTCAGCGCGCCCCGGGCGAGCAACGACTTCCGCGTCGAGGCCCACCAGCCGCACTACCAGGGACTCGACTACAACACCCTCAACGGCGGCGTCGCCCGGCACTACGAGCCCTTCGAGGACGCGTCGCTGCACGGCGCCACGATGACCGGCCTGGTCACCCTCGGCTGCGACATCTTCGGCCGGCTCGCCCCGTACTCCGCCTGGCACATCGAGGCCCACCAGTTCCGCATCGAGATCGACGGCGACGAGGTCGGTCTGCCCACGCCCGAGGGCGTCCACCGCGACGGCGTCACCTTCGTCCTGATGGCGATGATCGGCCGCTCCAACGCCACCGGCGGCGAGAGCACCGTCTTCAACCTGGACAAGAACCCGGTGGAGAAGTTCTCCCTCACCGACCCCCTCGACCTGGCCCTCGTCAACGACGAGCGGGTCTACCACGGCGTCTCGCCGATCGAGCGGATCGACGCCTCCGCCCCCGCCTCGCGCGACGTGCTGGTCGTGACCTACCGTCACAAGCCCTGATGTCAGGAGCGGGTGGGAGGGGACGGGCTCCACAGGGGCCCCGGCCCTCCCGCCCGCCCACCTCTTGAGTGAGAACGTGAGCGAGAAGGCGGGAAGTCGGGAACATGGGTCAGCTCATCGCCGTGGCGGTCATCACCATTCTGGCTGTCATCAGCCCCGGCGCGGATTTCGCGATGACCGTCCGCAACAGTTATCTGTACGGGAGGACCGCCGGAGTTCTCGCGGCCGCCGGAATTGCACTCGGTGTTCTCGTCCACGTCACCTACACCATGCTGGGTGTGGGACTTCTGGTGTCCCGCACCCCGATGCTCTTCACGGCGATGAAACTCATCGGCGCCGCATATCTGGTGTACATCGGATACAAGACGTTCGTCACCAAGGCCCAGGTGGACATCGACCTTTCTGAGGACGGCGGCCTTTCGAAGGCCGGCGCGCTGCGCACCGGCTTTCTGACGAACGCGCTCAACCCGAAGACGATGCTGTTCGTGCTCAGCACGTACACCCAGGTCGTCAGCGCGGACACCCCCGTCTTCCAGCAGATCGGCTACGGACTCTTCATGTCCTTCGCCCACCTCGTCTGGTTCGCCCTCGCCGCGGTCCTCTTCTCCAACCAGGCCCTGCGGTCCCGGCTGCTGCAGCGGCAGACCGTGCTCAACAAGGTCATCGGGGCCGTCCTGGTCGGCCTGGGGATGCTGCTCGCGCTGACACCCGCCATGGCCTGACCGGCCTCCGGCCCCGCCCGCCGCGGGTCAGTCCGTCGAGACGCGCTCCACGCGCGGCTCCGCGATCGACCGGTAGTCCGCACTGGAGAGGGCGATCGAGCGGTCGAGGCGGGCGGCGTTGAAGTAGAACTCCGGGTGCGTCAGGAGGTCCGGGTCGACGAACAGCTCCAGGCGCTCGTCGAAGGAGAACGGCAGGATCGTGCCGCTCTCCGAGCCCGCGAGCTCCTCGGCGATCTCCGGGGACGCGAAGGAGACGTACGTGCCGCCGTACAGCGCCTTCACCGCGGCCAGGTCGATCCGCCGGTCACCGGGGACGACGACCAGCGCGAACCGCTTCTCCTTCTTGCCGATCTTCACCATCGCGATGATGCACTTGGCCGCCTGGGCGAGTTCGTGCCCCCGCAGCGCGCTGACCGCCTCGGTGGCGCCCTCGGGGGCGTGCTCGATGACCCGGTAGGCGGCGCCGCGCTCGTCGAGCAGGGCGACCAGCTTCTCGTACGTTTCCTGGGACATGCGTTCTCTCCTGTCACAACCTGTGTACATGTACGGCGAGTTGACCCTACTGTCCGGTCACCGGACCGCCGGTGCCCCGCGCGCGTGGTCCAGGTGCCTCAGCAGCACCGCGCCCGGGCGGTCCAGTTCGTAGAGCACCCGCACGCCCGCCCTGCGCCGCCGGACCACTCCCGCGGCCACCAGCGTCGTGAGGTGCTGGGAGACGGTGCTCGGGGCGAGGCCGAGGGAGGTCGCGAGGTCCGAGGTGGTCGTGGGCGCCACGAGGGCCCGCAGGACGCCGGCCCGGCTGCGGCCGATGAGGACCTCCAGCCGGTCGCCGCGCACGGGCGCGTCGGCCCGCCGCTCGGGCGGCGCCTCCCCGACGAGGACGGCGGACCCTTCGACCGGACAGGACAGCGCGGCCTCCGAGCCGTCCGGCGCCGAGGTGAAGAACGGCGTCCCCCGGCCGAACAGCAGCGGGACGAGGACGATCCGGGAGGCGCCCGACACGGCCATCGCGCCGGGAACCGCCACCCCGCCGGGCACCGCGACCCCGACCACCGCCTCCAGGACCGCCTCCGGGCCCCGGGTGGCGAGCGTGCGGGCGCGGCGCAGGACGTCCTCCTCCGTCGCCGCCCGCAGGCTCGCCGCGTACGGGGCGAGCGCGGCCTGCCAGTACCTCGGCAGGAAGGCGCGGAGCTCGGCGACGCGCGCCGCGGGGTCCGCGTACAGCGGGCGGACCTCGGCGGGCACGCCCTGCGGGAAGCGCTGTTCGAGCTCCGCGCGGACCCGGGACGGGCAGACCGCCGCCAGCGGCGCGAGCTCCTCGCCCAGGTCCGGTCCGTCCCCGGCCGGGACGGCGAGGAGGAACGGCGGAAGGGTCCCGCCGCCGGTCCGGAAGAGGTGGACGAGCCAGCCCGGGATGGTCACGTCGGAGCGGCTCAGCGAACGGCGGGCGGCCTTGGCCCAGTTGGCGTACGGCCAGGGCACGAGGCCCCGGTGCGCCGCGAGCAGCGCGATGCTGCCGTAGATCTCCCAGAGCCGGCTGCTCGCGATCCGCAGCGCCACGCGGTCGGTCGGCACCGCCGGCCGGCTCGCGTGGCGCGCCGTTCTCGGTGCTCGTGCCGTCCCTAAGGCTCTCGCTGGTCGCGACGGTCGCGACGGAATCCCGCTCACCCCTGCACCCCCGTGCCCGCCCATCGGTCAGTGGGCCGGCTCGACCACGGTACTGGCCGAGAACCCCCACATCCGCAGGTCAACGGCGCAGAATGTCAGGTCAGTTACGGCCGTTTCAGGCCTCGGCCGGTTCCGGTCGGGACGGGCTCCGGCCGGGCCGGCCCGGGTCCTGGCCGGCCGCGGCCCCCGGTCGGGGCGGGGCTCCGATCAGTCAGGACGCGTCCACGACCGAGCGCACCGCCCGGACCAGTGCCTGGGCGCGCGGGTCGGCCGTGACCGTCTTCCGCATGCCGTTGGTGACGTAGCCGAAGGCGATCCCCGACTCGGGATCGGCGAAGCCGAGGGAGCCGCCGCGGCCGGGATGGCCGAAAGACGACGGGCCGAGGAGCGGGGAGGCCGGTCCGTGCAGCATGTGGCCGAGCCCGAAGCGGGTGCCGACGAGCAGAACCCGGTCCTGACCCGCCGACTCCTCCGTACGGGCCAGGGTGAGCGTCGCCGGGGCGAAGAGGCGCTCGGCGCCGTCCACGGGGCCGAGGGTGGCCGCGTAGAAGCGGGCGAGCGCGCGGGCGGTGGCGACTCCCGCCGAGCCGGGCAGTTCGGCGGCCCGGTAGACGGGGTCGTTCTCGTCGGGCCGGGGCTCGATGACCCCGAAGGCGCGCCGGGTGAGGGAGTCCGGGTCCTGGTAGGCCTCGCTGACGGAGCGCTTGGGGCGGAGCTTGAGTGCGCCGCCGCCGGGCGGGTCGATCTCCTCGACGGGGCCGAGGCGGCCGACCCGGTGGGCCTCGGCGTCCGGCAGCCCGATCCACAGGTCGAGGCCGAGGGGGCCGGAGATCTCCTCGGCGACCCAGCGGCCGATGGTGCGGCCGGTGACCCGGTGGACGAGGCCGGAGAGCAGCCAGCTGAAGGTGTGGGCGTGGTAGCCGTGGGCGGTGCCGGGCTCCCAGGCGGGGGCCTGGGCGGCTGTCGCGGCGGTCGCCGTCGGGAGGTCGACGGCCTCGGCGAGGGTGAGCGGGCGGTCCAGGACGGGGACCCCGGCCCGGTGCGCGAGGAGCTGCCGTACGGTCACGCGGTCCTTGCCGGCCGCCTTGAACTCGGGCCAGTACGTGGCGACGGGGGCGTCCAGGTCGAGCAGGCCGCGCTGGTGCAGGAGCAGGGGGACGGCGGCGGCGACGCCCTTCGTCGCCGAGCGGACCACCTGGGCGGTCGACTCCGTCCACGGCGCCGTACCGTCCACGTCGCGGTCACCGGCCCACAGGTCGACGACCGGCACGCCGTCGCGGTGGACGGCGACGGCCGCCCCGCGCTCGCCGCGCTGCTCGAAATTGCGCAGGAACGCGTCCCTGACCGGCTCCCAGCCCGCCGCCACCGTGCCCTGGACGTCCACCCGACCCACTCTCCCTTTCGTACGACCGGCTCCCATGGTGCAACGCCTGCCGGAAGGGGTGGATTCCGGGGTCAGGTCACCGAGCTCGGGACGAAGCCGAACGGCAGCTCCAGCCGGTGCCGGGCCATCAGCCCGGTGTCCGCGAGGATCTCGCCGGTCCCCCCGTCGGCGGCGATGACGCCCTCGCTGAGGATGACCGCGCGCGGGCAGAGCTCCAGGGCGTACGGCAGGTCGTGGGTGACCATGAGGACGGTGACGTCCAGGGAGCGGAGGATGTCGGCGAGCTCTCGGCGCGAGGCCGGGTCCAGGTTCGAGGACGGCTCGTCGAGGACGAGGATCTCCGGCTCCATGGCGAGGACGGTGGCCACGGCGACCCGGCGGCGCTGTCCGAAGGAGAGGTGGTGCGGCGGCCGGTCCGCGTACTCGGCCATCCCGACCCGGTCGAGGGCCTTGCGCACGACGGCGTCCAGTTCGGCGCCGCGCAGGCCCGCCGCCGCCGGCCCGAAGGCCACGTCCTCGCGGACGGTGGGCATGAAGAGCTGGTCGTCGGGGTCCTGGAAGACGATGCCGACCTTGCGCCGGATCTCGGCGAGGTGCTTCTTCCCGACCGGGAGCCCGGCGACGGTGACCGTGCCCGCGCCGCCGGTGAGGATGCCGTTGAGGTGGAGGACGAGGGTGGTCTTGCCGGCGCCGTTGGGGCCGAGGAGGGCGACCCGCTCGCCGCGTCCGACGGTCAGGTCCACGCCGAAGAGGGCCTGGTGGCCGTCGGGGTACGCGTAGGCGAGGCCGGACACCTCAAGAGACGGGGCAGGGGTCATGAGGTGGTCCATCCGAGGAGGCAGATCAGGAGTGCGGTGGCGGGGAGCGCGGCGGCGTACGTCCACTGGGCGCGGGTCGCGGTGACCTCGTCGAGGACCGGCATCGTGCCCGTGTAGCCGCGGCTGACCATGGCGAGGTGGACGCGTTCGCCGCGCTCGTACGAGCGGATGAAGAGCGCGCCCGCCGACTTGGCGAGGACGCCCCAGTGGCGGACGCCCCGCGCCTCGAAGCCGCGCGAGCGGCGGGCGACGGACATGCGGCGCATCTCGTCGGTGATGACGTCGCCGTACCGGATCATGAACGAGGCGATCTGGACGAGCATGGGGGGCAGCTTCAGCCGCTGGAGGCCGAGGAGCAGGGCGCGCAGCTCCGTGGTGGAGGCGAGGAGGACGGAGGCGGCGACGCCGAGGGTGCCCTTGGCGAGGACGTTCCAGGCGCCCCACAGGCCGGGGACGCTCAGCGACACCCCGAGGACGGTCGTCTGCTCGCCGGGCACGACGAAGGGCATGAGGAACGCGAACGCGACGAACGGCACCTCGATGACCAGCCGCTTCAGCAGGAAGCCGGCCGGGACGCGGGCCTTCGCCGCCACGACCGCGAGGAGCAGGGCGTAGCCGGCGAAGGCCCAGACGGCCTCGCGCGGTGTGGAGACGACGACCACGACGAAGCCGAGGACGGCGGCGAGCTTGGTGTGCGGGGGCAGCTCGTGGACCGGCGAGTGCGCGTGCCGGTAGAGCTTGTGGGCGTGCCCGGTCCCCATGTCAGACCGGTCCCGTGCCGGACCGCACGCACGTCACGGAGCTCGTCACGTCAGACCGCCGCGGCTTCCTGGCTCGCACGGCGGCGGCGGACGACCCAGAAGGCGCCCGTGCCGACGGCGAGGGTCGCGCCGACGCCGATGACGCCGGCCAGGCCGCCGGAGAGGCGGGCGTTCTCGACGTCCTTGACGCCGTAGTCGGCGAGCGGCGAGCCGGCGGCGGCGTGCTCCTCGACCTTGGTGTCGATGCCCTTGTCGGCGGCGACCTTCTCCAGGCCGTCGGGGCTGGCGGAGGCGTAGAAGGAGACGAAGCCGGCGAGGACGAGCGCGGTGACGACACCGCCGATCCACAGCTTCTTCGGGGAGCCCGAGGGGGCGGGCGCGGTGGCCGGGGCGGCCGCGTCGACCAGCTCGCCGTCGACGCGGAGCTTGAGCGGCGCGGTCAGGCCGCGGGCGCCGAAGACCAGGTCGGGGCGGACCGCGATGACGGCGCCGACGGTCAGCATGGTGATGACGGCCTCGCCGATGCCGATGAGGAAGTGCACGCCGACCATGGCGGTCAGGACCTTGGAGATCGGTACGTCGGTGGTGCCGCCGATCGCGTACAGCAGGGTGAAGGCGGCGGCCGAGGCCGGTACGGAGACGAGCGCGGCGACGAAGGAGGCCACGGTCACCGAGCGGCGGGTGCGCGGCAGCACGAGGACGAGGCCGCGGAAGAGCGCGTAGGCGACGACGACCGTGACGACGCCCATGACGGTGATGTTCACGCCGAGGGCGGTGAGGCCGCCGTCGGCGAAGAGGATGCCCTGCATCAGCAGGACGACGGCGACGCACAGGACGCCGGTCCACGGCCCGACGAGTATCGCCGCGAGCGCGCCGCCGAGCAGGTGTCCGCTGGTCCCGGTGGCGACCGGGAAGTTCAGCATCTGCACGGCGAAGATGAAGGCCGCGACGAGTCCGGCGAGCGGCGCCGTCCGCTCGTCGAGCTCGCGGCGGGCTCCGCGCAGGCTCACGGCGACGGCGCCGGCGGCGACGACGCCGGCTGCCGCCGACACGGGGGCGTTGATGAATCCGTCAGGTACATGCACGCCCCGAATGATGAGCCTTCCTGCGAACCACTTGCAAGAGCGCATGGGTCACAGATCACAGCGTGGACGGCGCATGCCCCGAGCGCGCGCGGGGAAGGAGTGGCACATTGGCTGATAGCAGGACAAAACGTGAGGAGCGCGCGATGGCCGCCGTAGACGAGCAGCACGCAGCCGACGTTCACGCGGTCGACGACCACGCCAGGGGACGCATCATCAGCGACGCCCCGCTCTCCCGGCCCGTACCCGTGACCCTCCGCTTCGACGCGGACTTCACCCCCGCGACCGTCCGCTTCGTCTTTCCCGGCGAGGTCGAATGGTCCTTCCCGCGCACGCTCCTGGAGACCGGACTGCGCACCCCGGCCCGCCGCGGCGACGTCGGGGTGTGGCCCTGCGGCCGGGTGCAGACGGTCGTCGAGTTCCACAAGGACGACGGGGTCGACGTCGTCCAGTTCGACACCGCCGCCCTGCTCCGCTTCCTCCGGCACACGTACGCCGCCAGTACGTCGATGACGACACACTGACGGCGTACGGGGGTGGCGCCGGCTGTCAGACCTTCACGAGGTCCGGTCCGGGCTGCGGGTCCGCCTCGACCGCGTCGGCGAGGCCCTCGCCCTCCACGTCCACGGTCGGCAGGGCCCGGTCCAGCCACTTCGGCAGCCACCAGGCCTTGTGGCCGAGGAGCGCGAGCACGGCCGGGACGATCGCCATGCGGACCACAAAGGCGTCGAAGAGGACGGCGACGGCGAGACCGAAGCCGATCATCTTGACCATCTGGTCGTCCATGCCGATGAAGCCGGCGAAGACCGCGATCATGATGACCGCCGCGGCGACGACCACCCGGGCGCTGTGCCGGAAGCCGGACACGATGGCCTCGCCGGGCCGCTCGCCGTGGACGTACGCCTCCCGCATCCGGGTCACGAGGAAGACCTCGTAGTCCATCGCGAGACCGAAGACGACACCCACCATGAAGATCGGCATCATCGACATGATCGGGCCGGTCTGCTCGACCCCGAAGAGGCCGCCGAGCCAGCCCCACTGGAAGACCGCGACGACCGCGCCGAGGGCCGCGACGACCGACAGCAGGAAGCCGAGGGCCGCCTTGAGCGGCACCAGGATCGACCGGAAGACCACCGTCAGGAGCAGGAAGGCGAGGCCGACGACCAGTGCCAGGTAGGGCACGAGCGCGTCGTTCATCTTCTGCGAGAAGTCGATGTTCATCGCGGTGGCGCCGGTGACGAGGACGTCGTCGCCGGTGGCGTCCCGGATGTCGTGGACCAGCTCCTCGGTGGCACCCGAGGACGGGCGGTCCTTCGGGATCACCGTGATCATCGCGGCGTCGCCGGCCTTGTTCGGGGTCGCCGGGGTGACGGCGGCCCAGCCTTCGAGGCCCTTGATCGTGGAGACCGCCTTCTCGGCGGTGGCCTTGTCGCCGTCGACGACGACGAGCAGCGGGCCGTTGATGCCGGGGCCGAAGCCGTCCGACAGCGCGTCGTACGCCCGGCGCTCGGAGGTGGAGGTGGGCTTGGCGCCGTCGTCCGGCAGGCCCATCTCCAGGGAGGCGGCGGGCACGGCGATCGCGCCGAGGCCGAGGACGCCGACGAGCAGCACCATCAGGGGACGGCGGATGACGAACCGGGCCCAGCGGGTACCGCCGTTGGGCTTGTCGCTCTCCTTCGCGGTGCCCAGGCGCTGCTTGCGGCCGACGATCCTGTCGCCGGCGAAGCCGAGCATCGCGGGGATGAGGGTGAGGCCGACGAGGACGGCGATGACGACCGTGCCGGCGGCGGCGAAGCCCATCTTCGTCAGCATCGGGATGTTGACGACGGCCAGGCCGACCAGGGCGATGACGACGGTGAGTCCGGCGAAGACGACCGCCGAGCCCGCCGTGCCGACCGCGCGGCCCGCAGCGTCCTCCTTCTCGCGCCCGTCGGCGAGCTCCGTGCGGTAGCGGGAGACGATGAAGAGGGCGTAGTCGATGCCGACCGCGAGGCCGATCATCATCGCGAGGGTCGAGGTGGTGGAGCCCAGGTCGAGGACGTTGGCGAGGGCGGTGATCGAGGAGACGCCGATGCCGACGCCGACGAGGGCGGTGAGCAGCGGGAGTCCGGCGGCGACGAGCGAGCCGAAGGTGATGACGAGCACGATGCCGGCGATGACGATGCCGATGGCCTCGCTCGCGCCCTGCTCGGGCATGCTCTGCAGGGCGTCGCCGCCGACCTCGACGGTCAGGCCCTTGCCCTGCGCGCTGTGGCCGGCCTCGGTGAGGGCCTTCTTGGTCTCGTCGGTCAGCTCCATCCCGCTGACCTTGTAGGAGACGGAGACGTAGGCGGTGGAGCCGTCCTGCGAGACGGCCCGCACGGCGTACGGGTCGGTGACCGAGACGATCTGGTCCGAGCCGGACTTCAGCGCGGAGACGGTCTCCTCGACGACGGCCTTGTGGGCCGGGTCGGTCATCTTCTGGCCGTCGGGGGCCTTGAAGACGACACGGGCCGTGGCTCCCTCGGCGCCGGTGCCCGGGAAGCGCTCTTCGAGCAGGTCGAAGGCGCGCTGGGCCTCGGTGCCGGGGATCGAGAAGGAACTGGACGTGGGGGCGGGCGCGGTGGCGGCGCCGATACCGGCGACCGCCAGGAGCGCCACCCAGAGGAGGGCGACGAGCCGTCGGCGCCGGAAGGCGGAACGGCCCAGCTTGTAGAGGAACGTGGCCACGGGGGCGTACTCCCGGTGTGGGGTGGGACAGGGCATGGGGAGCCGGCCCGACGGCGTGAGCGGTTCGACGTCAGGTGGAGCAGGGGTCCAGCGGTACTGCGGGGAGGATCAGACGCCGAGTGAGGGGAGCACGACGGCGTCGAAGTACGCGCTGAGGAAGGCGCGGTCGACCGGCCGGTCCTCGATCAGCGGGCGGGCGATGAACGCACCGATCAGCATGTGCGGGACGAGCTTCAGCGCCGGGTTGTCGGCGGCGACCTCGCCCCTGCGGACCGCTCGTTGCAGCACTTCGTCGAGGCCGTTCATCTCGGGTTCGATGAGCAGCTCGCGCAGCGCGCGGTGCAGTTCGGGGTTGGTGTGGACGGCATGGGCGAGGCCCCGCATGAGCGCGGCGTCCTTGTCCATCTGGCAGTCGTCGGTGTGGGCGAGCATCTCCTCGATGTCGCCGCGCAGCGAGCCGGTGTCGATCTCGGAGAGATCGGCGGGCTTGTTGGCGCGGAGCGCCCGGGCGACCAGCTCCGGCTTGCTCCCCCACTGGCGGTAGAGGGTGGCCTTGCTGGAGTGGGTGCGGGCGGCGACGGCGTCCATGGTGAGGGCGTCGTAGCCGACCTCGCGAAGGAGGTCGAGCACGGCCGTGTACAGCTCGGACTCCCGCTCGGGAGTGAGTCTGCTGCGAGCCATGACCGGCTCCTCCGATCCGACGGTGCGAACGAAACGGTTTCGTACAGTACGAAGATACCCCCACCCTCAACGAAACGAAACCGTTTCGTACGTGTCCTGGCCCACACGGACGGCGGACAGACGTCCCGAGCACGTGCACACACGTACGAGTTGCCGCACCCCCTCCGCGCGGAAAGCATGTACAGGTGAGTGACGACGTCGCGTATCTCCGGTTTCCGCACCTCCACGACGACCTGCTGTGCTTCGCGGCCGAGGACGATCTCTGGATCGCCCCCCTCGCCCCCGAGGGCCACCGCGCCGGCCGGGCCTGGCGGCTGACCGTCGACCGCACCCGGGTCGGCCACCCGCGCTTCTCGCCGGACGGCCGCCACATCGCGTACACGAACTGGCGCAGCCTCGACCCGGAGATCCACCTCGTCCCCGTCGACGGCGGCGCCGCCCGGCGCCTCACCTACTGGGGCTCCACCGACACCCGGGTCTGCGGCTGGACGCCCCCCGACCCCGACCGGGACGGCCGCTCCGACATCCTGGCCGTCTCCTCGCACGGGCAGCCCTTCTCGTACTACTCCTGGGCCTACACCGTCCCCACCGACGGCTCCCCCGGCCTCCGCATGCCCTGGGGCCCGGTCTCCGACATCGCCGTCACCGACGACCCCGTCGTCTGCGGCCACCCCGACGCCACCGGCAGCGGCGGCGACCGCCGGACCCTTCTCCTCACCGGGAAGCCGCCGCACGAGCCGGCCTCCTGGAAGCGGTACCTCGGCGGCGCCACCGGACGCCTCTGGCTGCACGGCGAACGGCTGCTGCCCGACATCGGCGGCCACCTGGACTGCGCGATGGCCGTCGACGGCCGGATCGCCTTCCTCTCCGACCACGAGGGCATCGGCAACCTCTACTCCTGCCTGCCCGACGGCACCGGCCTGCGCCGCCACACCGACCACGACGCCTTCTACGCCCGGCACGCCTCCACCGACGGCCACCGGGTCGTCTACCAGTGCGCGGGCGAGCTGTGGATCGTCGAGGACCTCACGGCCGACTCACGCCCCCGGAAGCTGGAGGTCCGGCTCGGCGGGCAGCGCGTCGGCCGCCGCCACTACCAGGTACCCGCCGCCCACCACGTCGACGCGGTCTCCGTCGACGAGACCGGCCGGGCCAGCGCCGTCTCCGTCCGCGGCAGCCTGTACTGGCTCACGCACCGCGACGGTCCGGCCCGCACGATCATCGACACCCCGGGCGTCCGCGTCCGGCTCCCCGAGATGCTCGGCAGCGGCGGCCAGGTCGCGTACGTCACCGACGCCGAGGGCGAGGACGCGATCGAGATCGCCTACCTGCCGCGCGCCAGCGGCGACCGGCCGCCCCGCCGGCTCGCCTCGGGCCGGCTCGGCCGGGTCGAGGAGCTCATCTCCGACCCGGACGGCGAACGCCTCGCCATCGCCTCCCACGACGGACGGCTCCTCCTCCTCACCGTGTCCGAGGAAGCGGCCGCCGCGGGCGCCGAGGACCTCGGGGAGGGCGCCGGAGCAGGCGCCCAGGAACCCTCCGCGGCCGAAGGCTCCGAGGCCGAGGACTCCGGCGAGGGCTCCCCGGCCGGAGCGCCGGGCGAGGACCCCAAGGCCGCAGCGGCGGGCGAGGTCACCGAGCTGATCCGGTCCGTCAACGGGCCCGTCCGCGACCTCGCCTTCTCCCCCGACGGCGCCTGGCTCACCTGGTCCCACCCCGGCATCGGCCGCTCCCTGCGCTCCATCAAGATGGCCCGCATCTCCGGACCCGGCGCCCGGACCGTCGTCGACGTCACCAACGGCCGCTTCGAGGACGAGAACCCCGTCTTCACCCGGGACGGCCGCTACCTCGCCTTCCTCTCCTGGCGGGGCTTCGACCCGGTGTACGACGTCCACACCGGCGACCTGTCGTTCCCGCTGGGCTGCCGCCCCTACCTCGTACCGCTCTCCTCCGCGACGCCCTCCCCCTTCGCGCTGCTGCCCGACGGGCGCCCGGCGGCCGGCGGCCTCGACCCCGCCGACGACGACACCGACACCGGCGACGGCACGGTCACCGTCGAGATCGAGGGGCTCCCCGACCGCGTCACCCCGTTCCCGGTCACCGCCTCCAAGTACTCCGCCCTGCACCCCGTCAGCGGCGGCGGCCTGGTCTGGCTGCGCTGGCCCATCTCCGGCGCGCTCGGCGAGACCTTCGCCAACCCCGCCGACACCTCGGGCCGCCCCACCCTGGAGCACTTCACCATCACCAAGGCCCGCAAGACCGAACTCGCCAAGGACCTCGACTGGTTCGCGGTCAGCGGCGACGGCACCCGGCTCGTCGTCGCCGACGAGGGCGAGCTGCGGGCCGTGCCCGCCACCGAGTCCGGGGACGGGGACTCCACCGTCTACCTGGACCTGCGGCGCATCCTCCACGAGGTCGACCCGGGCGCCGAGTGGCGCCAGGCCTTCGACGAGGCGGGCCGGATCGTCCGCGCCTACTTCTGGGAGCCCGGCATGGGCGGCGTCGACTGGCCGGCCGTCCTCGACCAGTACCGGCCGCTCGTCGAACGGGTCTCCTCCCCCGACGAGTTCGCCGACCTGCTCCGCGAGGTCGTCGGCGAACTCGGCACCTCCCACGCCTACGTCACCCCCGCCCGCCGCAACGAGGGCCCGCCGCACTACCAGCGCCCCATGGGCCTGCTCGGCGCCAACCTCGTGCCCCGGGAGGCCGGCTGGACGGTCCGGCGCATCCTGCCCGGCGAGTCCTCCGACTCCAAGGCCCGCTCCCCGCTCGCCGGCACCGGCATCCGCGAGGGCGCCGTCCTCACCCACGTCGACGGCCGGCCCGTCGACCCGGTCGCCGGCCCGTACCCGCTGTTCTCCGGCACCGGCGGCACCACCGTCGAGCTGACCTTCACCCCCGCCGAGGGCGAGGGCCGCTCCCGCCGCGTCGCCGTCGTCCCGCTCGTCGACGAACGGCCGCTCCGCTACCAGGACTGGGTCGCCAAACGCCGGGCCGTGGTCCGGGAGCTCAGCGGCGGCCGCTGCGGCTACCTCCACATCCCCGACATGGGCGGCTCCGGCTGGGCGCAGTTCAACCGCGACCTGCGCATGGAGGTCTCCCGGCCCGCGCTCATCGTCGACGTCCGGGGCAACGCCGGCGGCAACATCAGCGAGCTCGTCATAGAGAAGCTCACCCGCAAGATCCTCGGCTGGGACCTCACCCGGAACGCCCAGCCCGTCAGTTACGCCTCCAACGCCCCGCGCGGCCCCGTCGTCGCCCTCGCCGACGAGGCCACCTCCTCCGACGGCGACATGATCACCGCCGCCTTCAAGCTCCTCGGCCTCGGGCCCGTCGTCGGCCAGCGCACCTGGGGCGGGGTCGTCGGCATGACCGGCCGCCACCGGCTCGGCGACGGCACGCAGATCACGGTCCCGATGAACGCGGCCTGGTTCCCCGAGTACGGCTGGTCCCTGGAGAACCACGGCGTCGAACCCGACCTCGCGGTCCTGCGCACCCCCCTCGACTGGGCCGAGGGCCGGCACGCCCAGCTCGACGACGCCGTCCACGTCGCCCTCGCGCTCCTCGACGAGACCCCGCCGGCCAGCCCCCCGGGCTACGAGGCGGTCCCCGACCGCTCCCGCCCGAAACTGCCGCCGAGGCCCGCGTGACCTCCGGAGGACGCCGCTCAGCGGGCTAGGGCGTGTTGCGAAAGTAGCGCCGACCGCCCGAAGGGCGGGCCCGACGGCGTCTGGTGCGTGCGATCGCAAGGCGGAGGGTCGCCCCGATACTGGATGTATCGGGGCGATCCCGACAACGCGGCGAGCGTGCGTGCCAGGCGCCGTCGGGCAGGCGAGACTTTCGCAACACGCCCTAGGCGACGGCCGCGGCGAGGTCCAGCTCGTAGGAGGTGCCCGGCTCGCCGTCCAGCGTCACGCTCCCGACCGCACCGAACCCGACCCGCCCGAGCACGGCCCTCGACCCCGCGTTGTCGAGGGTCGTGGCGGCGGTCAGCCGCGTCAGCCCGTACGCCTCCCGCGCCAGTCGGCACAGCTCGCGCACCCCGGCCGTCGCCACGCCCCGCCCGGTCGCCTTCTCGGCGACCCGGTAGCCGAGTTCGGCGGCCCCGTCGACGGCGTCCACGAGGTTGAAGCGGCCGAGGATCTCCCCGTCCTCCGCGACCAGCACGTGGAAGTGGATCGCGCCGGTCTCCTGCTCGTCGAGGAGCGCCCGGTGCCGGTCCTCGAACTCCGCGAAGTAGGCGTCCCCCCGGTCGGGCACGGAGGCGGCGAAGTAGGCCCTGTTGGCCCGCTCGAACGCGAGCAGGGCGGGCGCGTGGTCGGGGCGCAGTCGCTGCAGTTCAGGCATGAGGGGCACGGTATGCCCTCGCCCGGGAAAGAGCGCCCCAATATCCCGCCCCGCCCGCCCCGCCCGGGAACGCGTGAGGGCGCACCCGGCTTCCCGGGTGCGCCCTCGCGGACCGGACGTCAGGCGTCGTAGTCCTGGTCGAAGCGGTCCTGGGCCTCCTGCTGGGCCCGGCGCGTCTCCTCGTCGGAGCGTTCACGGCCCTGGGAGGCGCGCTCGGACGCCTCGTCCCTCGCCTTGCCCGCGGCCCGCTTGGCCTGTTCCTTGAGCTGCTCCGCCTTGTCCTTGAACTGGTCTTGCATGCCCATGAAGGTTCACTCCTAGAAGGGTGAGAGGGGGACGGGGCTTCGCGGCCCCTCGGGCCTCGACCAGCCTTGCACGGGCCACCTGCCCACGCATTTCGATCAGTCCGCCCCCTCTCACTCCCCGTCACCGGCGGGCCGCGGCTCCCGGGTCTCCCGCGCGCTCCTGCTCGTCGGCCGCGCCGCCCGCGCCCACGAGCCCCTTCGGGACGGAGGAGAGGCGGGGCTCGAAGCGCCGCATCTCCCGCTGCCCGACGGTCGCGATCATCCCGGGCAGATAGCCCCGGACCGACTGCATCCCGCGCAGCCACCACTGCGCGTACACGTGGGAGGAGCGCCGCTCGACGCCGGCGACGATCCGGTCGACGGCCGGGCCGAGGGGGTACGTGCGGTTCGCGGGCCACGGCAGCCGGGAGCGGAGCTCGCGCATCACGTCGTCCTGGTCGGCGCCCCGCACCATGTCGGTGTCGGTCCAGGACAGATAGCCGACGCCGACGCGTACGCCCTTGTGGGCGACCTCGGCGCGCAGGCTGTGCGCGAAGGCCTCGACGCCCGACTTGGAGGCGCAGTACGCCGTCATCATCGGGGCCGGGGTGAGCGCCGCGAGCGAGGCGATCTGGAGGAAGTACCCGCGCGACTCCATGAGGACGGGCAGGAAGGCCCGGCCGGTCACGGCGCCGCCGATGAGGTTGACCTCGATGACCCGCCGCCAGGCGTCGGGGTCGGACTCGGCGAACGGACCGCCCGCCGCGACGCCGGCGTTGGCGACGACGATGTCGACCTTCCCGAACCGCTCCTTGACCTCGGCCGCGACCTTCGCCATGGCCTCGTGGTCGGTGACGTCGGCGTGCCACCAGTCGGCCTCGGTGTGCAGCCGGCCGGCGACCTCCTTGAGCTGCTCGGGCTCCAGGCCGACGAGCGCGATCCTCGCGCCGCGCGCGGAGAGCTTGCGGGCGAGGAGTTCGCCGACGCCCCGTGCCCCTCCGGTGACGACCGCGACCTGTCCTTCCAGGCTCACCCTGCTCATGCCTGCTCCTTCTGCTTCTCCTGGTCCCCGGACTTCACGCCCAGGTACGTGAGGGTCAGTTCGCGGATCTGCGCGGTGACGGCCTCGGGGGCCTCCACCGGCGTCATGTGGCCCATGCCGGCCAGCTGGACCAGGCCCGTGCAGTGCGGCAGCGCGTCCGCCATCGCACGGGAGTGGACGGCCGGGGTGAGCCGGTCGGCGGTGCCGACGAGCACGGCCACCGGCAGCCGCAGCTCCCGCAGCCCGGCTTCCAGGTCGAGGCCGGCGAGGACCTGCGACCAGCCGTAGCGGGCGTCGCGCGGGCAGGCGTGCACGATCCGGGCGCAGGCCTCGACGCGGTCGGGTGCCGAGCCCGGTCCCATCGTCGCGTACCTGAGGACCTTCTTCGAGACGGCGTTGACCGGTCCGAGCGGCGCCTTCGCGCCGAGCACGGCCTTGGTCAGCCGGCTGCGCAGCCCGCCGGGCCGGAGCGGTACGACGGTGGCCTCGGCGGTCAGCCGGGAGGGCCCGGTGGAGCAGAGGAGCGCGGCGGCGGCGTGCTGCCGGAAGCGGGGGCGCTCCGCGGCGGCCATGAGCGTCATGCCGCCCATGGAGTGGCCGGCGAGTACGGCCCGCTCGCCGGGGCCGAGGGTGGCCGCGAGCACCGCCTCCAGGTCGTCGGCGAGCGCGGCCGTGGAGTAGCCGCCCGGGCCGGGCACGGGGGACCGGCCGTGGCCGCGCTGGTCGTAGGCGACGACCCGGTGGTCGGCGGCGAGGGCCCGTATCTGCTCGGCCCAGAAGGCGGTCGAGCAGGTCCAGCCGTGGGCGAGGACGACGGCGGGCGCGCCCTCGGGGCCGTACACCTCGACGTGGATCGGGGAGCCGTCGGCGGAGCGGGCGGTGAGCTCGCGGGGCATGGGCAGCGGGCTGAGGCGGGGGCTCACTGGGCGGCCTCCTTCTTGCGGGAGCCGGTGCGGCCCTTCGCCGCCGGGGCGGGCTCGGCGGCGCGGACCACCTCGTACTCGGCGAGGTCGACCTGCCGGGTCTCCTTGCGGAACTCGCCCGTCGTGCCCGGCCACAGCGTGGTGTTGCGGCCGTTGGCGTCGAGGTACCAGCTCTCGCAGCCGCCCGCCTTCCAGACGGTCCGTTCCATCCGGGCCTGCACCTTGCGGTTCCAGGCGCCGACGGCGGAGGGGCGGACGGCGAGGGCGGCGCGCCCGCCGCGCCCGGAGGAGGTGAGCAGGGTGAGCTGGCGCAGGTAGTCGGCCATGTAGTTCAGCTGGGACTCGATCATGAGGATCATCGAGGAGTTGCCGAGGCCGGTGTTGGGGCCGATGACGGTCATGAAGTTGGGGAAGCCGGCGGCGGTGGCGCCGCGCAGCGCCTCCATGCCGCCCTTCCAGGTCTCGGCGAGGGTCTTCCCCTCGGCGCCGACGACCCGCTCGGCGATCGGCATGTCGGTGACGTGGAAGCCGGTGCCGAAGACGATCGCGTCGACCTCGGTCTCGGTGCCGTCGGCGGCGACGACGGTCGAGCCGCGGACCTCGCGCAGGCCGGAGGCGACGACGTCGACGTTGGGCTGGGCGACCGCCGGGTAGTACGTGCTGGAGAGCAGGATGCGCTTGCAGCCGATGCGGTACGAGGGCGTCAGCTTGGCCCGCAGCACCGGGTCTTTGATCGACTTGGCGATGTTGGCCTTGGCCAGCTTCTCGACGAGCCCGAGTTCGTTCGGGTGCTTGGTGAAGGCGCCGACCTGGAGTTCGCGGATGCCCCAGAGCAGGCCGCGGCGGAGGGTGCCGGTGACCGGCACGGCGCGGTGCAGCCAGCGTTCGGGCCCGGTGATCGCCCGGTCCATGCGGCGCATGACCCACGGGGGCGTGCGCTGGAAGAGCGTCAGCCTGCCGACCTGGGGCTGGATCGCGGGGACGATCTGGATGGCGGAGGCGCCGGTGCCGATCATGGCGACGCGCTTGCCGGTGAGGTCGTAGTCGTGGTCCCAGCGGGCCGAGTGGAAGACCTTGCCGGGGAAGTCGGCGAGCCCGGGGATGTCGGGGATCTTGGGGTCGGAGAGCGGTCCGGTGGCGGAGACGACGACGTCGGCGCTGAAGGCGCCCCGGCTGGTCTCGATCTCCCAGCGCAGCGCCTGGGCGTCCCACTCCATCCGCAGCACCTCGTGGTTCAGGCGCAGGTGGGGGCGGATCCCGAAGGTGTCCGTGACGTGCTCCAGATAGGCGCGGATGTGGCGCTGTCCGGAGAAGGTCCGCGGCCAGTCGGGATTGGGCGCGAAGGAGAAGGAGTAGAGGTGCGAGGGCACGTCGCAGGCGCAGCCGGGGTAGCTGTTGTCGCGCCAGGTGCCGCCCACGGAGTCGGCCCGCTCCAGGACGACGAAGTCGGTGATGCCCTCGCGGCGCAGCCGGACGGCGGCGCCGAGGCCGCCGAATCCCGATCCGATCACCGCCACCCGTACGTGCTCGTGCTTCGCCATGCCGCCTCCCGCGCGCCGACAGATCACGCCAGCAATCACTGGCACAGTCGGGACTGTAGAGCAGCTCCATACCGAGCGGTAGGGGTACGACGAGGGAAAGTTACCGGCGGTACAACATAGGCTGACGGGTGTGGCAGAAGGATCAGGCGAACGATCAGTCGAAGGACCGGGACCCGGCGGCGTGCGCGAGTACCGCATGGAGGAGCTGGCGACGGCCGCCGGGATCACCGTGCGCACCCTCCGCTTCTACCGCGAGCGCGGACTGATCCCGCCGCCCCGCCGCGAGGGCCGCATCGCCTGGTACGACGAGCACCACCTCGCCCGGCTGCGCACGATCGCCGCCCTCCTGGAGCGCGGCCACACCCTCAACGGCATCGCCGACCTCACCAGCGCCTTCGAGA
The DNA here is from genome assembly GCF_043080005.1 of Streptomyces sp. NPDC015130. Taxonomy (NCBI): domain Bacteria; kingdom Bacillati; phylum Actinomycetota; class Actinomycetes; order Kitasatosporales; family Streptomycetaceae; genus Streptomyces; species Streptomyces sp. NPDC015130. Next base: position 107,156 of record NZ_JBIBVC010000011.1, on the reverse strand, counting down.
GCGGCAGGAACGTCCGCGAGGTCCTCGCCCTCGGCTCCCCCACCGAGGAGGAGCCCGTCCGCCTCACCCCCGAGGAGCTCGCCGACCACTTCGCCGGCGAGGTCACCCCAGAGAACCTCGCGGCCGCCCTCGACCTCGGCTACCTCGTCACGGACGGCGAGGAGATCATCCACATCAGCCGCCGCCTGCTCGACGTCTCCGCCGCCCTCGTCCGGGAGGGCATCCCGCTCGCCGAGGTCCTCAAGGCCGGCGCCCGCGTCCGCGAACACGCCGACGCCCTCGCGGACCTCTTCACCGACCTGCTCCGCGCCCACGCCTCCGAGAAGGACGTCCGGCGCCTCCGCCCACTCGCCAAGAGCGTCGTCGAGGCGGAACTCTCCCTCGCCCTCGACCGCCGCCTGCGCCCCGAGGACGGCTGACGCACGCCACCGCACGGAGCGCGACGGGCGCCCCTACAGTTCGTAGACGGCCGTCACGGGGGCGTGGTCGCTCCAGCGCTCCTCGTGGGTGGCGGCGCGCTCGACGTAGGCCTTGACGGCCTTGGCAGCGAGGCCGGGGGTGGCGATCTGGTAGTCGATGCGCCAGCCGCTGTCGTTGTCGAAGGCGCGGCCGCGGTAGGACCACCAGGAGTAGGGCCCCTCCTGCTCGGGGTGGAGGGCCCGCACGACGTCCACGTACCCGCCCTCGCCCTCGTCGAGCACCCTCCCGAGCCACTCCCGCTCCTCGGGCAGGAAGCCGGCGTTCTTCTTGTTGGCCTTCCAGTTCTTGAGGTCGGCCTCGCGGTGGGCGATGTTCCAGTCGCCGCAGACGACGACCTCGCGGCCGTCGGCGGCGGCCCGCTCCTTGAGCTCCTTGAGGTACGGCAGGAACGCGTCCATGAACCGGTACTTCTCGTCCTGGCGCTCGGTGCCGACCTCGCCGGAGGGCAGGTAGAGGCTGGCGACGGTCACGCCGGGCAGGTCCGCCTCGACGTACCGCCCGCTGTCGTCGAACTCGCTCACCCCGAAGCCGACGCGGACGGCGTCGGGCTCGCGGCGGGTGTAGAGGGAGACCCCGGCGCGGCCCTTGGCGGCGGCGGGCGCGTGGGCGGTGAACCAGCCCTCGGGCGCCCGGACCTCGGCGGGCAGCTGCGCCTCCTCGGCACGCACCTCCTGGAGGCACACGGCGTCGGCGGAGGTGCCGGCCAGCCACTCGACGAAGCCCTTCTTGGCGGCGGCGCGGAGACCATTGACATTGACGGACGTGACAGTGAGCATCCCGGGAGAATACCGACACCCTCACTCCGCATACATGTACGATCGAGCGCATGAACATCCAGCCCACGCCCTTCGACCACCCCGACGCCGTCAAGCTCAACGACGCGGTGCAGCTCGAATACGCCGCCCGCTACGGCGACGAGGGCGATGTCACACCGCTGGACGCCGCGATGTTCGTCCCGCCGCTCGGCCTGTACCTCCTCGCCTACGACACGGCGGGCCGCCCGGTCGCCACGGGCGGCTGGCGCACCCAGGACGAGAACGACGAGGGCTACGCGGACGGCGACGCCGAACTGAAGCGCATGTTCGTGGTCCCCGAGGCCCGCGGCCTGGGCCTGGCCCGCCGCGTCCTCGCCCTCCTGGAGGCCGACGCCCGCACGGCCGGCCGCACCCGCATGGTCCTGGAGACGGGCACGGCCCAGCCGGAGGCCATAGCCCTCTACGCCTCCAGCGGCTACGAACCCTGCACCAAGTTCGGCCACTACCGCGACTACCCCAACAGCCGCTGCTTCGCGAAGGCCCTCGTCTGAACCCTCACGGCCGGGTGAACCCTCACGGCCGGGCCAGGATCGCCCGCCGGATGTTCGGGCAGCGGATCAGCCCGTCCTGGGCCGTGGGGGGATTTGCCCACTCGGCCGACCAGCTACGCCCCACCGAGGTCGCGGCAGGCAGGTGCCAGGCGCCACAAAGAAAGGATCCCGCCCGATCTTGCGATCGGACGGGATCCTCAGTGTCTGTGGACCTGTGGGGATTTGAACCCCAGACCCCCTCGATGCGAACGAGGTGCGCTACCAGACTGCGCCACAGGCCCTTGCGACGTGTGAAACATTAGCATCCCTTCCGGCTCACGCAAAAATCCGTTCCGCCGCAGGTCACCGGGGGCCGTCGCGGGCCGATGCAGTCGCCATCGAGTTGCGGGGACCGTTGCCCCGCGTGTGACGACTCCGGCCGACACCTCGACGGCGGCGGCCCCGTTCGTCAGGCAGCCGGCCGGGGAGTGGCGCCGGCGGGCTGGTCCGCTCACCGGGAATCGGATCGCCGTCAACGGGGTTGGCGGGGGGACGAGCCGTTATTGGAGGGGTCATGCGAGCGATTCAGGTGTACGAAGTGGGCGGTCCCGAGGTGCTGCGGGAGGCCGAGGTGGACCAGCCGCGGCCGGGTCCGGGCGAGGCGGTCGTGGAGGTCGCCGCATCCGGGGTCAACTTCCTCGACGTCTACCACCGCGAAGGCCGGTACAGCCTCCCGCTGCCCTTCACCCCGGGCTCTGAGGGCGCCGGCACGGTCGTCGAGGTCGGACCCGGCGTCGCCGACGTCGCAGTGGGGGACCGGGTCGGTTGGGTGGAGATTCCCGGCACGTATGCCGAGCGGGCCGTCGTGGACTCCTCCCGGCTGGTGCCCCTGCCCGACGACATCGACTTCGAGACAGCCGCCGCCGTGCTCCTCCAGGGCATGACCGCGCACTATCTCGTCAAGGACGCCTACCCGGTTCAGGGGGGCGACACGGTGCTCGTGCACGCGGCTGCTGGCGGCATGGGGCTGCTTCTGACCCAGCTCATCACCCATCTCGGCGGCAGGGTGATCGGCACGACGTCGACCACGGCGAAGGCCGAGCTGGCGAAGCGCGCCGGGGCCGCCGAGGTGATCCTTTCCTCCGCAGTCGACGATCTCGCAGCCGAGGTGCGGCGGCTCAGCGGCGGTCAGGGACTGCCGGTCGTCTTCGACGGCGTCGGCGCGCACACCTTCGATGCGAGCCTCGCCAGCCTGCGAACCCGCGGCCATCTCGTGCTCTTCGGCGCGGCAAGTGGAGCCGTGCCGCCGTTCGATCCGATTCGGCTCGCCCACGGCGGTTCGCTGACCCTGATCCGGCCCAGCCTCGGGGACTTCATCGCCGATCGGTCCGAACTGCTCCGACGGGCCACCGATGTGTTCGAGTGGGTGCGCTCCAAGGCGCTTGAGATCACCGTGACGGGCCGCTACGCGTTGTCCGAGGCCGCCCGGGCCCACAGCGATCTGGAGGCTCGGCGTACCACCGGCAAGCTGCTCGTCGTACCCGACGCAGCCGCTGTCGGACGCCACGAGGAGACGCAGCGCTGATCGCGGGCGACGAGGTCGGGGATCTTCGCGGGGCCACTTCTGGGAGACGGTCCGGCCAGGTGACTCGCACGAAGATCCCGCCCGATCAGTAGATCGGACGGGATCTCGTCGACTGTCCCGAGCCAAGTCGAGACCAGCCGGTGCCGAGCAGCGTTCCCGGGGGACTCACGCGGTGCTGCGCAAGGCGACGGCATAGGCCGTCGCAGCCCCCGGCGGGGTCACTCGTTGGCCGCCCGGGGGCGGTCGTCCTCCGCGTACTGGTCGAAGAGGGGCGTGCGGCCGTCGTCGCGGCCGCGGCGGGGCGGGGTGGCACGGCGGCGGGGGGCCGGGGACGGCGCCGGGGCGGGATCGGCGGCCGTGGAGGAGCGGGCCGCGCTCCAGGTCTCCGGGTCCGTGATGTCGACGCCGCTCGACGCGCGCGGGGCGACCGGCGCCGTCACGTACGTGGGCAGCGGGACCGGGACCGGCTCCCAGCTGTCGCCGCGGGCCGGGCCGCGCTCGCGCTGCTGGTCCACCCACTCCGCGTGGTCCGTCTGCTCGACCAGGGCGCGGCGGCCCGCCTCCTGCGGGGACACGGACGGGCTCGCGACGGGGGCCTGGCCGGCCTCCGGCTCGGGCGTCGGGGCCGGACGCCGGCTCTCGCGCAGCCGGGCGGCCGCCGCTTCCGCGCGGCGCCGGTCCATCACGTACACGAAGCGGCGTCGTTCCTGGACCCGCAGGTGCACGATGTACGCGCTCAGGAGCAGCGCCGGGACCGCGGGCGCCCAGAGGAAGGCGACGCCGCCGACGGCCGCGACGACCGCGCCGAGCGTGAAGCCGGCGAAGAGGAGCGTCGTGGTGCGCCGGCGCCGGGCGAGGACCTTGCCCCGGCGGGCCCGCTCGGCCGCCGCACCGCCCGCGGCGGGGCGGGCCGGCGCGGGGGCGGGTTCCGGTGCGGGTTCCGGCTCGGGCTCGGGGAGTTCGAGGCGCGCCTCGGTTCTGGCCGCGGGCGCGGAAAAGGCCCGGACGTCGACCGAGCTCAGATGCTCGGTCGCCGCGTCCGGGTCCACGTCGGGCGTCGGTCCCTCCGCCGTACGGTCCCGCTCCCTGAGCTCCTTGGCGTACCGGCGCTCCATTCCCGCCCGTCCGGACAGCAGCCGGATGGCGGTGCTGAAGCGTTCCGTCGGACGGGCTTCGTTCAGCTCGTCCTGCCTGCGGAGCCACATCGGCACCAAGTAGGCGGCCCAGGCCCCGACGATGACTGCGTAGATGAGGCCGCTGCTGCTCACGCCTCACACGGTAGAGGGGTTCGCGGGAGGGCATCGGCCAATTGGCCCGGTGTGTCGCACGATCTGGCTGATATCACTGAACTTTTTTGTGATTGTTCAGATCGTTTGTGTGCCAACTCCCGAATAAATTCGAACACTTATTTCATTCTTGCCTGCCGCCATCGCCGCAGCAATCCCTCCGGCACCTCCTCCACCGTCAGTGCGAAGACCAGATGGTCCCGCCACGCGCCGTCGATGTGGAGATAGCGGGGCCGCAGCCCCTCCTCGCGGAAGCCGAGCTTCTCGACGACCCGGCGCGAAGGGCCGTTCTCCGGACGGATGCAGACCTCCATCCGGTGCAGCCCGACCGTGCGGAAGCAGTGGTCGACGGCGAGCGCGACCGCCGTCGGCATCACCCCGCGCCCGGCCACCTCGCTGTCCACCCAGTAGCCCACGTGCCCGGAGCACATCGACCCCCAGGTGATCCCGGCCACGGTCAGCTGCCCGACGAGCCGCCCCCGGTACTCGATGACGAACGGCAGCATCCGGCCCGCCTTCGCCTCCGACCGCAGATGGCGGACCATCTGACGGTACGTCGGCCGCTGCGCGACCGGACCGCTCGGCGCCGGGGGCGGAACCGTCGCCTCCCAGGGCCGCAGCCACTCGCGGTTGCGCCGGTTCACCTCCCGCCAGGCCGCCTGGTCGCTCATCTTTATCGGGCGGAGGACGACGTCCCCGTCCACGAGGACCACGGGCCAGGACGGGATCATGAGGTTCTCGGGTGGTCGCCGCCGCGGATCTGGTCGACGGCGTGCCGCAGCAGCGGCTCCAGGACGGCCAGACCGTCCTTCACCCCGCCCGGAGACCCCGGCAGGTTCACGATCAGCGTGCCGCCCGCGACGCCGGCGAGACCGCGCGAGAGCGCCGCCGTCGGCACCTTCTCCCGGCCGAACGCCCGGATCGCCTCCGGGATGCCCGGGATCTCGCGGTCCAGGACCTTGCGGGTGACCTCGGGGGTCTCGTCGGTGGGCGAGATGCCCGTGCCGCCGGTGGTGACGATCACGTCGTACCCGGCGGCGACCCCGGCGCGCAGCGCCGCCTCGACGGGCGCCCCGTCCGGGACGACCTGCGGGCCGTCCACCGTGAAGCCCATCGCGGTGAGGCCCGCGGCGATCAGCGGGCCGCCCTTGTCCTCGTAGACCCCGGCGGACGCCCGGTTGGAGGCGGTGACGACGAGCGCCGCGTACGGGGCGGGCAGAGCGCCGCCGATGCCGTCGCCGAGGACGGCCGGGGGCGGCTCGTTCCCCGGCGTCCGCCCGTGGCCCCCGGCCGCCCGGCCGCCGCCCGTCACGAGCCGCTCCGCGTCCAGTGGCCCGACTTGCCGCCCGTCTTCTCCTCCACCCGTACGTCGGAGATGACCGCGCCCTTGTCGACCGCCTTGATCATGTCGACGACCGTCAGGGCCGCCACCGAGACCGCCGTCAGGGCCTCCATCTCGACGCCCGTGCGGTCCGTGGTCTTCACGGTCGCCAGGATCTCGACCGCCTCGTCCGTGACCGCCAGGTCCAGGGTGACGCCCGAGACCGCGAGCGGATGGCAGAGCGGGATCAGGTCGGGGGTCTTCTTCGCCCCCATGATCCCGGCGATCCGGGCCGTCGCGAGCGCGTCACCCTTCGGCACGCCCTCGCCGCGCAGCAGCTCGATCACGCGCGGCGAGACGAGGACCCGCCCGCTGGCCCGCGCGGTGCGGGCCGTGACGTCCTTCGCGGAGACGTCGACCATGCGGGCCGCACCCGCCTCGTCGATGTGGGTGAGACCTTGCTGCGTGCTCATGGCCGTGACACTCCCGGTCGCTGTATGGGGACGACACCGTACCCCCACCCTCGCCCCCTCAGCCGAGGAGGACCACTTCCAGCTCGCTGCCCGGCTCGGCGCCGGCCGCCTCCTCCGGGACCACCAGCAGGCAGTCCGCGTGCGCGAGGGCCGCGACGAGGTGCGAGCCGGCACCGCCCACGGGAGTGACGGTGCCCGCCTCCGGGTCGTACGTGCCGCGGAGGAACTGGCGGCGGCCGGCCGGGGACGACAGCGCCTTGTCGGCGACGAGGACCGCCCGGACCGTCGGCCGGTGCAGGTCCTTCACGCCCATCAGGGCGCGGATCGCGGGCCGCACGAACAGCTCGAAGGAGACGTACGAGGACACGGGGTTGCCCGGCAGCGCCAGCAGGGGGATCTGCTCCTCGCCGATCGCGCCGAAGCCCTGCGGCTTGCCCGGCTGCATCGCCAGCTTCCGGAAGTCGACCTGCCCGTCCGCGGTCAGCGCCTCCTTCACCACGTCGTACGCGCCGACGCTCACCCCGCCCGTCGTCACGATCAGGTCCGCCCGGATGAGCTGGTCCTCGATCGTGGCCCGCAGCGTCTCGGCGTCGTCGGTGACGGCCCCCACCCGGTAGGCGAGGGCGCCCGCGTCCCGCGCGGCGGCGGCCAGCGCGAAGCTGTTGGAGTCGTGGATCTGGCCCTCGCCCAGCGGCTCACCGGGCTGGACCAGCTCGCTGCCGGTGGAGATGACGACCACCCGGGGGCGGGGGCGGACCCGCACCGTGCCCCGGCCGATCGCGGCGAGCAGCCCGATCTGCGGCGGCCCCAGGACCGTGCCCGCCGCGAGGGCGAGCTCCCCGGCCCGTACGTCGCTGCCGCGCGCGCGGACGTGCGCACCGGCCTCGGCCGCGCGGTGCACCCGCACCTCGCCGCCCGCGCCCTCCGGGGCGGCGCTCGCGGCGCGCATGCCGGTGGCCGCGCCCCCGCCCGTACCGCCGTCGGTCCACTCGACGGGGACGACGGCCTCGGCGCCGGGCGGCAGCGGGGCGCCCGTCATGATCCGGGCGGCCTGCCCGGGCCCGACGGTCGGGAGCCCGCCGTCACCGGCGGCGACGTCCCCGATGACCGTGAGGACGGCGGGGAACTCCTCGGTGGCACCGGCGACATCGGCGACCCGCACCGCGTACCCGTCCATGGAGCTGTTGTCGAAGGGCGGCAGCGCGATCGGAACCGTCACGTCCTCGACGAGGACGCAGCCCTGCGCGTCGAGCAGTTGGAGCTCGATGGGTTCGAGCGGGCCGACCGTCGCGAGGATGTCGGCGAGGTGCTCGTCCACCGACCACAGGCCGCGGGCCGGCCCCGCGCAGGGGTCCGCCGGGCCGTGCCCGGAGCCGTGCCCGTGGCCGAGGTCCGCGCCGTGACCGCCGTCGGAGCCGTCACCGTGCCCGTGCTCAGGGCCGTGACCGTGCTCGTCGCCGTGGCCGTGCTCGTCGCCCTGCTCGTCGTGCTCTTCGGACGGCGACGGTGCCGCGCTGCTGCTCAAGGTCCTACATCTCCTCGCTGACATACCTCCGGAGCCAGGCCCGGAAGTCCGGTCCCAGATCTTCACGCTCGCACGCGAGTCTGACAATGGCACGCAGATAGTCACCGCGGTCACCGGTGTCATAGCGGCGGCCCTTGAACACGACACCGTGCACCGGCCCGCCGATCTTCTCGTCGGCGGCGAGCTTCTGCAGGGCGTCCGTCAGCTGGATCTCCCCGCCCCGGCCCGGCTCGGTCTCCCGGAGCATCCCGAAGACGGCCGGATCCAGCACGTACCGGCCGATGATCGCGTAGTTGCTCGGAGCTTCCGCCGGCTCCGGCTTCTCGACGAGGTCGGTGACCCGCACGACGTCCGCGTCGCCGGTCGCCTCGACGGCCGCGCAGCCGTACAGGTGGATCTGCGAGGGCTCGACCTCCATCAGCGCGATGACGCTGCCGCCCTCGCGCTCCTGGACCTCCACCATCCGCGCGAGCAGCGGGTCGCGCGGGTCGATCAGGTCGTCGCCGAGGAGCACCGCGAAGGGCTGGTCGCCCACGTGCGGGGCCGCGCACAGCACCGCGTGGCCGAGGCCGCGCGGGGCGCCCTGGCGCACGTAGTGCATGGTGGCGAGGTCGCTGGACTCCTGGACCTTGGAGAGACGCTCCTCGTCTCCCTTCCGGATCAGAGCTTCCTCCAGCTCGTAGTTCCGGTCGAAGTGGTCCTCAAGGGGACGCTTGTTGCGGCCGGTGATCATCAGAACGTCCGAGAGACCGGCGGCGACAGCCTCCTCGACGACGTACTGGATCGCCGGTTTGTCGACGACCGGCAGCATCTCCTTCGGCGTCGCCTTGGTGGCCGGGAGGAAGCGGGTGCCGAGGCCCGCGGCCGGGATGACAGCCTTGCTGATCCGGCCGAGCCTGGGGAGCGACTGATTCATGGGTGCACCTTAGTCGTTCGGAATGAGAGAAAGATGTGGGTTCGATTAACTTCATGCACATAAAGACACTTACGAGACTTTCGTGAATTCCGATGAGGTACCCATGGCATCCGAGACATCCGAGTCGTCCGAAAAGACCCTGCTGCGCAGTCGACTTCTGGCCGCCCGCGCCGCCCTGAGCGCCGAGTCCCGCGCGGACGCCGCCGAGTCCCTCGCCCGCCACGGGGTGGAACTGGCCGAGCTCGCCGGGGCGTCCACCGTCGCCGCCTACGTCTCCGTGGGCCGCGAGCCGGGCACGCGCGCGCTGCTCGACGCCCTCCACGCGCGCGGGGTGCGGGTCCTGCTCCCCGTGCTCCTGCCCGACAACGACCTGGACTGGGCCTCGTACGAAGGTCCGGAGCATCCGGAGCGGCTCGCGAAGGCCGGCCGCGGCCTCCTCGAACCGGTCGGCCCCCGCCTCGGCCCCGAGGCCGTCTGCGCCGCCGACGCCGTCCTGCTGCCGGGCCTCGCGGTCGACGGGCGCGGGATGCGGCTCGGGCGGGGCGGTGGCTCGTACGACCGCGTCCTCGCCCGGCTCGCGCGGGCGGGCAAGGACCCCGCCCTCGTGGTGCTCCTGTACGCGGACGAGGTGGTCGCCCGGGTCCCGGAGGAACCGCACGACCACCCCGTGCACGCCGTGGTGACCCCGGCCGGGGTCACCCGCTTCCGTACCGTCTGATCCGGGGATCAGGGCCGGAGGACCAGCGTCTCCTTCGCCGCCGCGTCGACCGCCGCCTTGCCGTAGGCCCAGTCGTACAGCTCGCCCTTCGCCCAGGTGTCCGTCTGGTCGGTGTAGTTCGAGTGGAAGGCGTGGCCGGAGGCGCCGGTCAGGTTGACCCACCGGGACTTGTCCCAGTCGCCGACGTTGACCACCATCCGCATCGACGGCACCCAGATGACCTCGTAGCCGCCGGCCGCGTTCCAGCCGGTCGCGTCGACCGCCGCCTCGCCGCCGCCCAGGTTCCACGGGCCGCGGTTGAGGAGCTGCTGCACGGCGCCCGGACCGGCGGTGCCGAGGGTCTGGTTCTTCAGGGTCAGCTGGTGCAGCCGGCCCCAGCTCCAGGTGGAGATGTCCTTGCCGAGCTTGGCCGTCAGCTCCCAGCGGGCGTCCTTCATGGCCCGGGCGAGCAGCTGGTCACGGGTCTCGGTGGCCGGGTCCGTGCGGTTGCCCGGGGTCGTCCACCACTCGCTCTTCTCCTGCTTGAGGAGCGGGCGGACCACCTCGTACCAGCGGTCGCCGCCGTCCGGCTGCGCCGAGTCGGGGTCGCGCTCGCCGCACTCGCGGACGAGCTTGTTCTGCTCGTCGACCGGGCCGGTGGCCTCGGCCGGGAGCACGTTGATGCAGTCGCCCTCGGCGCGCAGCTCCTTGGGCAGCTTGTCGCCGAAGGCGAGCTTGAGGACGTTGCGCCAGACCGCGTTGAAGTAGGCGGCGGCTGCCGAGTCGGGCTCCTGGGTGTAGTCCCAGCCCTCCAGCAGCTTCTGCGCCTCGCGGACGTACGGGTCGGAGATGTCGACCTTCAGCAGCAGCGGGTTGAGCAGCGTCGCGATCTCGCTGCGGTTGTCCGTCTGCATGGTCCGCATGTCGTCCGGCGAGATCTTGCCGCCGTCCTTGGTCTTCGACTCGATGAGGTCGTTGATCCGCTGGCTGCGCGAGCCGTAGCCCCAGTCCTTGGTGAGCAGGTCGGGGTAGGTCTTCTGGTCGATCACGGCCTGGTTGGCGGTGACAATGTAGCCGCGCGCCGGGTCGAACTCGTACGGCAGCTTCTCGAAGGGGATGTAGCCCTTCCACCGGTACGTGGAGTCCCAGCCCGGCGCCGGGAGGGTGCCGTCACCCTTGGTGCGCTGCGGGATCTTGCCGGGGGACTGGTAGCCGATGTGGCCCTCGGTGTCGGCGTAGATCAGGTTCTGGGACGGGACCTCGAAGTTCTTGGCCGCGGCCCGGAAGGTGGTGAAGTCCTTGGCGCGGTCGAGCGCGAAGATCGCGTCCATCGACTTGCCGGGCTGGAGCGCCGTCCACTGGAGGGAGACGCCGTAGCCGGTGCCGCGGTCGGGGGCGGCGTTGCCGACGGGGGCCTTCTGGCCGACGGTCTCCAGCTCGGAGGAGCGGTCGGAGACGAGCGGGCCGCGCTCGGTGGAGCGGACCGTGATCTTCCGGTCCTCGCCGCCGGCGACCTTGATGACCTCTTCGCGGGTCGTGAACGGCTTGACCTTGCCGTCGACGAGGTAGCCGTCCGGGCCGATCTTCTCCAGGTAGAGGTCGGTGACGTCGGCGCCGAGGTTGGTGAGACCCCAGGCAATCTTGTCGTTGTGGCCGATGATCACGCCGGGCATGCCGGAGAAGGTGTAGCCGGAGACGTCGTAGCGGCAGGTCGCGGAGACCGAGCGGCAGTGCAGACCCATCTGGTACCAGAGGGACGGCAGCTGCGGCGAGAGGTGCGGGTCGTTGGCCAGGAGCGGCTTGCCCGAGGTCGTCTTCTCGCCGGCGACGACCCAGGAGTTCGAGCCGATGCCGTTGCCGTTGGGGCCGAGGAGCGCCGGGATGCCGTCGAGGACCTCGGAGAGCGCGCCGAGCTGGGCGTCCGCTCCGCTGCCGCCGGAGGAACCGGAACCGGAACCGCCGGGGCCGTTGCCCGGGGTCTCGCCGGTCGTGGTCCCGTCGCCCTCGCCGGCCTCGGCCGCCGGGTCGAACTTCCCGGTGGTCTCGTCGACGGCGCCCTTGTCGAGGATCGGCTGGTGGAGCTTGTACGGGTACTCCGGGTAGAGCTGCTTGATCTGGCTCGCGCCCATCCGGCTCGTCATCAGCGAGCGGTCGATCTCGTCCTGCATGTTGCCGCGCAGGTCCCAGGCCATGGCCTTGAGCCAGGCCACCGAGTCGACCGGGGTCCACGGCTCGATCGCGTAGTCGTTGGTGAAGGACAGGGCCGCGTACTCGACGGAGACGTCCTTCGGGGCCCGGTCCTTCAGGTAGGCGTTGACGCCCTCCGAGTAGGCCTTGAGGTACTTCTTCGTCTCGGCCGACAGGACGGTGTCGTACTCCTGCTGCGCGACCCGGCGCCAGCCGAGCGTGCGCAGGAAGGAGTCCGTCTCGATCTGGCTCTCGCCGAACATCTCGGAGAGGCGGCCCGCGGTCACGTGCCGGCGGACGTCCATCTCGTAGAAGCGGTCCTGCGCCTGGACGTAGCCCTGGGCGCGGAAGAGGTCCGTCTCGTTGTCCGCGTAGATCTGCGGGACGCCGTTCGCGTCCCGCTTGACCTCGACGTCGGCGGAGAGGCTGTCGAGCCGGATCTCGCCGGTGGTCTGCGGGAACGAGGCCCGGACGGTGCTGACACCCCAGTACCCGCCGAATCCGATGCCCGCGACCAGTGCGAGGACCAGGACGAGGAGGAGCAGACGGGCGCGCCGCCCTTTCTTCTTGGCGGTCTTCTTGCCGGGAGGCGCGGTCGTGTTGGAGGGCATCGCTGTCCTTCGAGGGGCAGGGTGGTCCTGGAGTACGGGTGCAACCTTAGGCGCAGCGTCCGGAGGGCCCGGACTCGGTGTCAGGAAGAGAACCGTACTGATGAGCGGACCGACGCAAAGAAGGCGTCAAGAAAACGTTAAAGATTAGGTAAGGTAACGAAGTGTCGGCCGCTGGAGGAACGATCCAGCTGCATGCGAGGGGAAGGATCGGCCACTGACTGTCCACCAGCTCAACGAACTCCTGCTCATCTGCTCCCTCGTGTTGCTGATCGCCGTCGCGGCCGTGCGGATCTCGTCCCGGAGCGGGCTCCCCAGCCTGCTGCTCTACCTCGGGATCGGTGTCGCGATAGGACAGGACGGCATCGGAAACGTCGCCTTCGACAACGCCGAGCTGACGCAGGTCATCGGCTACGCGGCCCTCGTCGTGATCCTCGCCGAGGGTGGCCTCGGCACGAAGTGGAAGGAGATCAGGCCGGCCCTGCCGGCCGCCGTCGTCCTCTCCACCGTCGGCGTCGCCGTCAGCGTCGGCATCACGGCCACGGCCGCCCACTACCTCGTCGGCCTGGAGTGGCGGCAGGCCCTGATCATCGGCGCCGTCGTCTCCTCCACCGACGCCGCCGCGGTCTTCTCCGTGCTGCGCAAGGTGCCGCTGCCGTCCCGCGTCACCGGTGTCCTGGAGGCCGAGTCCGGCTTCAACGACGCCCCCGTCGTCATCCTCGTCGTCGCCTTCTCCACCGCCGGACCCGTCGACTCCTGGTACGTCCTCGTCGGGACGATCGCCCTGGAGCTCGCCATCGGCGTCGCCGTCGGCCTGACCGTCGGCTTCCTCGGCGCGTACGGCCTGCGGCACGTCGCCCTGCCCGCCTCCGGCCTCTACCCGATCGCCGTCATGGCCATCGCGGTCGTGGCGTACGCGGCCGGCGCGCTGGCCCACGGCTCCGGCTTCCTCGCCGTCTACCTGGCCGCGATGGTCCTCGGCAACGCCAAGCTGCCGCACTCGCCCGCCAACCGCGGCTTCGCCGAGGGGCTCGGCTGGATCGCCCAGATCGGCATGTTCGTCCTGCTCGGCCTGCTCGTCACCCCGCACGAGCTCGTCCACGACTTCTGGCCCGCCGTCGTCATCGGCCTCGTCCTGACGATGGTCGCGCGGCCGATGGAGGTCCTGGTCAGCCTCGCGCCCTTCCGGATCCCGTGGCAGGAGCAGGCCCTCATGTCCTGGGCCGGCCTGCGCGGAGCCGTCCCCATCATCCTCGCCACCATCCCGATGGTGTCGCAGATCGAGGGCAGCGAGCGGATCTTCAACATCGTCTTCGTCCTCGTCGTCGTCTACACCCTGGTCCAGGGGCCGACGCTGCCCTGGCTGGCCAGGGCGCTGAAGCTGGGCGACTCCGCCGGGGCCGCCGACCTCGGCGTCGAGTCCGCGCCGCTGGAGCGGCTGCGCGGACACCTGCTCTCCGTCGCCATCCCCGAGGGATCGCGGATGCACGGCGTCGAGGTCGCGGAGCTGCGGCTGCCGGCCGGAGCGGCCGTCACCCTCGTCGTACGCGAGGAGAAGAGCTTTGTGCCGGGTCCCGCGACCGTGCTGCGCCGCGGCGACGAGCTGCTCGTCGTCGCCACCGACCCCGTGCGGGACGCCACGGAGCGACGCCTGCGGGCCGTCGGCCAGGGCGGCAAGCTCGCCGGCTGGCTCGGCACGGGCGGCGCCCAGGAGCTGTCCGCGAGCGCGAGCGGGACGGCGATGCGGTTCCATCTGCCCGGCGGACAGAAGAAGCCATAGACATCCGGCGACATCCGGCCGATACCGGACAAGCGCCGGTGAACGCAGGTAATCGCAGGCATTAATTCGGGTGTGGGAGCGTTTTCCCAGGCGGGAAGACGCTCTTCCCTGTACCATGAAGGCACACCTGATCGAACCAACTCTGCCTGACGCAGAGCTGGCGCGACCGTATGGCGGCCGTGGCGCCCCTCCGCAGTGGGGCCGGCCCGGTATCTACCGCAGTAACGCGCATGAGGACAGCTCTCGGCGACACCCGCACCACCGTGCCGGGGCGCGCTACCAGGCGGCAGAAAGGCCAGGACCGTGGCGTCCACGGTCATCTCGGACAAGCGGCCCGGCTACGGGCAGCTGCTGCGCACCCCCGGTGCGCTGTCCTTCCTGCTCCCCGGCTTCGCCGCCCGGCAGCCGTTCGCGATGCTGACCATCGGCATCGTCCTGCTCGTCCAGCACACCACCGGCTCCTTCGGCAGCGCCGGCGCGGTCGCCGCCGTCACCGGCGTCTCCATGGCGCTCTTCGCGCCGCAGAGCGGCAAGCTCGCCGACCGCTTCGGCCAGCGCGCCGTCCTGGTCCCCGGCGTCCTCGTCCACACCGCGTCCGTCTCCCTGCTGGTGGCGCTCGCCCTGAGCGGCGCCCCGCTGTGGGCGCTCTTCCTGGCCGCCGTGCCCGCCGGCGCGTCCGTGCCCCAGGTCGGACCGATGGTCCGGGCCCGCTGGGCGGCGAAGCTCGACGGAAGCCCGCTGATGCCGACCGCCGCGGCCTTCGAGTCCGTGACCGACGAGTTCACCTTCGTCGTCGGACCCGTCCTCGCGACCGCCCTGTGCACCGGCATCCACCCGGCCGCGGGCCTGATCGCCGAGGCCGCCCTCACCCTCGTCGGCGGCCTGTTCTTCGCCGCGCAGCGCGCCACCCAGCCCGCGTACGGGATCGCGGCGGCCGCTGCCTCCGAGCCCCACCGCTCGGCCCTCTCCGTCCCCGGCGTCCGCGTCCTGATCGTCGCCTTCCTCGGCATCGGCTCCGTCTTCGGCGGCATGCAGGTCTCCCTCACCGCCTTCACCGAGGAGATCGGCAACCCCGGCGCCAACGGCCTGCTGTACGGGATCTTCGCCGCCGGCAACATGCTCGCGGGCATCGCCATGGGCGCCGTCGCCTGGAAGTCCGGCCCCCGCCGCCGCATGATCCTCGGCTACGCCGGCCTCACGGTCGCGGCCTCGCTGCTCTGGACCGCGCACTCGGTGCTCCTCCTCGGCGCCCTGGGCCTGGTCGTCGGCCTGTGCATCGCACCCGCCCTGATCACCGGCTACACCATCGTCGAGACCCTGATCCCGGCCTCGGCCCGTACCGAGGCCTTCACCTGGCTCACCGGCGCCGTCGCGCTCGGCCAGGCCGCCGCCGTCACGATCGCCGGCCGCCTCGCGGACTCGCAGGGATCCAGCGCCGGGTTCCTGGTGCCGATGGCGGGTACGGCGCTGGCCCTGGCCACGCTCCTCGCCCTCCGGTCGCGGCTGAAGCCGCGCGAGACCAGCCGGGTCGCCGCACGTGGTATCGGTCACCGCGTGCCGGTGGCGGTGGACTGATCCCACGGAATACGTCAGTATGGATCGTCGTTAGCACTCGATGAGTGTGAGTGCCAGGAGGAAGTCAAGTGCCGACCTACCAGTACCAGTGCACCGAGTGCGGCGAAGGCCTCGAGGCGGTGCAGAAGTTCACCGATGACGCGCTGACCGAATGCCCCAGCTGCCAGGGACGCCTGAAGAAGGTGTTCTCGGCCGTCGGCATCGTCTTCAAGGGCTCCGGCTTCTACCGGAACGACAGCCGCGGCTCGTCGTCCAGCAGCTCGCCGGCCTCGTCGAAGTCCTCGACCCCGTCGTCTTCGTCCTCGTCGTCCTCGACGTCGGACGCGAAGCCGGCCGCGTCGAGCCCGACCGCCTCCGCGTCGTCCTCGGCTTCGTCGTCCTCGTCGTCGAGCGCCGGAAGCTCGACCTCGGCCGCCTGATCCGGTTCCTCACCGAGGGCCCCGTCGCCGTACGCGACGGGGCCCTCGGCGTTTCCCCGCACCGCCCGTAGGGTGATCGTCATGGCGACCCATGATGCGTACGCGGACATAGGCGTGATCGGCGGCTCCGGCTTCTACTCCTTCCTGGAGGACGTCACGGAGGTGTCCGTCGACACCCCCTACGGCAGCCCCAGCGACTCCCTCTTCCTCGGCGAGATCGCCGGCCGGCGGGTCGCCTTCCTCCCCCGCCACGGCCGCGGCCACACCGTCCCGCCGCACCGGATCAACTACCGCGCCAACCTCTGGGCCCTGCGCTCCGTGGGCGTGCGGCAGGTCCTCGGGCCCTGCGCCGTCGGCGGGCTCCGGGAGGAGTACGGGCCGGGCACCCTCGTCGTACCGGACCAGCTCGTCGACCGGACGAAGACCCGGGCGCAGACGTACTTCGACGGGGAGCCGCGGGCCGACGGGGCCGTCCCGAACGTCGTCCACGTGACCTTCGCCGACCCGTACTGCCCCGACGGGCGGCGGGTCGCGGTCAAGGCCGCCCGGGGACGGGGCTGGGAACCGGTGGACGGCGGCACGATGGTCGTGGTCGAGGGACCCCGCTTCTCCACCCGGGCCGAGTCGCGGTGGCACGCCGCCGCCGGCTGGACGGTCGTCGGCATGACGGGGCACCCCGAGGCGGTCCTCGCCCGCGAGCTGGGCCTCTGCTACACCTCGCTCGCACTGGTCACGGACCTCGACGCGGGCGCCGAGACCGGCGAGGGCGTCTCGCACACCGAGGTGATGCGGGTCTTCGGCGAGAACGTGGGGCGCCTGCGGGAGGTGCTGTTCGACGCGGTGGGCGCGCTGCCGGCGACGGTCGACCGGGACTGCCTGTGCACGCACGCGCACGACGGCTGGGAGCTGGGGATCGAGCTGCCGTAGGTGACTGTGCGGGGAGGGGGGCGGCGCCTGTGCCGGAGGGGCGGGCGCCTGCCCCGAGGGCGGGCCTGCGCTGAGGGGCGGCGCCTGTGCCGGGGTCGCGAAACACCCTCACGGGTGAGGGAGTTGTCCACAGGCGGCGGGTGGTCCACAGGCCGGAGCGGGGGTGCGGCGGGGCCGGGAGAGTGGGTGTGGCTCCACCCCCGACCACGACAGGCGGTACCCGCGATGACGACGACCCGGACGCCCCTTCTTCCCACCCCCACCCCCGCGCCCGTTCCCGCGCCCACCCCTTCCTTCTTCCCCTCTCCCCCGCCCGTTTCGCTCTCCTCCGTGCCGGGGCCGTGCGTCGTGCCGGCCTTCGAGCCGGTACGGGGCCGGGGAGCGCGGCGCGGGCCGTTCAGGGCGCTGCGGCGGGGGCGGCGCGCGCCGGTCGCACTGCTCGCCCTGACGGTCGCCGCGCTGACCGCGGCGGGCTCGGGGTCAGGCTGGGGGTCGGGATCGGGCGCCGCGTCCTCCGGGGCCGCCGTGACGCCTCGCGCGCGGCCGCCCGCCGCTCCCGTCGCGGTCCGGCTGGTGTCGGCGCCGGTGCGGATCGCCGACGCCGAGACCGTGCGGCTGCTGCGCACCGGCGACCGGGTCGACGTCATCGCCGCGCCCAACTCCCCGATGGGCGGGGGCGGTGAGGCCCGCGTGGTGGCGACGGGCGCCCGAGTGGCCGACGTTCCGCGCTCGGGCGAGACTCGTTCGGACGGAGGGGCACTCGTCGTCCTGTCCGTACCGCGGTCGACGGCGGCGGCGCTGGCCGGAGCCGGTGTCACCTCCCAACTGGCGGTGACGCTGTGCTGATTCGCACTGACTCGCTGTCAAGTCGCCGTTCCGTGTGTACGGATTGGACGCCTCTGCGCCGTTCACGGCGTAATGGCTCCGCACACAGCACACATGACGAGAACGAAAGGCACCTTGGTGGCCAAGAAGGAAAGCTTGCTCGGAGGCTTCAAGGCCTTCCTGATGCGTGGCAACGTGATCGACCTGGCGGTCGCGGTCGTGATCGGCGCCGCGTTCACCAACATCGTGAACTCGGTCGTCAAGGGCATCATCAACCCGGTCGTCGGCGCCTTCGGAACGAAGGACCTGGAGAGCTACTCGTCCTGCATCAAGGGCACCTGCGTGGTGGTCAACGGCGAGGTGCAGGGCGTCCAGCTCCAGTGGGGCCTGGTCCTCAGCGCGATGCTGAGCTTCCTGATCACCGCCGCCGTCGTCTACTTCCTGATGGTCCTGCCGATGGCCAAGATCCTCGCCAAGCGCGCGGCGCACGACAAGGCGAAGGAGGGCGTCGCGGAGACGATGGAGATCAGCGAGCTGGAGGTGCTCAAGGAGATCCGCGACCACCTGGTCGCCCAGCGCGGCCCCTCCACGGGGACGGGGACGGGCGCGGGCACGGGGTCCGGGTCGGGCTCCGGCGGCGGCGCCGGGACGCACCCCACCTCCTGACCGGCGGAGCGCGCCGGGATCAGAGGTGGTGCGGCGGCTTCTCGTCGAGGAAGCGCGCGAGGTCGGAGGCGCTGTCGCCGCCGGCCGGAGGCCGCTCTCCCCACCCGCGGTCCGTGTCGTCCGCGGACTGCTGGTCCAGCGGATCGTCGAAGACGAGTACCGGCTTCGGGTTGTTCTCGGGGCTGGGTCGGGAGCCGGGTCGCTTCGCGTCTCGCGGTCCGTGGGCGGGGGCGGTACTCATACCTTCAGGGTACGCCGGTCCCCCCGCCCCGTACCTCGCCTCGCACCGCTCTGATCAGCGGATCTCGGCTCGGCGAATCTCGGTTAGACGGATCTCGGTTCGACGGATCCCGGCTCAGCGGTCCTTCGGGTCGATGAGCCAGATGCCGAGCACGACCAGGAACGACAGGACGAGGAAGCCGGCGCCCCACCACGCGGTGCCGGTGTCGCCCGCCATCCACTCGTCCACCACGATCGTCAGCCCCCAGAGCTGGCCGATGACGACCGTGAGCGCCAGCGTGAGACGGGCGGAGAGCTTCGAGGAGCGCTCCGGCTCCTGCTCCGTGCCCGCTCCGGGGCCCGGGCCGGTGTGCCGGATCCGGGGGTCGCCGTAGCCGCTGGTGGGCCGGATCTGCGGGTAGCGCTCGTGCACGGGCCGGTTCAGGCGCGGCTGGGCGCTGCCAGGGGTGTACGCGGGGGGCCTGGGCGCCTCCGTCGCGGGCGCCCTCGTCGGAGCGGGCGCCCCGGCCGGCTCGGGTGCGCCGGGGTCCCTCGGGAACGGGGTCTCGCTCATGTCCGCTCACTCCTCTCGGCCGGCTTCCGGGCCGGGGCGGCCGGGCCTCCCGCGCCGAAGCCGGGGCAGCCGGGGCGGTCCTCGCCGTTCTGGCGGCAGAAGCCCTCGACGAGGCTCTCGCCCGAGCGGGCCGTGCCGATCGCCCAGACGCTGCCGTCGACCTGCTCGACGAGGATCACCTTGGGCAGGCCCCGCGGGGGCGGGCCGGCGGCGACCTCGCCCGTGCGGGCGTCGAAGATCCCCTCGTGGCAGGGGCAGTACAGCTCTCCCTCGCTGCCCCGCTCCTTGCGCCACAGCACGGCGCAGGCGAGGTGGGTGCAGACGGCGGAGTAGCCGGCGAGGGTGCCGTCGTCCATGCGGACGGCGATGGCCCGGTCCTCGTCGCCCGGGTAGCGGAAGGCGAGCGACTCCCCCGGTTCGATCCGGTCGGCGACCTTCTTGGGCTCGGGGGCGCCTTCGCTGTCGCCGTGGCGGTGCAGGATGCCGGAGGCGACGGCGACACCGCCGACGGCCAGGCCGCCGGAGACGGTGGCGACGATCCGCAGGTAGTCGCGGCGGGTGGTGAGGGAGTCGGCGGCGATCCGGTCGCGGAGCGCCTCCTGGGCCGCGTCGGCCCGGGGGCCCGGAGCGGGCGGCTGGGGGTCGGTGACGCTCAACGGACATCCCTTCCATTGATCTCGACGACGGGCAGCCCGCCCGGGACCGGCCACCGGACCTTGTCGGCGGGGACGACCATGGCGACGCCGGTGGTGACGGTGGTCGTGCCGAAGGTGAAGGAGTCGGCGACCTGGACGCCGGGACGTTCGGCCTGGAGCTCTTCGAGGGTTCCGTAGAAGAGGGCGCCGGTGGGGCAGACGGTGGCGCACATGGGGGCGAGGCCGTAGGCGGTGCGGTCGTAGCAGAGGTTGCACTTCATCTGGAGCTTCGCCTGGAGGTCGATCTTGGGGACGCCGAAGGGGCAGGCGTTGACGCAGTTGGCGCAGCCGATGCAGCGGGTGGTGTCGGCCTGCTGCACGACGCCGTCGGCGGTGACGAGGATCGCGTCGGCGGGGCAGACCTCGGCGCAGGGGGCGACGGGGTCCTCGCAGTGCATGCAGACGGTGGGGAGGGAGGCGACGGAGTGGCCCTCGTCGGGGTAGTCGAGGTGGATCATCGACTTGCCTCGGTGGGAGTCGCATTCGCGGCAGGCGGAGACGCAGGCCTGGCAGCCGATGCAGCGGCCCGGGTCGATGAAGATCGTGCGGCCCATCATGTGCGGGTCAGCTCCTCTCCGCGGTGCCGCGGCCCTGGGGGGAGGTCGGGGGCAGCGGGTCGAGCCGGGAGACCTGGGTCTCCGGGTAGGCCTGGTGTCCGGGGGCGGTGGGCGGTGCGGGGACCTCGTCGACGTGTTCGGCGGCCTCGATGCGGGCGGCGCAGACCTTGTACTCGGGGATCTTGGAGCGTGGGTCGAGGGCGTCGATGGTGAGGGCGTTGGCCGCGGTGGGAACGGGCCAGTGGTAGGGGACGAAGACGGTGTCGGGGCGGATGGCCTCGGTGACGAGGGCGGGGAAGACCTCGCTTCCGCGGCGGGTGACGACCCGGACGGGGTCGCCGTTGCGGAAGCCGTGGGAGGGGTGGACCTCGACCCAGGGTCGCGGGGTCTGTTCGACGAGGGCGCCGAGCCTGCGGGTCTGGTTCCCGGAGAGGAAGTGGGCGACGGTCCGGCCGGTGGTGAGCGAGAGGGGGTACTCCTCGCTGTACGGGTCCATGGGCGGGTGCCATTCGACGACCTGCATGTGGATCTTGCCGTCGGCGTGGTAGGTCCTCCCGTTCTCGAAGAGGCGGGGGGTGCCGGGGTGCTCCGTGGTGGGGCAGGGCCAGGCGATGCCGCCGGTCTCCTCCAGGCGTTCGTAGGTGATGCCGTAGTAGTCGTTGACCGTGCCGGCGGAGGCGATGCGGAGCTCCTCGAAGACGGCGCGGGAGTCCGCGAAGGCGAACTTGTCGCCGGCGCCGAGCCGCTTGGCGAGTTCGCACATGACCCAGGTGTCGGTGCGGACCCCGGCGGGGGGTTCCTGGGCCTTGTTGTGCTTGACGACCCGGGCCTCGGCGTTGGCCATGACGCCTTCGTCCTCGGCCCAGACGGTGACGGGGAAGACGACGTGGGCGTTGGCGGCGGTCTCGGAGAGGAAGAAGTCGAACTGGGCGTGGAATTCGAGGGTGTCGTAGCCGTCCTTGACGGTGGCGTAGTTCGGGAGGGAGACGAAGGGGTTGTTGCAGATACCGACGAGGCCGCGGATCTCGCGGCGTTGCATCTGCCAGACCATCTCCATCATGGAGGTGCCGGCGAGGGGGAGTTGGGCCTCGTCGATGCCCCAGATCTCGCAGATCTGGCGGCGGTGCTCGGGGTTGGTGATGGAGCGGCCGCCGGGGAGCAGGTCGGACTTCTGGCCGTGTTCGCGGCCGCCCTGACCGTTGCCCTGGCCGGTGATGGTGCCGTAGCCGGCGCCCGGCTTGCCGATGTTCCCGGTGGCGACGCAGAGGTTGATGATCGAGAGGCAGTTCTCGACGCCCTGGGAGTGGTGTTCGACGCCGCGGGCGTGCCAGGCCATGGCCTTGCCGGCGCCGGCGAACACGCGGGCGACCTGGACGATCTGCTCCTCGGGCACGCCGCAGATCGTGGCGGCGCGGGAGGGCGGGTATTCGGCGACGGTCTTCCTGACCTCGGCCCAGCCGCTGGTGTGGGCGGCGAGGTAGGCCTCGTCGGTGAGGCCCTCGGCGACGACGACGTGGAGGACGGCGTTGAAGAAGGCGGAGTCCGTGCCGGGCTTGAGGGCGACGTGGATGTCGGCGGTGCGGGCGATCGCCGTCTCACGGGGGTCGACGACGATCAGGGTGGCGCCCCGGTCGCGGGCTCCCCACAGGTACTGGGTCATGACCGGGAAGCACTCGCCGACGTTGGAGCCGGCGATGAGGAGGCAGTCGGTGAGGAGGATGTCGGAGAAGGGGTTGCCGGCGCGGTCGATGCCGAAGGCGAGCTTGTTGGCTCCGGCGGCGGAGACCATGCAGAGGCGGCCGTTGTAGTCCACGTGCTTGGTCCTGAGGGCGACGCGGGCGAACTTGCCGACGAGGTAGGTCTTCTCGGAGTAGAGGCTGGCGCCGCCGAGGAGTCCGAAGGCGTCGTTGCCGTACTCGCCCTGGATGCGGCGGATCTCGGCGACGGTGCGGTCGAGGGCCTCTTCCCAGCTGACCTCGCGGAACTCCTCGTCGCGGTTGCTGCGCATGAGGGGTGCCGTGAGCCGGTCGGGGTGGTTGACCTGCTGGTAGGCGTTGATGCCCTTGGGGCAGAGCCGCATGCGGTTGATGTCGTGGTTGCGGGGCTCGACGCCGAAGACCTTGCCGCCGCGGTCGACGCGGAGGTACATGCCGCACTGGACGCCGCAGAAGCAGCAGTGGGTGGGGACGAGGGTCTCGCCGTTCTGGTCGGCGTGCCAGCGGTCGGCCGGGATGCCGCCGGCGTCGCGGAAGCCGCGGGTTCCGGGCGGGGCGAGGGAGGGGTCGAGCGGCAGCGGCTGCCCGGAGGTGGTCGCGGGGTCGGTCGCGGTCACTTGAAGCCCTTCTTCACGTGGTCGAGGTAGGCGTTGCCGCGGAGGACGCGCTTGCAGCGGGGGCAGTACTCGGCCCACTCGTCGAAGCCCAGGTCGAGGTCGCGCATGGTGCCCTGCAGGTTCTCGACGTACGGGGCGGTGTCGATGGGCTCGTGGCAGCGGCGGCAGGCGAGGACGGACTCGTCCTCGCGGCGCGAGGTGTACTTGAAGAGCTGCATGCCGACGGCCGCGGGCCGCTGGACGATGTGGAAGAACTTCCCGAAGGGGATGTAGATGAGGGTGAAGACCACGGACACCATGTGGAGGACGGCGAGGAACTCGTAGCCGCCGCCGTGCAGGAAGATCGACGAGAAGGTCAGCAGGAGCCCCGTCACGGAGATGACGACCAGGCAGATGAGGGGCATCAGGTCGTAGGCGAAGCGCTGGCCGGTGATGGCGCCTCGGTCCTTCATGCGGCGCCAGAGGAAGTAGGAGGCGCCGGCGATGACGAGGACGGCCGCGATGTCGAGGCCGTGGAACATGAGCCAGCCGAGGACGCTGAGCGCGTCGAAGCCGATGACCTTGAAGCCCCAGATCCGCATCTCGTATCCGGGGCCGGAGCCGGTGGACGAGGTGAAGGTGAACCAGCCCCAGGTGAGGGGGAAGGTGATCGCGGCGGCCAGCAGGCAGCCCCAGAAGACGAGCTGGTGGGCGGCCCAGCGGGCGTGGGAGCGGGCGCCGAGGAACTTCTGGAAGCCGAGGTAGGTGGCGATCATCCTCGGCAGCGCGGTGGGCGCCCTGCGGAAGTTCGCGACGGAGAAGAAGGAGCCCCAGCCCTTGCGGAAGAGCCGGCGGGCGCCGGGGGCGGAGACCCAGACGGTGTACCGGTAGGCGACGCCGAAGGCGAGGAAGACCGTGGCGACGGCGTACGGCAGGAGGGCCGAGTCGAAGTCGCGGAGCAGCCGGCTGCCGAACACGATCGCGAGGATCAGGAGCACGGAGACGACGGTGCCCGCGAGGGTCGCGCGGCGGCGCACGGCGGCGGGGGTCTGCGGCGGGGGTCCGGAGGCCGGTGGCTCCCCCGGGGTGGCGCCGCCCGTGGCAAGGGCGCCGGGGGCCGGATCGTCCGGCCCGGGCGTCGGCTCGACTGTCTGTGGTGGCTCGGTCACGCCGTCACGGTAAGGCCGTACGGGGCCTTTTTCCTGTTTTGTGTGGGTATGGGGTGAAGGGCGTCGCTCAGACGGCGTGGAGTCCGTGGGAGAGGAAGACCTCGCGGGCCGCGGCGACCTGCTCGGGCGTCGGGGAAGGGGTGTCGTGCAGGGTGAACGGCTTGGCGAGTGCTTGCCACTTGGCTTCGCCGAGCTTGTGGAAGGGGAGGATGTCCACGCGGGAGACGTTGCCGAGACCGGCGGCGAAGGCGGCGACTCCCTCGACGTCGGCGGGGTCGTCGGTGAGCCCCGGGACCAGCACGAAGCGGACGTGGACCTCCTGGCCGAGGTCGGCGAGGCGGCGGGCGAAGTCCAGGGTCGGTCGCAGCGGCCGGCCCGTGACCCGACGGTAGGTGTCCGGGTCCCAGGACTTGATGTCGAGCAGGACCAGGTCGGTGTCGCGGAGCAGGGCGTCGGTGGCGCGGGCGCCGAGGAAGCCCGAGGTGTCGAGGGCTGTGTGGAGGCCGAGCTCGTGCTTCATCCGGTGCAGCAGCTCGCCGGTGAAGACGGGCTGGAGGAGCGGTTCGCCGCCGGAGACGGTGGCGCCGCCGCCGGAGGCGGAGATGAAGCGGACGTACTTGGCCGCCTCGGCGATCACGTCGTCGGCCCAGGTGCGCTTGCCGTTGCGCATCCGCCAGGTGTCGGGGTTGTGGCAGTAAAGACAGGTGAGGGGGCAGCCGGAGAGGAAGGTGACGAAGCGGGTGCCGGGGCCGTCGACCCCGGTGGACAGGTCCCAGGAGTGGACCGAGCCCTCGGAGGGCCGCTGGGTGGCCGCTGCGGCGGGGGTCACCGGGACGGCGGGGGTGACCGGGGCGGCCGGAGTGGCCCGGGTGGCGGGCCCGAGGGCGAGGCTGGTCATGGCAGGGCCTCCTTCGGAGGTGTCGCGCCCGGCCCGGGACCGGCGGTGAGGGCCACCGGCCCCGGGCGGGGGAAGGCTCAGAGCGAGCCGTGGAAGGTGCGGTTCAGCACGTCGAGCTGCTGCTCGCGGGTGAGCCGGACGAAGTTGACCGCGTATCCGGAGACCCGGATGGTCAGCTGCGGGTAGTTCTCCGGGTGCTCCATGGCGTCCTTCAGGACGTCGCGGTCGAGGACGTTGACGTTCATGTGGAAGCCGTCGCTCGCCATGTAGCCGTCGAGGACGCCCGCGAGGTTCCTGATCCGCTCCTCGGGGGTCCGGCCCAGGCCGTCGGGGGTGACGGTGTGGGTGAGCGAGATCCCGTCCTCGGCGTCCTCGTACGGGAGCTTGGCGACCGAGAGGGCCGAGGCCACGTAGCCGTGGGTGTCGCGGCCGTTCATCGGGTTGGCGCCCGGGGAGAAGGGCTCGCCGGCCCGGCGTCCGTCGGGGGTGTTGCCGGTCTTCTTTCCGTAGACGACGTTGGAGGTGATGGTCAGGACGGACTGGGTGTGTTCGGCGTTCCGGTACGTCGGGTGCTTGCGGACCTTCCGCATGAACTCCTCGACCAGCCGGACGGCGATCTCGTCGACCCGCTCGTCGTTGTTGCCGTACGCCGGGTACTCGCCGTCGATCACGTAGTCGGTCGCGAGACCGGTCTCGTCCCGGACCGGGGTGACCCTGGCGTACCTGATCGCGGCGAGGGAGTCGGCGGCGACGGAGAGGCCGGCGATGCCGCAGGCCATGGTGCGGCGCACGTCGCGGTCGTGGAGCGCCATCTCGACGCGCTCGTAGGCGTACTTGTCGTGCATGTAGTGGATGACGTTCAGGGCGTGGACGTAGACGCTCGCGAGCCATTCCATCTGCTCGTCGAACCTGGACATGACCTCGTCGTAGTCGAGGACGTCCGAGGTGAGGGAGCCGGTGTCCGGGCCGACCTGGGCGCCGGACCTCTCGTCACGGCCGCCGTTGATCGCGTAGAGGAGGGTCTTGGCGAGGTTCACGCGGGCGCCGAAGAACTGCATCTGCTTGCCGACGGGCATCGCGGAGACGCAGCAGGCGATGGCGGTGTCGTCACCGAAGCGCGGGCGCATCAGCTCGTCCGACTCGTACTGGACGGAGGAGGTGTCGATGGAGACCTTCGCGCAGAACTCCTTGAAGCCCTGCGGGAGCCGCGGGGACCAGAAGACCGTCATGTTCGGCTCGGGGGCCGGGCCGAGGTTGTAGAGCGTCTGGAGATAGCGGAAGGACGTCCTGGTGACCAGCGGGCGGCCGTCCTCGCCCATGCCGCCGATCGACTCGGTGACCCAGGTCGGGTCGCCGGAGAACAGCTCGTCGTACTCGGGGGTGCGCAGGAAGCGGACGATGCGGAGCTTGACGATGAAGTCGTCGACGAGCTCCTGGGCCTGCTCCTCGGTGAGGAGACCGGCCTCGATGTCGCGCTGGAGGTAGACGTCGAGGAAGGTGGACGTCCGGCCGAGGGACATCGCGGCGCCGTTCTGCTCCTTCACGGCGGCGAGGTAGGCGAAGTACAGCCACTGGATCGCCTCGCGGCCCGTGCCGGCGGGGCCCGAGACGTCGTGGCCGTACGAGGCGGCCATCGCCTTCAGTTCGCCGAGGGCGCGGATCTGCTCGGAGAGCTCCTCGCGGAGCCGGATGGTCTCCTCCAGGGAGCGGTGCCCGGCGGGGAGGGCGTCGAGCTCGCCCTTCTCCGCCTTCTTCACCTCGACCAGCCGGTCGACGCCGTAGAGCGCGACGCGGCGGTAGTCGCCGATGATCCGGCCGCGGCCGTAGGCGTCGGGGAGGCCGGTGACGACGCCGGCCTTGCGGGCGGCGCGGATCTCGGGGGTGTAGGCGTCGAAGACACCGGCGTTGTGGGTCTTGCGGTACTCGGTGAAGACCTTCTCCAGGTCCGGGGAGACCGGGTAGCCGTAGGTCTCCAGGGCGCCGGCGACCATGCGCCAGCCGCCGTACGGCATGATCGCGCGCTTCAGCGGGGCGTCGGTCTGGAGGCCGACGATCAGGTCCTTGTCGCGGTCGATCCAGCCGGGGGCGTGGGCGGTGATGGTGGAGGGGATGTCGTACGCGACGTCGTGGACGCCCTTGGCGCGCTCCTCGGGGAACTCGTCCGTGACGGTCTTCCACACGGCGGTGGTCCGCTCGGTGGGGCCGGCGAGGAAGGAGTCGTCGCCCTCGTACGGGGTGTAGTTCTGCTGGATGAAGTCGCGGACGTCGACGGCATCGCGCCAGAGTCCGCCCTTGAAGCCCTTCCAGGCCCGCTCGGTCACCGTTGCCTCAGCAGGGGTCGCCGTCACTGCCCGCACCGCCTTCTTCGATTCGTTCGATCGCGTCGTTGCTCCTCCATTCCACTCCTTTTGATCGATCATTTCGGGCGGCATTGGTCACCGCTCGACGGCCTTTGGTCCCGCCTCCGGAATGCCGGAAGGCCCCGCCGTGGCGGGACCTTCCGGGAGGGGCGGGACGCGGGCTCAGCTGGGCGCCTCGGCACCCTTGCGGGCGTAGAACCACCAGGTCACCACCGTGCAGCTGACGTAGAAGGCGACGAATCCCCACATTGCGCTGGTCACGGCCACCGAGGCGAAAAGGGCGGGAATGAAGAAGAATCCGTAGGCGGCGACGGCCGAGGTGAATCCGGTGACGGCAGCCGATTCCCTTTCCGCCTGCTTCAGCGCCTTCGCGTATTCCGGGGTGCCTTCGTCAAGGCCCTTGAGGTGGGTGCTGCGGAAGATGACCGGGATCTGCCGGAAGGTCGAGCCGTTGCCGATTCCGGAGAAGAAGAACGCGGCGAGGAAGCAGAGGAAGAAGCCGTGGAAGGAGCCGCTGTCACCGCCCGAGGGCAGGAAGGTGATCACTCCGACGATGGAGACGGCCATGCCCACGAAGGACAGGATCGTGACGCGCGCGCCGCCCCACTTGTCGGCGATCCAGCCGCCGCCCCAGCGGGCGAGGGCGCCGACGGCCGGGCCCATCCAGGCGTAGGTGGCGACGGACCAGTCCGGGAACGTGGTCTTGATCAGCATCGGCAGGGCGGCGGCGAAGCCGATGAAGGAGCCGAAGGTGCCGACGTACAGCCAGGTCATCAGCCAGTTGTGCTTGCGCTTGAAGATGATCTTCTGCTGGCTGAAGGGGGTCGAGGCCACCTTCAGGTCGTTCTGCCCGAACCAGGCGACGGCCGCCAGGACCAGCAGGACCGGGACCCAGAGGAAGGCGGCGTTCTGCAGGTGTACCGGCGTGCCGTCGGCCTTGTGCTGGGCCGAGCCGATCGCGATGGTCGACCAGGTGATGACGATCGGGGTCAGGAGCTGGACGACGGAGACGCCGAGGTTGCCGAGACCGCCGTTGATGCCGGTCGCACTGCCCTTCCTCGCCTTTGGGAAGAAGAAGCCGATGTTGGCGAGGGAGGAGGCGAAGTTCGCGCCGCCGATGCCGCAGAGGGCGGCGATCGCGACCATCACTCCGTACGGCGTCGTCGGGTCCTGGACCGCGATGCCGAGCCAGATCAGCGGCACGATCAGGACGACCGTCGACAGCGCGGTGAAGCGGCGCTGGCCGACCATCGGGCCGAGGAAGGTGTAGAGGATCCGGGCCGTGCCGCCGGTCAGACCGGGGATGGCCGTCAGCCAGAACAGCTGCGAGGTGGAGAAGCCGAAGCCGACGTCCTTCAGGTTGGTCGCGGTGACCGACCAGACCTGCCAGACCACGAAGGCCACGAGCAGCGCGGGAACCGCGATCCAGAGGTTGCGGGTCGCGACCTTCCTGCCGATCGACTTCCAGAAGAGCTCGTTCTCGGGCTCCCAGTCGGTGATCGGCTTCCCGGGGCGGTACTGCTCCGTGTCGTACGAGGCGGGCGACCGGCCGGCGGTTCTGCTGTCCTGGACTACGGAACTCATGGCGCTTCCCTGATGTTTCGGGGCTTTCCTTGCTCTTCCAGGCTGCGCCCGCGCACAGGGGGTGCGTGAGTGCCGATGGTCGCCGGACGGACGGGACTAGGTCGGCGCCTCGGACGGGCCTAGGTCCTGTCAGCGGAAGGCCGCAGGGCCGGGGCGGACGGCAGGGCTCCGCGAGCGGCCCACCGGGCTGTGCTGTGCTGGTACGCATGACACAACCGTTCCTCCCCCTCACCGCCCGCTCGCGCGAGGAGTCGCACCGGGCCGCCACGCCCCTGGAACTCTTCTTCGACCTCTGCTTCGTCGTCGCCGTCGCCCAGGCCGGGGCCGAGCTCGTCCACGCGGTCGCCGAGAACCACACCGGCGAGGGGATCCTCAACTACGCGATGGTCTTCTTCGCCATCTGGTGGGCGTGGATGAACTTCACCTGGTTCGCCTCGGCCTACGACAACGACGACGTCCTCTACCGCGTCGTCACGCTCGTC
Organism: Streptomyces sp. NPDC015130; assembly: GCF_043080005.1. Taxonomy (NCBI): domain Bacteria; kingdom Bacillati; phylum Actinomycetota; class Actinomycetes; order Kitasatosporales; family Streptomycetaceae; genus Streptomyces; species Streptomyces sp. NPDC015130. The sequence continues at coordinate 77,752 of NZ_JBIBVC010000011.1, read as the reverse complement.
CAGATCGCGGGCGTCCTCGTCCTCGCCGCCGGCATCTCGCGCGCCTTCCAGGAGCACGACTTCCTCGTCGTCTACATCGGCTACGTCGTCATGCGGCTCGCGCTCGCCTTCCAGTGGATGCGCGCCGCCCACCACGCCACCGACCCCGCCGAGCGGGCGATGTGCCATCGGTACGCGGGCGGGGTCGTCGCCGTCCAGATCGGCTGGCTCGCGCTCGTCCTCGCCCCCGAGCCGGCCCGCGGCTGGGTCTTCCTCGTCATGGTGCTGGCGGAGCTGGCCGTGCCCGTGTACGCGGAGAAGGTCGCGCCCAGCACCTGGCACCCGCACCACATCGCCGAGCGGTACGGCCTGTTCACCATCATCGTGCTCGGCGAGACCGTCGCCGCCGCGACCGTCGCCGTGAAGTCCGGCGTCGCCGAGAACGACGCCCTGGGCGAGCTGCTGCCCATCGCCGTCGGCGGCCTGCTCCTCGTCTTCGCCGCCTGGTGGATCTACTTCGTCGTGCCCGCCCACGACCGGCTGACCTCCAGCCGCAACGGCTTCCTGTGGGGCTACGGCCACTACGTCATCTTCGCCTCGGCCGCGGCCGTCGGCGCGGGTCTGGAGATCGCCGTCGAACAGGCGGTGGGCGAGGCCCACATCTCCACGACCGCCGCGTCCGCCGCCGTGACGATCCCGTCGGCCGTCTTCCTGATGTCCGTCTGGCTGCTGCACGCCCGCTACTTCAAAGTCGGCATCGCCCAGCAGCTCGTCCTGCCCGTGGCCGCGCTCGCGATCCTGCTGTGCACGTTCGCGGGCCACTGGGCCGTCCTCGCCGCGGGGCTCGTCGCGGCGGCCACGGTCGCGATCGGCGTGACCCTGACCGCCCGGAACCCGGCGACCCGGGCGTCGGCCGCCTGAGACCTGGAGGCACCGCCCTCCGCCGCGCGACAATCCGGCCCATGATCTTCCGCCTTCTCGGCCCGCTCGCGGTGTCCGACCCCGCCGGCGCCACCGCACCCGCCGCCGGCGGCCCCAAGGTCCGCGCCCTGCTGGCCCGGCTCCTCCTCGACGCGGGCCGGACCGTGCCCGTGGACCGGCTCGTCGACGGGCTGTACGGGGACGAGCCGCCGGCCGGTGCGCAAGGCGCGCTCCAGGCGCAGGTCTCCCGGCTGCGCCGGGTCCTGCCGCCGGGGGTGGCGGTGGAGCACTCGCCCGCCGGGTACCGGCTGGCCCTCGGGACCCCGGCGGAGGACGTGGACGCGCTGCGGTTCGAGGCGCTGGCCGGGGCGGGCGCCCGGGCCCTTGCGGCGGGCGACCCCGTGCACGCCGGGGACCTGCTGCGGGAGGCGCTCGGGCTGTGGCGCGGACCGGCGCTCTCCGACGTACGGGACGCGCCCTTCGCCGCGGGTCAGGCCGCCCGGCTCGAAGGGCTGCGGCTCGACGCCCTGGAGGCCTGGGGAGCGGCGGAACTGGCCTCGGGTGCCTCGGGCGAGGGCCTCTTCTCTCTGGTACGGGAGTTGGCGGCGGCGGCCCGCGAGCACCCGCTGCGTGAACGGCTGCGCGGGCTCCAGATGCGGGCGCTGGGCGCGGCGGGGCGACAGGCCGAAGCACTGGCCGTGTACGAGGAGGTGCGGGCGGCACTCGCGGAGGAGCTGGGCGCCGACCCGTCACCGGAGCTGTCCGCCGTCCACCTGGGGCTGCTGCGGGGCGGGGAGGCGGGCCCCGGGCGGGCGGGCCCGGAGCGGGTGGCCGCCCCGGCGTTGCCCGCGCCGCTGACGGACTTCGTGGGGCGGGAAAGGGAGCGGGAGCGGCTGGTCTCGCTGGTGGCGGCCGCCCGTCTGGTGACCCTGGTGGGGCCGGGCGGCGCGGGCAAGACCCGGCTCGCCCTGGAGGTGGGCGCGGCCCTGCCGGGTGAGGTGCGCTTCGTGGAGCTGGGGGCGGTGGCCGGAGGCGGGCGGACCGGTGCCGGGGAGGTCGCCGAGGCGTTCGCGGCGGCGCTCGGGGTGCGGGGCGGCGGCGCGGAGCGGCTCGAAACGGCGCTGGCCGGGCGGTCCGTGCTGCTGATCGTGGACAACTGCGAGCACGTCGTCGACGAGACGGCCGTCCTCGTCCGCCGCCTGCTGGCCGCATGCCCCCGGCTGCGGGTGCTGACGACGAGCCGGGAGGCGCTCGGGATCACCGGTGAATCGTTGCTGCCGCTCGGGGCGCTGACGCCCGAGGCGGCCGAGGAGCTGTTCGTGCGGCGGGCCGCGGCCGTGCGGCCCGGATTCACGGGCCACGCGCGCGTGGCGGAGCTCTGCGCGGGGCTCGACGGGCTGCCGCTCGCGGTCGAGCTCGCGGCGGCCCGGCTGCGGTCCCTCTCCGTCGACGAGCTCGCCGACGGCCTCGGCGAGCGCCTCGAACGCTTCGAGCTGTTGTCGCGCGGGGACCGGACGGCGCCGGAGCGGCACCGCACCCTGCGGGCGGTGGTCGAGTGGAGCTGGTCGCTCCTCGCCCCCGGCGAGCGGGAACTGGCCGCCCGTCTCTCGGTGTTCCGCGGCGGCGCGACGGCGGAGGCGGTGGCCCGGGTGTGCGGCGCGGGGGCCGGCACGCTGGCCTCCCTCGTGGAGAAGTCGCTGGTGGAGACGCGGGACGGCCGCTACGGGATGCTGGAGACGATCCGCGTCTACGCCGCAGGACAGCTGTCGGAGGAGGACCCGGCGACCGCGGCCCACCACACGTACTACCGCGAGCTCGCGGAGGCCGCCGACCCCGAACTGCGCGGAGCCGCGCAGCTGGAGTGGCTGGCCCGGCTGGACGCCGAGGACGCGAACCTGCGGGCGGCGCTGCGGCGGGGCACGCCGGAGGACGCGCTGCGGCTGGTGGCCGCGCTCACCCCGTACTGGTGGCTGCGCGGGCTCCGGGGCCGGGTCGCGGCGCCGGTCGCGGAGCTCCTGGAGCGCGTGGTGCCGACGGCGGAGCTCGGCGAGGAGTACGCGCTGTGTGTGCTGGCGGCCGGGCTGCGCGAGGGCGAACACGTCGAGCGCGCCCAGCAGTTCCTGGCCTCGCGGACGGTCCCGCTCCGGCAGCCGTACACGGCGTTCCTGTGGTCGACGTCCGTGGGCCCGGTCGAGGGCCTGCCGATGGGCGACGACCCCTGGTCCCGATCGCTGGTCCTCGTGGGCCGGGCCTTCCTGACGACGGCGACCGGATCCGCTCCTGGGGACGACGCGCGCGCCACCGCCGAGGCGCTCCTGACGGAGGCCCTGGCCGGCTTCCGGGCGCTCGGCGACCGCTGGGGGACGGCCACCGCCCTGGAGGGCCTGGCGGCCCTCTCCCCCGAACCGCTGCCGATCCTCGCGGAGGCCTTGGCCCTGTTCGCCTCCCTGGGCGTCGCCGAGGACGTCGTGGACCTGCTCCACCGCCGCGCCGCCGTCCACGAGGCGGCGGACGACCCGGCCGCCGCCGCGGCCGACCGCGCTCGCGCGGCGGACACGGCCCGCAGGGCCGGCCTGAAGGGGGCACCCAAGACGACCGGGGCGACAGAGGAGGCCGGGGCGGCACGATGACCGGCCGCCCCGTCGAGGCACCGCGCTCACCGCGCTCGCCGGGGAGGTCGGCGCGCTCCTGGGAGGGTGAGCGCGCCCCCGTCAGCGGCGGTCAGCTCTCGGTCAGCGGCTCGTCAGCGACCGGCGCGAGTCTTCCTTCCGTGCCCCGGGGAAACGCCCCGGCGGCAGCGGAGACAAGCCCGAGGAGACCGCCATGCAGCAGCAGCCCGTCACCCGTACCGCCCTCGTCACCGGTTCGTCGCGCGGCATCGGGCGGGCCGTCGCCCGGCGCCTCGCGGCCGACGGGATGGTCGTCGCCGTGCACTACGGGCAGGACGCCGCCGCCGCGCAGGAGACCGTGGACCTGATCGTGCGGGACGGCGGCCGGGCCTTCTCCGTGGGCGCCGACCTGGCCACGCACGACGGGGTCCTCGCGCTCGTCGACGGCGTACGGTCCGGGCTCGCCGCCCACACCGGGGATGCCGTGCTCGACGTCCTTGTCAACAACGCCGCCGAGAGCCGCTCGGGCGGGCACCTCCGGGACGAGACGCCGGAGCTCTTCGACCGGCTCTTCGCGGTCAACGTCCGGGCGCCGTACTTCCTCGTGCAGGGGTTGCTGCCGGTGCTGCGGGACGGCGGCCGGATCGTCAACATCGGCTCGGCCGTCACCCGGATCGCCCTCGCCGACGAACTGGCGTACGCGATGACGAAGGGGGCGATGGAGACCCTCACCCGCACCCTCGCCAATGTGGTCGGGGAGCGCCGCATCACCGTCAACACGGTCGCGCCCGGCCCGACCCAGACGGCCGGACTCACCGCCGCCATGGCGGCGATGCCGGAGCTGGAGGGCATGCTGATCGGCGGCCAGGCGCTGCCGTGGGTCGGGCAGCCTGAGGACATCGCCGACCCGGTCGCCTTCCTCGCCTCCGAGGACGGCCGCTGGATCACCGGGACCGTGATCGACGCCTCGGGCGGCACCTACCTCGGCCCCAAGCGCTGAGCCAAGCCGCGTGGTAGGCAGGGGACATGACACATCCCCAGGAAGCGGGCGCCCGGGAAGCGGGAGCACTGGACGCCGTCACCGATGTGAGCGGGGTGCGCGTGGGGCACGCGCGCGTGGCCGGGGTCCGGGCGCTGAGCGGCACCACGGTCGTCCTGGCCCCGGAGGGCGGGGCCGTCGCCGCCGTGGACGTGCGGGGCGGCGGGCCGGGCACGCGGGAGACGGACGCGCTCGACCCCCGGAACGTGGTCCAGCGGATCGACGCGGTCGTCCTGACCGGCGGCAGCGCGTACGGGCTCGACGCGGCCTCCGGGGTCATGGCCTGGCTGGAGGAGCGGCACCGGGGCGTGCGGGTGGGTCCCGACCCGTCCCACGTGGTGCCGGTCGTCCCCGCCGCCTGCGTCTTCGACCTGGGGCGCGGCGGCGACTTCTCGGCCCGGCCGGACGCGGCGACGGGGCGGGCGGCGGTGCAGGCCGCCGACGCGAGCGGGGACCACGCGCGCGTGGAGACGGGCGCGGTCGGCGCGGGCACCGGGGCCGTCGTCGGCGGCCTGCGGGGCGGCGTCGGGACGGCGAGCACCGTCCTGGCGTCGGGCATCACGGTCGGCGCGCTGGTCGTGGTGAACGCGGTCGGTTCCGCCGTCGACCCGGCCACGGGCGTCCCGTACGGCAGCTGGTTCGAGGGCGGCACCCCCGGGTCCGGGCGGCCCGCCCTCCCGCCGGCCGCGGTGCACGAGGCGGCTCTGCGGCGCCTCGCGGAGGCGCGGGCGGCGAGCGCCCCTCCCCCGCTGAACACGACGCTCGCCGTCGTCGCCACGGACGCGGTGCTCACCCGCGCGCAGGCGCAGAAGGTCGCGGGGACGGCTCACGACGGCATCGCGCGCGCCGTGCGTCCGGTGCACCTGATGAACGACGGGGACACCGTCTTCGCGCTCGCCACCGGGCGGCACGATCTTCCGGAGGAGCCGGGTCCGCTCGCCCTGAACGAGATCCTGGCGGCCGGCGCCGACCTGGTGACCCGGGCGATCGTCCGGGCGCTGCTCGCGGCCCCCGGCGGACAGCGCGGCCCGGGCGGCGACTTCCCCTCGTACGGCGAGCTGTACGCGAACGGCTGACGACCGCCCTCCATCGACGTACTCCCGGTAACCGCAAGGGAGTTGACGGAGAAACCGGCGGGAACTTCCGGTGGACGCCCTTCGTTTTGCAGAACCCAGGACACGATGTCAGACCCAGGGACTACGTTTAGCAAGCACCAAGTGACATGCGGCGACGGCCTGGAGACCCTCTTGAACGATCCGCAGGATCCTCACGATCCGTACGAGACGACCGAGACGCACCTTGAGCGGCTCCTCGGCCGGGCGCTCAACTCCTTCGACCTGCCCGACTCCACCGTCGAGCGCCTCGGCACGGCGCTCGCCCACTCCAGCGCGCTGCACTCCTCGCACCACAGCGCGTCGCTGCACCGGACCACCTACCGCCATACGTATCTGCTCGCCGACGGGAGCGCGCTCAGCCTCTGGGAGCTCACGCACAACACCGGACGGGACGGCTCCGACCAGCACGAGCTGTACACCGAGGAGTCGGAGGCCCGGCTCGCGGCCTCCCGCCTGCCGGCCGGCCCGCTGCCCGGCTGGACGGTGGAGCGGTCCGACGGCACCGCCCTCGACGGTGACGACGACGAGGACATGGCGCTCCTGAGCGCCCTGCTCGCCCGCCCCATACCCGCCCAGCCCCGGATGTACGTACCGGACAACTCCGCCGACCACGCGCGCCGCGTCCTGCGCCGCGCGGAGAACGTGGACCGGCCGGGCGAGCGGACGGCCCGGCGGCTCCGCCTGGCCTTCGCCCACCACATCACCCAGGCCTTCGGACGGCAGTGCGCGGTAGAGGGGGGCCGGGACGCCGGGTTCACCCTCTACGAGCACCAGTTCCTGCTGCTCGACGGCAGCGAGGTCAGCCTCTGGGAGATCGAGCACACGGCGACCCCGGACGGCCGGCACATGTGCGAGGTGTACGAGTCCGAGCGCGCGGCCCGCGAGGCGATGGAGACCCGCGCCCGGGTCCGCTGACGCCCGCCGCCGCCCCCTGCGCCCGCTCCCGCTCCCGCTCCCGCCGTCAGGTGAGCGCGGGGGCGGGAGCGGGGGCGGTGTCCGGGACGTCGGTCTCGGTCCCGGCTCCGATCCCGGCCCCGGCTCCGGCCTCTTCCAGCCTCTCCAGGGCGAACCCCCTGTTGGCGCGGGTCTGTTCGCGGTACGAAGCGGGCAGGTCCGGCAGCGCGAGCAGCCGGTCGCGGGCGGCGAGCGAGCCGGCGTGGGCGGCGCGGTAGCGGCGCCTCGTCCGCAGCCGCGCCAGCAGCTCGTAGCAGACTCCCCCGTGACCTCACCTGACGGACACGGCGAAGGGCCCTGGTCCCGGGACGGTTCCCGGGGCCAGGGCCCTTCCTCACTCGGGGGCTCAGTGCGTCAGCACCGGCTCCTTGCCGACGGCATCCGGAGCGTCGTCGCCGTCCTCGTCGCCGTGCTCGCCGCCGCCCTCCAGGTGCTGCTTCGGCTTCGCCGGCAGGGCGAACATCACCAGGAAGATCCCGGCGAGCACGACCGCCGCCCAGCCGAGCGAGTTCTGGAAGGCGTCCGTGAAGGCCGCACTCACCTCGGTCGGGACCTGCGCCAGGTTCCGGTCGTCGATCACGCCGAAGAAGACGACCGACACGAGGCCGAGGCCCAGCGCGTTGCCCATCTGGCCCGTCGTGTTGATCAGGCCCGAGGCCGAGCCCGCGTGCTCCCTCGGCACCTCCGAGAGGACCGCGTCCGTCAGCGGCGCCACGATCAGGCCCATGCCCAGACCCATGACGACCAGCGGCGCGATCATCTGCCAGGGCTCGATCCCGCTCCCGTAGCGGCCCGCCACGAAGGAGTAGAGGAGGATGCCCGCGATCATCGTGAGCGCGCCCGCCTGGAGCACCTTGCGGCCGAAGCGCGGCACCAGCTTCTGGACCGACAGACCGGCGGCCGTGGAGACCGCGATCGAGAACGGCACGCCGGTGACGCCCGCCTTCAGCGGGGTCCAGCCGAGCCCGATCTGCATGTACATCGTCCAGACGAGGAAGAAGATGCCGAGCACGATGCCGAAGGTCAGCTGCACGGCGATGCCGGCGGCGAAGCTCTTCACCTTGAACAGCGGCAGCTCGACGAGCGGCGAGCCGTCCTTCCGCGTCTTGAACCGCTCGTAGGCGACGAACGCGCCGAAGACGAAGAGGCTGCCGACCATCATCGCGTGGCCCCACATCGGCCAGTCCAGCTCACGGCCGCGCGTCAGCGGGTAGATCAGCATCAGCAGCGCCGCCGTCACCAGGAGCATGCCGACGATGTCGAGCCGGAGCGCCTTCGGCGCCTTCGACTCGGAGATGAACTTCCGGCCCAGGATCAGGCCCGCGATGCCGACCGGCAAGTTGATCAGGAAGATCGGGCGCCATTCGAGACCGGCGATGTTCCACTGCGTGAGCAGCGCGCCGAGCAGCGGACCGGAGACGGCGCCGAGGCCGATGATGGCGCCGAACATCCCGAAGACCTTGCCGCGCTCGTGCGCCGGGAAGGTGACGTGGATGATCGAGAGGACCTGCGGGACCATCATCGCCGCCGCCGTGCCCTGGAGGAGGCGGGAGGCGACCAGCATCTCGGGGTTGGCGGCGAAGCCGCAGAGCGCCGAGGCGACCGTGAAGCCGGCGGTGCCGAGGAGGAAGAGCCGCTTGCGGCCGTAGATGTCACCGAGCCGGCCGCCGGTGATCAGGCCGGCCGCGAAGGCGAGCGCGTAACCGGCGGTGATCCACTGGATGGCCCCGAAGGAGGCGCCCAGGTCACGCTCGATGCTGGGGATCGCTATGTTGACGATCGTGGCGTCGACCAGATCCATGAAGGCGGCCGTCATCACGATGGCGAGGGCGATCCACCGCCTCTTGTCGCTCGTGTCCGTGGGGGCCGCATCCGTGACGGCTTCGTGTGAACTCATACGAGGAAGATAGAAGCCATCTAGGCCAAATGATGTCCTAGATGGCCTCCATCCTGGAAAACATGACGGACACCCCGGTACGACTCCTGAATCTCCTGTCGCTCCTGCAGACCCCGCGCGAGTGGCCCGGCAGCGAGCTCGCCGAACGGCTCTCGGTCTCCCCGCGCACCATCCGCAGGGACATCGACCGCCTCCGTGACCTCGGCTATCCGGTCGAGGCGACGCTCGGAGCGGTCGGCGGCTACCGCCTCGTCGCCGGCACGGCCATGCCGCCGCTCCTCCTCGACGACGAGGAGGCCGTCGCGATCGCGGTCGGCCTGCGGGCCGGCGCCGGGCACGCCATCGAGGGCGTCGAGGAGGCCTCCGTACGTGCCCTGGCGAAGCTGGAGCAGGTCCTGCCCGCGCGGCTCCGCCACCGGGTCTCGACCCTCCAGAACGCGACGCTGCCGCTGACCAGGGGCGACGGTGCCACGGTCGCGCCCGCCACGCTGACGGCCCTGGCGGGCACGGTCACGGGCCGGGAGAAGCTGCGCTTCGGCTACCGGGCGGGCGACGGCGCCGAGACGAAGCGGCTGGTCGAGCCGTACCGCCTGGTCTCGACCGGGCGCCGCTGGTACCTCGTCGCGTACGACCTGGGGCGCGAGGACTGGCGGACCTTCCGGGTCGACCGGGTGAGCGACCCGCTCGCGACGGGCGCCCGCTTCACCCCGCGCGAGCTGCCGGCGGGCGACGCGGCGCAGCTTCTGCTCCGCTCCATGTCCCGGGCCCAGACCGAGCTGGAGCTCGACGTCGCCTTCGAGGCGCCGGCGGACTTCGTGACGGCCCGGCTCCCGTCCCATCTGGTCCCGACGGCGACGGGTCCGACGACCTGCCGCCTCCGCACCCGCTCCACCGACTCCGTCGAGTGGCTGGCGCTCCGTCTGGCCCTGGTGGACGCCCCCTTCACGATCCACGGCCCGCCGGCCCTCCACGGCTACGTGGACGAGCTGGCGACCCGCCTGGCCGCGTCGACGCGACCGTAGACCGGCGACCGCGACCGCGACCGCCGGAGGCGACGAGGGGCGGGCGGCCCGCTTCCGCGGCCGTCCGCCCCCTCACCGTCCGAACCCGGACTCCCGGCGCCTACGCCACGGCGTCGAAGCCCGTGTCGTGGGCCATCTTCTTCAGCTCCAGCAGGGCGTGCTTCTCGATCTGGCGGATCCGCTCGCGCGTCAGGCCGTGCTGCTTGCCCACCTCCGTCAGGGTCCGCTCGCGCCCGTCCTCGATCCCGTACCGCATACGGATGATCGAGGCCGTGCGGTGGTCGAGCTTGGCGATCAGGTCGTCGAGCTCCTCGCTGCGCAGCAGCGTGAGCACCGACTGCTCGGGCGAGATCGCCGACGTGTCCTCCAGGAGGTCGCCGAACTGGGTCTCGCCCTCGTCGTCCACCGACATGTTCAGCGAGACCGGGTCGCGCGCCCAGTCCAGGACGTCGGTGACCCGCTCGGGCGTCGAGCCGAGCTCCGTCGCGATCTCGGCGGGCTCGGGCTCCCGGCCGTTCTCCCGGTTGAACTCGCGCTGCACGCGCCGGATGCGGCCCAGCTCCTCCACCAGGTGGACGGGGAGCCGGATCGTCCGGGACTGGTCGGCGATCGACCGGGTGATGGCCTGCCGGATCCACCAGGTCGCGTACGTGGAGAACTTGAAGCCCTTCGCGTAGTCGAACTTCTCGACCGCGCGCACCAGGCCCGCGTTCCCCTCCTGGATCAGGTCGAGCAGCGGCAGACCGCTGCGCGGGTAGCGCCGCGCGACGGCCACCACGAGCCGCAGGTTGGACTTGATGAAGAGGTCCTTGGCCCGCTCGCCCTCGGCGACCAGCGCTTCCAGCTCCTCGCGGGCCGCGCCGCCCGCCTCGCTCTCCATCTCCCCGTCCAGGATCTGCTGGGCGTACACGCCCGCCTCGATCGTCTGGGAGAGCTCGACCTCCTTGGCGGCGTCGAGCAGGGGTGTACGCGCGATCTCGTCGAGGTACATGCCGACCAGGTCGCGGTCGGCGATGTCCCCGCCCACGGCGCGAACGCTGCTGGCCCGGCTCGCCCCGCTCTTGGCGGAGGTCTGACGACGGGCGACGGCACGGGTTGCCATGCGTGCTCCCTTGCTGAGTAGGTCGCGACACCCTCTCGGGTGCCCTGCATCCGACGGAAACAACGACTGGAATCAGGACAGAATTCCCACCCGGCACATGGATTTTCGCGATCATGCAGTATCCTGCGCGGCCGCCGCCCCTTCGGGCATGCCGACGGAACCCACGGAGGTGCAGGTCAGACCGGGCACGGAGGGTGATGCGGCGCCGCTCGCGGGGCTCCGACCACGCTGTCGGTGAGATCGCGATCACATGCGGCGCCATCCCTTCAGACGCGGTCGCGGGCGCTCGGGTTGCGCGCGCCGAAGACTCGGGACGACTCGACCCCGACCACTCGACCACTCGACCACTCGACCACTCGACCACTCGACCACTCGACCACTCGACCACTCGACCACTCGACCGGAAGTCCTAGCCGGGTCCCGGACCCGCGGTCTAGGTCCCGAGCCCGTTACGCCCCGCGGTTCCCCGCCCTAGCGTCGGCGGCATGAGCGACGACACGCGCGGCGACCAGAGCGCCGACACGACCGGCACCCTCGACGAGGCCCTCGAACGCCTCCACGCCTCCGGCCCCGAACGCCACGGCTGGCTCTCCAACCACGCCCCGATGGCCGTCGAGGCGCTCGTCCGCAACGGCCAGGCCCGGACCGTGCACCGCTGGCTCGACCGCTACGCGCACAAGCTGGAGGAGCTGCCGCCCGCGCGGCGCCCCGTCACGGCGGACGACTGGCGTGAAGCGCTCGGCGACCCGTCCCGGATCACCGACTGGACGCGCTTCTTCGCGCGGGAGCTCGACGGGCCCGAGGCCCGCCCGTGGCGCGAGGTCCTCGCCGAGTGGTGGCCCCGGCTGCTCCCCGGGATCGCGGCCGGGGCGACGCACCCCGCGATCCGCACCGGTCACGCCGTACGGACGCTCCTGACCTCCCCGGAGACGGCACCCCGCCGCGCCGAGCTGGCGCACGCGCTCGGCTACTGGGCGGCCCGCCACCAGCCGCTGCCCCCGCTCGCCCCGCTGGCCGTGGCGCCGAGCGCGGCGGCCGCCCTGGACGCCGTACCGCCCGTCCCGGAGCAGGAGGGCGGGATCCGGCACCGGCTCGACCAGCTGACGGCGTTCCCTCGGTGGGGCGCGGCCCCGGACCCGGACACGGCGAAGGCGCTGCTCACGGAGCTGGTGGCGGCGGCGACCCGCCGGTACGCCACGCACGGCCACGGCGAGCCGGTCATGCTGGTCCACGCGGCGACGGCACCGAACGCGGTCCTCCGCGCGCTGCCCGCCCTCCCCCGCGAGCTGTGGGCGCCGAGCCTGGCGGCGGCCTGGACGGCGGCGGCCGCGGTGACGGCGGCGTACACCCCACACGAGGCCCACAACCCACACGAGGCCCACACCCCACGCGAGTCCGCCCCGTACGCGAGGACCGCCCTCACCGCCGAGGAGGTCTTCGAGCGGGCGGCGGCGCACGGCGACGACCACACGATCAAGTTCACCGACACGGCGCTCGACGTCGGCGACCCGCTCGCACTGGCCGCCGCGGCCCGCTCGATCGAGCTCAACCCGCCGGTGTTCTGAGGGGCCGGGACCTCAGCCGAACTGGACGGACCGCTTGGCGAGCCCCATCCAGAAGCCGTCGATCACGGACCGTTCGGCGTCGAGGTCGCCGGCCGCGTCCGCCGCGCCCATGGTGACGAAGAGGGGGGCGAAGTGCTCCGTACGCGGGTGGGCGAGGCGTCCGGCGGGGGACTTGTGCGCGAAGTCGAGGAGGGCGTCGACGTCCTGCGCCTCCAGGGCGCGGTGCCCCCAGTCGTCGAACTCGGCGGACCAGCCCGGCACGCCGCCGCCGGTGTGGCGGAGGGCGGCGAGGTTGTGGGTGAAGAAGCCGCTGCCGACGATCAGGACGCCCTCGTCGCGCAGCGGGGCGAGCCTGCGCCCGATGTCCATGAGCCGGCGCGGGTCGAGGGTGGGCATGGAGATCTGGAGCACGGGGATGTCTGCGCCCGGGAACATCTCGACGAGCGGCACGTAGGCGCCGTGGTCGAGCCCGCGGTCGGGGATGTCCTGGACGGGTGTGCCGGGCGCGCGGAGCAGCTTGCGGACGGCCTCGGCGAGCTGCGGGGCGCCGGGCGCCTCGTACCGGACGCGGTAGTAGTGCTCGGGGAAGCCCCAGAAGTCGTAGACGAGCGGGACGGTCTCGGTGGCGCCGAGGGCGAGCGGGGCCTCTTCCCAGTGCGCGGAGACCATCAGAATGGCCTTGGGGCGGGGGAGGCCTGCGGACCAGGCGGCGAGTTCGCCGGGCCAGACGGGGTCGTCGGCGAGCGGCGGAGCGCCGTGGGAGAGGTAGAGGGCGGGCATCCGTTCGAGCGTGGCGTCCATGCTGCGACCTCCGGCCTGTTCGGTCATCGAGTCCACCCGACCCACGGGACCGAGTCATTGAAAGTTCAAGCTCAATATCTGCAGAGTAAACGTATCTAGTTCAACTTTCAAGAACGAGTCGTACGATGGGACCCATGGGAGACATGACCGAACCGCGCTGGCTCACCGACGAGGAACAGCGCACCTGGCGCGCCTACCTGCACGCCACCACGCTCCTGGAGGATCACCTCGACCGCCAGTTGCAGCGCGACGCCGGGATGCCGCACGTCTACTACGGACTGCTCGTCCAGCTCTCCCAGGCGCCCCGCCGGCGGCTGCGGATGACCGAGCTCGCCAAGAGCGCCAAGATCACCCGCTCCCGTCTCTCGCACGCGATCGCCCGCCTGGAGAAGAACGGCTGGGTGGGGCGCGAGAACTGCCCCTCCGACAAGCGCGGCCAGTTCGCGCGGCTCACGGACGAGGGGATGGACGTCCTGCGCCGCACCGCGCCCGGCCATGTGGCGGCCGTGCGCCAGGCGATGTTCGACCGGCTCTCCGCCGACCAGATGACACAGCTCGGCGAGATCATGCGCGTGATGGCCGAGGGCCTCGAACCCTCGGGCCCGGACGCGGACCTGCCCTGGCTCCGCTGAGCACGGGGCTCGCGGAACCAGGGCAGGACGCGCCAGGAGCGGTACGGGGTCAGTGGGCGATGACCGGCACCTTCACCTCGTCGTCCGCGCCCGCACCCGAACCGGCGACGACGCCCATGTCCGGCTTGCCCGTGGTGATCAGGGTGAACGCGATCACGGCCGAGACGACCAGGATGCCGACGGCCCACCAGATGGCCGCGGTGTAGCCCTCGACCATGCCCTGGAGCTGGAGCAGCTTCTGGGCGGCCGGGGTGGTCGCGCCCGCCGCGTGGTCGGTCAGGTAGGCGGTGGTCGCCGAGGCGGCGATCGTGTTCAGCAGGGCCGTACCGATGGCGCCGCCGACCTGCTGCGAGGTGTTGACCATCGCGGAGGCCACACCGGCGTCCCGCGGGTCCACGCCGAGCGTCGCGAGCGACATGGCCGGCATGAACGCCGTGCCCATGCCCAGACCCAGCAGCAGCTGCGCGGGCAGGATCAGACCGGCGTACGAGGTGCCGACCTCCAGCTGCGTGAGCAGCAGCATGCCGAGACCGGCGGTCAGGAAGCCCGGGGCCATGAGCATGCGCGGCGGGACGCGGGTCATCAGCCGCGTACCGATCTGCGTGGAGCCGATGATCATGCCCGCGATCATCGGGAGGAACGCGAAGCCCGTCATGACCGGCGAGTAGCCCTTCACGACCTGGAGGTAGTAGGTCAGGAAGAGGAAGAGGCCGAACATCGAAATGACGGCGAGACCCAGCGAGAGGTAGACACCGCCGCGGTTGCGGTCGGTCAGGACGCGCAGAGGCAGCAGCGGGGACTTCACCTTCGCCTCGGTGAGGACGAAGGCGAGGAGCAGCACGGCGGAGCCGACGAACATGCCGACGGTGCCGGCGTCGCTCCAGCCCTCGGACTCGGCGCGGGTGAAGCCGTACACGAGGGCGACCAGGCCCAGGGTGGACAGGATCACGCCGGGGATGTCGAGCGTGGAGCGGTTGCGGCCGCCCGCGGGCTCACGGATGACCAGGTACGCGCCGACGGCGGCGACGATCGCGAACGGGATGTTGACGAAGAAGGTCCAACGCCAGTTCAGGTACTCGGTGAGGAAGCCGCCGAGGATCAGACCCACGGCGCCGCCACCACCGGCGATCGCGCCGTAGATGCCGAAGGCCTTGGCCCGCTCCTTGGCGTCGGTGAAGGTCACGGCGAGCAGCGAGAGCGCGGCGGGCGCGAGGAGCGCGCCGAAGGCGCCCTGGAGCGCGCGGGCACCGAGCATCATCGCCTCGCCGGTCGCGGCGCCGCCGAGGGCGGAGGCGGCGGCGAAGCCGATCAGGCCGACGACGAAGGTCCGCTTGCGGCCCCAGAGGTCGGCGATACGGCCGCCGAAGAGGAGGAGACCGCCGAAGGCGAGCGCGTAGGCCGTGATGACCCACTGCCGGTTGCCGTCCGAGATCCCGAGGTCCTGCTGGGCGGAGGGCAGCGCGATGTTCACGATCGTCGCGTCGAGCACGACCATCAGCTGGGCGAGGGCGATGAAGACGAGCGCTTTCCAGCGGCCGGGGTCGGCCACGGCCTGGCTCGCGGAGCTCGCGGGGATTTTGGACATGGGGGTAGCCACCTCTTGGCGCGTACAGGTGAAAAAGGGACGTGGAAGACGTGAAAGGGGGAGGTCAGGAGGGGAGGTCAGGAAGGCGGTTCGGAAAGCGGTTCAGGGCGGGGTTCAGGAAGGAGGTCCGGGACGGGAACGACGGGGGTCCGGGAGGGTCACGACCGCCCGCAGGAGTCGCGCCGCAGGTCCTCCAGCGTCGCGGCCGTACCCGGCAGCTCGGAGCGCGCGGGCGCCTCCAGGCCGTCGAGGAACAGCTGCAGATGGCGGTGGACGAACTGGTCGAAGTTCACGCAGGCCGTTCCGGGCAGCGGACGGGTCAGCTGCGAGACCGCCACCATCAGGTCCCCGACGCCGATGTCGGAGCGGAGCCGGCCGGCGCGCTGCGCCCGCTCGACGAGGCCCTCGACGGCCTCCTCCAGACGCTCGCGCTCGACGGTCAGATCGGGGTGGTCCTTGTCGAAGGCCCCGTCGAGCATCGGGCACAGGGCGCCGATGCGCTCGTCGGCGGCGGCGTGGGTGAAGCGGCGGAGGGCGGCGAAGGTGTCGGACTCCTCCTCGGCGGCACGCTCGGCGATCTCGGCGACGCGGGCCATGAGGGAGAGGACGACCTCGCGGACGAGATCGACGCGCTCGGGGAAGTTGCGGTAGAGCGTGGCGTTCCCGACGCCGGCGCGCCGCGCCACCTCGTCGTACGGCACCTGGGGGCCGAACTCGACGAACATCTCGCGGGCCGCCGTCACGATCCGCTCGCGGTTGCGCAGGGCGTCGGCGCGCGGGCGGGGTACGCGGCGGACGGGCGCGGTGTCCGGGGTGCTGGTCACGCCACAACCTCCTCAGCTTCTTCTTCCGATGCGGCCGAAACGATGCGGAGCGATCCCGAGCGATCCGGGAGCGATCCGGAAGCGATCCGGGGACAGACTCCCCACTTCGCAGAACACAGGTTTAAACGGGGACGGAGCCCCCGGTTATTTCCCGAGCCCCATGTGACCTGGGTCACGTACCACGCGCGGCGCGGAATGCCGCCGGAACACCCCGCGCCACGCCCGGCACCGACCCGATCGGTCCACCCGGCGCGCGCACCGGAGCCACTCGCCACAGGCTGATCGCACGGCACGGATCTCCGGTCTCCCCCGCAGGAGATCCGTGCCGCAGACCTGCCCCCACCGGAGAGGCGCCCGTATGCAGCACCCCCGCCGACGGATACGCAGGCCGGTCGCGCTGGCGGCGACCACGGCCCTCTCCCTCGCTCTGCTCGCCTCCGCGAGCACGACGCTCCCCGACCCCGCCCCGGCCTCGGCCGGCCCCGTGGCCGCCGCGCCGAGCGGCGCGCAGCTCGGCCCGTGCCGGATCGCGACCACGATGGGCGTGCAGATGTCGGAGGGGCTGCCCACCGCTCCCGGATACGTACGCTCCACGGGCCACGTCAGGGCACTCACCCTGATGGTCGACTTCCCCGACGCCGTCGGCGAGGGCACCGCGATGAGCCGGTTCCGCGAGTTCTTCCCGCAGACCTCCGACTGGTTCCACACCAGCTCGTACGGGCGCCTGAAGTACCAGGCCGAGGTCCCGATGACCGACTGGCTCCGGATGCCCCGCCCGTTCTCCGAGTACGGGATCGAGCGCGGCTCACCGTACGAGCCGGGGTACCGCTCCCTCGTCGAGGACATCGTGAAGGCCGCCGACGCGACGGTGGACTTCAGCGCCTACGACCTGGTCAACGTCCTCGCCACGCCGAACGCCGGGCCGTCCGCCCTCGACACCGTCCTCTCCGTGACCTTCTCCGGGAACGACGACGCCCCCTACGCCGACGGCGTGCCGCTCGCCAACACGTCCTTCGTCTACAGCCGCCAGGACGACGGCTCCGGCAGCTTCGCCGAGACCGGCTACCGGGTGCTGCCCCACGAGAACGGCCACGTCTTCGGCCTGCCCGACCTCTACACCTCGGACGGCGGCGGCACGGTCGGGCACTGGGACATCATGTCCGAGGACTGGGGAGCCAACAACGACCTGCTCGGCTGGCACAAGTGGAAGCTGGGCTGGCTCGACAACGACCAGATCAACTGCGCCTCCGGCCCCGGCTCCACCGACTACTCCCTCACCCCGCTCGCCGTCGCCGGCGGCCCCAAGCTCACCTTCGTCCCGCTCTCCGGCACCTCGGGGTACGCGGTCGAGGTGCGCAGCAAGGAGGGCAACGACGAGGCGGTCTGCGAGCAGGGCGTCCTCGTCTACCGGGTCGAGTCCGACGTGGACACGGGCCACGGCCCGGTGACCGTGTCCGACAGCGACCGCTCCAGCGGCGGCTGCACCCGGCGCCCGAACGTCCACGCGGAGCTCTCGGACGCCCCGTACCGCCCGGGCGAGACGTTCACGGACCGGGCGAACGGCATCCGGATCAGCGTCCTGGCCGAGGAGCCGGACGGCTCGTACCGCGTCCGCGTCACACGCGGCTGAAGAGCGTCCGCAGCTCCCGCTTGAGGATCTTCCCGGTCGGGTTCCGCGGCAGCTCCCCCTGCTGTACGAGGACCCGGGCGGGCACCTTGAAGGCGGCGAGGCGCGCGCCGACGTGGGCGCGCAGCGCCTCCACGTCGAACCCGGCACCGGCCCCCGGGCGCAGCCGGACGACGGCCACGACCTCCTCACCGAGGACCGGGTGCGGCATGCCGAGCACGGCGGCGTCGGCGACGTCCGGGTGCTCGTGCAGGACGCTCTCGACCTCGACGCAGTACACGTTCTCGCCGCCGCGGATCACCATGTCGGTGAGCCGGTCCACGATGCTGACGCGCCCCTGCTCGTCGACCCGCGCGAGGTCCCCCGTCCGGAACCACCCGTGGTCGGTGAACGCGGCCCGGGTCGCGGCCTCGTTCCCCCAGTACCCGCGGATGAGCGACTGCCCGCGCAGCCAGAGCTCCCCCACCCCGCTCCCGTCGGGCCGCTCGATCCGCACCTCGGTGGTGGGCGAGGGGCGCCCGACGCTGCCGGGATGCGCCCGGTACTCGGCCCCGATGTTCGACAGGACGCCGCCGCAGGTCTCGGTCAGCCCGTAGCCGTTGCGGGGCTCGACGCGCTCGCCGTACGAGGCGGTGATCCCGGCGACGATCCCGGGCGGGGCGGCGGCGCCGCCGGTGCTGAGCAGGACGAGGCTCTCCAGCGGGTCGCCGGTGGCGCGGGCGGCTTCGAGGAGCTGGAGCGCGGTGGTGGGCACCCCGGCGTAGTGGGTGACCCGGTGCCGGCGGATCAGTTCGAGGGCGGCCCCCGCGTCCCACTTCCGCATCATCACCAGCGTGCCGCCGGCCGCCATCACGGCGTAGAACGAGGTGAAGGCGGCGACGTGGAAGAAGGGGAAGGTGGTGAGCGAGACGGGCGCGGGCGCGGACCCGGGGATCTCCCCGCGGGCGAGGGCCGCGGCGGCGGCGAAGTACCGGGGGTTCATGGCGGCCCCGGCCTGCGCGAGGTGCGTGGCGACGGCACCCTTGGGCCGGCCGGTGGTGCCGGAGGTGTAGATGATCGTGCAGTCGTGCTCGGGAAGGACGTCGACGGGAGGCGGCCCGAGGAACGGATCGCTGTCGGGGACGTACGCGACGAACCCCTCCTCGGCCTCCCCGTCGAAGACGATCCCGGGCACCCCGTGCTCGCCGGCCCAGCCCCGCACCCGCGCGACGCGCTCCCCGTCGACGAGCAGCACGCCGGGCGCGCAGTCGTCGAGGGCGTACGTGAACTCGTCCTCGGTCCACCAAGCGTTGAGGGGCACGGCGACGAGCCCGGCGAGCTGTGCGGCCCAGAAGGCGATGTGCCACTCGGGCAGATTCCGCATCACGACGACGGCCCGGTCCCCGGGGCGCAGCCCGTACTCGCCGACGAACCGCCGGGCGAGCCCGCAGGCGGCGTCGAAGAACTCCCGGTAGGTCGTCTCCCCGGTCTCGGAGACGAGGAAGACCCGGTCCCCGTAGGCCCAGACGACCTCGACGAACTCCCGCAGCGTCCGCGGCCCGCCGACGTACACACCGCCCTGAACTGCGAAGGGAGCACCGTCGGCGGTCAGCCGCTCCGCCCCACCCGACACCACCACGCGACCTCCTGAGCACCTGCCCGCCCCAGCGCGGCGACGCTATGCGCCGCCGCTCCGAGGGTCAACCCGCGCCCCGGAGGGGTGGAGCGGCCACCCGGCGACCACCATCACGGCGCTCTGCGCAATGTGACGCCCGCCACATCCGGATGCCTACGGTAGGCGTCCGTTTACTCGGGGATTACTCTCCGAAGTCCATCATCCGGACGCGCAGCCACCACCGCCTGACCAGCGGGGCGGCGCGACGCCGGTGTGCACGCAGAGCTACGGGGGCTCGAGATGGCGGAATCAGGCATGCGCGTATTGGGGCTCTCCGAGCTGGAGGAGAGCATCTACCGCCACTTCCTGCGAAATCCTGACACCACCGACGGAGACATCCACCTGCTGCTACGGGCCGACCGCGAGGCCGTCGCCACCGCCCAGGACCGGCTGCGCGAGCTCGGCCTGCTGTACGGGACCGACCGGCAGACCGTGTGCCCGACCGACCCGGCGATCGTCGTGGACCGGCTCACCGAGCTGCGGCTGCGGGAACTCCACCAGGAGCTCCAGGAGGTCACCCGCTGCCGGCACCTCGTCGCCGAACTGCGGGACGAGCAGAGTCCGGCGCTGGCCTCGACGCAGTCCGTCGAACGCATGGAGAACGTCGCACAGATCCGCAGCCGGATCGACGACCTGGCCTTCTTCGCCCGCGAGGAGATCCTGTCCGTCGAGCCGTACACGGTGCTGACACCCGAGAACATCGCGCACGCCCGCCCGCTGGACCTGCGCTGTCTCAGCCGGGGCGTCCGGCTCCGCAGCGTGGTCCTCCAGGAGGCCCTCGCAGATCCGCTGACCGTCGGCTACCTGCGGGAGCTCACCGCGAAGGGCGCGCAGATCCGGGTGGCGGAGGACCTCTCGGAGCGCGTCCTCGTCTACGACCGCCGCACCGCGCTCGTCCCGATCGACCCCGAGGACACCTCCCGGGGCGCCCTCGTGGCCCAGGAGACCGGCCTCGTCTCCGGAATCCTCGCCCTCTTCGAGAAGATCTGGTGCCAGGCCACGGACCTGGCGACGATCACCGCGGACGACGAGGAGTGCACGGACGGGCTCGCCGAGACCGAGCGGGAGGTCCTGAAGTCCATGTGCCACGTCGGCAAGGACGAGATCGGCGCGCGTGACCTGGGCATGTCGGTACGGACCTACCGGCGTCACGTGGCCGACCTCCTCCGCGTCCTGGGCGCGTCCAGCCGCCCGCACGCGGCACTCCTGGCACGCGAGCGCGGCTGGATCTGACGCACCCGGGGCGCCGGTGGCGCGGACGGCCACGAGACGACGGCCGCCCGCAGCCACCCGAGACCGACCCGCGGCGGGCCCCGGCCCACACGGGACCAGGACCACACGGGACCAGGACCACACGGGACCAGGACCACGCGGGACCAGGACCACGCGGGACCAGGACCACGCGGGACCAGGACCACACGGGGTCCGGCCCGTCCGGGATCCGGCCCGGACGGGACCCGGCCCATCCTGGACCCGGCTCGTCCTGGACCCGGCCCGTCCTGGACCCGGCCCGTCCTGGACCCGGCCCATCCTGGACCCGGCTCGTCCTGGACCCGGCCCGCACGGGACCTGGCCCGTCCGGGACCTGGCCCGTCCGGGATCCGGCCCACACGGGATCCGGCCGCACGGGACCCGGCTCGTCCTGGACCCGGACCCGGCCCGCTCGCGCCGTTACGAGACGGCCGCGCCCTGGAGGTCCTGGACGGCCCGGCGTACCGCGGGCGAGACCGGGGCGGCGGCCTCGGACAGGGCCGTCAGGCGGTCCTTGAGCGCGCGGCGCCGGTCGGCCGGCAGGGCCGTGCCCAACTGGCCTCCCGCGTGCGCGAGTCCGGCGAGCAGCGCGGCCCGGCCCCCCGCGGAGGCAGCGCCGGCGGCCGGTGTCTCGGCCGCCGCGGCCACCGCGGCGCGGACCTCCCCGGCGGCCGTGAGGCCCGTCGAGGTGAGGGCGACGCGCTCCAGCGGGAAGACGCCGAAGACCCGGCCGGTGCTCCGCTCCAGCAGACCGTCCTTCTCCAGGCCCCGCAGCACCTCGTGGATCGACGCGCGGCCGTCCTTGCGGACCCAGTGCAGCCACTTCCTGCCGGGCTCCGCCGAGATCCGCCCCCACACCTCCCGGAGCGCGGCGTCCCGCGGCGCCTCGCCCACGGCACCGGCCGTGCCCGCCTCGTCCGTCAGGGCGCCGCCGTCGAGCAGTTCGGCGAGCAGCGCACCGCGCACCGCCGGCGCCAGCGACTGCCGGACGGGAAGCCTGCCGCCCTCCTCGTCGAAGGCGAGCAGGATCATGTCGCCTGCCAGAGTCGTCACAGCCGTTCCTCTCATCCGGGCGCCGCACCGGCGACAGCCGCCGGTTTCCTGGCGGTCTGCCCCGCCAGCATGCCGAGCGCCGCTTCCTCGCCGGGCGGGAAGCCCAGCCTGTTCATCACCATGTGCAGGTGATGGAGCACCTGATGGTCCCGTGAGCCGGGAGCACGCAGCAGGAGTTCGGCCATGGCGTCGGCGTGCGCGTCGATGCGCTCCCGCACACCGGGCGCGGGCGCGCCCTGGGCCCGTACCCCCGCCGAGACGGTGCCGAGCAACGGCCGGAGCTGCTCCCCGCCCGCGGCCAGGCGCAGTTGCCAGCCCCACCGGGTGCGGTGCCGGACCCAGAAGACGTCCCGCTCCTCCTCGGTCAGCACCCGCGCGGTGAGCGCCCGGGCGAAGTGCACGGCGTGCGCGGCCCGTTCGTAGCGCCGGGGCAGCGCGGCGAGGTCGAGCTCCGCGCAGAACGCGCTGTCCAGCCGGAAGATCCGCTCGGCGAGAGCCACCCCGTCCGGGCCGCCGTACTTGGCCGATTCCGGCGCGTACAGCGCGGGCGTGACGCCCCGCGCCGGCGAGCCGGGCGGCAGCGCGCCGGGCAGCAGGCCGACGGAGTCCTCGGGCCGCTCCTCCAGCGTGTCCAGCAGGGCGGTCAGCTCCTCGCGGGCGACGGCGTGCAGCGCGTCCACCGTGTCGGCCCCGGCCCGCAGCCGCAGCCGCAGGTGGTGGCCGGTGGCGTCCCAGTACCTGATGAAGAACCAGTCCTCGCTGCCCAGCCGCCCGGCCTGCGCGGCCAGCCACGGCGCCAGGGTGCGGACCGCGGCGTCCATGAGTCCGGGACCACCCGGATAGACCCGTACGTACCACCAGTCCCGCCGGGGGACGGTCGTGCTCATGCTTCCTCCTCCGGGCGCCGCCAACGCAGCAGCGCGATGTGCTCGGCGGCCCTCGTGCCGCCCGCCGCGTCCCGCAGCGGATGCGCGGACCTGACCGGCAGCGCCTCGACCAGACGCAGGTGCCCGGTGGCCGGACCGGCCCACTGGGCGAGTACGGACAGCGAGAGCGGTGACGTCAGCGACACCCACAGCGGCTTGCGGTCCGTGCCCTGCTCCCCCGGCCCGAAGCCGGTCAGCCGGTGGCAGAAGACCTCCTCCGGCAGGCCGTGCGCGCGCCGGAACTCCTCGGCGCGCAGCACCGTCTCGGCATCGCTCTCGCCCGGCCTCGGCACGGGCAGTGCGGCCGCCGGGACGACCCACGAGGCGCGGGAGACCGTGACGCGGCCGAAGCCGGTGCGCGCCGACGGCACGACCTCCTCGGTCCGCCGCTCCTGGAGCCCGAACGGCAGGACGTAGTCCGAGTGCGGCGAGCCGTTGACCCACGGGTCGGCGAGTACGGCGAGCAGCCGGGCGAACGGCGGGAAGAGGTGCGGCGGGACGAGCCCGAGATAGGCGAGGCCGACCGGCTCGCCGGCACGGTCGCGCAGCGCGAGGGTCCCCTCGCCGGGGTCGTGGGTGAGGACGGTGTCGGTCAGGTCGAGGCCCTCGTCCGCCGGGACCTCGCCGGGCAGCACCAGGGGCGGCAGCAGGCCGGCCGACCGCGACTGGGCCGTGTTGATCTCCGTCCACAGGACGAGTTCCCGGCAGGTCCGGCCCGGCCAGCAGGCCCGGACGTGCGCACGCAGCCGGTCCCGGAAGCCTTCGCCGAGCAGCCCGCCGAAGCGGGTCACGAGCCCGCCCGTACCGGGGTTGAACTGGTTGACCACCAGCCGGTAGTCGCCGGCGCGCACGGCCTCCGGGCCGCTCGCGGCGAGCTGGAACAGCACCGCCGACGCGGGCGGGGCGCTGCTCGGCCCGACCGGCAGCCAGGCCCGCTCCCCCGCGGTCTCCCGCTCGGCGCGGTCGGCGACGGAGGCCTTGTCGAGGTCGGGCTGCGCGTCCCCGTCGACGGCGACGCGCATGAGGAACCCGAGCACGTCGGTGCAGGTCCCGCCCGGCCCGAACTCGGCCGTGAAACGGTCCACGAGCACGTCGTAGAGGTGCGAACGGAAGACGAACGGGCGCATGCGGCGGCCCAGTTCGGTCAGATCGGCGCGGACCTCCGGCACGTCGAGGAGTCGCGGCAGGGCGAGATCGCTCGCGACGTCCTCGTACAGCACCTCCCCCGACTCGAACCGGTCGAGACCGGCCCGCCTGGCCCAGCGCCGGGCGGTGTGCCGGGCCCGGGTGAGCGTCTCGGTGCGCTCCTCCTCGCCGGCGGCGGCGAGCGCGGCGGCCGAGTCCCTCAACTCCCGTACCTCGGCGGCGATCCCGTCCCCGTCCTGGGGACTGCCCGCGAGGAGCTCCGCCACCGCCCCCACCGGATCGTCGCCGCGCCGCCAGGGCGGTACGGGTGCGATCAGCCCGGTGTCGAGGAGCCGCCGGAACCGGCGGAAGGGGTCCGGACCGCCGAGGCCCGCCAGCAGTTCCTCCAGGGAGTGCTCGGCATCGGGCGCGAAGCCCGCCAGCCAGGGCGCCGCGTGATCGGCCTCCACGACCCGGTCGAGCCGCCAGGCCAGACCGCCGTCGGCGACGGGCTCGGGCAGCAGCACGAGCCCCCGCGGAGCGTCCGACCCACCGGGCCGCACCGGCGCGAGCCGGTACCGCAGCAGCCCGGCGCTCCCGGCCTCGCGAGCGAGACAGCGCAGCGCGAGCTGCGCGAGAGCGGTGGCGGCGTAGCTGTGAGCGGCGGGGGTGGCGGCGGAGCCGGCCTCGCCGACCGTGGTCAGGGTGGAGAACGGGCTCGTCTTCACCGCCGCGCGGGACACGTAGGAGTACAGGGTGCGCAGGTTGCGGGTCTCGGCCGGGCGGCGGCGCGGGCGGCCGTGGCGCAGCCAGTCGGGGGCGGCGAGGGCGGCGGCCCGGGCGAAGCCCGGATCGGCGAGGTGGCCCGCGAGCGCTGCCGGGGCCGCCGCGCGGTCCTCGGCGAGCAGGGCGTCGAGCCGCCGGGCCGTCTCGTCGCGCAGCCGTACGGCCTGCTGCCAGCCGCGGAACTCCGCGGCCGCCTCGGGCCCGGCCAGCTCGGCGACCCGAGCGGGCAGTTCGTCGCCCCACGGCAGCGCGCGCAGCCGGTGCGCGGCCCGCTTGGCGGCCAGGACCTGGCGCCGCAGGGGCACTTCGTCGTCCAGGAGGGGCACCAGCGGGAAGCAGGCGTCCTCCACGGCGGGGCGGCGGCGCTCCAGTTCGGCGTGCGCGTCGGCGGCCTCGGCGATCGCGCTGCGGGTGGCGGCCCCGGTGAGGTCCAGGGCCTCGGTGGGCAGTCCGCCCACCCGGGTCAGCAGCGGTCCGGAGATCTCGGGAGCGGTCACGGCAGCGACCGTCCGACCAGCTCGAAGGACCAGATCAGCGACTGGACGACGAAGAAGCCGAGCGCCACGGTGTAGACGCAGCAGACGATGCCGTACGTGACGTGCAGCCGGCGGCTGCGGGCCGGCATCCGCTCCAGGAAGCCCGGCAGCGGACGGCCCAGCAGGCGGTGCTTGAGCAGGGTGAAGGCACGGCCCCGGGCGTCGACGAGGCCGAAGCCGGCCTCCAGCGCCGCGTAACCGTCGCTCGGGAGCATCGGGTTGATGTTCGTGACCAGGTTGAGCATCTGGAAGATCAGCAGCGCACCCGCGACCTGTGCGACCGGCCCGTCGGCGGTGAGGACGAGCAGGGCGGCGGCGCCGGTGAACCAGCCGTCGCTGAGCGGTCCGGCGACGGCGAGCAGGACCCGGCCGCCCCGGGAGCGGACGCGGTAGGCGTCGGTGCGGTCGACGTAGGCGAGCGGCATGAAGTAGAAGAGCAGCGCCACTCCCAGGCCCCGTACGGGCACCTTGAGCACCTGGCAGACCATGGCGTGCGCGCTCTCGTGCACGAGGATCTGGAGGAACATCAGCGCGATGGCGACGAGGGTTCCGGTGCCCAGCAGGTCCTTGGCCGGCGGGGCCGAGGTCAGGACCGTGTAGAGGCCGAGCAGGATGCCGAGGAGGCCGCCGCCGGCGAAGACGCCGACCGACAGCCAGGCCGGGACCGGGCGCAGCAGCCGGGCCAGGGGCTCGAGGACCTTCGGCAGCGAGCGGGTGACGACGAATCGGGGCATGAGCATGCTGGTGCCGAAGCGGCCGCCGGCGCGCTTCTTGGGCTCCCGTTCGGCTTCGGTTCCGACGAGGAGGCCGCTGCGGCTCAGCTCGTCGACGAAGGCGGTGAGCTCTCCGCGGACGCCCTCGGCGGGTACTCCCCGGCGCTCGGCCATCAGGGCCGAGAGCTCGTCCAGCGTGTGCGCTCCGTCGAACTGGCGGAGCAGCGCCGCCGCCGACTTGGTCAGCCGGTGGTAGGTCCCGCCCTTCGGATCGAACATCAGGGGGTGGTCGTCCATCCCCCGGATGATCTCCAGATCCTCCCGGAGCTTGGGTGCGGTGCACGTGTCCACGGCGCGGTTCCTCCCTCCGCAGCGGCGGCCGGTCCGCTACCGTGCCGGGCCGCCTGGCTCTAATCTGGTCGTGTCTGGTGCAGTCCGGTCCGGGAAAAGCGGACCGGGCTGAGCCTGTTCGGCGCTTGGGCCCTGGGCCCCGGGGTACTAGGACCACCCCGGAGCCCAGGGATCCGAGCCGCTGATCAGCCGCCCTGGCTGGAGACGCTGCTCATCGAGCCGACGCAGCCGACGGGGCAGCTGGCCGAGCCGGCGCAGGCGCCGCAGAAGGCGGTGGTGAAGCCGGGGCTGACGGCGTCCTGGAGGACCTCCAGGTCGAGGGACTCCGACCACAGCTCGAGCTCGTTGTCGAGGTTCTCGTTCATGGCGTTCACTTCCTTTCGTTCGCCCACCTGACGCGCAGGTGGTCCGGGTGGATGTGGTGCGGGTGGTGCGGGTGGTGCGGGTGGTGCCGGTCGTGCCGGCGACCTCGCGGGCGGACTCAGCCGAAGCTGGAGGCGCTCGCGGAGGAGGAGGCGGTGCTCGTCGGGCACGAGGCCGACGAGGCGGTGCCGGCGGTCGCCCAGGTGCCGAGGGCGACGCCCTCCTTCAGGGGCTCGAGGCCGAGGGCGTCCGAGGCCAGCTCGTCGGCGGACAGGTCCAGCTCGAGGTCGTCGAAGTCCTTCATCGAGGAATCCTTTCTGCGTTACGGGTAACGGTTTCTGGTACGGGTGCTGACCGGGGGTCAGCCGATGGTCGACGCGGACGACGCGGTGGCCGCGGACGTGCCGGGGCAGGACGCGGTCGAAGCGGATCCGGCGCAGAAGAAGCAGCCGAGGGCGTTGCCCTCCGGAAGCTCCTCGATGGCCAGCTCGTCACCGTCGATGACGTAGAGCTCGATGTTGTTCTCCATGGTGTTCACCTCCTTCCGGTGTGCGGTGCGGGGCGGACGGCCGGGCGGGCCGGCCTGGGGGCTTCGGATCACCCGTAGGTGGACGCGCTGCTGACGGACGACGCGGACGTCGCCGGGCAGGACGCGGTCGAAGCGGAACCGGCGGACGCCCAGCTCGCGAGGGCGTTGCCCTCGGGGAGCTCCTCGATCGCCAGCTCTTCGGCGTCGACGGCGTACAGCTCGATGTCCTCCATGCGAGGCACCTCCTCAGGTGTCGTGCGGTGGGTAAGGGCTCCCGCCCCCGGTCGGGGCGGGAAGTCTCAGGGGGCCGGCGGCAGGCCCAGGGCCAGCGCGAAGATCTGCTGGCGGCTCGTTCCGTCGCTGAGCAGCGGGCCGCGGACGGCCGCCGGGATGAAGCCGGCGAAGACGCTGCCGACCAGTCCGTGGGCGACGCCGTCCAGCCACATCGCGTACGCGGCGGAGCCGGCGCGGGTGAGCAGGAGCCGGTAGCCGTGCGCGCCGTGGCGGTGGACGGCGGCGTCCAGCGGGACTCCGATCGAGACGATCGCGGCGGCGTCGGAGAACTCCGGCTGCAGCGTCAGTCCGTAGCGGGCCGCTCCGGTGGGCAGCTCCATCACCGGGGTGAAGGTGGACGCGGCGGCGTCGAAGCGGTGGACGGCGGGGGTGACCCCGGTCAGCCGGTGGGCGACGACCGTGATCTCCAGCGGGCAGTCCGCGTCGTCCGCGTCCCTCTCGTCGAGGTCCAGGGTCCGGGCCATGATGCCGGCCAGCAGCCCGGCGGGCAGCGGCTCCTGGGAGAAGCCGCGCAGGGAGCGCCGGTTCTCCAGGGTGGTCAGGAGGTCGTGGGGCACGGTCCGGTGGGCGTACGGCTCGACCGTGACGGCCGGTCCGATCGCCGCCGGGGCGGGCACCGACCCGACGGACACCGGCTCGGTGCTTACGGCTCCGGCGGGTACGGCTCCGGCGGGTGCGGCCGGCGGGCGTTCGGCGAGCGCCGTGCCCGCGGCGGGGCCGCGCTGCTCGCGGAAGGACGCCAGCATGTCCAGGGCCAGTTCGTGCGGGGCGCTCACGGGGCTCCTCCCAGGTCGACGAGGGTGGTGACCGGTTCCAGGTCGGGGTCGATCCCCAGGGCCGCGGCGACCGCGAGGTCGTCCCAGCGGGTGCGGATCGCGAACGGCAGGTCCAGCGCGGTGGCCGCGGAGCGCAGCGTGGCGGTGGCGCAGCCGGCGTCGAGCAGGACGATGCGCAGGGCGAAGGCCGCGTACTTCTTGGCGACCTTGGTGAAGTCGCCGGTGAGGACGACCGTCAGCGGCGCCTCGCCGGGGACGGCGCCGGGGTCGGCGGCGAGCCTGGCCAGCCGGTGCTCGGAGGCCACGTAGCCGTAGACGCCGGGCTCCAGGCCGGGGACGTCACGGACGACGAGGTGGGCGACGACGGAGCCGATGTTCCCGCCGCTCGCCGTCCACCGCTGGACGCGGCCGGGCAGCAGGGCCCTGCGGCCCGCGGTGACGGCGAGGAGCAGTGCGGCGGTCCGGTCGTCGAGGAGAGCGGGCGCGGACGCCGGCGCGGGTGAGCGCAGCGCTTCGAGCGGGGGTTCCGGGAGGGGTACGGCCGCCGCGACGGGCCAGGTCTTCTCGTCGTTCTGCAGGGCGATGTTCGAGGGCTTGTAGTGGGCCTGGTGGGCCTTGCCGTCGGCGTACTCCTTGGGCGGGAAGGCGATCGCGGCCTCGTAGCGCGCGGCGAGCGGCGGGGCGACCGGGTCGCCGGGGGCGGCCGAGCAGTCGGGGCAGCCGGGCCGGGTGGCGGCCGAGCGGCGCTGCTGGGAGAGGTCGGCCAGGTCGACGGTGCGCCACTGGGACGGCAGCGGGCTGGGCGTGCTCCGCGTGAGCAGCGCGAACAGGTCGCGGGCGAAGAGCGAGGCGGCCAGCTCGGCGTCACCGGGCAGCGGGGGCCGTTCGTCCGCCGGGTCCTCCGCGGTGCGGCAGGCCAGGCAGGGCGTGAAGGCGAGGTCGACGTACGGCCCGAGGTGGGCGGTGCGGCCGGTGAGCGCGAGCCGGATCAGCGGGACGCCGGTCCGGGCGCAGGAGGCGGCGAGCGCCGCGGAGCCGGCCGGGTCGAGCCCGGCGGCGACGACGAGGGTGGTGCCGGGCGCCGGCGCGAGGTCGCCGCCGTTGTCGCCTCCGCCGCCGGTGTCCACGAGGGAGTCGGCGAGGTGGCGGCGGGCGGCGTCGGCCAGGGGGCCGGTGCCGAAGACCTCGACGCGGGCCCGGGCCAGCCGGTCCAGCGCCTCCTCCCAGGCGTGGTTGGCCCCGGTGGAGTCGCCGATGCGGGAGAGGAAGTCGGCGAGCGCCTCGGGCACGGCCGCCGCCCTGGAGGCCGCCGCCGGGGACGCGGCCTCCTCGATCAGACCGCAGGTCCACAGCAGGGAGAGGGCCTTGAAGACGGTGCCGGCCGGGATGCCCAGGGACTCGGCGACGTCCTCGTGGCCGCGGCTGCCGTCCAGCAGGGGGAGCATCCGGGGCAGCAGTTCCCGGGCGGCGGCGCCGCGCAGCAGCTGCTTCTTGGGCGTCCCCTCGACGACGAGGGCCTCGGGCGTGTGGTGCAGGGAGAGCCCGCGCCGGAGCCTGGGCCGTGCCGGGACGTGGAACTGCGGGTCGTTCAGGGCGGCCGAGGCCATGGCTTCGGCGGTGATCACAGAGTGGTCCGGCATCGAGGCCTCCTTTCCGGGTCGTACGGGATGCGGTACGGGTCGTACGAGGTGCGGTGCTGGTTCGTGCGCGGGTCCGGGGTCACCGGCCGGCGGGCGCCGGGAGGGCCGCGAGCTCCGTCGCGATCGCCTCGAACCGCCGGAGGCGGCTCTCGGGCGTGCGGGCCGGCCGGCAGCGGGCGCACCGGTCGACGGCGACGACCGCCGAGGTGGAGGTGGCGCCCTCCACGACCCCGAAGATCCGCACGGTGCCGCCGATGCCCTCCGCCGCGCCCGGCTCGCCGGGTTCGGCCAGGGCCTCGCGCACCGCCTGGTCCGCGAGGCCCACGGCGATGGCGACGTGGTGCGGGGCGTGCCCGGAGACCGGGGGCGCGGTGTTCGCGTCGCCGCGGGTGCCGTCCGCCGTCGGGGCGGTGTGCTGGGCGCGGCGACGGGTGTAGCAGCGGTGGCATGCGGTGCGGCCGGGGACGACCACCGGTCCGCACCGCAGGTCGAGGGGGCCGGCCTGGACGGCGAACCAGGGCCGCTTCCAGGCGTGGGCGCTGGCGTCCACCATGTCGGCCAGCACCTCCCGGTCCTGTCCGGTGGCCAGCACGATCAGATCGCTGTCGGGCCACAGGCTGGGGTGCGTGCCCTGGTTCACGTCGAGCACGGTCGACCCGGCGTGGCGTGCGGCCAGCCCTTCGGCGACGGCGGTGCCGAACGCTCCCGCGGCGAGGATCAGCAGGCGCGGATCGGTCATCTTGGGACTCCTCGTCGGACGTTCGGGGATCAGGCGAAAGGCTGCGGGTGCGGGTTGACGTCGGCTTCGCCGCGTACCGGGTGGCCCATGGCGGCGGGTGCCGCGTAGAGCCGGGGGTGTGCCAGGTAGCGGGCCCGGTGCACGAAGGACAGCGGCATGAGCTGGGGCACGAGCATCCGGACGACGGTGGCTCCGACCTGCTCGGCCTCGTCGGTGGTGAGGTCGACGGCGACGACCTCGCAGCCGGCGCCGTGCAGGCGCTCCAGGAGCCAGGCCAGGGCGGGCAGCGGCTCCTCGGACGGGGCCCGGGGGAGGTCGCGCAGCCCGTGCACCGGGCGTTCGCCCTCCAGCAGGAAGTCGAAGCGGTGGCGCTGGGACAGCGGGCCGGACAGCAGGGCGCCGTCGACGACGCTGACGATGTCCTCCTCCGCCGCGGGGGTCGTGGGCTCCTTCTCGGCGGCGCGGGCCATGTGGCGGAGCGCGATCCGGAGGGAGGACGCCTCGCGGTAGAGCTTGGCGATCCCCTTGCCGGGGTCCAGTTCCGCCGTGGCGGCGACGAGCTGGGCGATGACCCGGTCGTCGTCGGCGAGCTGCACCCCGTAGATCACCGGGATGCCGAGGTCGGTGGTGGCGTCGTAGAGCTGGGTACGGAGTCGTTCGCTGCTGCCCCGCTCGACGAAGGCCCGGAACTCCGGGGCCAGTTCGGCCGGGTCGAACTCCAGCCGGGGGAGCCTCAGCCGCTGGAGCCAGGTGAGCGCGATGGCGTCCCGTTCGACGATCTCCAGGATGCCGTTGACGACGGCGGCGGCCGGGTCGGAGTGCGCGGCGCAGCCGGTGGAGACCGGGTGGACGTAGCGCTCCGCGACGGACTCCACGGGATTCTTCAGCCAGACCTGCATGGCCGGCACGTACACCGGGCGGTTGCGGGTGAAGGACCAGCCGCGCACCCAGCGCATGGGGCCGTCGGGGTCGGTGGGGACGAGACCGCTGCGGGGGTCGGCCAGTTCGGCCGGCGAGCAGCGGGGCCAGTGGTCGCTGGGGATGGCGTCCTCGCCGAGTTCGGCGGCGGTCGCCCAGACGATCTGCTCGGGGTCCCGGGCGCAGGAGGAGTACCGTTCCAGCGATTCGGCGACCGCGAGGTGCGCGGCGCGCTCCGGGTCGAGGTCACCGCCGGCTCCGTCGAAGTTCCCGGAGCTGGGGTTGTGCTCCCAGCCGGACTGCTCGCTGAGGACTTCGCCGGGGTTGCCGAGCGAGGCCGTGAAGATCGGGAAGTCGGGTTCGCCCTCGGCGACGGGGAGCCGCGTGACGCGGTTCACCAGGCCGTAGGAGGAGGCCAGTTGGCCGATACGGAGGAGCGAGTCGGGTATGGCGGGGTGGTCCGTGCCGGCGGCGTTCCCGGCCGGGTTCTGGTCCATCGTACGAACGGTCATCATGCACGCTCCGTGTCCCAGCGGAACGTCCGTGCCGCGAGGGCGGTGAGCCCCGCGGCCGTCGCCGCCATCACTGTCCAGTCGAGCCACAGGGCGTGGCGGGTGATCCCGCCGACCACGTCGTGGCGCAGGGCGTCTCCGAACATCGCCAGCGGGGTCCAGGAGAGCGGACCGGCCACCGAGTCGGGGAGGAGTTCGAGGGGGAACAGAAGTCCCGTGCTCATCAGGAGGACCGGGGTGAGCAGCCCGGAGATCGCGTTGGTCACCTCGGGTGAGGAGAGCAGTCCGCCGAGGAGGTAGCCCAGGGCGAGCAGCATCACCAGGCCGATGGCCGTGGTCAGCAGCAGCCGCAGCATCGAGGCCGGCTCCAGGAGTCCGCCGGCGACGGCGCCCGTTCCCATCAGGGCGAGCACGGCGAGGGCCAGCAGTCCTCGGCCCGGGAGGAGCGAGAGCAGGACGGCGGGCCGGCGGGCGGGGGTCGTCGACAGCAGCCGCAGGGTGCCGCTGGCCCGCATCGCGACGAGGGCGGAGGCGGTACCGGTCAGGGCGAGCGAGAGCAGCGCGAAGGCGAGGACGCCGGGGATGACGAAGGCCATGGGGTCGAAGAGCACGGACCCGTCGCTGCCGACGGCCGTCACTTCCCATCCTTGCCAGCCGGTGTCGTCCAGGGCGGCGCGTACCGCGGCCACCACCGACGGCTGTTCCGGATCGACGGCCATCCGCAGGGTGCGGGAGGCCGCGTCGGGCACGATCAGCGCCGCCTTGCCGGGCTGCGGGCCGGCCTCGGCGACGGCGACGGCCGTACTGCCGCCGCCGAGCGCCTCCTGGAGCGCTGTCGCCTGGGGGCCGGTTCCGACGACGGCGAGGTCGAAGGGGCCCCGTACCCAGGTGAGTTGCATGAGGACGACGAAGAACACCGCCATCAGCAGGGGGAAGACCACGGTGAAGAAGAGCGCCGCGGGATCGCGCAGGAGCTGCCGGGTCATGGCCCGGGAGAGCGCCTTCAACTGACGTGTGGTGGAGACGGTCGGCGCCTCGACACTGACGTGGTTCATCGCATGCCCTCCTGTCCTTCCGCCGTGTCCGATGTGGGTTCGAGCGAGGTTCCGGTGAGACGGAGGAACACGTCCTCCAAGGTCGCGGGGCGCGGCCGGACGTCGGCCGCGGGGTCGAGTCCGGTGATCCACGCGGCGGTGGCGTGCGGGTCGTCCGCCGTCACCTCGAAGCGGGTGCGCCCCGAGCGCCCGGCCGACTCGACGGCGGTCACGGCGTCTCCGTGACGTGCGCGCACCCGGTCGGCGAGGCCGGAGTCCTCGGTCCGTACGGACACGACACCCCCCGACGCGTGTCGGGCGATCAGCTCGGCCGGGGAGCCGGCCGCCACCATCCGCCCCTCGTGCATGACGGCGAGGCGGTCGCACATCTCCTCCGCCTCGGCCATGGCGTGGGTGGTGAGCAGGAAGCTGGTGCCGCCGGCCTGGGCCCTGCGGATCAGGTCCCAGACGGCGTGCCGGGCGTGCGGGTCGAGTCCGGTCGTGGGTTCGTCGAGGACGACCACGGGGGTGTCGCCGACCAGCGCCGTGGCGAGCAGCAGCCGCTGCTGCTGGCCGCCGGAGAGCCGGGCGGAACGCGCCCCGGCCTTCTCGGCCAGGCCGATCTCGTCGAGCAGGGCGTCCACGTCCCGGGGCGCCGGGTAGAGCGCGGCCCAGGTCTCCAGGGTCTCCCTGACCTTCAGCCGCGGGAAGAGACTGGCCTGCTGGGGCTGGAGGGCGAGGGAGGCGCGCAGGAGATCGGTGTGCGCGAGCGCGTCCTCACCGAGGATGCGGACCTGTCCCGCATCGGGCCTGCGCAGCCCCGCGACGGCCGAGATGGTGCTGGTCTTGCCGGCTCCGTTACGGCCGAGGAGACCGAAGATCTCGCCCGGAGCGACGGAGAAGGAAATCCCCGCCACCGCTTCGACGTCGGCGTATCTCACCCGTAGGTCGACGACTTCGAGAACGTATTCCGAACCACCCGGGAATTCCGTGACACTCGGGAGCTGACTTGTCATGACCATCTCTGCTCTCGCCCTCTGGATCAGCAGTCGTGGAAAGGGGCGGGAACTACTGCCAGCCGTTGACCGGCTTGCAGTCCGGCATCGGAACCAGGTGCGGCACGTGCGGCAGGCTCGCCCGGATCTCGCAGATCAGCTCCCCGACCTCCGGCGGCACCGGCACCGGCCACTGCGCCTCACCGTGCAGTCCGGCACTCCGGCCGACACCCTGTCCCTCACCCTGCTCGGCGGCAGCCGCGCTGCCCGCCGCCACAGTGAGACCGGCGATCGTCAGAGCCAGACAAGCAACTGCCGAAGTGATTCGAATCCGCACTGTTTCCCCCTGGGTTCCGCTTCTGTGTTCCCTCTGCGTTTCCGCTGAGAAAGACAATGCCAGCGGGGCAGGGGCCACTCCACGGCATTCGGTGTCAGCTTGCTGCAGACCCCCGTGCAACAAGCTGACGCACACCGAAGGGCCGCACCCCGAGCAGGGGTACGGCCCTTGTCGTGCGGCTCGGGGGCGACCCCCCGAACCCCCATCCGCTAGGCTGTCAGCGATCAGTAGCCCCGCCTTCGTAGCTCAGGGGATAGAGCACCGCTCTCCTAAAGCGGGTGTCGCAGGTTCGAATCCTGCCGGGGGCACAGTGAAGTAGCAGGTCAGAGGCCCTGTCGTCCGTGTGGACGGCGGGGCCTTCGTCGGATCCGGCCCACGCCTCGGGAGGCGAGACCTCATGGACACGCTGCCGTACGTCGACGAGCACGCCGTCGTCGTCGGGGCCGGGGCCGACGAGGCGTGGGCGCGGGTGCGGGACGGGGTCGAGCGGGCGTTGTCGCGGGGGTGGCTCGCCTCCTACGCGCGGGTCGTGCGGGCCGAGCCGCGGGAGGCGGGTGGGCCCCGGCCGTTGGCCGAGGGGGCCGTGTTTCCCGGGTTCCGGGTCGTTCGGGTCGTACCGGGGCGGGAGCTCGCCCTGGAGGGGCGGCACCGGTTCTCCGTGTACTCCCTGGTCTTTCGGATCGAGGAGCTCACCGACGGCCGGACGCGGCTCCGGGCCGAGAGCCGGGCCGCGTTTCCCGGGGTGGCCGGGTGGGTCTATCGGGTCCTCGTCATCGGGAGCGGCGGGCACGCCGCGGGGATGCGGCGGATGCTCGCCTCGTTCGGTGGCGGGGCTGTCGTCGGCTGAGGGTCGTCAGCAGGTGCGGGTGGTCGGCGGCCGAAGAGTGGTCGGCGGCCGCAGGTCCTCAGCCGCCGAGGGCGGTCAGCGGAGTTCCTCCGGGCACGGTGTGCCCCGGGAGAGCTTGTACGGGGCCGCCAGGCGGTAGACGCCGGCCTTCGGGGCCACGAGTTCCGTCCACTCGTCGCCCTCCGTGTCCGCCTCCGCCTTGAAGAGGCAGCCCTCCTCGTTGGCGAAGACCTTCGGGAGCTCCGTCTCCGACTCCTCGCGGGCCAGCTTCGAGGCCTCCGTCTCCTGCGGGGCCTCGATCTTGCCGCCGTTCTCGTCCATGAGCGCGAGCCACGGCGAGTACGGGACCCGGATCTGGACCCGGCCGGGGCTGCCCACGCGGATCACGACCTCGTTCTCCTCCGCGCTCAGCACCTGCGCGGGCGCCTCCGCGAGCGGAGTCGGGTTCTCGACCTCGTACAGCCGCCAGTTCTCGTCCGACCAGACCTGCTTCAGGTACGGCAGCCCCTCGCCGACCAGTTCCGCCTCCTGCTCGGCGCCCGAGTCGGGGGCGCCGGTGGGCAGGACCACGTAGTGGACGGCCCAGCGGTGGAGCCAGTCCTCGTAGTTCACGGCGTTGAGCGTGTCGTCGTAGAAGAGCGGGTTGCGCTCCATGTCCGCCTGCCGGTTCCAGCCCCTCGCCAGGTTGATGTACGGGCTGAGCGCCGAGGACTCGCGGTGGCTGGAGGCCGGGACGACCTCGACCCGCGCCTTGCCCGCGTCCCGCACCTGGAGCTGGTTGACCAGCGGCGCGAGCTCGCGCGCCCAGGAGGCGTCCGGGGCGGTGCGGATGACGTCGTCGACGCCCTTGAAGCCGATCCAGAAGTTCAGCCCGACGAAGGCCAGCACGAGCGCGTACCAGCGGCGGGAGCGCGGCGCCGTGTACGGCAGCGCGGCGAGCAGGACGACGCCCGCGAAGAGCATCGGCAGCCGCGAGATGTTCGAGCCGATCTGCGAGTCGATCAGCCAGGTGAGGAGCGTGCCGATCGTGTACACCGCCGCCGCGGTGCGGACCGTGCGCCAGTCCCCCGGTACGAGGACGAAGACCAGGATCCCGAAGAGCAGCGGCAGGGCCGTCGAGCCGAAGGCCATCGGCTGCGTGCCCGAGAAGGGGAAGAGCCAGGAGGAGACGGCGACGACCGCCACCGGGGCCAGGCCCAGCGCGTACGCGCCGGGGCGCCGCTTGTTCAGGAACAGGGCCGCCGCCGCGACCCCGAGGAACAGCCCGGCCACCGGGCTGCACGCCGTCGCGAGGCCGGCGAGCGGTGCGGCGACCGCCGCCTTCGCCCAGCGCTTGCGCCGCCAGCGGTGCGGCCAGCAGAAGACGGCCGCGACCGCGCCCAGCGCGAACATCATGCCGAGACCGAAGGTCACCCGGCCCGAGAGCGCGTTGCACAGGAACGCGAAGACCGCCGCGAGCGAGCAGGCCATCGGATTGCGGACCGCGGGCACGCGCACCAGGATCAGCGCGGTGAGCGCGGCCGACAGCGTCCCGGCGACCATCATCGTGCTGCGGACGCCGAGCAGCGACATCAGGTACGGCGAGACGACGCTGTACGAGACCGGGTGCATCCCGCCGTACCAGGCCAGGTTGTACGCGGAGTCCGGGTGCCGTCCGACGAACTCGGCCCACGCGTCCTGCGCGGCCAGGTCTCCGCCGCTGTTCGCGAAGAAGTAGAACCAGAGGATGTGGGTGACGGCCGCGACCCCGGTGGCCGTCAGGACCGTCCAGCGGCGCTTGCGGCGCGGGCGCGGCTCGGCGGCCGGGCGCGCCGCCGAGGCGGGTGCGGTCGTGGGCTCCGGGGACGGGCGCTGGGACGGGAGCACTATTCGCGAGGGGGAAGAAGGGGAAACGGAGGACGGTTCGGTGCGGTCGGCTCGGTCGGCTTCATCGGTGTGATCCTCGCCGTCGGCGTGGTCGTCGGCGCGATCCGCGCGCGTCGGCTCAGCGGTGGTCACTGCTGCCCTTTCCCGTACTGCTCGTCCCCCGGAAACGCTAACAGCCGGACGCCCCGGAGGTCCGGGGCGTCCGGCCGAGCGGATGACCGTCGGCTCAGCCCAGGCGGGTCAGCTTCTTGTCGAAGCCGGGTTCCACCAGGTCCTTCTCCAGGGCGACCGGTGCGCTGACCTTGCCCACGCCCGTGCCGATGGACACCTGACCGATCACGTCGCCCGCCTTGCCCGAGTGCGGCACGGCCTTGCCGCCGGAGTTGAGCTCCAGCTTCACCTTGAGGCCCGGCCAGCCGATGGCCTTGAGCTCCTTCGTCGCCACGACCGGGGTCAGGCCGCCGAGGCCGTCGTCGATGTGGCCGAGGACCTGGCCCTTGCGGACCACGACGGCGGACGTGACGTCCTTCTGCGCCTGCTGGATCAGCAGGTAGCTGTTGTCGATGGCGAGCTGGAGCTTCTTGCCGAGGTCGGCCGCGTCCTTCGAGCCCATCACGATGCCCAGGATGCGGCGGTTCTCGCCGTCGACGATGGTGTTCGCCGCCCAGAGCAGGTTGCCGCCGGCGGGCGTGGAGGAGCCGGTCTTGATGCCGCTCACACCCGGCTTGAGCAGGATGTTGTTGTTGTTCTCGATCCGGCCGGGGATGCCGTCCACCGTCACGTTCGGCATGTTCACGATCTCGCGGAACACGTCGTACTGCATGACCGCCTTCGCCAGCTTCAGCTGGTCCTGCGGGGTCGACACGGTGCTGTCGAGCAGACCCGACGGGTCGGTGTACGTGGACTGGGTCATGCCCAGGTCCTTCGCGGCGGCGTTCATCTTCTCGACGAACGCGGCCTCCGAACCGGCGTCCCAGCGCGCGAGCAGCCGGGCCACGTTGTTCGCGGACGGGATCATCAGGAGCTCCAGGAGCTCCTTCTGCGTGTAGGTCTGGCCCTCCTGGACCGCCGCCGTCGACTCGTGCTCGGCCTTGCCCTGCTCGGCCGCCTTCTGGTCGATCTCGATCTCAGGGCCCTTCTGGCTGCCCTTGAGCGGGTGGTCGCGCAGGATCACGTACGCCGTCATCGTCTTGGTGACACTGGCGATCGGGGCCGGCTTCTGGGGTCCGTACATCCCCATGGAACCGACGCCCTCGACCTCGACGGCACCCTGGCCCTCGTTGGGCCACGGCATCTGCAGCTCGCCGCCCTCGAAGGTGAAGGTCGGCGAGGCGGAGAGGGTCAGAACGGGGTCCGGCAGCGGCCGGACCATCTGCACGATCGCAAAGACGATCAGCAGGAGCACGACCAGCGGCGTCCAGATCCGCACCCGGCGCGCGGTCGTCCGCAGTGCGTTCGGCTTCGGCGGCGGGGTGTTCGTGAGCTCCGCGAGCAGGTCCAGCGGGGGCAGCGGCGGCAGCGGCTGCTGCCGGGTCCGCTCCGCCTCGACGAGGGACGCCGGCGGTACGGGGGCGGAGGCCTGGGCCGGAGCGGCTTCCGCGGCCTGGGGGGCCTTGGGGGCCTGGGGAGCCTCGGGGGCTCCGCCGGCGGGCTCGGGGGCCGGCACGGGCGCCTTGGGGGCCGCCTGGGCCTGCCGGGCCACCTGGGCCTGCCGGGCCGCCTGGGCCTCCTCGGCCTTCCGCTCGGCCTTCCGCTCGGCGGGGATGTCCGCGCGCAGCGGTACGAAGGTGCTCGTGCGCTCGCTGTCGTAGTCCTCGCGCAGCGACTGCGGGAGCTTCAGCGCGGTCGTCGGCTGGTCCACGACGGGCGCCACCGGCGGGCGGACGATCTTGAACATGGCGGTCGGCTGATCGACCGGCTCGTCGGCCACCGGCTCGTCGGCGGCGGAGCCGCTGTCGGGCGACTCGGTCGACCCGCCGGAGGCCGGGCGCGCGCCGGAGGCCGGGGCGGCCGCCGCGGGCGCGTCCTCGACGTCCGTCCCGGCGTCGGAACCGGCGTCGGACCGGGCCGCGGCCTTCTCCGCCTCGACCGGCTTCCGCGCCGCGAACCAGGACTCGGCCGGCGCCTTGCCCTCGACGGGCGCGTCAACGGCCTCGTCGGCGGGCTCGTCCACGGCCTCGCCCACGGCCTCGTCGACCGTCGCGTCGTCAGACGCGTCGGCCGGCTCCTCCGAGGCCGCCGGCTCCGAAGCCGACTCCGCCCCGGACCCCGACTCGGACCCCGTCTCAGGCTCCGACTCCGTTCCCGACTCCGGCTCCTCGTCGTCCGCCGACGCCACCCACGCCGCCACGGCCGCCTTCAGCCGGTCGCCCCCGGGCGCGTCCGTGGACGCGGGCGCGGGCACGGCCTGCTTCGGCGCGTCGTCCTCCGGGGTCCGGGGAGCCAGCGTCCTGAACACGGCCGTCGCCTGATCCACCTGAACCGCCGACGCGGAGGAAGCCGAGGATCCCGACGTCCCCGACGATTCGGGCGACTCCGACGACGCGGACGAATCCGACCCCGGCGACGCGGACTCTGCCTCACGGAGCGCGGAAAGCCGAGGATCCCGGCCGCCGCCGCCCGAGGCCGCCGCCCGCTCCGACGACCCCTGCTGCTCCGCCTTGTCGGGGGACTCGCCCGCCACCGTGCCTCCTCCATGCGTCATGCGTACGTCCGAACCGTGTACCAGTGTCCTGTGTGAACCCCTTGGCCCCCGTGCTAGACGAGAACGACATACCTACTGGTTCCCGGATGAACCACCCAGGCACTCTCGACAGATGAATGTGAGAGGGGTCACCCTGTCATTCATCCACGCGGGGAGGCATGGATGGGCAGGAGCCGCAGAACTATTCCGGAGGAGCTTCTGCTGCTCGCTCTGGACCCGACCACGGGTACCACAGCGCAGCCGCAGTCGCTCGACCTCGGCCTGGCCGGAGCACAGCTAGTGGAGCTGGCTCTGGCAGGACGGATAGCCCCAGACGGGGATCGTATCGCCGTGGTGATGCCACGGCCGACCGGAGATCCGACCTTGGACTCCGCACTGGAGCTGCTGCGCAGGCGTGGCAGCCCGGTTCGGGCCGTCCATTGGATCGGCGGACCCCGACTGGGGCTCCGTCAGACGTATCTCTCGCATCTGGAGCGATGCGGCATGGTGCATGCCGTGGAGGGCCAGATGTGCGGGGTGTTGCCGACGACTCGCTACCAGGCGACGGACACGGCGATCAGCAGGGAGATCCGCTCCCGGCTGGACAATGCGATCCGCACCGGCGTACCGCCGGACCCGCGGACCGCGGCGCTCGCCGCACTGGCCCACGCGGTCGGTCTCGGCAAGCACCTGTACCCCGGCAACGAAGGACGGTCGTCGCGGTCCCGGCTGCGCGACCTGATCCGGCACGACCCGATGGGCGGCCTCGTGGCACACGCCGTGATGGACGTCCAGAACGGTGCGGCGGCGCAGCCGCGCCGTGCGCCCGCCGCGGGCGTACCGGCGCAGCCACGCGGCAGCATGGCCCGCGCGGCGGTTCACTGAGCCGTCGTACGGACCGCGGAACAAGGAACCGCAGGAACCCCTCCGGGAGCCGCACAGGTGTGCGGGGTGGCCGTCAGGCCGCCCCGCACACGTGCGTTGTGCCGGTTTCCCAGCGCGCGCCCGACCTTTGGTGGCAGTCTGCCAAGCGGTAGATACTCACAGCTACGCAGGCAGACAGCAGCCGGAGGTGCAGTTTCCGTGGCGTCCAACGTCAACCCCACCGTCAGGCGACGCCGATTGGGCCAGGAGCTGCGCAAGCTCCGGGAAGCGAAGAACATGACGGCCGAGCAGGTCGCCGAGCGTCTTCTCGTCTCCCAGTCCAAGATCAGCCGCCTCGAGAACGGCCGCCGTTCCATCAGCCAGCGCGATGTGCGCGACCTCTGCGGGGTGTACGAGGTCGAGGACGAGCGCATGGTCGACTCGCTCATGCAGATGGCGAAGGACTCGCGCCAGCAGGGCTGGTGGCACGCCTTCGGCGACATCCCGTACAGCGTCTACATCGGCCTGGAGACGGACGCCGAGAGCCTACGGATGTACGAGTCGCAGATCATCCCCGGACTGCTCCAGACCCCGGCGTACGCGGAGGCCGTGATCTCCGGTGCGATGCCGGAGTCGACGCCGGCGGACATCGACAAGCGCGTCACGGTCCGCACCCGCCGCCAGGAGCGCATCCGGGACGAGGAGCGTCCGCTGCGCCTGTGGGCGGTCATCGACGAGGGCGCCCTGCACCGGATCGTCGGCAGCAGGCAGCTCATGGTGCAGCAGCTGGAGCACCTCGTGGAGCAGTCGCACCTGCCGCACGTCACCGTGCAGGTGATCCCCTTCGAGATGGGCGCGCACCCGGGGATCAGCGGCCAGTACTCGATCCTGGAGTTCCCGGACACGTCCGACTCCAGCGTCGTCTACATCGAGGGCGTGACCAGTGACCTGTACCTGGAGAAGGCGCAGGACGTCGGCAAGTACAGCGTCATGTACGAGCACCTCAGGGCGCAGGCGCTGAACGTCGAGCAGAGCCGCGAGTTCATCGCGAAGATGGCCAAGAAGCACGCCCAGGGCTGATCCCGGGCGGGTGGGCCAGGCACCGTACACCGCGTGATCGCTCCCATGGAAGCGCAGTTGGAATATGCCACCCGGTCGGGTGAACGCCGGTCCCACCGGGCGGGGCCGGCGAGTAGCGTCGATCACGCCGGCAAGAACGCCGGTAGGACACCCCCACTGGGCAGAACCGGAGTTGAGCATAATGGCGATTTTTCAGGGTGCTACGGACACGTGGACGAAGTCTTCGTACTCCGGCGGGAACGGCGCCTGCGTCGAGGTGAAGTCCCCCGTCGTGGCCGCCATCGCGGTGCGTGACTCCAAGGCTCCCGAGGGTCCGTCGCTCACCTTCGGACCGGGCTCCTGGAACACCTTCGTCGGCGAGGTGGGCAACGGGGCGCTCTGAGCCCCGATGCTCCCGCCGTCACCCGCGGTACCGCAGCACACGCGTCACCCGCAGTACCCGAAGAGCCCTCTCGACCGGTCCGCCGTCCTGGCCGAGAGGGCTCGGCCCTTTTCGGGCCCCTTCTCCCCTTGCCCCTCAGCGCAGTTGGTCCACGTACCGGTCCGTGCCCGGCACCGTCGGGATGAAGGGGGCCAGCAGTTCGACCCGGGCCGCCTCCCCGCCCAGGGACTCCAGGTCCGCGAAGTGCTCCGTCCAGCACTCGCGCGGGTCCCGCTCCAGGAACCAGAGCAGGGTCAGCCGGGTGTCGACGCCCTCCACCTGCTTCACGTACGTCATGCGGTCGCCCGGCAGCGGGGTCGGGCGGAAGACCGTGACCATCGCCGCCGGTGAGCCGGCCAGCCGTGCGGGCAGTTCGCGCGAGCGCAGCCGTTCGAGCAGGTCCGCCCGCGCCTCGGGGCCCTCGGCGTCGACGACCTGGAGGATCAGTCCGGCGTAGGGGTGGTCGAGGGCGTGGAAGTCGCGCGGGCCGCCCGCCCCGTCGCGGTACACGGTCGCCTCGTGGTCCTGGAAGGCCGTGAAGACGTGCGTGCGGTCCTGGTGGACGCGGGCGTCGCGGTTGAGGCGCTTGTTGATGGCGACGGTCCACTTCATGTGCTCGTCGTAGCGGCCGTCGGTGATCCAGTACGTGGAGAGGTAGCAGCCCGCGGTGACGGGCTGGGCGACGGCGGACTTCTCCGGGCGGCGCAGCTCCTGGAGCTCGCGGGTGGCGACCCAGCGGCGGCCCGCGTACATCCAGGGCATGGCCATGGCGCCGGCGTAGTAGTGGTCGTCCTCGTACCAGCGGTTGTACGCGTACTCGTGGCCCGGGTGCGGTTCGACCATGGTGATCAGGGCGTGGCCGGGGCGCACGCCGTACGGGCCGACGGACGCCAGCTCCGCGTACGTCTCGCTGCGGGTCTCCTCGCTCACACTCGTACCTCTTCCCAAGTCGGTGACGGGGACCTAACCTGACCACCACTCTGACGGACCGTCAGATACTTGGCCAGGCTTGAGAGGGGTTCGGATGCTGCTCCAGGGGAAGACGGTCGTCGTGTCGGGCGTCGGGGCCGGGCTCGGCCACCGGATCGCGGAGACGGTGGTGCGGGACGGCGGGAACGCCGTCCTCGGCGCTCGTACCGAGGCGAACCTCGCCAAGTCCGCCGCCGAGATCGACCCGGAGGGCCGCCGCACCGCCTACCGGGCCACGGACATCACCGACGAGGAGCAGTGCGCCGCCCTCGCCGGGCTCGCCGTCGAGCGCTTCGGCGGGGTCGACGCGGTCGTCCACGTCGCCGCCTGGGACTCCTACTTCGGGGGTCTGGAGGACGCCGACTTCGCGACCTGGCAGGCCGTCCTGGACGTCAACCTGCTCGGCACGCTGCGGATGACCCGCGCCTGCCTCCCGGCCCTCAAGGAGCGCGGCGGCTCGGTGGTCCTGATCGGCACACAGTCGGCGATCGCCGCGCCCTCACAGGTGCGGCAGGCGGCGTACGCGGCCTCGAAGGGGGCGCTGACCTCGGCGATGTACTCGCTCGCGCACGAACTCGGGCCGCACCGGATACGGGTCAACACCGTGCTGCCGGGCTGGATGTGGGGGCCGCCGGTCCAGGCGTACGTGCGGTTCGCGGCGGACTCCGAGGGTGTTGCGGAGGCGGAGGTCCTGGCCCGGCTGACCGAGCGGATGGCGCTGCCGGAGCTGGCGACCGACGGGGACGTGGCGGAGGCGGCGGCCTTCCTGGCCTCGGACCGCGCGCGGGCCATCACCGGCCAGTCCCTGCTGGTCAACGCCGGGGAGCTGATGCGCTGACGCCCGTCCGAGCCCCTTCCATAAGTTCATAGACGTGAACAAGGGTCAGTAAACAGAACGATTTTACTG
Organism: Streptomyces sp. NPDC015130; assembly: GCF_043080005.1. NCBI lineage: Bacteria > Bacillati > Actinomycetota > Actinomycetes > Kitasatosporales > Streptomycetaceae > Streptomyces > Streptomyces sp. NPDC015130. The sequence continues at coordinate 33,911 of NZ_JBIBVC010000011.1, read as the reverse complement.
TCCCTTGACCCTCCATTGCATTGTCCCCGCCTCGGAACTCCCCACACGATGAACGGCGTTCACAAGGCGGACCGGACCCCTTGGAGGGGGCTCAATGAACAGTCTCGACTGGGCCGTGCTCATCGGCTACTTCGGCGTGATGGTCGCGATCGGCGTCTGGTCCCACAAGCGCGTGGACAACGTCTCCGACTTCTTCACCGCCGGCGGCAAGATGCCCTGGTGGCTCTCCGGCATCTCGCACCACATGTCCGGCTACAGCGCCGTGATGTTCACCGGGTACGCGGGCATCGCGTACACCTACGGCGTCACCTCGTACGTCACCTGGTCCTTCCCCATCGCCATCGGCATCGCGATCGGCGCCCACCTCTTCGCCCCCCGCCTCAACCGGCTCCGCTCCCGGCTCCACGTCGCCTCCCCGCTGGAGTACCTGAAGAACCGGTACAACCTCCCCACCCAGCAGGCGCTCGCCTGGTCCGGCGTCCTCCTGAAGATCGTCGACGTCGGCGCCAAGTGGGCCGCCATCGCGACCCTGCTCTCCGTCTTCACCGGGATCTCCCTCAACGAGGGCATCCTCATCACCGGCGTCATCACCGGCATCTACTGCACCGTCGGCGGCCTGTGGGCCGACGCCCTCACCGAACTCGGCCAGTTCGTCATCCAGTTCTTCGCCGGCATCGCCATGCTCGTCGCGGTCCTCGCCGAGCTCGGCGGCGTCAGCGCGCTGTGGGACGTCTGGGACCGGCCCGAGCTCCAGGGGCACACCGCGCCCACGGCCGGCCCGTACACGCTGACCTTCCTCCTCGCCTACCTCTTCATCAAGACCTTCGAGTACAGCGGCGGCATGTGGAACCAGGCCCAGCGCTACATGGCCACCCCCAGCGCCCGCGAGGCCACCCGCTCCGGCCGGCTCTCCGCCGTCCTGTGGTTCGTCTGGCCGCTCGTCCTCTTCTTCCCCATGTGGGTCGCGCCGCTGCTCGTCGACCCGAAGAAGCCCGACGCCTCCGACAGCTACGCCCTCATGACCGAGCAGCTGCTCCCGCACGGGCTGCTCGGCCTGGTCATCGTCGGCTTCTTCTCCCACACGATGGCCATGTGCTCCTCCGACGCCAACGCCATCGCGGCCGTCTTCACCCGGGACATCGCCCCCGTCCTCAGCAAGGCGGCGCGGAGCTGGACGCAGCGGGCCGGGCTGATCGCCGCGCGCTGGTCGACGATCGCCTTCCTCGCGCTGTCGATGGCGGTCGCCACCCAGGTCAACTCCCCCACCTTCAAGGACATCATCACCGTCGTCATCAAGTGGGTCGCCGGACTGATGGGCCCGATCGCGATCCCGTTCATGCTGGGCCTGCTGAAGACCTTCCGGAGGTCCGGCCCGACTGCCGCGCTCGTCTCCTGGGCGGCCGGGCTCTTCGCCTTCTGGCTCACCAACTACGGCCTCGACGGCATCGAGCTCCAGATCCAGATCGTCTCGCCGCTCGCCACCTCCCTCGTCCTGTACGTCCTCATCGGCTTCGTCCGGCCCGAGGACACCCCGGAGCGGGACGCGCTCCTGGACCGGATCGGCACGGACCCGGACGGGGACGAGGACGGGACCGGGGCCGCCGGGATTCCCGCCCAGGGCGGCGCCCGGACCGATCAGCCCCTGGGGTAGCGGGCCAGCCAGCCCGGCGAGGCCTCGGTGGCGGAGTGCAGGGCGGCGCCCTGGGTCATCTCCATCGCGAAGTCGTCCGCCAGTTCCAGGACCGTCGCGCGGCCCTCCAGTTCGGCCAGCCAGGCCGGCGGGAGGGCCGTCTCGCCGTGCAGGGCGCCGAGCAGCGCGCCGGTGAGCGCCCCGGTGACCGAGGAGGGCCCGTCGTGGTTCACGGCCAGCCGCAGCCCGTGCCGGACGTCCTCGCCGACCAGGGCGCAGTAGACGGCCGCCGCCAGCTGCCCCTCGGCCCGGTCCTCAGCCGCCCCGAGACCGGCCACCCGCTCCGCGTCCGGCGCCCCTTCCCGTACGGCTCCGAGGGCCGCGGCGAGCGCCTCCGTGACCGGCTCGTGGCCCGGGCGCTGCCCGAGCAGCTCCACGGCCCGGGCCACCGCCGCCTCGACGGATCCGCCGCGCGCGAGACCGTGCACCGTGACGGCGAGGGCGCCCGCCGCGAGCGTGGCCGCCGGGGCGCCGTGCGTCTGCGCCGCGCACTCCACCGCGAGCTGGCAGACGAGCTGCGGCTCCCAGCCGACGAGGAGCCCGAAGGGCGCCGAGCGGACGAGCGCCCCGGAGTCGGCGGCCTCCGGGTTCTTGGGCTTGTCGAGGGTGCCGAGGAGCTCGTCGCCCAGGCCGGTGAGGCAGGCGCGGGACGGGTTGCGGCGGGAGTAGAGCCACTCCTCGCGGGCGAGCCAGCCGTTGTCCTTGCGGCGCTCGTCGGGGCCCCAGTCGCGCTGCGTCGCCGCCCAGCGCAGGTGCGCCCGGTGGACGTCGGTGGGCGGGTGCCAGGCGCCCGTGTCACGGCGGACCTGCGCGCGGATGAGGCCGTCGACGGTGAACAGGCTCATCTGGGTGGCGGCGGTGACGGCGCCGCGCCGGCCGTACGCCGGCGCGGGCTCGGTCAGTCCCTCGGCTCCGTGGGCCTCCCGCGTCTCCGCGAGGGTGAGGCCGTCGGCCCCCGCCCCGAGCGCGTCGCCGACGGCTCCGCCGAGGAGACAGCCCCGCACGCGGGCCCGGAAGTCCTGCTGCTCGGCACGGCCCCACACGGCTGCGGCTGTCGTGGTCACGACGTGCCCTCCCCCGGTCGGCGGTTCGCTGACGGTTCCTCGCCGCACTGTAATCGACCGGGTACGAGCGTTCGGGGCACGGAACGTTATGTGATCGGACGTCCGTCAGTCCGCTTTTGACCGCAGTTCACCCGAGGTTCGGTCATGACGCGATCCGGAGGGACCTGCTGGTCGGGTGACGGCCGGGACGGGCCTCAGCGGCGGGTCCAGAAACCCGCGAACCTCGGCTCCCGGGGTTCCATCGACCAGCCGCCGGGGCTCTCGACCACCAGCAGGCGAGGGCCCCGGGGAATCGCGCCCCTGCCGCGCCCCCGGTCCCGCCTGCCGAACGCGTACTCCCAGTGCCCGCCGCGCCGGTGGGCCTGCACGCCGAAGTACCCCTCCTTGTCCTTGTCGCCCTGGAACCGGTACGTGACGTCGGTCTCGTCACCGGTGTGGGCCAGGACCTCGGGCCCGTACCCCTCCACGGGGCCGGGGCCCTCGAAGGACCGCAGCGTCGACACCGGCCGGAGCCTGACCGTCCACGCGGCCTGCCTCTCCGCGTCGACCCTCAGCCGCACCGGCGACTGACCGTCGTGGGGGAAGACGCCCACCCCGTGCAGATCCGGAAGTGCGCTGCTCAGCACGTCCCGCCATCGGCGCCCGCGGATGGTGCGCGTGAAGACCTCGATGTACCCGACGCCCTCCTTCAGCACGTCGACGGCCACGAAGCCCTTGGGAAGGGCGAGGCCGGTCTCGACGTCCTCCTTCCCACGGCCCGAGAACTCGACGGGCTCGAACTCGGGGCCCATCTGCTCGGGAAGGTCGTTGCACCGGGCCAACGGCACACCCAGGGGCGGCAGGAAGTGCGACGGTACGGAGAGCCACGGGTTCCCGTGCGCCGGGCGGACGCCTCCGGTGGCCAGGGGCGCGGGAGCCGGCACCGCACTCTCCGCCGGGGCCTGCGGCACCTCCGGAACTTCCGGAGCCTTCGACACGTCCAGGACCTCCGGCGCTTCCGGGATGTCCGGCGTCGCCTCCGGAGCCTCCGGGATGTCCAGCGCCTCCGGAGCTTCCGGCACCTCCGGCACCTCCGGCACCGAGAACCCGAAGTCCTTGGCCAGCCCCGGCAGTCCGGAGTCGTAGCCCTGCCCCACCGCGCGGAACTTCCACCCGCCACCCCGGCGGTAGAACTCGCCCAGCAGGATCGCCGTCTCCGTCGTCGCGTCCTCGACCGCGTACAGGGCCAGCTGCTCCCCGGTCGTCGCGCTCACCGCCCGCAGGTACAGGCCGGTGACCTCCCCGAAAGTGGCGTCGTCGCAGGAGGCCGCGACCACGATCCTGTCCACGGACGGCTCCACGCGGCCGGGGTCGATCTCCAGCCAGTCCGCGAGGACCCCGCCCTCGCCGTGGGCGGAGCCCGAAAGACGGACCCCGCTCCCCGCGTGCTCCGGCTGGTTGTAGAAGACCAGGTCCTCCGTGCCCCGCACCGTGCCGTCGACGGCGACGAGCAGCGCAGCCGCGTCCACCTGCGGCTCTCCCGGCTCGCCGGCCCGGCGGACGACGGCGACGCGCATGGGCTCGCCGCTGAGCGGGAGGTTTCCCCCCTTGATGATCTGCGTCATGGACGCATCATCCCCTCACTCCTGGACGAGCGGGAGGAGTTCGGGGAGGTGCCCGTCGGAGGCGGTCGCCGTGCGCTGCCGTTCCTCGGGGACCTCCCCGTAGAGGGTCGTGCGCGGCTTCGCGGGGCGGCCGGCCTCGTCCGCGATGGCGACCAGGTCGCGGATGGAGCGGTACGAGCCGTAACTCGACCCGGCCATACGGGAGATGGTCTCCTCCATCAGGGTGCCGCCCAGGTCGTTGGCGCCCGAGCGGAGCATCTCGGCGGCGCCCTCGGTGCCCAGCTTGACCCAGCTGGTCTGGATGTTGGGGATGTGCGGGTGGAGGAGGAGCCGGGCCATGGCGATGACCGCGCGGTTGTCGCGGGCGGTCGGGCCGGGCCGGGCGATGCCGGCGAGGTACACGGGCGCGTTGGTGTGGATGAAGGGGAGGGTCACGAACTCGGTGAAGCCGCCCGTCTCCTGCTGGATGCGGGAGAGGGTCCGGAAGTGGCCGAGCCAGTGGCGGGGCTGGTCGACGTGCCCGTACATCATCGTGGAGGAGGACCGGATGCCCAGCTCGTGGGCGGTCGTGACGACCTCGATCCAGGTGGCGGTGGGCAGCTTGCCCTTGGTGAGGACCCAGCGGACCTCGTCGTCGAGGATCTCGGCGGCGGTGCCGGGGATCGAGTCGAGCCCCGCCTCCTTGGCGGCCGTCAGCCATTCGCGGATGGAGAGGCCGGTGCGGGTGGCGCCGTTGACGACCTCCATCGGGGAGAAGGCGTGGACGTGCATGCCGGGGACGCGTTCCTTCACGGCCCGCGCGATGTCGAAGTACGCGGTGCCGGGCAGGTCCGGGTGGATGCCGCCCTGCATGCAGACCTCGACGGCGCCGACGTCCCAGGCCTGCTGGGCGCGGTCCGCGACCTGGTCGAGGGAGAGGGTGTACGCGTCGGCGTCGGTGCGGCGCTGGGCGAAGGCGCAGAAGCGGCAGCCGGTGTAGCAGACGTTGGTGAAGTTGATGTTGCGCGTGACGATGTACGTCACGTCGTCGCCGACCGCGGCCCGGCGGACGTCGTCGGCGATCCGGGTGAGCGCGTCGAGCGCGGGACCGTCGGCGTGGAGCAGGGCGAGTGCCTGGGCGTCGGTGAGCCTCGTCGGGTCGTCGGCGGCGACCGCGAGGGCCTCGCGGACGTCGGTGTCGATGCGCTCCGGGGCCATCCCGGGGGCGGCGGCCTCGCGGAGCGCCTCCCAGTCCCCGTACACCTCGTCGAAGTCGTCACGCCGGTCGTGGGTGCGGCCCGTGGTGTCGATGGTGCGGTGGAGGTCGGTGCGGCCGGCGGCGGTGAAGGCCTCGTCGGGCTCCTGCCAGGGCAGGCCGCGGACCTCCGCCGCGGGGTTCGCGAGGCCGGTCTCGGGGTCGGCGAGGGCGCGGACGTGCGGGAGGATCCGGGGGTCGAGCCAGGGCTCGCCGCGCTGGACGAACTCGGGGTAGATGCAGAGCCGTTCGCGCAGCTCGAAGCCGGCGGCGGCGGAACGCTCGGCCAGCTCCTCGATCCGGGGCCAGGGGCGCTCGGGGTTGACGTGGTCGATGGTGATCGGGGAGACGCCGCCCCAGTCGTCGATGCCGGCGGCGATGAGCCGCTCGTACTCGGAGTCGACCAGGTTGGGCGGGGCCTGGAGGCAGGCGGAGGGGCCCATGATGAGCCGCGCGACGGCGACGGTGGCGACCAGGTCGTCCAGCTCGGCGTCGGGCATGCCGCGCATGGCCGTGTCCGGCTTGGCGCGGAAGTTCTGGATGATCAGTTCCTGGATCGAGTGGTACGCGCGCGCCACGCGCCGCAGCGCGAACAGCGACTCGGCGCGCTCCTCGACGGTCTCGCCGATGCCGAGCAGCAGGCCGGACGTGAACGGCACCGAGGACCGGCCCGCGTCCTCCAGGACCCTGAGCCGCACGGCCGGCTCCTTGTCGGGCGAGCCGTGGTGCGGGCCGCCGGGCTCGCTCCACAGCCGGGTCGCGGTGGTCTCCAGCATCATGCCCATGGAGGGCGCGACGGGCTTGAGGCGCTGGAAGTCGGTCCAGGACAGGACGCCGGGGTTGAGGTGGGGCAGCAGCCCGGTCTCCTCCAGGATCCGGATCGCCATGGCCCGTACGTACGCGAGGGTGTCGTCGTAGCCGTGCGCGTCGAGCCACTCGCGCGCCTCGGGCCACCGGTCCTCGGGCTTGTCGCCGAGGGTGATCAGGGCCTCCTTGCAGCCCAGCTCGGCCCCGCGGCGGGCGATGTCGAGGACCTCGTCCGGCGACATGAACATCCCGTGCCCCGCGCGGCGGAGCTTGCCGGGCACGGTGACGAAGGTGCAGTAGTGGCACTTGTCCCGGCAGAGCCGGGTGAGCGGTATGAACACGCTCTTCGAGTACGTGATGACTCCGGGCCGCCCCGCGGCCTCGAGACCGGCGTCCCGTACCCGCCCGGCGGACGCGACGAGGTCCGCCAGGTCCTCCCCGCGCGCCTGCAACAGCACGGCGGCCTCGGTGACATCGAGCGCGACCCCGTCCCTGGCCCGCTTGAGCGCGCGGCGCATGGCGTTCCCGGTGGGACGTCCTGCCTGGTGATCCGTCATGAACCGAGCATACGAGCGGGCACGCCGGGGCGGGTTCGGGTCCCCGTAGGAAGGTGGGGTCAGTCGGTGTCCTTGGGATGGCGGGGTGCTGCGTACACCAGGTGCACCGTCCCGCGCGGCTCGTCCACGAGGTACCGGACGCGGCCTCCCGCCGTCACCTCGAACTCCCACTGCGGGTAGATCCGCCCCCCGAGCACCCCGGTGGCGAGGCGTCCGCGCAACCTGTGCTGCCGGTCGGGATCGTCCTGCCGGAGCGGGTCGCCGCGCAGGGCTTCGAAGCACCGGCGGGTGTTGCCGGGGGCTTCGGCCGCGAGCTCGGCCCATCCCTTGGCGGCCTCGTTCGTCGCGAAGCGCAGGCGCCACTCCTGCCCGACCGGCGGCGGGGCGACGTCGTCGCCCCGCTTCGGTGTCACGGCGCCGTCACCTCGCCGTGGTCCTGGTCGGGGAGGGCTCGCGTGAGCTGGGCGGTGAGGTCCGGGTCGGCGAGGATGCGCGCCGTCGCCCGCCACTCCACGATCGTGCGGTGGAGGGTCGCGTGGACGTCCAGCTGCGCCGCGTCGTGCGTCGCGTCCACCAGGTCCCCGACGAACTCGCGCAGCTCCTCGGCCGACAGGTGCCGCACCCAGGGGAAGACCACGGGCAGGGCACGCCCTATGACGCGCGCGCCGTCGTCGGCGACGAGGAGCGCGGCGAGGAGACGGGCCGTGACGTCGGCCGTCTCCTCCCGGTCCTGGTCGTAGCTGGCGGTCGTGAGGTACAGGTCTTGGCCGTCGCGGCGGGTGACGAGCAGGCGGTACTCGCTGTCGAGCCTCTCGGCGACCCGCTTCGAGTTCTTCGAGAGCTCGGAGAAGGAGACGGTCTGGGTCAGCATGAACCGAAGGTACTTCGGAACGTATTCCGAAGTCAATCGCTCAGAGGTACCGCGCGAACTCGTCCAGGACCCCCAGGACCTCCCGCTCGTCGCCCGGTGGGAGCTGGAGGACGACCTCCTCGCAGCCCAGTTCCGCGTAGTGCGCGAGTTTTCCGGGGCTCGGGAGGACCGCGTACGGGACGAGCCGGAGGGTCTTGGGGTCGCGGCCCGCGGACTCCCAGGCCTCGCGGAGGACCGGGAGCGACTCCGTGAGGCCCCGGCCGCCGATCGGCATCCAGCCGTCCGCCTCCGCGGCGATCCGCGCGAAGAGCTTCGGGCCCGCCGCGCCGCCCAGCAGGATGCGGGGCGCGCCGTCGCGGACCGGCTTGGGCCAGGCCTCCGAGGCGCTGACGGAGCGGCCGAACCTCCCTTCGTACGCCGTGGGTTCCGGCGCCCACAGCGCCCGCATCAGGGCCAGCCGGTCGTGGGTGAGCGCCCGGCGGGTGGACCAGTCGACGCCGTGGTCGGCGGCCTCCTCGCGGTTCCAGCCGTAGCCGACGCCGAGGGTGAAGCGGCCCCCGGAGAGGTGGTCGAGGGTCGCGATCTGCTTGGCGAGGGCGATCGCGTCGTGCTCGGCGATCAGGGTCACGCCGGTGCCGAGCCCGAGCCGCTCGGTGACGGCGGCGGCCTGCCCGAGCGCCACGAAGGGATCGAGTATGCGGCTGTACTCCCGGGGCAGCTCGCCGCCCGCCGGGTAGGGCGTGGTCCGGTCGACGGGGATGTGGGTGTGTTCGGGCAGGTAGAGCCCGCCGAAGCCCCGCTCCTCCAGCTCGCGGGCGAGCCGCACGGGGGTGATGGTCTCGTCGGTCAGGAAGATCGTGGTCGAGATCCGCATAGCGGCACGGTAGGGGGTGCGGCGTGGATTTCCGAGAGTCGCGACACGAGCCGTCCGGGTTGCGCCGCCACCGACGGCCGTCGGCCGGAAAACGGCCTGCGGTTTCCCTCGGCGCCCCCTACCGTGGCCCGGTGCTGCAGCGAATCGAGACGTTCTACGACGCCGTCCCCCGTTCCTCCGCCCGCGCCGAGGCGTACGGGCCCCTGACCCTGTTCGTGCAGGAGGGGAAGGGCTGGCCCTACTACGCCCGGCCCGCGCTCGGCCACACCGGCGACGTGCCGGTCGAGGCCGTGGAGGCCGTACGGGCCCGGCAGCGGGAGCTCGGCGTGCCCGAGGCCTTCGAGTGGGTCGCGGAGACCACGCCGGGGCTGCGCGCGGCGGTCGAGGCGAGCGGGCTCACCGTCCACGAGCACCCGCTGATGGTCCTGGAGGGCGAAGGGACCGCCGTACCGGCCCCCGAGGGGATCACCGTACGGATGGTCGGCGCGGACGACACCGCCCTGGAGAGCGCCGTCGCCGCCCCGTACGCCGCCTTCGGCATGGATCCGGAGCCCGGGACGGCCGAGCGGGTCGCCGAGCGGATCACGGCCGGGCTCACGGCGCTCGCGGCGGCGTACGGCCCCGAGGGCCGCGCCCTCGCGGCCGGGCAGCACCAGCCCGTCGGGGCGGTCACCGAGGTCGTCGGGGTCGGCACCGTCCCGTCGGCCCGCCGCCGCGGCCTCGGGCTCGCGGTGACGGCCGCGCTCGTCGCGGACGCCCGCGCGCGGGGCGCGGAGCTGGTGTTCCTGACGGCCTCGGACGCGGACGTGGCCCGGCTCTACGGGCGGCTCGGGTTCCGTACGGTCGCCACCGCGCTCATCGCGGAGACCTGAGCCCTGCGTCGGCGGTCGCGCGGGGCGGCCTGATCATCCACAGGTCGTGCTGGGTCTCGGTCTCCACGGAGAAGCCCTCCCGCTCGTAGAGCCGGACGGCCGCGCTGCCCCGCAGGGACTGCAGGCGCACGGGCAGGCCCGCGGCGTCCGCCCGGTCGAGGAGCTCCCGCAGCACCGCCGTGCCGAATCCCCGGCCCTGGGTCTCGGGGGCGAGGTAGAAGTGCTCCAGCCAGAAGCCCTCCGTGTCGCGGTGGTCGGGGCCGTGTCCCTGGTCGCCGACCTCGGCGTTCGGGACGAGTGCCGCGCAGCCGGCGAAGGCCCCGTCCACCTCGACGATCCAGGTGTGCTCGGCCCGGAAGCGGTTCCGCAGGCGCTGCCGCACCTGGTGCTCGTCGTAGAAGCCGAGCCTGACGAGGTCGTCCCGCATCACCACCGCCCGGAGATCGGCGACGGCCTCGACGTCCTCCGCCCGTGCCGGGCGCATCGACCACGTGATCATGTCCGCATCATAGGGAAGACCGCCGTTCCCCCTGTCCCGCTCGTAACCGGATCCGCACGGTCCGCGTTACGACGGGCATGAAGAGGATCCTCACCGCAGCCGCCCTGACCGTCTTCGCCGCCGCGGGCGCGGCCGGCGCCACCGCCGGAACCGCCGCCGCCGACACCGGCGGCATGAACCTGCCCTCGGTCGTCCCGCTCAGCGGCGTCCTCGCCCCCAAGCCGAAGCCCGCCGGCACCCCCGACCTGCCCCCGGCCAACGCGGCGGTCGAACGCCTCCTGCCCGGGCATCACTGACGGCCCGCACGAACAAGACGGACAAAAAGGACGAAGGCGACGGGACCCCCCACGGGCCCGCCGCCTTCGCGTTCTCGGTGACTCAGGTGCGCACGGCCGGTGGCCGTGGGGCCGTCAGTCGGCCATCACCAGGGACGGGGTCTCCTTCGTCAGGATCTCGCCGCGAAAGAAGGCCGGGCTCCGGCGCTGCATGACCAGCATGATCACCACGCCGAGGAGCAGCAGCCCCACGCCGATCACGAAGACCGAGCCGACGCCGAGGACGGCGGAGCCGGAGCCGTAGGCCGGGTCCCACATGTCGTACAGGGTCTTGCCGAAGACCGCGGTCAGCATCAGGCCGCCGAGCAGCGGCATGAGGCCCTTGTAGGCGAAGTCCCGGCCGGAGCGGAAGAGCTCGCCGCGGAAGTACCAGACGCAGGCGAAGGCCGTCAGGGCGTAGTAGAAGCAGATCATCAGGCCGAGCGCGTAGATCGTGTCGACCAGGACGTTCTCGCTGACCAGGGTCATCACGGTGTAGAAGACGCCGGTGGCGACGCCGGCCACGATCGTGGCCTTGCCGGGGGTCTTGAACACCGGGTGGACCTTGGTGAAGGACTTCGGCAGCGCCTCGTACGTGGACATGGCGAGCACCGTGCGGGCGACCGGGATGAAGGTCGTCTGGAGGCTCGCGGCCGCCGAGGCGAGGACCGCGACGAAGAGCAGGATGCCGAGCGTCGGGCCCATGACGGGGCCCGCGAGGGCGGCGAAGACGTTGTCGGAGGTCTCCGGGTTGGCGAGGCCGAGGCCCTCCTCGCCGGAGCCGACGACCATCTGGGCGGCGATGCCGGTGGCCAGGTAGGAGCCGACCAGGACGACCATCGCGATGAGCGCGGCGCGGCCGGGGGTCTTCGCGCTGCCGGTGGTCTCCTCGTTGGTCGCCATGCAGGCGTCCCAGCCCCAGTACATGAAGATCGAGAGCGAGAGGCCGGCGGTGAAGGCGGCGAAGGACTGGACCGCGAAGGGGTTCATCCAGGACCAGGAGAAGGAGACCGAGGTCTCGAAGTCGCCGGCCTTCGACAGCGCCATCGCCACGAAGACGACGAGGACGACGAGCTGGAGTCCGACGAGGGTGTACTGGATGCCCTTGGTGGCGGTCATGCCGCGGTAGCTGATCGCGGTGGCGACGGCGATGAGCGTGAGGCAGGTGAGGATGTGGACGGCCTTGTTGTCGTCCAGGGCGGCGATGGACTCGCTGCCGGTGATCTCGCCCGCGAGGAGCCAGAAGTACGAGGTCGCGACGCCGGCGAGGTTGGAGAGCACGATGATCGTCGCGATGACGAGGCCCCAGCCGCACATCCAGCCGATCTTGGGGCCGAAGGCCTTCACGGTCCAGGTGAAGGAGGTGCCGCAGTCGGGCATGACCTTGTTGAGCTCCCGGTACGCGAAGGCGACGAGGAGCATCGGGAGGAAGCCGGCGAGGAAGATCGCGGGCATCTGCAGGCCGACCTCGCCGGCGGTGGAGCCGAGGGTCGAGGTCAGGCAGTAGACGGGGGCGACGGTCGAGATGCCGATGACGGCACTGCCGAGGAGGCCGACGGAGTTGCCGCCGAGGCCCTTGGTGCGTACGGCCTGCGTGCCGCCCGGGGCGTCGACGCCCCTTACCGTGTCTCCGGCCTGGGGCCGTGCATCCACCTGAGTCATGAACAGGACGTTAAATGCTGCGGTTTCCATATCCGGAAGATCTAAGTCCGCTCACTTGATCGATCAACGCCTTGCATTGGACGGGTCGAAGCCGATGCACGCCAATGATTGAAAGATCGACGACCCGGACGGACCGACCAACTGGTAGGTCGGTCGATCCGTGTCCGATATGCGGGAACCGCAGCAGCGCCCCAAATGTCCGTTTCCAAATTTTCCCGGGGCAGTTTCGACGGACTGGGGCTCAGCCCGGCCAGACCACCGCCTGGAGCTCGCTGTACGCGTGCAGCGCGTACGAACCGACGTCCCGTCCGACCCCGCTCTTCTTGAATCCGCCGAACGGCGCCTCCATGTTCCGTCCGATCGTGTTCACGCCCACCCCGCCGGCCCGCAGCCGGGCCGCGACCCGGAAGGCGCGGGCCACGTCGCCCGACCACACGTAGTCGATGAGGCCGTAGTCGCTGTCGTTGGCGAGCGCGATGCCCTCCTCCTCCTCGTCGAAGGGGACGACCACGACGACCGGACCGAAGATCTCCTCCCGGACCACCCGCATCTCGTTGGTGCAGTCGGCCAGCAGGGTCGGGGCCACGTAGAAGCCCTTCGCGAGGTCCGGACGCTCCCCGCCCGCGACGACCCGCGCCCCTTCCTTCCGCCCCAGCTCGACGTACGACTCCACCCGGTCGCGGTGGGCGGCCGAGATCACCGGGCCGACCACCGTGCCCGGCGCCGCCGGGTCCCCCACCTTCATGAAGGCCAGGAAGCCGGTCAGCTTCTCGATCAGCTGCTCGTGGATCCCGCGCTGCGCGAGGACCCGGGTCGGGGCCGTACAGATCTGGCCGCTGTAGAAGGCGAAGGTCGTGCCGATGCCCATGACCGCGGAGTCCAGGTCCGCGTCGTCGAAGACGAGCGCGGCCCCCTTCCCGCCCAGCTCCATCAGCTGCCGCTTGAGGGAGCGCCCGCAGACCTCGCCGATCGCCTGACCGACGGCGGTCGAGCCGGTGAAGGAGACCATGTCGACCTCCGGGGAGTCCACGGCCGCCTCGCCGACCTCCCGCGCGGAGCCCGTGACGACGTTGACGACCCCCGGCGGGACCCCGGCCTCGGCCAGGGCCCGGGTCATCGCGTACACCGAGAGCGGGTCCTGCGGGGCGGGCTTCACGAGGACCGTGTTGCCCATCGCGAGCGCCGGCGCGATCTTCCCCGCCGGGTTGGCCCAGGGGTTGTTGTACGAGGTGATGCAGGTGACCACACCGACCGGGCGCCGCACCGCGACGGCCCCGAACACCCCGGCCTTCCCCATCGGCCCGGCCTCGTTGATCTGCGGGGGCAGCGCCTGCTCGACCGGCTCCATGGCGCCGCGGGCGTACCGCCGGAAGCGGGCGGAGCCGACCGCGACCTGCATGCCGCGGGCGGTGCCGGTGGTGGCGCCGGTCTCGGCGCGCGCGAGGAGGACGTTCTCCTCGGCGTCCCGGGCCATGAGGTCCGCCGCCCGGTCGAGGATCGCCGCCCGCTCCTCCGGCTTCGTCCGCGACCAGGAGTCGAAGGCCTCGCGGGCCGCGGCGGCGGCCTCGTACACCTGCTGCCTGCTCGCCTCGGGCGCGAGGCCGACGACCTCCTCCGTGGCGGGGTCGACGACCTCGTAGTGGCCGCCGTCGGGCTCGACCCACTCGCCGCCGATGAAGAGCTTCTCGGTCCTCACGCCCTCGGTCCTCCCGTTCCCGGTCCTGCCGCCCTCGGTCCTCCCGCTCCCGTTCCTCACCTCGTGCTCACCGTCCTCGTGTCGCGGCCGGAGCGCAGCACCCGGCCGGGGATCGCGCCGGTCACCTCGTCGTCCCGTACCGTCTCCACGCCGTTGACCCGGACCGAGACGATCCCGATCGCGCGCGAGTCGAGGCGCGGGCTGTCGCCGGGCAGGTCGTGGACGAGGGTGGCCGGGCCCGCCTCGATCCGCTCCGGGTCGAAGAGGACCAGGTCGGCGTGGAAGCCCTCCTCGATCCGGCCGCGTTCGCGCAGCCCGAAGAGCCGGGCCGGGTCGTCGGTCAGCATCTTCACGGCCCGCTCCAGGGGCACCAGCTTCCGGCCGCGCAGGCAGTCGCCGAGGAAGCGGGTCGTGTACGGCGCCCCGCACATCCGGTCCAGGTGCGCGCCGGCGTCCGAGCCGCCGAGCAGCACGTCCTCGTGGTCCCAGGTCTCGCGGCGCAGGGCCCACGAGGCCGGGTCGTTGTCGGTGGGCATCGGCCACAGCACGGTCCGCAGATCGTCGTTGGCGCAGATCTCGACGAGGCACTGGAAGGGGTCCTGGCCGCGTTCGGCGGCGATGTCCTTCACGACCCGGCCGGTCAGGCCCTCGTTCTCGGCGCTGTAGGTGTCGCCGATGACGTACCGGCCGAAGTGCGCGAGCCGACGGAAGACCCCGGCCTCCTTGGAGTCGGCGCGCCGCAGCATCTCGGCCCGTACGTCGGGGTCGCGGAGCTTCGCGATCCGTTCGGGGACGGGGAGGGCGAGGATCTCGCCCCAGCCGGGGATGAGGTTGAGGGCGCAGAAGGTGCCGAGGGACATGTTCATGGGGGTGAGGATCGGCATGGTGAGGGCGACGATCCGGCCGCCGGACTTGCGGGCGCGTTCGGAGGCGGTGAGCTGGCGCGGGACGCGTTCGGGGACGGCGGCGTCGATGGTGAGGACGTTCCAGTTGAGCGGGCGGCCCGCGGCGGCCGTCATCTCGACGAAGAGGTCGATCTCGGCGTCGGAGAACTGATCGAGGCAGCCCGCGAGGATCGCCTCCAGCTGGGTGCCCTCGTGTTCGCCGACGGCCCGGGAGAGGGCGATCAGCTCGGCGGGGCCTGCGTGGCGGGAGGCGACGGGGGCGCCGTCGCCGTCGGAGTGGGTGGCGGACTGGGTGGTGGAGAGGCCCCAGGCGCCGGCGTCCATGGCCTCCTTGAGGAGGGCGACCATCCGCTCCAGCTGTTCGGGGGTGGGCTGTCCGCCGACGGCGTCGGTGCCCATCACGTACCGGCGCAGGGCGCAGTGGCCGACCATGAAGCCGGCGTTGACGGCGATGCGGCCTTCGAGTGCGTCGAGGTACTCGGCGAAGGAGGACCAGCTCCAGTCGACGCCCTCTTCGAGCGCGGCGAGGGCCATGCCCTCGACCTTGGACATCATGCGGCGCGTGTAGTCGGCGTCCTCGGGCCGGTCCGGGTGGAGCGGGGCGAGGGTGAAGCCGCAGTTGCCGCCGGCGACGGTGGTGACGCCGTGGTTCATGGAGGGGGTGGCGTACGGGTCCCAGAAGAGCTGGGCGTCGTAGTGGGTGTGGGGGTCGACGAAGCCGGGGGCGAGGACGAGGCCGGTGGCGTCCTCGGTGGTCCGGGCCTCCTCGCGTACGGTGCCGGGTTCGGCGACGACGGCGATGCGGCCGTCGCGTATGCCGACGTCGGCGGTGAAGGCGGGGGCGCCGGTGCCGTCCACGACGGTGGCGCCGGTGATCAGGTGGTCGAGCATGACGGTCCCTCTCTGCGCGTGGACGCGGGTGTGCCCCGGACCGGGGGCCGCCGCGGGGGGCCTCCGGCCGGGGCCGGGACGGGACGGCGGTCCGGGAAGACACCGCCCCGCGCTTCAGGGTGAGGTTCGGGGGGCGGGGCGCGCCGCGGGCCTGTCGGCCGGCCCGCCCGGCGGCCCGCCTACTGGCCCGCGGCCTGCCGGAAGCGGGTGGTGCGGTGGACGGGGTCCGTGTCGATCTTGGGGATCACGTGCTCGCCGATGAGCTTGATCGAGTTCATCGTGTCCTCGTACGAGATCCCGATCGGGATGCCGAAGGAGAGCTGGTCCGCTCCCGACTGCTCCCAGCGCTTGCACTGGGCGAGGACCTCGGAGGGGTCGCCGCAGATCATCAGCTCCTCCTGGATGAGGAGTTCGATGATCTCGGCCGAGTACTCGGGGAGCAGCTCGGGCCACTCGGGGATGCCCTCGGGCCGGGGGAAGGTGTCGTGGTAGCGGAAGAGCAGCGACTGGAGGTAGTTGAGGCCGCCGGAGACGGCGATCTCGACGGCCTTGTCGTGGGTCTCCGCGCAGATCGCGGTCGAGGTGACCATGACGTTGTCGTTGACGAAGTCGCCGACCGCCTTGGCCTCCTTGATCGCGGTCTTGTAGGACTCGACGACCCACTCCATGTCGGAGACCTTCTGCACGCTGAAGCCGAGGACGCCGAGGCCCTTCTTGGCGGCCATGGCGTACGAGGAGGGGGACCCGGCCGCGTACCACATGGCGGGGTGGGAGGCCCCGTACGGCTTGGGCAGGACCTTGCGGGGCGGCAGCGACCAGTGCTTGCCCTGGAAGCCGACGTACTCGTCCTGGAGCCACATCTTGGGGAACTCGGCGATCGTCTCCTCCCAGATCTCCTTCGTGTGGTTCATGTCGGTGATGCCCGGCATGAACCCGAGGATCTCGTGGGAGCCCGCGCCGCGTCCGGAGCCGAACTCGAAGCGTCCGCCGGAGAGGTGGTCGAGCATGGCGACCTTCTCGGCCACCTTCACCGGGTGGTTGACGGGGGCGAGGGGGTTGAAGATGCCGGAGCCGAGGTGGATGCGCTCGGTGGCGTGGGCGAGGTAGCCCAGGTAGACGTCGTTGGCGGAGATGTGCGAGTACTCGTCCAGGAAGTGGTGCTCGGAGGCCCAGGCGTACTTGAAGCCGGACTTGTCCGCCTGGATGACGTACTCGGTCTCCTCCATGAGGGCCTTGTGCTCGGCTTCGGGATCGGTCTCGGCGCGCTTGCCGACGTATCCCTGTACGAAGATCCCGAATTCCAAGGGGGTTCACCGTCCTCGTGAGTTTCTGACGAGTCGTCAGATTCGTGATGTGCCCGACTGTCGCACCGAGCGGCAGGTGCGTCAATACCTGACGAGTCGTCAGAGATGGCTCAGAGGATGCTCACGCCCGCCAGCCAGCCGCCGTCGATCACGAACGGCTGGCCCGTGATGTACGCCGAGTCCTCCCCCGTCAGGAAGAGCGCGAGGGCCGCGACCTCCTCCGGCCGCCCGATCCGCCCCAGCGGCACGAGCTTCCGGTACAGCCCGGCCGTGGCCGCCGGGTCGACGCCCTCCGGGTTGCTCATCGGGGTGTCGATCGCGCCGGGGCAGACCGCGTTCACCCGGATGTTCCGCGCGGCCAGTTCGAGCGCCGCGACCTTGGTGAGCCCGAGGACCGCGTGCTTGCTGGCCGCGTAGGCACCGACACCGGCCATGCCGGTGAGTCCCGTGTACGAGGCGGTGTTGACGATCGTCCCGCCGCCGGCCGCCGCGATCTCGGGCGCGACCGTCCGGATGCCGAGGAAGCAGCCCGTCTGGTTGACCGAGACGATCGCCTGGAACTCCTCCAGAGGCGTGGCGAGCAGCTCGTTGAAGCGGAGGATCCCGGCGTTGTTGACGAGCCCGTCGATCTTCCCGAAGCGTTCCCTGGCGACGGCGACCGCCGCCGTCCAGTCCTCCTCCTTCGTGACGTCGAGCCGGACGTAGACGGCCCGCTCCTCCCCCAGGCCCTCCGCCAGCTCCTTGGCCAGCGCCTCGCCGGCGTCGTCGAGCACGTCCGCGAGGACGACGCGCGCGCCCTCGGCGGCGAAGAGCCGCGCCTCCTGCTCGCCCTGGCCGCGTGCCGCGCCGGTGACGAGGACGACCCTCCCGTCGAGCTTGCCCATGCCTGCCACGCTCCTCAGTTCAGGTGGGGGGCGACCTCCGTGCCGAAGGCCGCGATCTGGTCGGTGAGTTCGGTACGGCTCCGGGAGCGGAACCGGACCTGGATCTGGTGCACACCCATGTCCCCGTATGCGCGCAGGGAGGCGGCGAGGGCCTCCGGGGCGCCGCTCAGGGTGCGGCGGCCGACGTCCCAGCCGGGGGTGCCGACGTACAGCGCCTCGGTGATGGCGCCGACCGTGATCGGCTCGGCGATCCCGGCGTCGGCGCGCAGCCGCAGGAGCCGCTGGATCTGGACGGCGAGCTTCTCGCGCGGGTCGCCCTGCGGGAGCCAGCCGTCGCCCTTGAGCGCGGCCCGGCGCACGGCGGCCGGGGACGAGCCGCCCACCCAGACGGGGACCCGCTCCTGGGCGGGCCGGGGCAGCTGCCCGAGGTCCTTGAAGGCGAACCGCTCCCCCAGGTGCTCGGGGTACTCCTCCGGGCCGAGCGCCGCCCGCAGCGCGTCGACGGTCTCGTCGAGGACGGCGCCCCGGCGCGCGAAGTCCACGCCGAGCACCTCGAACTCCTCCTGGACGTGCCCGGCGCCGACCCCGAGGACCAGCCGGCCGCCGGAGAGGTGGTCCAGGGTCGCGTACGCCTTGGCGGTGACGAGCGGATGGCGCAGGCCGACGACGGCGACGTGGGAGAGGAGCCGGACGCGCTCGGTGGCGGCGGCGAGGAAGGAGAGCGTGGCGACCGGGTCGTACCAGACGGTGCTCATCGCCCCGGCCAGGCGGCGCGGGATGGCGACGTGGTCGCAGCTCGCGAGGTAGTCGAAGCCGTGCACCTCGGCGGCGCGGGCGACGGCGAGCAGATCACCCGGACCGGCGGCCGCCTCCCAGGGCTCGGCGTAGAGGGTGGACTGCGACTGGACGGGCAGCTGCATGCCGTAGACGACCATGAGAACCCCTTAACTGACGCTCAGTCAGATCCCGAAGGGACTCATCGTCGCGGGCGGAGGGCCGGGGGGCAAGGGGTCGGGCGGAGCGAGTGGGCGATGCCGACGGGCGTACACCTTCCCGTACGGAGCCGACCGGGCGACCTGCCCCCTCGAAGGAACCCGCGGCGTCATAACAATCCGACTGTTAAAGTCGTCGCATGAGTGAGACCACGCAGCCGGGTCCCGGCGAGGGCCCGACCCGCCCCGTGTCCGTCTCCCTGCACGCGGGGACGATCGCCGCGCTCAAGGAGCGCACCGGCAAGCGTGGCATGTCCGCGTACATCGAGGCGCTCATCCAGCGCCAACTGGAGCGGGAGCGGCTGCGCGAGCTGATCGAGGACGCCGAGGCGGAGTTCGGCCCGGCCGATGCCGCCGCCGTCGAGGCGAAGCGCGCGCTGCTCCGTGGCGAGGCCGCACCCCGGGCGGACGCCGCGTGAGCGGGACGCTCGTCCTGGACTGCGAAGGCCTGTCACTGCTCGTACGACGTTCCGCGGACCTCCTCGAATGGCTCGTGGCGGCCGAGGCCGAGGACATCCGGGTCGTGACCAGCTCCGTCACCCTTGTCGAGGCCCGCGACGCCCGAGTCCCGCAGGCGCGCTTCGACTACGCCGTATCCCGCGTGAACGTGATCCCACCGAGCGAGAGCATCGCCCGCAAGGCCTGCAAGCTCCTGGCGGACGCCGGGCTGCACGGCCACAAGTACGCCCTCGACGCACTCGTGGCCGCGACCGCACTGTCCGCTCCGGCACCGGTGACGGTCCTGACCTCGGACCCGGAGGACCTGGCCGCGCTGTGCGGTCCGGGTGTCCGCGTGGTCAAGGTCTGAGCGGACCGGCACTCCGCTACGGCCGCCAGAGGCCCTCTGGCGACAGCCCCAGCAGGTCGATCGCGTTGCCGCGGACGATCCGCTCGACGACGTCCGGGGCCAGGTGGCCCATCTGGGACTCGCCCACCTCCCGCGACTTGGGCCAGGTCGAGTCGGAGTGCGGGTAGTCCGTCTCGTACAGGACGTTCCCGACGCCGATCGCGTCGAGGTTCCGCAGCCCGAAGGCGTCGTCGAAGAAGCAGCCGAAGACATGGCCGGCGAAGAGCTCGGACGGCGGGCGCAGCACCTTCTCGGCGACCCCGCCCCAGCCGCGGTTCTCCTCCCAGACGACGTCGGCGCGCTCCAGGATGTACGGGATCCAGCCGATCTGCCCCTCCGCGTACATGATCTTCAGGTTCGGGAAGCGCTCGAACTTGCCGCTCATCAGCCAGTCGACCATCGAGAAGCAGCAGTTCGCGAAGGTGATGGTGGAGCCGACCGCCGGCGGGGCGTCGGCGGAGGTGGACGGCATCCGACTGGAGGAGCCGATGTGCATGGCGATGACCGTGCCGGTCTCGTCGCAGGCGCGGAAGAAGGGGTCCCAGTGGTCCGTGTGGACGGAGGGGAGCCCGAGGTGGGGCGGGATCTCCGAGAAGGCGACGGCCCGGACCCCGCGCGCGGCGTTGCGGCGGACCTCGGCGGCGGCGAGCTCGGGGTCCCAGAGCGGGATGAGAGTGAGCGGGACGAGCCGGCCGTGGGCCTCGGGGCCGCACCACTCCTCGACCATCCAGTCGTTGTAGGCGCGGACGCAGAGCAGGCCGAGCTCGCGGTCGCCCGCCTCCGTGAAGGTCTGCCCGCAGAAGCGCGGGAAGGTGGGGAAGCAGAGCGCGGACTGGACGTGGTTGACGTCCATGTCGGCGAGGCGGTCGGGGACGGAGTGGGAGCCGGGCCGCATCTGCTCGTAGGTGATGACCTCCAGCTTTATCTCGTCCCGGTCGTAGCCGACGGCGGTGTCGAGGCGGGTCAGGGGCCGGTGCAGGTCCTCGTAGACCCACCAGTCGCCGATGGGCCCGTCGTCGCCCTTGGCGCCCATGACCGGGGCGAACTTGCCGCCGAGGAAGGTCATCTCCTTGAGGGGGGCCCGGACGATCCGGGGGCCGGTGTCGTGGAAGCGGGACGGGAGCCGGTCCCGCCAGACGTGCGGGGGCTCCACGGTGTGGTCGTCGACCGAGATGATCCTCGGGAAGGTCCCGGCCTCGGCGTCGGTCGCGGTCGCTGTCTCCGTGCTCTCCATGCTCTCCATGGCTTTTACGGTAGCGCCGATCTGACGACCCGTCAGCTATCGTGGCGCACAACGGTCCGGCAACGACCCGGTTCCAGGCCCGCTCCAGCCCCCGCCCACGGCCGACCCGATGCTGACGGACTCCCTCCGGACAAGGCAGACTGTCCTGGGCGAAACCAGCGGTACGGGCAGGGGGAGCTATGGACCGTGAAGACGGGCCGCGCGTTCCGGTGCAGCGGACTCGCAAGGCGAGCGCGGGTGCCGACGCGGGCGCGGGCACGGATTCCGAAGAACGAACGAGTACGAGTACGGGTACGGGTACGGGTACGGGCGTGGATACGTCCGGCGGCACCGATGCCGGCCCCGGCACCGGCGGTGAGCTGCGCTTCGGCGTGCTCGGTCCCGTTCGCGCCTGGCGCGGCGCCGAGGCCCTCCCCACCGGCTCGCCCCAGCAGCGCGCCCTGCTCGCCGCCCTGCTCCTGCGCGGCGGACGCACCGCCACCGCCTCCGAGCTGATCGACGCGCTCTGGGGCGAGGAACCGCCCTCGCAGGCCCTCGCGGCCGTACGGACCTACGCCTCCCGGCTCCGCAAGGCCCTCGACCCGAAGGTCCTCGTCAGCGAGTCCGGCGGCTACGCCCTGCGCACCAGGGCCCTGGACCTGCTCACCGCGCAGGAGCTGGCCGCCGAGGCCGAGAAGCTGCGGGCGTCCGGCGACCGGGCGGGCGCGCGGGAGCGGCTCGCCGAGGCCCTCGCGCTGTGGGACGGCGAGGTGCTCGCCTCCGTACCCGGCCCGTACGCCGAGACGCAGCGGGCCCGCCTGGAGGAATGGCGGCTCACGCTCCTGGAGACCCGCCTGGACATCGACCTGGAGGTCGGCGCGCACGCGGAGGCCGTCTCCGAGCTGACCGCGCTCACCGCCGCGCACCCGCTGCGCGAGCGGCTCCGCGAGCTGCTGATGCTCGCCCTCTACCGGGGCGGACGGCAGGCGGAGGCGCTCGCCGTGTACGCGGACACGCGCCGGCTCCTCGCCGACGAGCTCGGGGTCGACCCGACGCCCGAACTCTCCCGGCTCCAGCAGCGCATCCTCCAGGGCGACACCGAACTCGCCCGCCCGGTCGAGGAGGCGGCCCCGGCCGCCGCGCCACTCGCCCGCCCGGCGCAGCTCCCGGCCACTGTCCCGGACTTCACCGGCCGCGCCTCCTTCGTGCGCGAGCTGGGAGACCGGCTCGCGACCGCCGAGGGCCACGTCATGGCGGTCTCGGCGCTGGCGGGCATCGGCGGCGTCGGCAAGACGACCCTCGCGGTGCACGTGGCCCACGAGGCCCGGCGGCACTTCCCGGACGGCCAGCTGTACGTGGACCTCCAGGGCGCCGGCAACCGCGCCGCGGCCACGGAGACCGTCCTCGGCTCCTTCCTCCGCGCGCTCGGCACACCGGACTCGGCCATCCCCGACTCCCTCGACGACCGCGCCGCGCTCTACCGCTCGACGCTGGACGGCCGCCGGGTCCTGGTGCTCCTGGACAACGCCCGCGACGCGGCGCAGATCCGGCCGCTCCTGCCCGGCACGGCGGGCTGCGCGGCCCTGGTGACGAGCCGGATCCGGATGGTCGACCTGGCGGGCGCGCACCTGGTGGACCTGGACGTGATGTCCCCGGAGGAGGCGCTCCAGCTCTTCACGAGGATCGTCGGCGCGGAACGCGTCCAGTCCGAGCGGGAAGCGGCCCTCGACGTGGTCGCGGCCTGCGGTTTCCTCCCCCTGGCGATCCGCATCGCGGCCTCCCGCCTGGCGGCCCGCCGCACCTGGACGGTCTCGGTCCTGGCGGCGAAGCTGGCGGACGAGCGGCGGCGACTGGACGAGCTCCAGGCGGGCGACCTCGCGGTCAAGGCGACCTTCGAACTCGGCTACGGGCAGCTCGAACCGGCGCAGGCCCGCGCCTTCCGCCTCCTGGGCCTCGCGGACGGCCCGGACATCTCCCTCGCGGCGGCGGCCGCGGTCCTCGACCTCCCCCTCTGGGACACGGAGGACCTCCTGGAGGCGCTCGTCGACACGTCGCTCCTGGAGTCGGCGGCCCCGGGCCGCTACCGCTACCACGACCTGGTCCGCCTCTACGCGCGTGCGTGCGCGGACCGCGACGAACAGCCCCCGACGGAGAAGGAGGCGGCGCTCTCGCGCCTGCTGGACTTCTACCTGTCGACGGCGGCGCGGGTGTACGCGATCGAGCGCCCGGGCGACCGCCTGGTGGACCACCTGGAACCGACGGCGTACGAGGGCCTGACCTTCACGGACCGCCACGAGGCCCAGGACTGGCTCTACGCCGAGGCCAACTGCCTCCTGGCCACGGTCCGCCAGTCCGCCGCCTCCCCGACGACCCTCCGCCGAGCGGTGGACCTGCTGTGGGCGTCCCTGGACCTCGGCGAGTCGGGAGCGAACTCCAGGGAGTTCGAGGCGACGGGAGCCGTCCTGCGTGACGCCGCCCGTGCCCATGCCGACGCCAAGGCCGAGGGGCGCGCGCTCATGGTCCTCGCGGGGGTCCACCACACGGCGGGCCGCTTCGCGGAAGCGGACCGGGACGCCGAACTCGCCCTGCCGCACGCGGATCGGGCCGAAGACCCGGTTCCGGCCTGCTGGTCCGCCAACGCCCGGGGCATCATCGCGCTCTACCAGAACCGGTTCGCGGAGGGCGAGCGGTACTTCACCGAGGCGATCGAACGCTTCCGCGGCATCGGGGACGAGCCGGGGGAGGCGAGCGCCCTCTGCAACCTGTCGCGCATCCACCTGGCCACGGGCCGCACGTCGAGCGCCATAGCTCTCGCCCGGCAGGGCACGGAGATCTACGACTCGATGGGGCACGCGCTCCGGGGCGCCAACGGCCGGTACGCCCTCGGTCTCGCCCTCACCCAGGACAACCAGCTCGGCGCGGCGGGCGAGCAGCTCCGCGAGGCGATGGCGGTCTTCGCCGACAGCAGGCAGCGGCTGTGGGAGGGCATGACGCTCTTCCGGCTGTCCGAGGTGGACCTCGCGGCACGCCGGCACGCCCAGGCGGCGTCGAACGCGGAGATGGCCCTCACGGTGCTGCGGGGCATCGGCGGGGAGTGGCGGCGGGGGAACGTCCTCACCGTCCTGGGCAGGGCCCTCACCGGCATCGGCCAGAGCGGGCGTGCGCTGGTCTGCTGGCAGGAGGCGCTCGGCATCTTCGAGGAACTCGGGGCCCCGGAGGCCGACGAGGTCCGGGTGCTGCTGGCCCCCGCAACGGCCGCATAGGCGTCCCTGCCAGTGCGTTCATCGTTCGTTTATCGCCGCCCGGCATGCTCTTCCCATGACGATCCGCCGCGTCGGGGGGCAGACGGGTCGCCGGTGAGGGCCACAGCCCCTGAGCACTAGGGTGATCGGCCCCGGAGATTCGTCCAGCGGTCCACGGGGGAACGGCTGGACGAATCTCCTTACATCTCGGACATCACACGCAGGAGTTGACGAGCATGACCGACCCGATCAAGCAGGACCCGATCATCACCACCAAGGACATGCACGCCACCTCGGAGCCGGCGCTCGACGCGATCACGGACAAGATCACGGGCGGCCACGACGAGACCATCACCACCAAGGACATGCACGCCACGTCCGAGCCCGCGGTCGGCGCGATCACGGACAAGATCACCGGTGCGCACGACGAGGCCGTCACCACCAAGGACATGCACGCCACGTCCGAGCCGTTCAAGCCGGCCAAGTAGACCATTCCCGACGGGGAAAGGCCGCGGCGGCAGGCACGGGGGAGCCGCCGGGGCCCGGGGAGGTCCGGTCGACGGGGGAGCACACGGGCTCGGGGGACACCCGGCGGGTTCAGGGGGAACCGTCCGGGAGGGCCCGTGCGCAACGCGATCGGACCACCGCACGAGGAGGGGCCGGGCATCTGCCCGGCCCCTCCGACGTGCCCGGCCCCTCCGACGTGCCCGGCGACGACCTCGCCGGGCCCGGTCAGGCCTCCGGGCACCTCGCCGGGAAGCGGGCCACCAGCCGTGCCCCCTGTGGTGAGTCCTCGATCGTCAGGGTGCCGCCGTGGTGGGTGGCGATGTCCCGGGCGATGGGGAGGCCCAGGCCCGCGCCGCCCGAGGTGCGGGTGCGGGAGGCGTCGAGGCGGGTGAAGCGGTCGAAGACGCGGGACCGGTCGGCGGGCGGGATGCCCGGGCCGTCGTCCGTCACCGTGAGCACCGTCCAGGACCCGTCGCCCTCCACCGTGACCTCGACCCGCGTCTCCGCGTGGCGGCAGGCGTTCGCCAGGAGGTTGCGGAGCAGGCGTTCCAGCCGGGTCGGGTTGCCGTGGACGAGCGTCGGCGCCGCCGGGGTCCCGCACGTGAGGAGGAGGCCCGTCGCGTCCGGGAGGTGCTCGTGCTCGCGGACCAGGTCCTCCGCCAGCGCCGCCAGGTCCACCGGCTCCCCCGCCGGCGCGGTCGCCCGGTGGCTCGCGAGGAGCAGCAGGTCGTCGGTGAGTGCCTGGAGGCGTACGACGTCGGCCGCCGCCCCCGCCACCACCTCCGGCCACTCCGTCACCGAGTCCGGGTGGCGCAGGGCCGTCTCCAGCTGGGCCCGGAGTGCCGCGAGCGGACTGCGGAGTTCGTGCGCCGCGTCCGCGACGAACTGGTGCTGGCGGGACGAGGACTGCTCCAGGCGGTCGAGGGTGTCGTTGGTCGTCTCCGCAAGGCGCGCGATCACGTCGTCGGTGGGCGGGACCGGGACCCTGCGGTCCAGGGACTGGCCGGTGATGTCGGCGAGTTCGCGGCGGATCGCCTCGACGGGGCGCAGCGCCCGCGCGGCGGTGATGTGGACGAGGACGCCGGTGAGGAGGGCGACGAGCGGCACCCCGGTGATCAGCGCGACCCAGTACGTGTTGCTCCACGGCTCCTGGTGCTCCGGCTGCGCCCGCCGCAGGACCTCGATGGTCACCGCGAACAGCCCGCCGGTCGTGGCCGCCGCCACCAGGACCGTACGGCCCCGGTACGGCAGCCGGCCCGCGCCGCCGCCGAGGGCCGCAGCCACGGCCGCCGCCGTGAGCAGACCCGTCGAGGGGCCGATGAACATCAGCCCCCAGCGGAAGGCCTCCTCCGCGACCAGCCACGGCTTGATCGGGTTCTCCCTGACGAGCCACTGGGCGTAGGTGGCGAGGAGGGCCCCCGAGGCGAGGAGGGCGGCGAAGGCCGCCCGGAGGCGTGCCGCCCGTACGTGCCCCCGGCCCGCGAGCCAGCCGACGGCGCCGACGCCCACCGCGCCGAGCAGGCAGCCGGGCCAGGCCAGGAACGCGATCTGCGGGCCCACCCGGTCGGTGGCGATCAGCTCGGGGATCACCCACGGGAGCGGCCCCACCGCCCGGTCCTCCGCCTCCAGCCAGATCACGGCCGCCGCGACGGCGAGCGTCGCCGCGAGTCCCGACGCCCACACCGGCCGGTACCGGTGACGCGGTTCAGCCACGGTCGCCGCCTCCCGTCACCCGGTATCCCGCGCCCCGCACCGTCTCGATGGTCTCCCGTCCGAACGGCGCGTCGATCTTCCGCCGTACGGCGCTGATGTAGACGTGCACGATGTTCGGGTCGCCCGTGAAGTCCGCCGACCACACCTCGTCGAGGATGTCGAGCGTCGGGACGACCTCGTCCGGGCGCAGGAGCAGGCACTGGAGCACCCCGAACTCCTTCGGGGTGAGGGAGATGTCGGCCGTTCCCCGGCCGCACGTCCGGCGCGCCTGGTCCAGCCACAGGTCGTCGCACTCCAGGAGCGTGCGCGTGCGGGCGCCGCCGCGGCGGAGGAGGGCGCGGAGGCGGGCCTCCAGGACGACGTACGAGAAGGGCTTGGCCAGGTAGTCGTCGGCGCCCGTGTCGAGGCCCTCGGCCTCGTCGTACTCGCCGTTCTTGGCCGTCAGCATCATCACCGGCACGTCGTTGGACTCGGCGCGCAGCCGGGAGCAGACCTGGTAGCCGTTGAGACCGGGCAGCATGATGTCGAGGAGGACCGCCGCGTAGCGGTGCTCCCTGGCCAGGTGGAGGCCGGTGACGCCGTCGTGGGCGACGTCGACCGTGTACCCGACGGCCGAGAGGCCGCGCCGCAGAGAGGCGGCGATCCTCTCCTCGTCCTCGATCACCAGTACGCGCATGGGGTCGAGTATCGCCGGGCCTTCGGAGCCGGGGCTGAACAAATCCTCAGGCTTCTTCAGCACCGCTTCAGGGGCGGTTGCCGAGGCTCCCCCTCATGGCCTTGATCATGAAGTCGGCGACTCCCCCCGCGCCTCTGCCCGTCCGGCTGCCGCCCGCCGGCTCCCGTGCCGTTCCCGCGCTCCTCGGCGCCGTCTTCTTCGTGCTGTACACGGTGCTCGCGCTGCGCGAGCACGCCCGCTTCCGGACCACCGGATACGACCTCGGGATCTTCGGGCAGGCCGTGCGCTCCTACGCGGAGGGGCGGGCGCCCGCCTCCGAGATCCGGGCCGCGACCGCCCCGCCGGGATTCGCCGCCGACGCGTACCCGCTCCTCGGCGACCACTTCCACCCGGTCCTGGCCGTCCTCGCGCCGCTCTACCGGCTCGTCCCGCACGTCGGCACGCTCCTCGTCGCGCAGGCCGCGCTCGTCGCCCTCGCCGTGTACGTCCTCGCCCGCACCGCCCAACAACACCTTCCCGCCCATAAGTTCGCCGCGCTCGCGATCGGGACGGCCTGCGGGCTCGGCTGGGGGGTGCAGCAGCTCATCGGCTTCGACTTCCACGAGGTCGCCTTCGCCGTGCCCCTGCTCGCCCTCGCCTGCCGCGCCTACCTGGACGGCCGGACCCGCGCCGCCGCGTGCTGGGCCGCCGCCCTGCTCCTGGTGAAGGAGGACCTGGGCGCGACCGCCGCCGTCTTCGGGCTGCTGCTCGCCCGGCGGGACCGCCGCACCGGGCTCGCCCTCACCGCCGGGTCCGTGCTCGGCACGGCCCTGATCCTGTACGGGGTGATCCCGGCCTTCGCGCCCGACGGGCGGTATCTGTACGCGGGCCAGGTCAGCGAGGCGTACGGGCTCCTCGACGGCTGGGACGTGAAGGTGCTGACCGTCCTGCTGCTGCTGGCCGTGACCGGCGGGCTCGTCGTGCGCAGCCCGCTCGCCCTGCTGCTCCTGCCGACGCTGGCCTGGCGGTTCACCTCCGCCAACCCGGCCCACTGGGAGCCGGGCCTGCACTACTCGGCGGTCCTCGTGCCGATCGCGCTCGCCGCGCTGGTCGACGCGCTGCGCCGGGGCGTACGGCTGCCGCTGGCCGTGCCCGTGGCCGTCGCGCTCCTGCTGCTGCCCACGCAGCCGCTGGCCTCCCTTGCCACACCGGGCTTCTGGCGGACGAGCCCTCGGGAGGCCGCCGCCCGTGAGGCGCTGTCACTCGTCCCCGACGGGGCCCGGGTCGCGGCGAGCAACAGCCTGGCCCCGCACCTGACCGAGCGGACGACCGTGCACCTGGTCGCGGACGGGGTGCTCGGCCGGAGCCCCGCCGTGGAGTGGCTCGTGGCGGACCGGACGGAGGCCTGGCCCTCGGGGGCGGTCGGGCGAGTGCTGCGGCAGGCCGGGGGGCGCGGGTGGCGGGTCGTGCGGGACGAGGCCGGGATCGTGGTCCTCGTCCGTCAGCGGGGTCAGATGCGCTGAACCACCACGCCTGGCGGGCAGAGCTTCGTCATGTCGTCCTCGTCGGAGGTGAACACGGTCACGATCCCGCTCTGGCGCCCCGCGATGACCGCGAGCGCCGCGTCGATCGCGTACTTGTGCCCGTGCAGGCCGGTGCTCCGCAGGAGAGTGACGGCGTCTTCCGCGATGCCCTCCGTGACGGGGACCACCACGATGCGGGAGAGCGCCCATTTCCACGCCGCAAGAGGGATCTTGGAGTGGTACGCCTCGATCAGCGTCATCGAACTCGTCACCACGCGGGCGCGCACCCGATGAGCCCTGGCCAGACGGGCGTGCATCTCGCGGTCGCGCATCGCGGCCCTGGACAGGCCCTCGCTGTCCAGCACGTAGCAGAACTCGCTCACGCCGCTTCGCTCCGGTACTCCGCCTCAGGAGCATGATCTCCCGCCTCGGCTTCCGCGCGCTCGCGTTGCCGCCGCTCCCGGTGCCGCCGCTCGATCTCGCGGAACTCCGCGTCGGCGGCGGCCTGTTCTTCCTCCGTGAGCGGCCCGTTCTCCTCGGCCATCCAGTCCACCAGCTCCCCCAGCCGATCCTGCTCCCGCTGGCGCTGCAGGACCTGCGTGACATATGCGCTGAAACCGCCCGGCCCCACCTTGGCGCGGATCTCCTCCGCGAGCTCCTCGGGCAGGGTCACCGTGTACTTCTTGGTTGCCATACCGCGTACCATACCAGCGCCCGGAGTGACCTACATCACATATCCCTACCGGCCCCGCAGCTCCCCCTTCACCACCTTCCCGCTCGCGTTCCTCGGGAGCTCCGTCACGAACTCGACCTCCCGCGGCACCTTGTAGTTCGCCATCTCCCGCCGCGACCAGGCGATCAGGTCGTCCGCCGTCACCCGCGCCCCCGCCCTGCGCACCGCGAAGGCCTTGCCGACCTCGCCGAGCCTCGGGTCGGGGATGCCGACGACCGCGACGTCCGCGATGTCGGGGTGCAGGCCCAGGAGCTGCTCGATCTCGGCCGGGTAGGCGTTGAAGCCGCCCACGATGAACATGTCCTTCAGCCGGTCCGTGATCCGCAGGTTCCCCGCCTCGTCCAGGACCCCGACGTCCCCCGTGCGCAGCCAGCCGTCCCCGTCGATCGCCGCCGCCGTCGCCTCCTCGTCCTCGAAGTAGCCGCGCATGACGTGGTGGCCGCGGACGAGGACCTCGCCGGTCGGCGAGAGCCTGACCTCGGTACCGGGCACGGGCCGGCCCGAGGTCGTGGCGACGGTGCCGGCCGGGTCGTCGCGGCGGCACATGGTGACGAGGCCGCTCGCCTCGGAGAGGCCGTACGCCGTGAGGACCGTGCCGACGCCCAGCTCCGTGCGGAGGCGTTCGACGAGCCGGAGCGGGACCACCGCCGCGCCCGTCACTACGAGGCGGAGCGAGGAGAGGTCGTGGGCCGCGCGGGCGGGGTGGTCCAGGAGGGACTGGTGGAGGGTGGGCGGGCCGGGCAGGACGGTGATGCGCTCGGCGGCGATGTTGGCGAGGACGGTGTCCACGGTGAAGACGGACTGCGGGACGATCACCGCGCCGCGCATCAGGCAGGCGAGGATCCCCGCCTTGTAGCCGAAGGTGTGGAAGAACGGGTTGACGACGAGGTACCGGTCGCCCTCCCGGAGGCCGGCGAGCTCGGACCACACGTCGTAGCAGCGCAGGCTCTGCGCGTGGCCGATGACGGCCCCCTTCGGCCGGCCCGTGGTGCCCGAGGTGTAGATGATGTCGGAGGGGTCGGAGGGGTCGATCGCGTCGGCCCGGGCACGGACCCGCTCGGCCGTGACCCGGTCGCCTTCCGCGAGGAAGGCCTTCCAGGTCGTCCAGCCCGCGTCGTCGGGCGCGGTGTCGCCGAGGACGACGACCTTCTCCAGGTGCGGGAGCGCGATGCCCGAGCGACGCAGGGAGGCCACGTACGAGGTGCCGAGGAAGGTGCCGGTGACGAAGAGCAGGCGGGCCCGGGAGCGCTGGAGGACCTGGGCCGCCTCGGTGCCCTTGAAACGGGTGTTCAGGGGGACGAGGACGGCGCCCGCGGTGACGGCGCCGAGCGCCGAGACGATCCAGTCGAGGGTGTTGGGGGCCCAGATCGCCACCCGGTCCCCCGCCCGCATCCCGGTGGCGAGGCAGGCGGCGGCGGCCCGCTCGACGCGCTCGCCGAGTTCGGCGTACGTGACGCGGACGCGCCCGTCGACGACGGCCTCGCCCTCCCCGTACCGCTCGGCCGCCGCCCGTACGAGACCGGGGATCGTGCCCCACTCCAGGTCGCCGCGCATGTCCATACCCAACCTCCCTGTAGCTGACTATCCGTCAGATTAGTTGTAGCCTGACGCGCTGTCAGCAGTGCTGCCCCATGAGGAGGTTCGGTGCTCAAGGACGCCACGGCGATCGTCGGCATAGGTCAGACCGCCTTCGCGAAACAACTCCCCGAGACGGAGAAGACACTCGCCTGCCGGGCGATCCTCGCCGCCCTCGACGACGCCGGGATCGACCCCTCCGAGGTCGACGGCTTCGCCTCGTACACGATGGAGGAGACCGACGAGGTCGAGGTCGCCAAGGCCATCGGCGCCGGCGACGTCACCTTCTTCTCCAAGGTCGGCTACGGCGGCGGAGGCTCCTGTGCCACCGTCGGCCACCTCGCCGCCGCCGTCGCCACCGGCCAGGCGAGCGTCGGCGTCGCCTGGCGCTCCCGCAAACGGGGCAGCGGCCCCCGCCCGTGGAAGAACACCGCCGTCCAGCTGCCCACCCCCGGCCAGTGGACCCGCCCCTTCGGACTGCTCCGCCCCGCCGACGAGATCGGCATGCTCGCCCGCCGCTACATGCACGAGTACGGCGCCACCCGCGACCACCTCTTCAACGTCGCGCTCGCCTGCCGCAACCGCGCCAACCAGAACCCCGCCGCGATCATGTACGAGCGCCCGCTGACCCGGGAGATGTACATGACCTCCCGCTGGATCAGCGAACCCCTCTGCCTCTTCGACAACTGCCTGGAGACCGACGGCGCCCTCGCCTGCGTCATCGTCTCCGCCGAACGGGCCCGCGACTGCCGGCAGAAACCGGTCTACGTGCACTCCGCCGCCCAGGGCCTGCCCGCCCAGCACCACGGCATGGTCAACTACTGGAACGACGACCCGCTCTCCGGCCCCGCCTGGACCGCCGCCCGACACCTCTGGAAACAGGCCGACTTCGGCCCCCAGGACGTCGACGTCGCCCAGATCTACGACGCCTTCACCCCGCTCGTCCCACTCTCCCTGGAGGGCTACGGCTTCTGCGGGCGCGGCGAGGGCGCCGCGTTCACCGAGGGCGGCGCCCTGGAGATCGGCGGCCGGCTCCCCCTCAACACCGGCGGCGGCGGACTGAGCGAGGCGTACGTCCACGGCTTCAACCTCATCAACGAGGGCGTGAAACAGCTCCGCGGCACCTCCACCGCCCAAGTGCCCGACGCCGCCACCTGCCTGGTCACGGCCGGCGAGGGCGTCCCCACCTCCGCGATCCTCCTTCGAGCCTGAGGAGCCGAGACACCATGCCGATGCTGAACCCCGTCCCCGACGAGGACGGCGCCCCCTTCTGGGAGTACACCGCCCGGGGCGAGCTCCGCGTCCAGGCCTGCGCGGCCCCCGACTGCGGCGAGCTCCGCTTCCCGCCCCGCCCCTGCTGCCCGCACTGCCACTCCTTCGACAGCGAGTGGCGGCTCATGTCCGGCCGCGGCCGCATCTGGTCGTACGTCCTGCCCCACCCCCCGCTGCTGCCCGACTACGCCGCCCAGCCCGGGTACAACGCGGTCCTCGTCGAACTCGCCGAGGCCCCCCGCATCCGCCTCGCCGGCAATGTCGTCACCGCCCCCGACGCCCCGCTGAACTCGGTCGACCCGGGCCGCCTGCGCATCGGCGCCCCGGTGCGGGTCGCCTTCACCGAGGTCGAGGGCGTCACGGTCCCCCGCTGGCTCCTGGAGCGCGGCTAGATGGCCGTCCGCGTCGAGCGCGACAAGGAGACCGGGGTCGCGGTCGTCACCCTCGACCGGCCGGAGAAGCACAACGCGATCACCCTGGACATGGCCCGCGAACTCGCCGCCGTCTGGAAGGGATTCCGGTACGAGGACGAGGTCCGCGCGATCGTCGTCACCGGCGCCGGCGGGCGGGCCTTCTGCACGGGCATCGACCGGGACGCCGTCGGGAACGTCCCGCAGCCCTCGTCCCCGTACACGATCGACGACCCCCTGCTCACGATCGGCCCCAAGGCGAACGACCTGTGGAAACCGGTGATCGCCGCCGTCGAGGGCATGGCCTGCGGCGGGGCGTTCTACCTGCTCGGCGAGGCCGAGTTCCTGGTCGCCGGCGAGGACGCCACCTTCTTCGACCCGCACACCACCTACGGGATGGTCAGCGCCTTCGAGACCATCCACATGGCGCAGCGCATGCCGTACGGGGAGATCGCCCGGATGGCCCTGATGGGCAGCGCGGAACGGGTCTCGGCCCGGCGCGCGTACGAGACGGGGCTCGTCTCCGAGCTGACCCCGGCCGGCGGGGCCCTGGAGGCCGCCCAGCGGGCCGCGGCCGTCGTCGCCGCGCACCCGACCGAAGCCGTCCAGGGCACGGTCCGGGCCCTCTGGTCGGTCACCGAGGCGTCCCGGACCCCGGCACTCGCCCACGCGCCGCACCTGGTCACCCTGGGGAACCTGCCGCCGGAACGTCAGGCGGCGCTGTTCACCCGACGGGGGCCGGGGTTCAGGACGCGGTAGGGGACGGGGTCTCGGAGGCGGTTCCCGACGGGGTCGCGGACGCGTCGGGCCGCTGCCGGACGTCGTACACCCAGCAGTCCTTCACCCGGTCGACGGCCTTCGGGGTCTTCATCCCGACCTCGAAGGTCTTCGTCCCGCCGCCGTCGACGGTGACGAGCGCGGTGGCCGAGTCCACCGCGGACCCCGCGGAGCCCTTGAACTCCAGGGTGACCTCGAACGTCTCCGTGTACGCGCTCTTCGAGGTGATCCGCAGGGTCGCCGTGGTGTCCGCCTTGCGGGCCGGCCTGCCCTTCCGCTTCTTCTGCGCCGGCTTCACGCAGTCGACGACCACGACCTCGGCCACCGCGCGGGACGCCGTGGGGGTGGGCGCCGTCGTCTGCGAGCCGGAGCCGCCGGAGCCGTCGTAGTCGTCGTTGCTCTTCTCGTCGCTGGAGCAGCCGCCGCCCGAGTCGTCGTCCGAGCCGCGGCTCTTGCCGCTCTTGCTCTTGCCGCTCCCGCCACCGCTGCTGCCGTGGCCGGTCTGGAAACCGGTCAGCGCGAGCACCACCACCGTGAGCGTCGCCGCCATCTTCAGGCGCGTGCGCACCATCGATCCTCCCTGGGCTGTCGTGTCCGCGCCACACCCTAGGGGGTGTGGCGAAAGTAGCGCCGGCCGCCCGCAGGGCGGGCCCGACGGGGTCTGGTGCGTGCGATCGCAAGGCGGAGGGTCGCCCCGATACTGGATGTATCGGGG
>NZ_JBIBVC010000010.1:0-307459 GCF_043080005.1 Streptomyces sp. NPDC015130 | reverse complement strand
TGCAGGGGGGACCCTGTGGGAGAGTAGGACGCCGCCGAACAATTTTTAGCCTCAACCCCCGGATTTATTCCGGGGGTTGAGGCATTTTTGCGTTCGGCCGGCAGTCGGGACCCTGTGCACGGGCGCGTCCTGGCTGCGGGTAGGGTCAGGGGGCAACGTCGGCATCGTCCCAGCAGGAGGCCCCCGGGTGGAGGTCCAGGAGACTCGCGTTCAGACCGACCGGGTCCTCACCATCCCCAACATTCTCAGCATGGCGCGTCTTCTCGGCGTGCCGCTGTTTCTGTGGCTCATTCTCCGTCCGGAGTTCGGCGGCCCCAACAGTGACGGCTGGGCTCTGCTCGTCCTGATGCTCAGCGGCGTCAGCGACTATCTCGACGGCAAGCTCGCCCGGCGGTGGAACCAGATCAGCAACCTCGGCCGGCTGCTCGACCCGGCCGCCGACCGGTTGTACATCCTGTCCACACTCGTGGGGCTCACCTGGCGCGAGATCCTGCCGCTCTGGCTGACCGCCGCTCTGCTGGCGCGCGAGGCGATGCTGCTGGTCATGGTGGGAATCCTCCGCCGGCACGGCTACCCGCCGCCGCAGGTGAACTTCCTCGGGAAAGCTGCGACATTCAACTTGATGTACGCCTTCCCGCTGCTGCTTCTCAGTGACGGAACGGGCTGGCTCTCGTCACTCGCTGAAGTTTTCGGGTGGGCCTTCGCCGGATGGGGTACAACTCTGTATTGGTGGGCAGGGATCCTCTACGTGGTCCAGGTCCGTCGACTCGTGAAGGCGGATACCGCGGCCGATTGAGCCCGTCCGTCCCGTGCCGAGCAACGTCGCCGGCAGGATCGAGGACGCCGAAGGGCCACCGAGCGGACAGGTGAAGTCGGCAGGACCGTCGTCTCTTCAAGGAGGACGCTTCCGACATGAAGGCCGTCGTGATGGCCGGTGGCGAAGGAACCCGACTTCGCCCCATGACCTCGAGCATGCCCAAGCCTCTTCTGCCGGTGGCAAACCGGCCGATCATGGAGCACGTCCTACGACTGCTCAAGAGGCACGGTCTCAACGAGACCGTCGTCACCGTGCAGTTTCTCGCCTCCCTCGTCCGAAACTATTTCGGCGACGGCGAAGAGCTCGGGATGGAGCTCACGTACGCCAACGAGGAGAAGCCGCTCGGCACAGCGGGCAGTGTGAAGAATGCCGAAGAAGCGTTGAAGGACGACGCTTTTCTCGTCATCTCGGGGGACGCGCTCACAGATTTCGATCTGACCGATCTCATCGCCTTCCACAAGGAGAAGGGCGCCCTCGTCACTGTCTGCCTCACCCGGGTCCCGAATCCGCTGGAATTCGGGATCACCATCGTGGACGAAGAGGGAAAGGTCGAACGTTTCCTGGAGAAGCCGACCTGGGGACAGGTTTTCTCGGACACCGTGAACACGGGTATCTACGTGATGGAGCCCGAGGTCTTCGACTACGTCGCGGCCGATGTCTCGGTGGACTGGTCGGGTGACGTCTTCCCTCAGCTCATGAAGGAGGGCAAGCCGATCTACGGCTATGTCGCCGAGGGCTACTGGGAGGACGTCGGCACTCACGAGAGCTATGTGAAGGCCCAGGCCGATGTCCTCGAAGGCAAGGTCCAGGTCGACATCGACGGCTTCGAGATCTCACCCGGAGTCTGGGTCTCCGAAGGCGCCGAGGTCCATCCGGACGCCGTGCTTCGAGGGCCGCTCTACATCGGGGACTACGCCAAGGTCGAGGCCGGGGCGGAGATCCGCGAGCACACCGTCGTCGGTTCGAACGTGGTCGTCAAGAGCGGGGCCTTCCTGCACAAGGCCGTCGTGCACGACAACGTCTACATCGGGCAGCAGAGCAATCTGCGCGGCTGTGTCATCGGCAAGAACACCGACATCATGCGGGCCGCCCGGATCGAGGACGGCGCCGTGATCGGGGACGAGTGCCTCGTCGGTGAAGAATCGATCGTGCAGGGGAACGTCCGGGTCTATCCCTTCAAGACGATCGAGGCCGGTGCCTTCGTCAACACCTCGGTCATCTGGGAGTCCCGGGGGCAGGCGCACCTCTTCGGGGCGCGCGGGGTGTCCGGCATCCTCAACGTGGAGATCACCCCGGAGCTGGCCGTACGGCTCGCCGGCGCCTATGCGACGACGCTCAAGAAGGGGGCGACCGTCACCACGGCCCGTGACCACTCCCGTGGTGCCAGGGCGCTGAAGCGGGCGGTGATCTCGGCGCTGCAGGCCAGTGCCATCGACGTACGGGACCTGGAGAACGTACCGCTGCCCGTTGCCCGGCAGCAGACCGCGCGCGGCAGTGCCGGCGGGATCATGGTCCGGACCTCGCCGGGGGTGCCGGACTCCGTGGACATCATGTTCTTCGACGAGCGCGGGGCGGATCTCTCGCAGGCCGGGCAGAGGAAGCTGGACCGGGTGTTCGCGCGGCAGGAGTACCGGCGGGCCTTCCCCGGTGAGATCGGCGATCTGTCCTTCCCGGCGAGCGTCTTCGACTCGTACACCGGGTCGCTGCTGCGGAACGTCGACACCACCGGGATCGCCGAGGCCGGGCTCAAGGTCGTCGTGGACGCCTCCAACGGCAGTGCCGGCCTCGTCCTGCCGAGCCTTCTGGGCCGGCTTCAGGTGGACTCGCTGACGATCAACCCCGGGCTCGACGAGTCGCGGCCAACCGAGTCGGCCGAGAGCCGGCGGGCCGGGCTCGTGCGGCTGGGAGAGATCGTCGCGTCGGCGCGGGCGGCGTTCGGCGTGCGGTTCGACCCCGTGGGCGAGCGGCTCTCGCTCGTCGACGAGCGGGGGCGGATCATCGAGGACGACCGCGCGCTGCTGGTGATGCTGGACCTGGTGGCGGCCGAGCGGCGTTCGGGACGGGTCGCGCTGCCCGTGACGACCACGAGGATCGCCGAGCAGGTCGCCGCCTACCACGGCACGCAGGTGGAGTGGACGACGACCTCGCCCGACGACCTCACGAGGGTCGGCCGGGAGGAGTCGACGATCTTCGGCGGTGACGGGCGCGGCGGGTTCATCGTGCCCGAGTTCAGCAGCGTCTTCGACGGTGCCGCCGCCTTCGTGCGGCTCATCGGTCTCGTCGCGCGGACCCAGCTCACGCTGAGCCAGATCGACGCGCGGATTCCGCGGGCCCACGTCCTGAAGAAGGACATCGCGACCCCGTGGGCCGTGAAGGGGCTGGTCATGCGGCGGGTGGTGGAGGCGGCCGGCAGCCGGTCCGTCGACACCACCGACGGTGTGCGGGTGGTCGAGGCCGACGGGCGCTGGGTGATGGTGCTGCCCGACCCTGCGGAGGCCGTCACCCATCTGTGGGCGGAAGGCCCCGACGACGCCTCCGCGCAGGCGCTGCTCGACGAGTGGACCGTGGTGGTGGAGAGCGCGGGTCGCTGACGGAACGGACCACCAGGCCGGGGGGCGCCCGTGGGGGCGCCTCCCGGCTCTTTACGGGGGCCATTCGGTGGTAGGCCGTGCGACGTGCGACGATGTGCGGCATGTCGCAGCAGCCCCCCGTTCGGAGCACCGGATCACCGCCGCCGCGCCCGGACGCGTCGATGTCGCTGCTGAACAACGTGATCGACCACGCGCTCGACGACGGCTACGCGGAGGCCACGGCCCGGCGCGAGGCCGAGGGCGGCGGTCTGCCCCGTAACCTGCGGGCCAAGCTCGGTGTCGCCGCGGGCCTCCTGCTCGCCGCCGCCGTGGTGACTGTGGGGGCCGCCGAGGCGCGGATCTCGGCGCCGGTGGTGGCCAAGGAGCGGCAGGAGCTGATCGACCGGATCGAGGGGGAGACCTCGGCCGCCGACCGGCTGGAGCGTGACGTCGAGCAGATCCGGACCGAGGTCGGGCAGCGGCAGCGGCAGGCGCTGGAGCAGCACGGCGGGGACCAGGCCGAGCTCGTCGCCCTGCTCTCGGGCGCGACCCCGGTGCACGGCCCCGGGGTGAAGCTGGTCGTCGACGACGCCAAGGGCACCGACACCGGGGGCGGGGGGCCGCGCGAGAGCAGCGGGTTCTCCGACACGGGCCGCGTCCGCGACCGGGACATGCAGCGGGTGGTCAACGGTCTGTGGGAGTCCGGTGCCGAGGCCGTCTCGATCAACGGCCAGCGGCTGACGTCGCTCTCCGCGATCAGGGCCGCCGGTGACGCCATACTGGTCGACAACAAGCCGCTGGTGCCGCCGTACACCGTCCTCGCGATCGGGGACGGACAACGGCTGAGCACAGCGTTCCAGGACAGCGCCGACGGGCAGTACCTGCACGCGCTCGTGGAGAACTTCGGGATCAGGAGCAGCATCTCGGCCGAGGGCGACGTACGCCTGCCGGCCGCGCCGAGCCTGACCGTACGTACAGCAGAGCCGAGGGGGGCCGGGGCGGCGACGCCGTCCGGTCGGGCCACGGCCGACACAGGGAAGGGCACATCGTGATCGCCGTACTGGGCCTGATCGTCGGAGTCGTGGTCGGACTGTTGGTCCGGCCCGAGGTGCCGGCGGTGGTCGAGCCCTATCTTCCGATCGCCGTGGTCGCCGCCCTGGACGCGGTCTTCGGCGGCCTGCGGGCCATGCTCGACGGGATCTTCGTCGACAAGGTCTTCGTGGTGTCGTTCCTCTCGAACGTGGTCGTGGCCGCGCTGATCGTCTTCCTCGGCGACAAGCTGGGCGTGGGCGCGCAGCTATCGACCGGTGTGGTCGTCGTGCTCGGCATCCGGATCTTCTCCAACGCGGCCGCCATCCGGCGCCACGTGTTCCGGGCGTGAGGCCGATGAGCGACGACCAGGACCCTCAGATGTCCGAGAACCCCGACGAGTCCCGGAGCCCGCGGGATCCGGAGACTCCGCAGGGCTCGAAGAGCTCGGAGCCCTCGGATTCCTCGGAGCGTTCGGAACGCTCGGATTCCACGGATTCCCCGGAGGGGGCGCGGGGAGCGCAGAGCCCCGTCGAGCCGCAGGGTTCGCCGGAGCCCGAACGGTCGCGTCCGGCCGAGGCACCCTCCGCGCAGCCCCGTGAGCCGCAGGTCCCGCAGCTTCCGCAGGAGGGCACGGGCGCGGAGCACGGCGACGAGGCCGCGGACGTGTCCGCCCCACCTGCCGCTCCCGCAGGCGCCCAACCGAGCGGGCGGCGCAGGCTCGCCGACGCCCTGTGGCCGCCGCGGGTCACCCGGGCCCAACTCATCGTCGCGCTGCTGCTGTTCGTCCTCGGTCTGGGCCTGGCCATCCAGGTCTCCTCGACCAGCGAGAACAGCGCGCTGCGCGGCGCGCGGCAGGAGGACCTGGTGCGGATCCTCGACGAGCTCGACGACCGCACGCAGCGCCTGGAGGACGAGAAGGCGCGCCTGGAGAAGCAGCGCACCGAGCTGGAGTCCAGCTCGGACCAGGCCGAGGAGGCCCGCAAGCAGACCCAGGAGAAGGAGCAGCAGCTCGGGATCCTGGCCGGCACGGTCGCCGCCGAGGGGCCGGGGATCACCCTGACCGTCGGCGATCCGACCGGGGCCGTCGAGTCCGACATGCTGCTCGACGCCATCCAGGAGCTGCGCGCCGCGGGCGCCGAGGCGATCCAGGTCAACGGCGTGCGGGTGGTCGCGGACACCTATTTCACCGGTAGCGGTGATGACATGCGGATCGATGGAACGAAGGTGGCCGCTCCGTACGTCTTCAAGGTCATCGGCAAGCCGGAGGATCTCGAGCCCGCGCTCAACATCCCCGGCGGTGTCGTGCAGACCCTGGAGAAGGAGCAGGCCACAGCCACGGTGGAGCGGTCGGCGAAGATCGTCGTCGATGCCTTGCGACCCGCGAAGCGGCCTGACTACGCTCAGTCGTCCTCGCAGTGAGACGGGGGACGAGGGGGTCCCGCGACAAGGGCAAGACGTTGCGGGGGGTCGGCGCACCACAACGGTGGTGCGTGGTGGAAACTGTCCGGAGGATACGGACGTTGTGAAGGTGTCCGGGTCGGCAGGTGTGAGGGATTTCGGTTCGTCCTGCCCCACGGGCGGGTCTGTTTCGGTCAAGGGGAATCGCCCGTGAAGTTGTTTGCGAAGTTGTTCGGCAAGAGCGCACGCGAGGACGGCGGCAACGCCAGGCACCGCGCGCCGCGCCATGCCCAGAGCGAGGAGCAGGGCGGCGAGCGCCCGCTCTTCCGTGATGAGGTCGACGGTCAGGGCGGTGACATTTCGGGCGCGCCGGGCGCGTCTTCTGTTGACCCCGCCGGGGCCGGACGCATAGGTTTCGGGGAACCATCAACCTCAAGTACGGGTGGAGGGTTCACCCCCGACCCGTATGCGACACAGACCTCCGCGGGGATGCCGCGGCAGGAGGATGCGTCCATGCCGGTGTGTACGAGGTGCGGTCACCGCAACGCGGCCGACAGCCGCTTCTGCTCCCACTGCGGTACGCCGCTGCGGGGCGGGGTCCCCGCCGAGCGTGCGTCCGAGACGACGTCGACGATCTCCATCTCGGGGCTCGAGGCGTACGACGCGGAGGTCACCGGCCAGACCGCGCTCCCGTCGCTCTCCCCTGAGGCGCTCGCCGCCGTGGAGGCCCTGCCTCTCGGTTCCGCGCTCCTCGTGGTGCGCCGGGGGCCGAACTCCGGCAGCCGGTTCCTGCTCGACGGAGAGCTCACGACGGCCGGCCGTCACCCGCAGAGCGACATCTTCCTGGACGACTTCACCGTCTCCCGGCGCCATGTCGAGTTCCGGCGGGCGCAGGACGGCAGCTTCACCGTCGCCGATGTCGGCAGCCTCAACGGCACGTACGTCAACCGTGAGCCGATCGACTCGGTCGTGCTGTCCAACGGCGACGAGGTGCAGATCGGCAAGTACCGGCTGGTCTTCTATTCGAGCCAGCGGGGCGTGTGACGCCTCGGAGAAGCCTTCAGGGAAGGTCCATGCTGCGAACACCGACG
Source organism: Streptomyces sp. NPDC015130 (assembly GCF_043080005.1). Taxonomy (NCBI): domain Bacteria; kingdom Bacillati; phylum Actinomycetota; class Actinomycetes; order Kitasatosporales; family Streptomycetaceae; genus Streptomyces; species Streptomyces sp. NPDC015130. The sequence continues at coordinate 300,551 of NZ_JBIBVC010000010.1, read as the reverse complement.
GGCGGTGCCGGATCCGGCACCGCCACCGAGGGCGACCGGCTGGTGAGCATCGGCACGGTGCTGAACCAGCTGCGCGACGAATTTCCCGAAGTGACGATCTCCAAGATCCGGTTCCTGGAGGCCGAGGGGCTCGTGGAGCCCCGGCGGACGGCGTCCGGGTACCGGAAGTTCAGCCCGCAGGACGTGGAGCGGCTCGCTCAGATCCTGCGGATGCAGCGGGACCACTATCTTCCGCTGAAGGTCATCCGTGAGCATCTCGACGCTCTCGCCCGGGGCGAGCAGGTCAGCCTCCCGGCGCCCGGGCGCCGGGGAGAGCTGCTCGACGGCCCCTGGGAGCAGGACGGGGAGCGGCCCACCGCCGCGCGCATCGGCCGGGCCGAGCTGCTCGCCGCCGCGGAGGTCACCGAGGCCGAGCTGACCGAGTGGGAGTCGTTCGGTCTCCTCGCCGAGGTGCGGGGCGGCGGCTACGACGCGGAGGCCGTCACCGTCGCCAGACTTGTCGCGGATCTGGGGAGATTCGGTCTCGAACCTCGGCACCTGCGGGGCGTGAAGGCGGCCGCCGACCGCGAGGCCGGACTGCTGGAACAGATGGTCGCGCCGCTGCGCCGGCACCGTAATCCGCAGACCAGAGCACATGCGGAGGCCACCGCGAAGGAGCTCGCCGAGCTCTCCGTGCGGCTTCACGCGGCCTTCGTGCAGGCGGCTCTGGGCATCCGGCTCCCGTGATCTTGGACGGGCCCGACTATCCAAACCGGTCGGGCACGTCCTAGGGTTGCTGTGTGAACGAGCTCGACGTTGTGGGTGTCCGGGTGGAAATGCCCTCCAACCAGCCGATCGTGCTCCTGCGGGAAGTGGGAGGCGATCGGTACCTCCCCATCTGGATCGGACCGGGTGAGGCGACCGCGATCGCCTTCGCCCAGCAGGGGATGGCCCCTCCGCGGCCGCTGACGCACGACCTGTTCAAGGACGTGCTGGAGGCCGTGGGGCAGGAGCTCACCGAGGTCCGCATCACGGATCTGCGTGACGGGGTCTTCTACGCCGAGCTGGTCTTCGCCAGCGGCGTCGAGGTGAGCGCCCGGCCGTCCGACGCGATAGCACTCGCCCTGCGCACCGGAACGCCGATCTACGGCAGTGACGGGGTGCTGGACGACGCCGGTATCGCGATTCCGGACGAGCAGGAGGACGAGGTGGAGAAGTTCCGCGAGTTTCTCGACCAGATCTCACCGGAGGACTTCGGGACCAACAGTCAGTGAGACGTGCGGCCGGAGAGGCCGCTTGCGGGGCCGGTCGTACGGGCCGGCCCAGAAGGCCGTTCGCGGGATGCCGTCAGAGCATTCGAGTAGCCTTTCCCCGGGGAGAGACACGGCAAACCACTCTCAGGGTGATTATCACTCGGCGTGCCGAGTGTGGCGATCGTTGACGCACCCCGAGTGACTGCCTACCTTCGTGTGGGCAGGTCAAGGACGGAGGGTCGGCGTGATGAGCAGCGCGGACGGTACGGCAGGGAGCTCGCTCGGACGCGTGTCCGGGGAGTCCGGTCCGTATCCGCTTCACGGCAGTGTGGGCGACTTCGGGGCGGACGCGAGTACGGGCCCGGCGGGTGACACGATCGGTTACCGCGGCCCCACGGCCTGCGCGGCCGCCGGCATCACGTATCGCCAACTGGACTACTGGGCCCGCACCGGGCTCGTCGAGCCGAGCGTGCGGCCCGCGTACGGATCGGGGACGCAGCGGCTCTACAGCTTCCGCGACGTCGTCGTGCTGAAGATCGTCAAGCGTTTCCTCGACACCGGGGTGGCCCTGCAGAACATCCGGGCGGCGGTGCAGCACCTGCGCGCCCGGGGCTTCCGCGACCTGGAGCGTATGACGCTCATGAGCGACGGCGCCACGGTCTACGAGTGCTCCTCGCCCGACGAGGTCGTCGACCTCCTCCAGGGCGGCCAGGGGGTCTTCGGGATCGCCGTCGGTGTCGTCTGGCGTGACGTCGAGGCGGCGCTCTCGCAGCTGCACGGGGAGCGGGTCGACACGGGCGAGACGCTCGTCGGCCACAATCCGGGGGACGAGCTGGCCAGGCGCCGGCGGGACCGGGCTGTCTGAGGCCGCTCACTCCCGGGGGAGCGGTACAGGCGTGAGGTCGTACCGGCTGCACCGGTCTGTGGCTCGGGTGAAGGTCTGTCGCGGGGGCTGAGGGTGCTCGGGATTCCGTTGTTCGTCGAGTCGTCGGCGGCCCGTTGTCAGTGGCATGGGGCAGCATCGGAAGTGTGAGAGCCGCGCCGACGATCCTGCATCTCGACATGGATGCGTTCTTCGCCGCCGCCGAGCAGGCGGCGAAGCCCAGCCTGCGCGGAAAACCCGTGGTCGTCGGCGGCCTCGGGCCGCGCGGGGTCGTCGCCACCGCCTCGTACGAGGCGCGCCGCTTCGGGGTCCACTCGGCCATGCCGATGGGCCAGGCGCGGCGGCTCGCGCCCAACGCCGCGTATCTCGTGCCGCGCTTCGCCTTCTACCGGTCGATCAGCGAGCAGGTCATGGAGCTGCTCGGCCGCCTCTCGCCGCTCGTGGAGCCGCTCAGCCTCGACGAGGCCTTCGTCGACCTGGAGGCCGGGGGCCTCGCCGACGACAGCGCGGGCGCGCGGGCCGTCGGGCAGCGGCTGCGGGCCGACATCCTGGCGACCACCGGGCTCACGGGATCGGTGGGGCTCGCCGGTTCCAAGATGATCGCGAAGATCGCCTCCGAGGAGGCCAAGCCGGACGGGCTCGTCCTCATCGAGCCGGGCACGGAGCGGGAGCTCCTCGGGCCGCGGTCCGTGCGGATCCTGCCCGGGGTCGGGCCGGCGACCGGGGAGCACCTGCGGCGTGCCGGGATGACCACCGTCTCCGACCTGGCCGAGGCCGGCGAGGACGAGCTCGTACGGCTCCTTGGACGGGCGCACGGGGCCTCGCTGTACCGGATGGCCCAGGGGTACGACGATCGGGCCGTGGTGGCCGAGCGGGACGCCAAGTCGGTGTCGGTCGAGGACACCTTCGACGTCGACCTGCACGACCGGGTGCGGATCCGGACCGAGGTGGAGCGGCTCGCCGACCGGTGCGTGGCGCGGCTGCGGGCCTCGGGGCACTCGGGGCGGACCATCGTCCTCAAGGTGCGGCGGTACGACTTCTCGACGCTGACCCGGTCCGAGACGCTGCGGGGGCCCACGGACGACCCGGTCGTCGTGCGGGAGGCCGCCGGGCGGCTCCTGGAGGCGGTCGACACGACCGGGGGCGTCCGGCTGCTCGGGGTCGGCGTCAGCGGGCTCGCGGACTACACGCAGGAGGACCTCTTCGCCCAGGCGGAGGAGGAGCGGGCGGCGATGGCCGGGGTGGCGGCGGCGGAGCCCGTGGCGGGCGCCGACGGCGCCGGTTCCGGGGTCCCGGACGCGCCCGAGGCCGGTGGGGGCGTCGCCGCCGAGCGGCGGTGGGCGCCGGGGCACGACGTACGGCACGCGGTGCACGGGGCGGGGTGGGTGCAGGGGAGCGGGGTCGGGCGGGTCACGGTGCGGTTCGAGGACCCGTGGTCGGCGCCCGGGCGCGTACGGACGTTCTCCGTGGACGATCCGGAGCTGGAGCCTTCGGAGCCGCTGCCCTTGGTGCGGGGGGAGTGCCGGGCGGGGGCGTGAGGGCGGGGGCGGGGCGCCGGTGCGGGTGCCTGTGCGGTGTGCCGGAGCGGGTGGTGGAGGTGCGCCCGGCCTTGCGGCCGGGCCGGGGATCCCACCCGCACCACCCGTGCAGGAAGGCGGGCAGAGGTGCCGGTCTTCCTGTGGGGGTTTCGCGCCATTGGCGGCTGCGGGCGCGATGGGGCCTGTGGGTGCGACGGCCCGCCTGTACGGGTGCGTGGGCAGAGGTGCGGAACCTGCCCGCGGGGGTTTCGGGCCGTTGCCGGGGGTGGGCGTATGCGGCTTGTCGGGCCGGTCTTCCGGCGGAGGATCGGCTCTGTGGGGGTTCAGGGGCCCTCTTGGCCTGCCAGGCGGCCGAAGTCGGTGTCCTGGGGGGTTTGGGGGGCCGGGGGGAGCGTGAGGCTGTAGTGGCGGTAGAGCTGGAGTTCCTGCTCGGGGGAGAGGTGGCGGCCCACGCCGAAGTCCGGGGCGTCCTTGATCAGCGCGCGTTCGAAGGGGATGTGAAGGCCGTCTTCGAGCAGGTCGCTCGGTTCCAGGGGGACGAAGGCGTCCCGGCTGAACAGACCCGTGCGGACCGCCGCCCACTCCGGGACGCCGGTCGCGTCGTCCAGGTACACCTCGTCCACGGTTCCGATCTTGTTTCCGTTCCGGTCGAACGCCTTGCGGCCGATCAGGCTGCGCGGATCGATGTCGGTCTGCACGGTCCCTCCAACTGGTCGCAACTGCTCTGCACCTCTACCAAAGTGCACAAGTGGGATGTCGGCCACTTGAGCGACACCAGCCGCAACCGCGCTGGTAGGCTGGCTGTGGCTGTCGACCCTGTGCGGGAGAGTCCCCCGGAGAAACCTTTCGGAGGGCGCCGAAGGAGCAAATCCTCCCCGGAATCTCTCAGGCCCCTGTACCGCGCGGACGAGGTCACTCTGGAAAGCAGAGCGGTGTCCGACGGCATGCGCTCTCACCGACGGTGAAAGCCGGTGTGCCGCGAGGCGTGCCGGTGAAACTCTCAGGTTGAGATGACAGAGGGGGAGGCCGTCCGGGTACCCGCGCCGTGGTGCCCCTCGCAGGTCGTGACGACCAGGAGGCCTCCGTACATGACCGCCAACCGCATTCCGCTCTCCGAGCTCGAGCAGGGCATCCCGTTCGAGCAGCGGCACATCGGGCCCGACGCCGAGGCGCGGGCCAAGATGCTCGCCCAGGTCGGTTACGGCTCGCTCGACGAGCTCACGGCCGCCGCGGTGCCGGACGTGATCAAGAACGCCGAGGCGCTGGGCCTGCCGGCCGCGCGCACCGAGGCCGAGGTGCTGGCCGAGCTCCGCACCCTCGCGGACCGCAACCAGGTCCTCGCCCCGATGATCGGCCTCGGCTACTACGGCACGTTCACCCCGCCGGTGATCCTCCGCAACGTCATGGAGAACCCGGCCTGGTACACCGCCTACACCCCGTACCAGCCGGAGATCTCCCAGGGCCGTCTGGAGGCCCTGCTGAACTTCCAGACCATGGTCGCCGACCTGACCGGTCTGCCGACCTCCGGTGCCTCCCTGCTCGACGAGGGCACCGCCGCCGCCGAGGCCATGGCCCTCGCCCGGCGCGTCGGCAAGGTCAAGAACGGTGTCTTCCTCATCGACGCCGACGCCCTGCCGCAGACGATCGCCGTCATCGAGACGCGTGCCGAGCCGACCGGTGTCGAGGTCGTCGTCGCCGACCTGAGCGACGGCATTCCGGCCGAGGTCGCCGAGCGCGGCGTCTTCGGTGTGCTCCTCCAGTACCCGGGCGCCTCCGGTGCCGTCCGCGACATCAAGCCGCTGATCGACGCCGCCCACGAGCTCGGCGCCATCGTCACCGTCGCCGCCGACCTGCTCGCGCTCACGCTGCTCACCTCGCCCGGTGAGCTCGGGGCCGACATCGCCGTCGGTACGACGCAGCGCTTCGGTGTCCCCATGGGCTTCGGCGGTCCGCACGCCGGCTACATGGCCGTCCAGGACAAGCACGCCCGCTCCCTGCCCGGCCGCCTCGTGGGTGTCTCCGTCGACGCCGACGGCAACCGCGCGTACCGCCTGGCGCTCCAGACCCGCGAGCAGCACATCCGCCGCGAGAAGGCCACCAGCAACATCTGCACCGCCCAGGTGCTGCTCGCCGTGATGGCCGGCATGTACGCCGTCTACCACGGCCCGGAGGGCCTGAAGGGCATCGCGCTCCGCACCCACCGCTACGCCACGATCCTCGCCGCGGGCCTCACCGCCGGCGGTGTCGACGTCGTGCACGGCTCGTACTTCGACACCCTGACCGTCCGGGTGCCCGGCAAGGCCGACGAGGTCGTCGCCGCCGCCCGCGAGGCCGGCGTGAACCTCTACCGCGTCGACGCCGACCTCGTCTCGATCTCCTGTGACGAGACCACCGGCCGCGAGCAGCTCGCCGCCGTCTGGGCCGCCTTCGGTGTCGAGGGCGACATCGCGGCCCTCGACGCCGCCGCCGAGGACACGCTGCCCAGCGGACTGCTGCGCTCCGACGCCTACCTGACCCACCCGGTCTTCCACGCGCACCGCTCCGAGACGTCGATGCTGCGCTACCTGCGCAAGCTCGCCGACCGCGACTACGCGCTCGACCGCGGCATGATCCCGCTCGGCTCCTGCACGATGAAGCTGAACGCGACGACCGAGATGGAGCCGGTGACCTGGCCCGAGTTCGGCCAGATCCACCCCTTCGCCCCGGTCGACCAGGCGCAGGGCTACGTCACGCTCATCACCGAGCTGGAGGAGCGCCTCGCCGAGGTCACCGGCTACGACAAGGTGTCGATCCAGCCCAACGCCGGTTCGCAGGGCGAGCTGGCCGGTCTGCTGGCCGTCCGCGCCTACCACCGCGCCAACGGCGACCTCCAGCGCACCGTCTGCCTCATCCCGTCCTCCGCGCACGGCACCAACGCCGCCTCCGCCGTGATGGCCGGCATGAAGGTCGTCGTCGTCAAGACCGCCGACGACGGAGAGGTCGACGTCGCGGACCTGCGTGCCAAGATCGAGCAGTACCGCGACGAGCTGTCCGTGCTGATGATCACCTACCCGTCCACGCACGGCGTCTTCGAGGAGCACGTCGCCGACATCTGCGCCGAGGTCCACGAGGCCGGCGGTCAGGTGTACGTCGACGGCGCCAACCTCAACGCGCTGGTCGGTCTGGCCAAGCCGGGCAAGTTCGGCGGCGACGTCTCGCACCTGAACCTGCACAAGACCTTCTGCATCCCGCACGGCGGCGGCGGCCCGGGCGTCGGCCCGGTCGGCGTCCGCGCGCACCTCGCGCCGTACCTGCCGAACCACCCGCTGCAGCCGACGGCCGGCCCGGAGACGGGCGTCGGCCCGATCTCGGCCGCCCCGTGGGGCTCCGCCGGCATCCTGCCGATCTCCTGGTCGTACGTCCGCCTCATGGGCGGCGAGGGCCTCAAGCGCGCCACGCAGGTCGCCGTCCTCGCGGCGAACTACATCGCCAAGCGCCTGGAGCCGCACTTCCCGGTCCTCTACACCGGTCCGGCCGGTCTGGTCGCCCACGAGTGCATCGTGGACCTGCGTCCGATCTCGAAGGAGACGGGCGTCTCGGTCGACGACATCGCCAAGCGCCTGATCGACTACGGCTTCCACGCGCCGACGATGTCCTTCCCGGTGGCCGGCACGCTGATGATCGAGCCCACCGAGTCCGAGGACCTCACCGAGCTCGACCGCTTCTGCGACACGATGATCGCGATCCGTGCCGAGATCGACAAGGTCGGCTCGGGCGAGTGGCCCGCGGACGACAACCCGCTGCACAACGCCCCGCACACCGCGGCCGCGCTGGGCGGCGAGTGGAACCACGCCTACACCCGTGACGAGGCGGTCTTCCCGGCCGGTGTCTCGGCCGCCGACAAGTACTGGCCGCCGGTCCGCCGCATCGACGGCGCCTTCGGCGACCGGAACCTGGTCTGCTCCTGCCCGCCGATGGACGAGTACGACCACTGAGCATGACCCGCTGAGCGCGCGTCGAGGGCCGGTTCGGAGGATCTTCCTCCGGGCCGGCCCTCGGCATTTCTCCCTCGTACGGTGTCGTCCGCTCCCGTGCTCAGGCGGCGGTCGTCACCTGTCCGGCCGTCAGCGGCCGGTGCGGGGCGATGATCTGCCCGTCCGGCAGCAGTTCACCGGTGTCCTCGAAGAGCAGGACGCCGTTGCACAGCAGGCTCCAGCCCTGTTCCGGATGGTGCGCCGTCAGGCGGGCCGCCTCCCGGTCGTTGGAGTCGGCGGTGGGACAGGCAGGCTGGTGCTGGCACATGGGTGGGTTCTTTCGCTGCGTCGTGGTGGATGTCCTGCGGCTCTTCGCGCTCATCGCCGCCCCCGTCGGTCGGTTCGGTTCTCCGGTCCCAGTCTTGCTCCACGGACGGTCTTCCGCAGGTATTTCGCGGCAGCTCGTCCTCTCCGGGGAAGACGCATCACCCGCAGGGGCGGTTCAGGTCAAGTGCACCGTCTCTTCGGGTGGTTCGGGGTGGCCCGAGCGGGCTAGTCCGTACGGGCGGGGCGTTCGGGAAGGCCGTTCGGGCCGACTCCTCGGACAGCAGTGCGCCCCGTGACCCGGGCGGGTCACGGGGCGGGGGCCCGGTGCGGGGTGGATCAGGCGGGCGCCGGCGAGCCGAGGAGAGGCGGCGGCGCGAGACGCGTACTGAGGACGGGCAGGAGGTCGGACACCTGGTACGGCCGGTGGGCCGCGATCCCCGGCGGCGCCGGGGCCAGGGGAACCAGGAGGTCGGCCGCGGCCGGGGCGTCGGTCGTGGCGTCCGCCTCCGGTTCGGCGTGCAGCCAGAGCGTCAGCATGTAGAGCTCGGGCACGGAGAGCAGCCGGGGCTGGTACGGGGTGGGCAGCGCCTCGGCCTGGAGCAGGGCCCGTTCCGTCGCGGTGACGTACGGCCCCTCGAAGAAGTGCGAGAACGTCCAGCCGTCCGGGGTGAGCATGGTGTCCGCGGCGGCGATCGTCCGTTCCCCGTTCCGGATCAGGAACCGCCACCCGGTGAGCCGGGTGCGGGGCGACCGTCCTGGTGCTCCCGTGACGCCGAGGACGTGTACGGGCAGCGGGAGTTCGGGGCTCAGTGGTCCCTGCGCGGCCCGCAGGGCGGGCGTTCGGGCCTCGCGGACGGCGGTCGGTGAGCCGAGGGCCGTGAGGACACTGCGGAGGGCCGGCGCAGGGGCCGGAGAGGGTCGGAGCATGGTGGGTCGCCTCTCACTCAGGAGACACGGTGATGCGTGGGCAGGTACGACGGCGCTGTCAGCGGCGCGGCCAGAGAGGGGCCATGGGGTCATGGGTCCATGACCGGGCACCAACACTCTGCCTCGTCCGCGGAGTTTATACGACACGTGTTCACAGAGTGTTTCCGCTAGACGGCGCCGATATTCCTGGCAAGGCCTCATCAGGCCTTATTTCATGGGCTGTTCAAGCGGAATCATCACGGCCGCGCGATGCTCACCTGCGGAGTCCTCGCGGGGTCGGACGGCTGAATTCTGATCCCCTGTCAAGGGACAATAGGACATTGGTATATGTCGACCGTGCCATGCCGTCGGTAAGTGCCCGTGGGGAGCTCCTTCCAGCCTATCCTCCGACGGCATCGATCCGCAGGCGTTGTCGATCAGAGAGGTGGGCATCATGGTCCGTGACGCGCGGCCGTCGCCGCGGCCGCCCACCATGGGAGGGACGGCTCGATGGGGGAGAAGGTCGACGCGGACGGCTTTGGACCGGCCGATCGGCAGCAGTACCGGAGAAAGCTCCAGCAGTGTCTCGCGGGGCTCGCGAGGCTGCTGGCGGAGAAGAGGTTCGACCGGCCCCGCAATCTCATGGGCCTGGAGATCGAACTCAATCTCGCCGGGCCCGACGGGCTGCCCAGGATGCTCAACGCGCCCGTTCTGGAAAGGATCGCGAGCTCCGATTTCCAGACGGAACTCGGATTGTTCAACCTGGAAGTGAACATCGCTCCGCACCGGCTGGGCGGCAGGGTATTCGACCGGCTCGCCGAGGAGATCGGGACCGGGCTGGGATATGCCGACCGCAAGGCCGGGGAACTCGACGCGGGCGTCGTCATGATCGGCATACTGCCCACCCTCGCCCAGAGCGACCTGGTCTTCGAGAACCTGTCGGCCGCCGACCGCTACACGCTCCTCAACAACCAGATCCTGGCCGCCAGAGGGGAGGACTTCACCCTCGACATCCACGGGGTGGAGCGCCTCCAGTGCACCTCGGAGTCGATCGTCCCGGAGGCCGCCTGCACCTCCGTCCAGCTCCATCTGCAGGTCACCCCGGCCCGGTTCGCCGCCGTCTGGAACGCCGCGCAGGCGGTGTCGGGTGTCCAGATCGCCCTCGGCGCCAACGCGCCCTTCGTCTTCGGCCGCGAGGTGTGGCGGGAGTCCCGGCCGCCCCTCTTCACACAGGCCACCGACACGCGGCCGCCCGAGCTGCAGTCCCAGGGCGTCCGGCCGCGGACCTGGTTCGGGGAGCGGTGGGTGGACTCGGTGTACGACCTCTTCGAGGAGAACCTCCGCTACTTCCCCGCCCTCCTCCCCATCTGCGACGAGGAGGACCCGCTGCTCGTCCTCGACGAGGGAGGCGTGCCCAAGCTCCAGGAGCTCGTCCTCCACAACGGGACGGTCTACCGCTGGAACCGGCCCGTGTACGGCTGGGTCGACGGGGTCCCGCACCTGCGCGTGGAGAACCGGGTCCTGCCCGCCGGGCCGACCGTGACCGACGTGATCGCGAACGCGGCCTTCTACTACGGGCTCGTCCGCTCGCTCGCCGACGAACCGCGGCCGGTCTGGAAGCGGATGGCCTTCGAGGACGCGGAGGCCAACTTCGACACGGCCTGCCGCCACGGCATCGACGCGGAGCTGCGCTGGCCCCGGGCGGGCCGCACGGGCGGTGTCGCGACCCTGCCGGCGGTACGGCTCGTCCTCGACGAGCTGCTGCCGCTCGCCGCGGCCGGTCTGGACGCCTGGCACATCGAGCCGGCGGACCGGGACTTCTACCTCGGAGTGATCGAGCAGCGCTGTCTGCGGAAGGTGAACGGGGCGTCGTGGCAGGCCGACACCTTCCACCAGGCGCTGGACTCGGGGCTCGACCGGGAGGCGGCGCTGGCGGCGACCACCCGCCGGTACCGGACGCTGATGCACGAGGGCGAGCCCGTCCACACCTGGCCCGTGGGGATCGGCTGACGTCCCGACGCCCTGGATCGCGCGGGGGTCCGGGGCGGGATCCCCGGGCATGGGTGATCATGTCAAGGTAGTCGGGGCGGGCCGGGGGAGACCACGGGCGCCGGGGCCGCCGGAACGGCATGAACCCGCGACGGGGAAGTGGAGACAGGTGTGGTGTCGGAGCACGACGTGAGGGACGCTTCCCTGCCCCCCGGAGGACTGCCGCGGAAGCTGCTGCGCTCCGAGACCCTCATCGTGCTCGCGCTCTCGCTCGGCGCGAGCGCGCTGTCGTCCCTCATCAGCTTCATCGGCTCGCTGACCCGGCCCGGTTCGCTGAAGGAGCAGGCGGCGACGCTCAACGGCTCGTACGCGCCCGGGCGGCCGTGGCTCGACCTGTCCTGGCAGCTCTTCGGCATCGCCTCGGCGCTCGTGCCGGTCGTCCTCGTCGCCCATCTGCTGCTGCGGGAGGGCGCCGGGCTCCGGGCCATCGGCTTCGACCGGACCCGGCCCTGGCCGGACCTGGGGCGAGGGGCGCTGGTCGCGGCCGGGATCGGGAGCGCGGGTCTCGCCTTCTACCTGGCGGCGCGGGCGTCCGGGTTCAACCTGACGGTGGTGCCGGAGTCGCTGCCGGAGGTGTGGTGGAAGTACCCCGTCCTGATCCTCTCGGCGATCCAGAACTCCGTCCTGGAGGAGGTCGTCGTCGTCGGCTACCTGCTGCGCAGACTCGGGCAGCTGGGGTGGACCCCGATGGCGGCGCTCGTCGCGAGTTCGGTGCTGCGCGGTTCGTACCACCTCTACCAGGGGATCGGCGGCTTCATCGGCAACGTCGTGATGGGCGTCGTCTTCGTCCTGCTGTACCGGCGCTGGGGGCGGGTCGGGCCGCTGGTCGTGGCGCACGCGCTGCTCGACATCGTGGCCTTCGTCGGGTACGGGCTGCTGGCGGGCAAGGTGGGCTGGCTGCCCACCGGGTGAGGTGAGCTCGGGGAAGAGGTGAGGGGCGTGCGGCTCTGCCGTACGCCCCTCACCTCTTTGCCGTCGTCCCTGCGTCAGGCGTGGAGGTCGCCCTCGATGACCGTCACCGCGTGGCCGGTCAGCAGGGTGCGCTCGCCGCGCAGCCGGGTGCGGACGAGGCCGGTGCGGGCGCCGCCCTGGAAGCCGGTGAGCTCGTCGCGGCCGAGGCGGGCCGACCAGTAGGGGGCGAGCGCGGTGTGGGCGCTGCCGGTCACCGGGTCCTCGTCGATGCCGACGGTGGGAAAGAAGCCGCGGGAGACGAAGTCGTAGCCGCGACCGGGGTCCTCCGCCGCGGCGGTGGCGATGACGCCGCGCGAGGAGAGGACCTTGAGGGCGGCGAAGTCCGGGGTGAGCGAGCGGACGGTGACCTCGTCGCGCAGTTCGACCACGAGGTCGCCGATGTGGGAGGCCGTGTCGTGGACGGCGACGACCTCGGCTCCGAGCGCCTTCTCCAGGCCGTCGGGGACGGCGACCGGGGTGAGGGAGGAGGTCGGGAAGTCCATGGTGATCGTGCCGTCCGCCGCGGCGGTGGCGCCGAGGACGCCGGACCGGGTGGCGAAGCGGACGGTGCCGCTCGCCGTGCCCGTGGTGTGCAGGACGTGGGCCGTGGCGAGGGTCGCGTGGCCGCACATGTCGACCTCGGTGGTCGGGGTGAACCAGCGCAGGGCCCAGTCCGCCTCGCCGCCGGCGGGGAGGGGGTGGGCGAAGGCCGTCTCGGAGAGGTTGACCTCGGCCGCGACCTTCTGGAGCCAGGCGTCCTCGGGGAAGGTGTCGAGGAGCAGCACTCCGGCCGGGTTTCCGGAGAAGGGCCGGTCGGTGAAGGCGTCGACGATTCGGATCCGCATGCCGCCGACCGTACAAGGTGCGCGAACACGCGGACCAAGGCCAATCGCGGAGAACTGGACCGGGCCGTGCGCGCGTCCCCCGAGTGGGTCCCGGGAACGGGCTGCCCGGCAGCGGGGCCCGGAAGACGGGTGGCCCGGAACGGGCCACGGGAGAAACGTGGTCGGGGACGTCGGCGGACTCGGGGGGCTGTGATGATGTTCGGGTACTCGGACGAGTGGTGGGCGCTGTTCTTCGTTCCGGTGGTGCTGTGGGTGCCGTTCGGACCGTTCGTGATGGGCGGGATGGGGGTGTGGTGCGCGTTCCGGCCGGGCCTGCGGGCGCGGCTGTGGTCCGTACTGCTGCCGCTGCTTCCGGTGACGGTCTCGGCGATCGCCATGGTCATGCCGTTGGACCAGCCGAAGCGCACCGACGACCTCGTGGGCTACGTCCTGGTGTACGTCCTCGGCATCACGGTGCTGCCGTGGGTGCTGGGGTGGGGGATCACGCGGGTGGTGCGGGCGGTACGAGCGGCCCGGGCGCGGCGGCGGGCCGGGTCACAGGGGTGACAGGACCATGAGGACCTCGTCGCGGTCGTCGCCGGGGGCCAGCCGGAGGGCGTTCGGCCAGCGGCCGGCCTCCCGCCAGCCGAGGCGGCCGTAGAACTCCTCCAGGCCCTCGCCGCCGCGTGCCGCGAGCCGCAGCTGCTCCAGCCCCATCTCGTCGCGGGCGATCACCCGGGCCTGCCCCACCAGGCCTGCCCCGATGCCCCGTCCCCGTACCCCGAGGCGGGTCTGGACGTGGTGGAGCGTCCCCCAGTGGGAGACGAGGGGATGCGGGTCACGGCGGAGGTGGAGCCAGCCCGCGAGGGCCCCGTCGAGGGTCGCGACGACGATGCGGCCGGTCGCGGGGGTGAGGGCCGTGACGATGCGGTCGACGGCGGCGGCGACCTCGCTGGGATCGACCGGCGGGAAGGGGAAGCCGGCGGCGCCGCCCGCGTCGCTGACCTCGGTCCAGCACTCGGCGAGTGCCTGGAGGAGTGCCTCGCTCGCCGTGTCGGGGGAGTCGAGCTGGCTGTAGAGCGGGGTGTTCTCGCTGGTCGTGGTCGCCGTCATGGCCGTGATCATGGCAGGTGCGCGGGTCCGGGGTGCGCCCGTCGGCCCGCTGAGCGCCGGCCGGACGCGGCGGAATCCGCCTTGCTTCTTCCTCCCGCTCTGCCTTCGTCGCCTGGTCTTCGTTCGGCTCTTGCTCGACGAACGGTTCCGATATATCGTTGGCGTATCGCGACAGTTCGACGATGGAAACCCGATGGAAGGAGCGTTGCGATGCGTTCACATGGACACGAGTACGGAAACGGACACGGAGCCGGTCGTGGGGCCTGCGGCCCCGGACCTCGTGGGGACTTCGACGGGCGGCGGTCCGCGTTCGGGCCCTTCGGGCCCGGCTTCGGCGGTGGCGGCGGACCCTTCGGGGGCGGCCGCGGTCGCGGTGGCGGCCGGGGGAGGGCGCGGCGCGGTGACGTGCGCGCGTCGATCCTGGCGCTGCTGAAGGACCGCCCCATGCACGGTTACGAGATGATCCGCGAGATCGGCGAGCGCAGTGACGGGGCCTGGAAGCCCAGCCCCGGCTCGGTCTACCCCACCCTCCAGATGCTGGAGGACGAGGGGCTGATCACCAGCGCGAGCGAGGGCGGCAAGAAGCTGTTCACGCTCACCGACGCCGGGCGCGCCGAGGCCGAGGAAGGGCCGGACGCCCCCTGGGAGGAGGCCGGGCGCGGTGTCGACTGGGATGCCGTGAACGAGATCCGGCAGGCCGGCTTCGGTCTGATGGAGGCGTTCGGGCAGGTCTGGAAGACCGGCAGCGCCGAGCAGCGGCAGAAGGCCGTCGGCGTGATCAACGAAGCCCGCAAGAAGCTGTACCTCATCCTCGCCGACGAGGACTGAGCGGAAGCAGAGGGACAGCGTGCGAGGAGCCCCGCGGTCTACGCGGGGCTCCTCGCCTGCGTCCGCTCAGGCCACCAGGCCCGCGATCTTGCGGAGCGACTCCGTCAGCGCGGCCGTCGCCGAGTCCTTGAGCTTGCCCGCCATCAGGGAGACCGCCGCGCCCGTGAACTCGCCGTCGATCCTCACCGTCGTTGCGTCCCCGTCCGCCGCGAGCGAGTAGCGCGTCGCGACGATCACGCCCATCGGGCCCTTGCCTCGGATGGCGAGTGCGCGGTCGGTCTCCAGCTCCTCGACCGTCCAGAGCACCTCGGCGGGGAAGCCCATCAGCTTCATGTTCTCGGTGAAGGTGGCACCCGTCTCCAGGGTCTCCGGGCCGCCGCTCGGGAAGCTGGTGTGCATCGCGTTCCACTCGCCGTACGAGGGGAAGTCCGTCAGGAGTGCCCAGACCTTCCCGGCCGGCGCCTCGATCCGTGCCTCCGCGCTGACTTCGGCCATGCGACCACCCCTTCAGGCGTGCCTACTGGTTCCGGTGTCGCGGAACGTAGCCGGGCGGGCGTGAACATTCAATACTGATGAACCGTCAGTTCTGCGGCGGCCGGCCCCGTGCCGTCGCCGATCCACCAGATCTCGGCCGAGTCGAAGCAGTCGGAGGCGCGCGGCCCCCCGTCCTCCTCGTGGCAGTGGAACGCGGCCCAGAACAGGTCGGCCGGCAGTGCCTCCCGAGGTGCGTACACCCGGTACACGTACTGCCGTCCGTCGCGCGCGAGCAGAGCCACCATCCAGAACACGACCGGAGGACGAACGGCAACGGGCCCCCGGTTGCAAAGGGGGCGCAATGCAAGGCGGCGCGCGCCCCCGCAGGCGAAGCCGGTCAATCTCCTCCGTAAGGAGGAGGAACCGTGCGCCTGTGCCCAACTCCGGTGGGATGCGGACATGCTTCTCCCCGGTGATGTTCCGGCCGCCCCGGCCTGATGAGGTGGAAGGGTGCACCGTCCCGTTCCTCTCCCGCAGCAGCCCCGGCAGCCCCTCGCCGCGCGCACCGAGCTCGCGTCCTTCCTGTCCTTCCTGACGCCCTCGCTCGCGACGGCCGTGACCGGCGCGCGCCGCAGAGCCCTCCGGGACGGGGACCGCCAGATCGACACCGCGCACCTGCTGCACGCGCTCGTCGAGTCGGACCCGGACGTCGGCGCCGCCTTCGAGGGCGGGCAGCAGCTCGCCCGTGTCCTCGGATACCTCGCCCAGCGGTCCATCGGCTACGGCCTGCGCTGGCAGCGTTCGGTCGAGGAACCCGGCGCCCGGCGCCTCCTGCCCGCCGTCCGCGAGGCCGAGCCCCGGGGCGACGACGGTCGGGCCTTCGGCTGGTCGCCGGCTGCCGCCGCCGCGCTGGAGGTCGCCTTCCGGCGCGCCGCCGGGCGCGGGGACGTACGCGCCCACGGCCTCGACCTGCTCGTCGGCGTCGCCGCCGACCCCGAGAGCCGGGCCGCCGAGGTGCTCCGGCGGGCCGGGGTCGATCCGGCCGCGCTCGTCGCTCGTGTCGACGCGTCCGGAGAGGCCCGTGCCGACGCGCCCGGCGAACCCCGTAGCGGTGGTCGCGACGGAGCCTACGGTGAGGAGCCGTCTCAACAGGTGTAACGGGGGTTACGCACCTGACCGCGTCCTGTCATGATGGCCCGATGCACGCGTCTCAGGGGAGAAGCGCCGGCCTGGGACTTGCCCTGGCCTCGGCCTTCGCATTCGGTGGTTCAGGAGTGGCGGCCAAGCCGCTCATCGAGGCGGGACTCGACCCGCTCCACGTGGTGTGGCTCCGGGTGGCCGGCGCCGCCCTCGTCATGCTTCCCGTGGCCTGGCGCCACCGGGACCTCCTGCGCCGCAAACCCGCCCTCCTCGTGGGCTTCGGCCTGCTCGCCGTCGCCGGTGTCCAGGCCTTCTACTTTGCCTCGATCTCCCGCATACCCGTCGGCGTCGCGCTGCTCATCGAGTACCTCGCCCCCGCCCTCGTCCTCGGCTGGGTCCGCTTCGTCCAGCGCCGGCCCGTCACCCGCGCCGCCGCCCTCGGCGTCGTCCTGGCCGTCGGCGGCCTCTCCTGCGTCGTCCAGGTCTGGTCCGGGCTGAGCTTCGACCTCGTCGGACTGCTCCTGGCCCTCGCCGCCGCCTGCTGCCAGGTCGGCTACTTCGTCCTCTCCGACCAGGGCTCCGACGAGGCCGAACAGGCCGATCCGCTCGGCGTCATCGCGTACGGGCTGCTCATCGGCGCACTCGTCCTCACCGTCGTGGCCCGGCCCTGGGGCATGG
This sequence comes from Streptomyces sp. NPDC015130, assembly GCF_043080005.1. NCBI lineage: Bacteria > Bacillati > Actinomycetota > Actinomycetes > Kitasatosporales > Streptomycetaceae > Streptomyces > Streptomyces sp. NPDC015130. The sequence goes on along the minus strand of NZ_JBIBVC010000010.1, from coordinate 283,655 downwards.
ACTGGGCGATCCTCGGCGGCAACGCCGACATGGACGGCAGCAGCGTCCCCGCGTGGCTGCTGCTCGGCTGGATCGTGCTGATCGCCACGGTCCTCGCGTACGTCACCGGAGTCATCTCCGTGCGCCGGCTCTCCCCGCAGGTCGCGGGTGTCGTGGCCTGTCTGGAGGCCGTCGTCGCGACCGTCCTCGCCTGGGTGCTGCTCGGCGAGCACCTGGACGCCCCGCAGATCCTCGGCGGAGCGCTGGTCCTGGTCGGCGCCTTCATCGCGCAGTCCTCGACGCCGAAGGCACCGCCCGCCGATCCCGTCGCGGCCTCCGGGGGCGACGGCACGGACGGTGCCGCCGGGCGGGGCGAGAAGGAGTTGTCGGCCGGGCGGAGCGCCTCCTAGGGCGTGTTGCGAAAGTGGCGCCGGCCGCCCGAAGGGCGGGCCCGACGGGGTCTGGTGCGTGCGATCGCAAGGCGGAGGGTCGCCCCGATACTGGATGTATCGGGGTGATCCCGACAACGCGGCGAGCGTGCGTGCCGGGCGCCGTCGGGCAGGCGGGACCTTCGCAACACGCCCTAGCGTGCCGAACTCCTCGCCGTCCGCCCTGCCCGTCGGGCGGAGCCTGCTCTATCTGATCGTCGCGGGAATCGCCTGGGGCACGGCCGGAGCCGCCGCCTCGCTGATCTTCCGGGTCAGCGACATGGGCCCGCTGGCGCTCTCCTTCTGGCGCTGCGTCGGCGGACTCGCCCTGCTGCTCGGCGCGCTGGCCCTGCGGCCCCGCCGCGCCGCCCCCGCCGCCGCGGAACCGCGCGGCCGGCGGACGGCCAGGATCCTCGGTACGGGCATCGGGCTCACCGTCTTCCAGAGCGCCTACTTCGCCGCCGTCCAGCACACCGGACTCGCCGTCGGGACCGTCGTGGCCCTGGGCGCGGGGCCTGTCCTCATCGCTGTCGGCGCCCGGCTGACCATGGGCGAGCGCCTCGGCCGGGGCGGGCTCCTCGCCGCCACCGGGGCGCTCACCGGACTCGCCGTCCTCGTCCTGGGCGGCGGGGCCGCGGAGGTGCGGCCGCTCGGCGTGGTCCTCGCGGTCGTCTCGGCGGCCGGGTACGCGGCGATCACCCTCATCACCCGGTGGCTCGGGCGCGACGGCGGAGCCACGGACGCCCTGGGGACCACCACGTGGGCCTTCGCGATCGGAGCGGTCGGCCTGCTGCCGTTCGCGGTGGCCGAGGGGCTCGTGCCGCACACCGGATCGCCGGTGCGGGTCGTGCTCCTGCTGGTGTACGTGGCGGCCGTGCCGACCGCCCTCGCCTTCGCCCTCTACTTCGCCGGAGCGGCCGTCGTCCGGGCCGCCACCGTCTCCGTGATCATGCTCCTGGAGCCGGTCAGCGCGGCCCTGATCGCCGTCTCGCTGCTCGGCGAGCGGCTCACGGCGGCGATCGTCCTCGGCACCCTGCTGCTGCTCGCCGCCGTCACGTGTCTCGCCTTCGCCGAGGCGAGGACGCCGGCGGTGCGCCGTCGGGTGGCGGAGCCGGCGGAGGGCGCGGAGCCGGCGTCGGGCGAGGAACCGGCGGAGGGTGAGGCGGTGGCGGTGTAGCTCCGCCGTCAGTCCGCGGCGCGGCGCCGGAGCTGGTGGGCCCGGGCGGCGAGGTCGCCGGGACCCGCCCGCTCCGCCAGCCGGTCCGCGATCCGGTCCCGCACCTCCGAGGGCTTGTTGCCCGCGTACTTGAACTTCGCCCGGACCTCGGTGACGTCCAGGTCCAGGACGCGGATGCCCGCGAGCAGGCGGCCGAACGGCGCCTCGCCGGGGACCGCGAGGGCCGTGGCGCCGTCCGGCTGGAAGTGGGCGACCTGGCGGTTGAGCAGCGCGGCCTTCTCCGCCGGGTCGTCGATCACGCGCGCCGTGCACCGCAGCTGGACGGCCGCGTAGTACGAGGTCGGCGTCCCGTGCGCGGGCGGCGTGCCCTCGGGGGCGGTCCACGGGCCCGGGGCGAAGACGTAGTCGTCGACCACGCTGAGGAGGACCGTCGGCTGCGCTTCGAGGGCTCGCCACAGCGGGTTGGGGCGGGCCAGATGGGCGATGACCCGGCCGTACGGGCCCGGCTCCTCCTCGTACCGGAAGTGCAGCGGCTGCACCCAGGGCGGTTCTCCGGGCAGGCCGTTGACGGCGAGCTGGCCGAAGTCGTGGCGGGCGAGCCAGCCGCGCCACTCGCCCTCGTCATGGGCCGCGTCCCAGGGGTGGATCAGCATCGCGGTGCTCCTTCTTCCTGTCCTGTGTCCTGCCCGCGCCTTCTCCGTCCCGCCCTCAGAGCGCGGCGAGGTAGTCGGGGAGGGCGACCGAGGGGGCGAGGTCGTCCGCCGGGACCGGGGTTCCGTTGACCGTGCGGACGGGAACCACGCCCGACCAGTGGGGCAGGCCGAGGTCCTCGGCGTCGTCGTTGGGGCCGCCCGTGCGGACCTTCGCCGAGACCTCGTCCAGGTCGAGCCGGATCACGGCGGTGGCCGCGAGCTCCTTGGCGTTCGCCGGCCGCGAGTCGGCCGAGCGGCCCGGGACGACGTGGTCGACGAGCGCGTCGAGGGCGGTGCGCAGCTCCTCCGGGTCGGTCACCTGGTGGGCGGTGCCGTGGACGACAACCGAGCGGTAGTTGAGGGAGTGGTGGAACGCGGAGCGCGCGAGCACGAGGCCGTCGACGTGGGTGACGGTCAGGCAGACGGGCAGGCCGGGGGCCTTCACGCCGTCGCCCGTGGCGCGCAGCGGGCGCGAGCCGGTGGAGCCGTGGACGTAGAGCCGCTCGCCGACGCGGCCGTAGAGCGTCGGGAGGACGACGGGCGCGCCGTCGCGGACGAAACCGAGGTGGCAGACGTACGCCTCGTCGAGTATCGAGTGGACCAGGGCCTTGTCGTACGAGGCACGCTCCCGGGAACGGGTGGGGACGGTCCGGTCGGTCGGCGCGTAGGTGTCGGTGTCGGCGGCGGTCATTGCGTACTCCATTGCACTAGTGCATAATGTTGTTTGTGCTAGGAGAGTATCGGATCGAAGGTCGCCGCGCATCGGACATCGCCGCCAGCGTCGAGCGAGGGGTCGGCACGGGCGCCCTGGAGCCCGGACAACTGCTCCCGCCCATGCGGGAATTGGCGCAGACGCTCGGCGTGAACGCGAACACGGTCGCCGCCGCCTACCGCACCCTGCGCGAGCGCGGGGTCATCGAGACGGACGGCCGGCGCGGCAGCCGGGTGCGGCCACGGCCCGCCACCACGGCGCGCGGCTCGATCCGGGTCGACGCCCCCGTCGGCGTCCGGGACGTGAGCAACGGAAGCCCCGACCCCGCACTGCTGCCCCCGCTCGGCGAGGCCTTCGCCGAGGTCGCGCGGCGGTACGCCGAGCGGCCCGGGATGTACGGGGAGGCCCCCGTCGACGAGGAGTTCGGGCGGCTCGCGCGGGCCGCCTTCGACGCGGACGGCGTGCCCGCCGGGCCCGTGGGCGTCGCCTCGGGCTCCCTCGACGCCGTCGAGCGGGTGCTCGCCGCACACCTCAGGCCCGGTGACGCCGTCGCCGTCGAGGACCCGGGCTGGGGCAGTCTGCTCGACCTCGTGCCGGCGGTCGGGCTGCGGCCGGTCCCCGTCGCCGTCGACGACGAGGGCCCGCTGCCCGAGGAGGTCGAGCGGGCGATCCGGCGGGACGGGGCGCGGGCCGTGATCGTGACCGACCGCGCGCAGAACCCGACCGGCGCGTGCGTGACCGGACGGCGGGCCGAGGAGCTGCGCCGCGTCCTCGCCGCACACCCCGACGTCCTGCTCGTGGAGGACGACCACGGGCACGGCATCGTCGCGCAGCCCCTCCACCCCCTCGCCGGGGTCACCGAACGCTGGGTGTTCGTGCGCTCGGTCGCGAAGGCGTACGGGCCGGATCTGCGGATCGCGGCCTTCACCGGGGACCCGGAGACCGTCGACCGGGTCCTCGGGCGCCAGCGGCTCGGCCCCGGCTGGGTCAGCAAGCTGCTCCAGCGGACGGTCGCCCACCTCTGGGCCGGCGAGGCGGTCGACCCGGTCCTCGTCGCCCGGTCGTACGGGAAACGCCGCGACGGGCTGGTGCGGGCGCTCGCCCGACGGGGCGTCGAGGCCCACGGGCGCAGCGGCATGAACGTCTGGGTGCCGGTCGCGGACGAGACGGGCGCCGTGGCGCGCCTCGTGGCCGAGGGCTGGGCCGTGGCGCCGGGCGCGCGCTTCCGGATGAGCGCGGGGCCCGCCGTCCGGGTCACCGTCTCCGGCCTCGCCGTCGGGGACGTCGAGGCCCTCGCGGAGGCCGTCGCCCGGGCGGCGGGGCCGGCGCCCGCGCGGAGTTACGGGTAGGCGGGGACTCGGGCGGGCCCGGGATGCGGGCCCTGCTCAGGAGTGGGTCACGGGTCGGCGTGGGGCGGCCGCCGGGGTCGGGCCCTGCGTCCGGGGTGTGGTGGTGGCGTCGGTCGCCTTCGCGGGTGCGGCCGTGGTCCCGGGCGGGGGCGTACGGCGGGAAGCCCGGGTCTGCGTGAGGGCGGCTCCCGCCAGGACGACGACCGCGCCGACCGGGGTGTTCCACGTGAGCTGCTCGCCCAGGACCGCCACGCCCGCCGCCGTCGCGATGACCGGGATGAAGTACGTGACCATCGAGGCCGTCGTCGGGCCGACCTCCGCCACCACGCCGTACTGCAGCAGCATCGCGTACCCCGTGCCGAGCGCGCCGAGCGCGATCACGGCGAGCAGCGGCACGACCTCCACCGACTCCGGCATCGACGTGAACAGCGGCGTGACAACGGCCAGTTGGAGGGTCGCCAGGCCCACCTGCGAACCGGCGAGCGAGAGGTTCGAGACACCGGTGCCGCTCAGCGTCCTGCGGACGTAGATCCAGCCCACCGCGTAACTGAAGGAGGCCAGCAGGGCCAGCGCCGTGCCCGTCACGTCGAGCCCGGAGAAGCCCTGCCAGGCGCCGAGGACGGTGAGCACTCCGATGAAGCCGATGCCCAGGCCGGCCGCGCGGACCCGGGTCGGGCGGTCCTCGGAGAGGGCGACGAGCGAGAGCAGCATGCCCCACAGCGGGGTCGTCGCGTTGCAGATGCCCGCCAGGGTCGACGGGATCGTCAGCTCCGCGTAGGCGAAGAGCGAGAACGGCAGAGCGTTGAGCAGGAACGCCGCCACCGTCAGATGGCCCCAGACGCGGGCGCCGCGCGGCAGCCGGTCGCGCTTCACGGCCATCGCGACGGCGAGCACCGCCGTACCGAACAGCAGCCGCCCGAACGTCACCTGGAAGGGGGCGAAGCCCTCCGTGCCGACCTTGATGAAGAGGAAGCTGAACCCCCAGATGAGGGCCAGGGCGCCGAAGCGGACGCGCCAGTCGAGGAGACGCGCGGTGCGGGCGGGGCGCGAGGGGGCGGAGGAGGCCGAAGGGGGCGGGGAAGGCGGGGCTGCGGGGCTCATGCACTCAGGGTGACGGGCCCGACCTCGTAGAACAAGCGAGAATTGGTCGACCCCTTCCCTTAGTATCGCTTACATGTTGAATCTGGAGCGCCTGCGCACCCTCGACGCCGTCGCCCGGCACGGCTCGGTCAGCGGCGCGGCCGACGGGCTGCACGTCACCACCTCGGCGGTCTCCCAGCAGCTCTCCAAGCTGGAGCGCGAGGTGGGGCAGCAGCTGCTCGCCAAGAACGGGCGGGGAGTGCGGCTCACCGACGCCGGGCTGCTCCTCGCCGAGCACGCCGCCCGCATCCTGTCCCAGGTCCAGATGGCCCAGGCCGACATCGAGGCCCAGCGCGGCCAGGTCGTGGGCGAGGTGCGGGTCGCCGCCTTCCCGACGGCCGCCCGGGGGCTCTTCCCGGCCGCACTCGCCGCCCTGCGGGACGGACACCCCGACCTGCGCGTCCGCACGACCGAGCTGGAGCCCGAGCAGGGCGTGCGCGCGGTGCTGCGCGGCGACGCCGACCTCGCGCTCGTCCTGGACTGGAGCAACAAGCGGGCGCCGGTGCCGGGCGGTCTGGAGCGGGCCCATCTCCTGGACGACTCGGCGGACGTGGCGCTGCCCGCCGGTCACCGCCTGGCCGGGCGGGAGGCGGCCGACCTGGAGGACTTCGCCGACGAGGAGTGGGTGTCCTGGCCGGAGGGCGAGTTCTGCCACGACTGGCTCATGTTCACGCTGCGCTCGCAGGGCATCGAGCCGCGCATCGGACACCTGGCGGGGGAGCACCACACACAGCTGGCGCTCGTCGCCGCCGGCCTCGGGGTGTGCGTCACGCCCCGGCTCGGCCGCCCCGTGCCGGACGGGGTCGTCTTCGTGCCCGTCCGGCAGCAGGTCCGCCGCCACATCTACGCCACGTGGCGCGCCGACGCGGGCCGCCGGCCGTCCGTCCGGGCGGTCGTCGCGGCACTGCGGGCGGCGGCCGAGCCGCTCGGGAGCTGACGGGCGCCATGCCGGGCGGGCGCCCGTCGCCGGGGTGTGCCGCGAACGTCCCGTGCGGCTCGCGACGCCTCGCAGGGCCCGGCCCCCGCGAGCCCGGCGTGATCCGAAGGGCAACACGCCCTAGATCTTGCGGAAGTCCCAGGAGGCGATGGCGTCCGGGGCGAGCTTCGCCCAGGCGTGGCGGCCGTCGTGCGGCATCGCGTCCAGGCCGAAGTTCTTGGCGGCGAAGAGCTGTTCGGGCGCTTCGAGCTCGGGGAGCGGTTCACCGGTACGGGGGGCCTCGCCGACGAACTCGACCGTGCCCGACAGCTCGACGCCCCGCAGCTCTCCGTACTCCTCGCCGTCGTCCACGACCACCGCGATCCTCGGATCGGCGCGCATCTCCGACCAGCGGCGGCTGCGCGTCAGCGAGTACAGCCACAGCGCCCGGCCGTCCCAGGCGAACCAGAGCGCGCTCACGTGCGGACGGCCGTCGGCGGACACCGTCGCCACCCGGCAGGTGCGCTGTTCGGCGAGGAAGGAGTCGAGCTCGGCCGGGGTCATCATGATCCGGCGTCCATGGCGCTGTGCGACGGTCATCGTCCGCACCCTTCTGGATTTCTGATGAGACGTCAGAAAGCATGGGGGGCCATCGGCGCGCAGGCAAGGGGAGACCATGAGCGAGAGTGCGAGAGAGCGGCTCGGGGAGTGGATCCGTCCGGACGGCGAGGTCGTGCTGCTCACCGTCGAGTGCCAGCGGGGGGTCGTCGGCGCGGAGAGCGCGCTGCCCGAACTCGCCGCCGTGGCGCGCGCGTCGGGCGCCCTGCGGAACGTGGCGCGGCTCGTGGCCGCCGCGCACGAGGCCGACGTGCAGGTGATCCACGCCGTCGCCGAACGGCGCCCCGACGGGCGGGGCGCCAACACGAACGCGCGGCTCTTCCGGGCCGCCGCCCGGCTGCCGGTGCAGCAGCACAGCGGCAGCACGGCCGTGCGGATCGCCGAACCGATCGAGGTCGCGGACGAGGACATCGTGGTCCGGCGCCTGCACGGGCTCTCGCCGCTCGCGGGCACGGACGTCGACGCGCTCCTACGCAACCTCGGCTGCCGGACGCTCATCGTGACCGGGGTGTCCGCGAACGTGGCCGTGCCCAACGCGGTCTTCGACGCCGTGAACCTCGGCTACACGGTCGTCGTGCCCGGGGACGCGATCGCGGGGGTGCCGGCCGACTACACCCCCGCGATGATCCGGAACACCCTCGCGCTCGTCGCCACGATCACGACGACGGACGAGGTGCTGGGCTGCTGGAAGGCCCCCAGGCGCGCCGGACGGGCCGACGGCACGTCCCGCGGGTCCGCCGGGGGCGCCGTCAGCCGAGGCTGATCTCGTCGCCCACCACCTGGATCGGTGTCGGCGGCAGCGGGGAGGGCGCCGGGCCGGACTTCACGCTGCCGTCCGACATGTCGAAGTGGCTCTGGTGGCACGGGCACACGATGACGCCGTCCTTGACCCCGCTCACGGCGCAGCCCGCGTGCGTGCACTTGGACGAGAAGGCCTTGAACTCGCCGGCCCGCGGCTGGGTGATCACCAGGCCCTGACCGGCGATGACCTTGCCGCCGCCGACCGGGATGTCCCCGGTCCGCGCGAGGGTGGCGCCCGCCTGCTCCTCCGTGCCCTTGTCCTCGGTGCCCCCGCCGCCGCAGGCCGCGAGCGCCGCCGCCAGGCCCGCCGCACCCGCCGCCGAGACCACGGTCCTGCGTGCCACTCCGCTCATGTGCTGCCCCTCTTTCCTTCACGCACTGGTGTGTTGGCACCCGACGGTACGGGTGTGACCTGTGCCCCGTTCACAGGTTGGCCCCTTCGGTAGCCTTACAGTTCTTAGTAGAGTGTCGGAACATGGACACCCTGCGGTGAAAGTGTCAACGGTCAGCGCCCACCACGTACGGGCCGTACTGCTGGGAGGCGAGCGGCGAGGGGTCGCCCCCGCGCCGCTCCTCGCCAGGGCCGGACTGCCCTCCGAACTGCTCGCGGACGCCCGGGCCAGGGTCCCGGCGGAACAGTTCGGGCACCTCGTGAGGATGCTGTGGGCCATCCTCGACGACGAGCTCATCGGCTTCGGCGACGCGCCCAGCAAGCTCGGGACCTTCGCGATGATGGGCCACGCCGTGGTCCACGGCAGCCGTGATCTGCGCGAGGCGCTCCGGCGCAGCCAGGACTTCTACGCCCTCTTCCCGTCCGGTCCGCGCTTCCGGCTCGTCGAGCCCGACGGACACGACGAGGCCCGGATGGAGTTCGACGTCGCCGCGTACGACGACCCCCTCCACTTCGGCGCGGAGTCCACGGTCCTCGTCGCCCACCGCTTCGCGAGCTGGCTCATCCGCCGCCGGATCGGCCTGCGGCGCGTCGAGTTCGCCTATCCCGAGCCCCGGCACGCCCAGGAGTACGCCCTCCTGTTCGGCGCGCCCTGCGTCTTCGGAGCCCGCCGGACGGCGGCAGTCTTCGACCGGGCGGACCTCGACGAGCCCGTCCTGCGGGACGCCGCCGCGCTGCGGGCCTTCCTCCGCCGGACCCCCGTCGAGGTGTTCGTCTGCGCCGAGTACGGCAGTACGGTGACCGGCCGCGTACGCCACCTGATGGGGAGGGCCCTGCCAGCGGGGCCGGTGCCGACGCCCGAGGAGCTCGCCGACCGCCTGTCCGTCAGTCCGCAGACCCTCCGCCGGCGACTGGCCGCCGAGGGGACCACGTACCAGCGGCTGCGCGACCAGGTGCGCCGCGACCACGCCATCGCCGAGCTCTCCGGGGGCCGGGTCTCCATCGAGCTGCTCTCACGGCGGCTCGGCTTCTCCGAACCCAGCGCGTTCCACCGGGCGTTCCGGCGCTGGACCGGCGAGACGCCCCGGGCCTACCGGGCCCGCGGTGGGTGAAGGCGGTCGGGTCTGCCGGCCCGCGGTGGGTGAAGACGGTCAACAACCGTGAGCGGTACGGTCACAGCCGCCGTCCGCCGTCGGGCCTACCGTCCCGCCATGACCGAAATCGACCGGTCCGGTGCCGCCCGGCCCCCGGACCCCACCGGCCACCGGTGAACGTGCGCCGGGCGGCCGGCGCCGTCCTCGGCACCGCCGTCCTCCTCTGTCTCCTCGCGGCACTGGCCGTCACGTCCCTGAGCGTCCGCGTCGACGGCACCAGCATGGCCCCCACGCTCAAGGAGGGGGACCGGGTGCTCGTCGCGCCGGGTTCGGCGGGCGAGGCCGGCCGCTTCGACGTCGTCCTGCTCCGGGCCACCGGCCGGGACGCGCTGCTCGTCAAACGGGTGATCGGGCTGCCGGGCGACCGGATCGCCATCGTCTCCACCCCGGACCGGCCCTTCGAGGTCCTCCTGCAGGAACGCGGCCGGGGTCCGGTCCACCGGGTGGTGGCCCCGCAGTGGACCACACAGGTCCACCGCACGGGCGCCTGCTGTGCGCCGGACGGCACGCGGTCGGCCCGGCCGGAGCTGCGGACCGTGCCCGAGGGCGCGTTCTTCTACCTGGGGGACAACCCCGACCTGTCGGACGACTCCCGGGCGTACGGCTGGGGGCGACTCGGCCGCGTCGAGGGGCGGGTGGGTCTGCGGGCCTTCCCCGTCTCGGCCTCGCCGGGCCTCGGCAACCGGCCCGTACTCGAACCGCGGCAGGAGGTGGGGCCGGGGCCGGGGTCGTGAGGTGCCGTACCGGGTGGTGGGTGCTGGGCCCTCCCGGGTGGTGGGTGGCGAGGTGCGCTACCGGGTGGTGGGCGCCAGGCTCTCCTGGCCGGTGCTCAGCGCCACCCGTACCACCGTGTCGGCCACGCGACGGGCCGACTCCTCGGGCGAGGCCGTCGACTGGACGATGTGGCTGGCCGTCAGCCGGACCGCCGCGTCCACGGCAAGCTCGCGCGCGACCGGGTCCACGCCGGGCCAGGCCTCCGCGACGTACGCGTCGGCCATCGTCGTCGCCGTCTCGAACGCGGCCGCCGAGCGCGTCGTGAGGTAGGGGAGGAGTCCGTCCTCGCCGGTGCTCGTCAGGACCGCCTTGACCAGGGGGTTCCGTCCGGCAAGCGTGAGCGTGAAGCCGACGGCCGCCTCGACGGCGGCGCGCAGGTCGTCCCGGTGCGCGTCCAGGCCCTGCTGGATGCCGAGGAGGCAGCGCTCCAGTTCGCGCTGGAACAGGGCCTCGCCGACCGCCTCCTTGGAGGGGAACTCCGAGTACAGCGTCTGTCGGCTGATGCCCACGGCCCCGGCGAGGTGTGCCATCCGGAGCTTGTCGAAACCGCGCTCCGCGACCGCCTCGTACGCGGCGTCCAGGAGGCGTTCGCGCAGCAGTGTCCGGACCGTCTCCCTGAACCGTGCCATCCGGTCAGCCTAGTCCAGACGGATTTCGCCCCGGGGTTGTCCAGACTGTTGACACTTCTTCTAAGACTGTCCAATCCTCGAACAGGTAGCCGCGAAATGTCAGGCGTCTTCGGTCTTCCGGCCGTGGGGCGCGCGGCTGCCGGGTTCACATCCCCCGCGCCGAACGCGCGGGACGACGGTGGGAGATCACATGAAGGAAGAGATCGGACGGGCCGAAAGCAGAGGCGTCACCCGTTGGCGCAGATCGGTGTTCCTGGCCCTGCCCGCGACCGCGGCCGTGGCGGCCATGGCCACGGCGATGGTGCAGGGCGCGCTCGCCGCGAACCTCTCGCTGACGAGCGTCCCCTTCACCCTCAGCTCGAAGACCGTCGCCGCTCCGCAGGGCATCGGCGCCGTCATGCACACCATCGACGCCGGCGGGGCCAAGGGCGCCGCCGAGGTCGGCATCGCCAAGGCGGGCCTCGACGGCATCTGCGTCCACGCCGTCCAGTCCGTCAACCTCCCGGTCATCGGCAGCCTCGGCACCTGGTCGCTCAACATCTCCTCACCGGCGGCGGCGACCCCGCTCACGAGCGACCAGCTCGTCGCCGGGGCCGGGCTCCAGGCGAACAAGCTGGTCCTCGACGCCCAGTCGCTCAAGGCGGCCACCGCCACGCTCAACGCGAGCGACGCCACCCCGAACGTGATCGGCGCCGCCGCCGACGGCGCCGGGATCAAGGGCACCGGCATCAACGACGGCACCCCGGGCCAGTTCGGCCTGGACGCCACCGGCGGCCGGACCGACATCAAGAACCTCAACGCCGACGCCAACGGCGCGACGATCTCCGGCGCGATCACCCTGCCGGACCTCGCCATCGCGGTCGCCCACGGCGACAAGCCCTGCTGAGCCAGGTCCGACACCGCCGGGGATCCGCGCTCCTCGCCGGCGCGGATCCCCGGCACCCTCCCCTTCCTCCCACCCGACCCGACTGCGAGGGCCCATGACCGCCGATCCACCGCCCGGGCCGACCGAAGCCCTGTCTCCCGTGCCCGTCCCCGCCGCCGGACCCGCACCGCGCGGCGCGCGCCCGGCCTTCCGCCGCTGGCGGCGGACCCGCCCCTTCTGGGCGGCCCTCTGGACCGGGGCCGGCGGCTTCGTCATCTTCTTCCTGCCGATGGCACCGCTCGGCAAGATCCTCCAGGTCGGGGTCGGCGGCATCGCGGGCATGGCCGGAGGCATCGTCCTCATGGCGATGGCCCTGCTGATCCTGCTGCTCCCCGGTCAGCGCCACACCGCCGGCGTCATCGCGGTGATCGCGGGAGTCGCCTCCTTCCCGCTGTCGAACCTCGGCGGGCTCTTCGTCGGCATGTTCCTGTCCGTCCTCGGCGGCTCCATGGCCTTCGCCTGGCTGCCCGAGAAGCCCGCCGGGAAGCGTGGCGGACTCCTCCGCCGTACGCGGCCGGGCACCGGGACGCCCGTACCCTCACCCGCCGAATCCGTTGGGAGCGGATCCGTATGAATCACCTGACGACCCGTCTCGGTCCGTCCGTCGGCCGGGCGCGCGCGAGAGGCACCCGCGCCGTCACGGAGTGGAACGCCCGGATGCTCGCCGAGGCCGCCGACGGCACCCGGCGCGGCACCCGCTGGGGCCGCGGCGCCCTCGCCCTCGTGCCCTCGGCGCTCGCCGTCGGAATCCTCGGCACGGCACTGGCGCAGGGCGCGCTCGCCGCCAACTTCAGCGTCACCGGGCAGCCCTTCACCCTGACCTCCAACGGGGTCGAGGGCTCCGGCTTCGGGGCCATCGTCAACACCCCCGCCGTCGGACGCCCGGACGGCAGCACGACCACCGACACGGCGATGGCACGCGTCGGTTTCGCCAGCGCCGGGCTCGCCGGACTGTGCGGCATCGTCCACCAGTCGATCGCGGGAGTCCCGTACTCGCTGCTGCTGACCGGCGGCCAGAAGGTGACGGCCGCACCGCCCGGCACGTTCACCACCGACATCGACGCGTCGAACCTCTACATCCAGGCCACCGAGCTCCAGGCGTACGGGCCGACCACCCTCCAGAACGCGGTGCTCGGCCAGTCCGCCGACCAGGTCACCGTGGCCGGGAAGCCGCTCACGGGCGCGCTGCCCGGCGGGTTCGGACTCGGTTCGGCGGGCGGCGAGGGAGGCAGCTCGATCACCCTGCACGGGCTGAACGCCACCGCGTACGACGCCGAGATGGCGGGGGCGCTCGTACTGCCGGACCTGAAGATCAGGGTCGTCACGGGATCGGCCACGTCGTGCTGAGCGGCAGGACGGAGGCGACCGGGGCGGATCGCGCGGGCCGCGAGCAGCGGGCGGTCCGGATGCCTCGGACGGCACGGATGCCTCGGACGGCACGGATGCCTCGGACGGCCCGGGTGGCCCGCGGGCTCCGGGAGCGGTGGCGCCACGGCGTCCGGTGGTTCCGGGCCTTTCGCCGGACCCGGCCCTTCTGGGGCGGGCTGTGGCTGATCGCCGGCGGGTGGACCGTCCTCAAGTTCTCCCTCAGCTCCCTCCAGCTGATCGTGAGCACGGGCTTCGGCGGAGTGGCCGGCTACCTCGTCGGCGGCGGCATGATCCTCTGCGGTCTGATCCCGATGGCCCTGCCCGCCCAGCGCTACACCTTCGGGCTCATCGGCGCGGTCCTCGCGGTCGTGTCCCTCGTCGTCTCCAACCTCGGAGGCTTCCTCCTCGGGACGGCCCTCGGTGTCCTCGGCGGTTCGATGACGGTCGGCTGGGGCGCCAAGCGCCCGCGTCGCGGGGCGGTGGAAGGATGACGCGCCGCGTTCCGTCCGGGCTCCTCGCCGTGACGACCGCCCTGCTCCTCGCCGTGGTGACGGCCCTCTGGTCCGGGCAGCCGAGCAGCGCCGCCGGCCGGACCGCCGCCGCGCCCGCACCGCTCGGCGTGCCCTTCCTGCCCGCGCCGGACCCGCTGCACGTCACCATCGCGAGCATGGTGGCGGTCTCGATGACCGTCGACAAGAACGTCACCATCCGGCTCTCCGACGGGACGACCAGGACGACGACCCAGTACACCTTCACCAAGCTCAAGATCCGCTCGCACATGAACGTGACCCAGCGGGCCGGCGGGCACACCGTCACCATCGACGTGCCGAACGAGGGCTCCCTCGGCGGTTACGACAGCGCCGGGAAGCCCGAGACGACCACGATGTGGGGCAACATCACCAACGTCTGCGTCCGGGTCCTCGTCAAGATCTGCGGAGTGCAGGGCCTGCTCGACTTCTTCGGCTCCCTCATCCCCCTGACCGCCGGGGCCGAGGACTTCGTCGGCGACATCTACGCCATCCGTACGGTCGACGACCACGCCGCCCTCGACTCCACCGACAACCCCGTCCACCTCCCCGGGACCATCACGGTGACCGTCCCGTGAGCTCCGACGACCGCCGTCGGCCCCTTCCGGAAGGGCGCACCCACTGGCGCCGCTCCCTCGCCGTCGCCGTGCCCGCGCTCCTGGCGGCGGCCGGACTCGGGTCCGCGATGGCGGGCGGCGCGCTCGCCGTCGGCCTGCGGATCCAGGACCGGCCCGTCGACTTCACGACCAGCAGCCTGTACGGGACGCAGTACGGGGCCGCGGTCGTCGACCAGGCCGTCGTCCGGCCCGACGGCACCACCGGCACGGTCCGCGTCCTCCGCATGGGCTTCGCGGACGGCGTGATCAACGGCCTGTGCATCAGCCAGCGCCGGCAGATCGCGGGAGCCACGTACACGCTGATGCTCAAGCTGGGCGACGACAACCCCGGCTCCTGGGAGATCCGGACCAAGAACACCGTCCTCGACCTGCGCGGCGCCACCGGCGTCCTCGACATGGACGGCATCGTCGACCTCAACGTCAACGGCGCCGACGTGAAGACGGTCAAGGACGCCACCGGGGCGTACGTCACCAACCCGCTCGACAGCCCGCAGCACCGCTTCGGCATCCAGGCCCGCTACGCCAAGTTCGACCGGATCGTCGGCACCGCCCAGGACTTCCAGATCCCGGGCCTCCTCACCACGCCGAAACTCACCCTCAGCGTCCGGCCGGGCACGGTCGCCTGCCCCGCCCCACCAGGGCCCGTCGGGACACCCGGGACGCCCTGATGGCAGACTGCGGCCCACGATCGACTCCTGGAGGTACCCCATGGCGTGGCGGCGGTCCGGACACGCGGCGCACTCGAACAGCGCGAGCGGTACGGTTTCCCGGTGACCCCGGGAACCGGCTGCCGCGCGAGGCCTTCCGAGCCCGGCACCCTGCTCGTCCGCAGTGCGCCGGCGGTGCCCGCCGCGGCGGTCCTGCTCCTCCACGGCGGCCGTGCCGACGGGCCGGAGCCGCCGCCCGCGCTCAACCTGCCCGCGCTGCGCATGCGGCCCTTCGTCGGCGCCGTGACCCGCGCGGTCCGGGGCCGGGACGTGCTGGTCGCCGAGGTGCGGTACCGCCACCGCGGCTGGAACGGCGAGCGGGCCGACGCCGCCCGGGACGCCGAGGCCGCCCTCGTCCGGCTCCGGGAGCGTGTCGGGTCCGTGCCCGTGGTGCTCCTGGGCCACTCCATGGGGGGCCGCGCCGCGCTCGCCGCCGCCGGCGACCCGGCCGTCCGGGGTGTCGTCGCCCTCGCGCCCTGGTGCCCCACCGGCGAACCCGTCGACCACCTCGGCGGCCGCCGGCTCTACCTCCTGCACGACGAGACCGACCGGGTCACCTCGGCCCGCGAGTCCTGGGACTTCGTCCGCAGGGCCCGCGCGGCGGGCGCGGACGCGGCGGGCATCCCGATGCCGACGGGCGGCCACTCCATGCTCCGGGGAGCCGGCTTCTGGCACCGCCGCGCGGCGGAACTCACGGCGGCTCTGCTCTCGCACGGCTGACACCGCCGTCCGGCGTTCCGTCTAAGGAACCAGCAGGCCCACGCAGGCGTCGTACGTCGCCCGGTGCACCGCCCGCGCCAGCCGCGCGCCCCAGAGCGAGCGCGGCCCCGCGAAGGCCTCGGCGGGCGCGTCAGGGCCGCTTCCGGCGGGCGAGGGCGCGGCCACGCAGACGGCGTCCGTCGGTGTGCCCGAGGCGTCCGCGCCGAGTTCGACGAGGGCCTGCACCTTCGCCTCGGTGGCGGTGGCGACCGCGTTGACCAGGGCGGCGTCCGTGAGCGGCACGGGCAGCGACACGATGATGTTGATCGTCCCCGGGCGCGGGGCAGCGACGCCGCCGGCCTCCGGTGCGGCCGCCCAGCCCCGTACCCCGATCCCGGCCGTCACCACGGCCTCGGCGCCGCCGTCCGCCGCGTACCGCCGGTCCTCGACCGAGGCCGCCGTCATGAGCCCCACCCCGGGCCCCGCGAGTCCGGCCCCCGCGGCCAGCGCGCGGAGGTGGTCGACGGGGTCGAGCCGGTCGTAGCCGGGCGGGACCTGTGCGTTCAGGACCCAGGCCCGCTCCCCGATGCCCCCGCCGAGGACGGCGCTCGACACCATCCGCA
Source organism: Streptomyces sp. NPDC015130 (assembly GCF_043080005.1). Classification (NCBI taxonomy): domain Bacteria; kingdom Bacillati; phylum Actinomycetota; class Actinomycetes; order Kitasatosporales; family Streptomycetaceae; genus Streptomyces; species Streptomyces sp. NPDC015130. The sequence goes on along the minus strand of NZ_JBIBVC010000010.1, from coordinate 267,429 downwards.
CGCCGGGCCCCGGGGCCCACACGAGGAGGGGCCACGCGCGGCCCTGCTCGGTGTGGCCGAGCAGGGCGGCGTCGGTCAGTGACGGGCTCGCGAGCAGGGTTCGGGGAAGCACCCCCACACCCTAGGTCCTGTCGTCGAACTCCCGTCGTCCGCCCGAAGGGCGGGCCCTGCGGCGAGAGTGCGTGCATGTCGTCGCGGGGCAGGCGGGAGTTCGACGACAGGACCTAGGGGGCGCCCCGTGCGTCACTGCGACAGGGCCGCCAGCACCTCCCCGGCCAGGGCGACGGGGTCTCCGGTCGGTGTCGTCGGGTACTTCTCGTGGCCGCGGGCCCAGGCGTCGTCCCGTGCGAACCAGTCGATGGGCCGGGGATCCGTGCGGTTCGTCAGCGCCGTGTCGAGACTCGCGAAGTACGCGGCCCAGCGCGGCGCGTACACGTCCCGTACGAGACCGGCCCATTCACGGTTGGCGTAGTCGTGCAGTCCGCCCGACTCGCTCGGCACCCGGTCGCCCCAGGTCGTGAGGATCGAGCGCGCGTCGTACTCCAGGCGGTCGCGTTCGGCGGGGTCGGTGGACCAGGCGCGGGCGTCGGCGAGCCACGGACCGAGGAGGAACCGCCGGTCGGAGGCGACCAGCCGCCCGAGCAGCTCCAGTTGGGCGTTCCACTCGGCCACCAGCTCCCGGAACCGCTCCGTGTCCTTGGCCTCGTACGCGGTCCTGATGCGCGGCAGCAGGACGCGCCCGCGATTGCTGAGCGCCTGCCGGGCCACGTCCACGACGTCGAAGCGGTAGGCGTCCGTCGCCCGCAGCCGGGGCGCCACCCGGAGCAGTTCGGCGAGCGCGCGCTCCACGGTGGCGGCGTCGTACCGCATGGCGGTCGGGCTCCAGCGGGCCGCCCTGGCCGCCGTCAGGCTCGGCCGTGCGGCGAGGAGGCCGTCCTGCGGCTCGCTCCACGTCCCGGACGGCATGCTGTACGGGCCGAGGCGCAACTGCTCCCACGCGGCCGCGGCGTGCGGGTCGGCGCCGCCGTACCGCCGGGCGGCGTACGCCGCGAACCACTCCCGGTGGTCGACCGGTCCCGGCTCCCAGGCGAGTTCGGTGAACAGGTCGAACGCCGCCGGGTTCCCGCCGGTGCCCTCCGGGAGGTAGGCGATGCCGCGCAGCGCGCTGCCGGGCGCGGTCAGCCACGCGTGGAAACGACCCGCCCACACAGCGGTGTTGGCACCCAGGCTGGTGTGGCCGCCGAAGTTGCCGATCGAGCCGAAGGCGTACGGCGTACCGCCCCACTGGGCGTCCCGGTCGAGCCCCTCGTACCGGTCGGAGAGGCCGTCGACGACGAGCACCCGGCGGCGGTCCACGCCGCTCAGCAGCGTCTCGGAGGGGTTGCGCTGCCAGCCGAGCATGACCCAGGTGGCGCCGGGGTGCGCCGTCTCCAGGGCCTGCTGGACGGCCCCCGCCGCGCCCGCCACGTCGACGGGCCCCGGGGTGCCGCCCTCGTGCAGGAGGTCCATCTTGAACATGTCGGTGTCACCGAACCGCCGCTGCTGGACCCGGTAGTACGCCGCGGCCAGCTGCGCGAAGACGGGCCCGGTCGGGTCCAGCCAGTCCGGCCGCGCGAAACCCACCCACCTGCCCTGCGGGACCGTGACCGCGCCCGGGTTCCGGGCGGCGAAGTCCGGCGGGACCGTACCGAAGAAGCCCGGCAGCACCGGCGTCATCCCCAGCGAACGCAGGTGCCCCGCGATCCTGCTGCCCAGCGCCGCGCGGGCGTCGATCAGCTGCTCGGAGACCGGTCCCGCGAAGCCCGACATGTTCTGCAGCAGCCACCAGGCCTGGTGGGCCGGGGCCGGGATCCAGGCGCGCAGCTCGGCCGCGGTGTAGCCGAACCTCTGGAGGGCGTGGTGGTAGGCGTACTCGGCCCCCGTCGGCACGAAGACCTCGTTCACGCCGTGCAGCGCCATCAGGTCGATGTCGTGCCGGTACGAGGCGAAGCCGCGGTATGCGCCCGAGTACCCCTCGTCGGTGTCGTTGAGGGCGTAGCGGTGCGGCACGGCCGCGCTGCGGGTGACCGTGCCGGTGACCTTGGGGAGCCTGCCGGGCAGACGGCCGAGGCTGTCGCCGGGCCACCCGATGTCGACACCGGCGACCCGCTCCAGGTACCAGCCGACCCCGGTGAGGAGGGTGGCGGGCGAGGTGCCGCGGACCCGGATGGCGCCGGCCGTCCCGGAGAGGGAGAAGTAGTCGCCGGAGCCGGGCTCCTCGACGGCTTCCAGCTCGAACTGCCCGGCCACGGACGGCATCAGCCGCTCCAGCGCGGCCCGGGCGGGCTCGGTGTCGAAGGGGGGACCGGGCGGCGGACCGGCGGCCGGGGCGGGTACGGGGGCGGGGCCCGGCGCGGCTGTCGTGGCGGCGGGGGAGACCGCGGTCAGGAGGGCGAGCGCCGTGACGACGAGCGCAGGCCGGCATCGAAGGTACAGACGACTGGCCATCCGGCTCCTGATCGAGGAGGGCCTCCTGGAGACCGAGGAGGACGAAAGGGGCGAGGAGGAAGGAAACGTGGATCATTGTGGGGTGGTCCGTGCCCACCGGGAGGTAGGCGGAGCCGTGCACCGCAGGCCGGTCATCCTGCCGGGTGTGCGCCGAACGTATGTGCCGAACGTGGGGGCCGGACCACGTCCGGCGGTGTCACAGGGTTCGCGGCGGGATGCGCGGGGTGGCCCGTCGGGCGAGCCGATCCCGGACGGTCTCTCCCGCGGGGCCGCAAGGAAGGGATGCCCCGGGACGGCCGCCGGCACTCCGATGACGGGTGCGACTTCCCGGGCGGGACCTCGCGGTGGGTCCGGTGCCTCGGAGTGCCGGGGTGTGACGTGGCGGGCCCGGGCACTCGACGCCTGGGCCCGTCGGGGGTGAGGGTCAGTTGAGTTCGTCGGGGTGCGGGCCGGTGCGCAGGCCGCGGTCGAGCGTGGCCAGGGAGCCCATCTCGTCGTCCGTGAGGGCGAAGTCGAAGACCTCGAAGTTCTCGCGGATCCGGGACGGGGTCACCGACTTGGGGATGACGATGTTGCCCAGCTGGAGGTGCCAGCGCAGGACGACCTGGGCGGGTGACTTGCCGTACCGGGCGGCGAGCTCGCCGATGAGCTCGTCGTCGAGGACCGCGCCCTGGGCGAGCGGGCTCCACGCCTCCGTGGCGATCCCGTGCTCGGCGTGGAACGCGCGCAGCTCCGACTGCTGCAGACCCGGGTGCAGCTCGACCTGGTTGACGGCCGGGACCAGCTTCGAGCCCTCCGCCAGCCGCGAGAGGTGCCCGGGCTGGAAGTTGGAGACGCCGGCCGCGCGGATGCGGCCCTCCTCGGCGAGGCGCTCCAGGGCGCGCCAGGAGTCGCGGTACAGGTCCCGGGCCGGGGTCGGCCAGTGGATCAGGTAGAGGTCGACGTAATCGAGGCCGAGCTTGGCGAGGCCGGCGTCGAAGGCGCGCAGGGTGGCCTCGTACCCCTGGTCGGCGTTCCACAGCTTCGTGGTGACGAACAGCTCCTCGCGGGGCAGTCCGGAGGCGGCCAGCGCGCGGCCGACGCCGGTCTCGTTGCCGTAGATCGCGGCGGTGTCGATGCTGCGGTAGCCGGTCTCGAGCGCGGCGGTGACGGCGGCGGCGGTCTCGTCGTCGGGGACCTGGAAGACGCCGAAGCCGAGCTGGGGGATCTCGACGCCGTTGTTCAGGGTGACGGTGGCGACGGCGGGGGTGGCGGAGGGCGCCATGGTGCGGTTCTTCCTTCACTTGGTGGGGGTGGTGCGGGTGGTGCGGGGCCTCGTCAGCGGGTGAGCTCCGCGAGTGCGGCGGTGGCGATGCCGTGGTCCTGCTCGGGAGCACCGCCGCCGACACCGATCGCGCCGATCAGCCGGCCGTCGCGGTGGACGGGGAGGCCGCCGGCGATGAACAGCAGCGGACGGTCGAGCGCGGTGGGCAGCGAGTGGAACGGCCCGTCGGGCTTCACGAGCTCGACGAGGTCGGCGGTCGGGGCGTTCAGCTGGAGCGCGGTGTACGCCTTGCGGGTGCTGGTCTCGCCGGAGATCAGGACCGACCGGTCGTCCCGGCGGAACGCGAGCAGGTGTCCGCCGGCGTCCAGGACGGTGACGCTGACCTGGACCCCGGCCGCCTCGGCGGCGCGCGTCGCGGCGGTGATCAGGACCTCGGCGTCGGCAGTCGTCAGCGGGGTGACGGCGGTGGTGGTGCTCATGGTGCTGCTCCTGGGATCGGGTGGAAGGGGAGGGGCGGGGTGGTCAGTGGTGCACGGGGGTACGGGCGGTGTCGGCGAGGACGGCGGTGTCGGACCGTGACGGCGCCGTCACGGGGGCGCGGCGCTCCAGGGCGGCGGACCAGAAGGCGAGGCCGAGGGCCGCGGCGGCGAGGACGGCGCCGACCCAGTTCGGGGACGTGTAGCCGAAGCCGGAGGCGATGACGAGGCCGCCGAGCCACGCGGCGAGTGCGTTGCCGAGGTTGAAGGCGCCGATGTTCACGGCGGAGGCCAGCGTCGGCGCGCCGTGCGCCTGGTCCAGCACCCGCTTCTGCAGCGGCGGCACGGTGGCGAAGCCGAGCGCCCCGACGAGCAGGACGGCGATCGCGGCGAGGACCTTGTGGTGGGCGAAGACCGTGAACAGTGCGAGGACGACCGCGAGCCCGCCGAGCGTGGTGTACAGCAGGGGCATCAGGGCGCGGTCGGCGTACCGGCCGCCGACCAGGTTGCCGAGGAACATGCCGACGCCGAAGAGGACGAGCAGCCAGGTGACGGAGCCCTCGGCGAAGCCGGCGACGTGGGTCATCATCGGGGCGATGTAGGTGATCGCGGCGAAGACACCGCCGAAACCGAGCACCGTCATGGCCATGGCGAGCAGCACCTGCGGGTTGCGGAAGGCGGTCAGTTCCCCGCGCAGCCGGGCGCCCTCGGGGCGCGGGGTGGCCGGGACCAGCTTGGCGATGCCGAAGAGTCCGACGACGCCGAGCCCGGCGACGATCGCGAAGGTGGTGCGCCAGCCGACGGCCTGCCCGATGAAGGTGCCCAGGGGCACGCCCACGATGTTGGCGACGGTGAGACCGGTGAACATGGTGGCGATGGCGCCGGCCTTCTTGTCCGGGGCGACCAGCTCGGCCGCCACGACGGAGCCGATGCCGAAGAACGAGCCGTGGGCGAGCGAGGCGACGACCCGGCCGGTCAGCATCAGCCCGAAGCTCGGGGCGAGGGCGGACAGGATGTTGCCGATCACGAACAGGCCCATGAGCAGCAGGAGCATCCGCTTCCGGCTGACCTTGGTGCCGAACGCCGTGAGCAGGGGGGCACCGATGACGACGCCGAGCGCGTAACCGGTGACGAGGAGACCGGCCGTCGGGATGGTGACGCCGTAGTCGGCGGCGATCTCGGGCAGCAGCCCCATGATCACGAATTCGGTGGTGCCGATTCCGAAGGCCCCGATGGCCAGGGCGAGGAGTGCGAGCGGCATGGCTCAACCCTTCCACAATTGCTTGAGTGAGCGCTTTACGTGCCTTCACAATAGTTGCAGACGCGCCATAAGTGCAAGCGCGGATAGTCCGTGCGCTCGGGGTGGTGGTGGCCGCAGGCGAATCGAGCTTCCGTGCGTCGTCGGCGTTTCGTCTGTCCGGCTTCTGGCACTCTGTCCCTGGATGGGGGGTATGTCATGCGGAAAGTCGATAAGGGGTATGCGTGGATGCGGAGAACCGAAGCCGGACGTTGAGGGCCGCCGCCGGAGTCTCGGCCGTGGTGCTTCTGCTGCTCACGGGGTGTGACGTGCCCGGTGTCCACCGACCGGCCCGCCCCGCCACGGGCGGTCCGTTCACCTTCTACGTGAGCCGCGACGGGGACGACAGCAACGACGGAATGTCGCCGGCGGCGGCGTGGCGGACCCTCGACCACGCGAACACCGTGCGGTTCCGGCCGGGCGACCGCCTCCGGCTCAAGGGCGGCGAGCGGTTCGCCGGCAGCATCACCCTGGACGAGGACGAGGCGGGCAGCGCGACGAAGCCGGTCGTGATCGAGTCGTACGGCGCCGGGCGCGCGACGATCGCCCCACGCGGGACGTCGGGCATCACCGTGCGCGACACGGCCGGCGTGGAGGTGAGGGACATCGTCCTCGTCGGCGACCGGAAGTCACGGCGCGAGGGCGTCGGCATCGCGCTGCGCAACACCCTGCCGGACACCCGTCGGCTCAGCCACGTCAGGATCACGAACGTGGAGGCGAGCGGATTCCAGAACGGGATCAGCGTCGGCGCCGAGGGTGAGGCGCGCGCCGGCTTCGGGGACGTACGGATCGTCGACGTCTCCGTGCACGACAACCTCGAGACCGGACTCGTCGTCTACGGACCCGCGTTCCGGGCCGCGGACCCCGCGTACGCGCACTCCGGACTCCGGATCCAAGGCGTCACGGCGTACGCCAACACCGGCGATCCGGAGAGCGACCGGCGCAACACCGGCAGCGGCATCTCGCTCGGCAGCGTGCTGGACGCGAAGGTGGTGGGCTCGGTGGCCCACGACAACGGCTCGAAGTCCGCCGCCGACGCTCAGGAGGGCCCCGAGGGCATCTGGGTCTACGACTCCTCCCGCGTCGTCCTGGAGCACAACAAGTCGTACCGCAACCGCACCGGATCACGCGTCGACGGCGGCGGGTTCGGCCTCGACAACAACGTGTCCTTCGCCGTCGTGCAGTACAACCTCGCCTACGGCAACGACGGTCCCGGCTTCCTCGTCTACTCGGGCCAGCCGACCGGCGCCCACCACGACAACGTCGTCCGCTTCAACATGAGCTGGGACGACGCCAGGAAGCTGCCCGAGTACGGCGGCATCGTCGCCTACGGCACCCGCATGAAGAACCTCGACATCCACCACAACACGGTCGTGATGCGCACCGAGGGACTCCCGTCCGCGGCGGCCGCGGGCATCCGGCCCCCGGCCCTGCGGCTGCGCGACGGCATGGCCGGTGTGCGCGTCGCCAACAACGTCTTCGCGACCGACGGCGGCCCCCTGATCGACACCCAGTCGGCGTACGGCCGGAGCACCGTCAGGCTCGCGGGCAACGACTACTACAGCACCGGCGGCTGGGCCCTGGAGTGGGGCGCGCAACGCCACACGTCCCTGGACGGCTGGCGTGTCGCGTCCGGCCAGGAGACGCTGGACGGCGTTCCGACCGGCCTCAGCGAGGACCCGTGTCTGAGCGGCCTGACCGCGCCGGTCACGGACGGCTCCGCCGGTCCGGAGAGCCTGGTGCCCCGCTGCGAGGGCCTGGTGCCCCTCGGCGTGGATCCGTGGGCCCTCGGCATCGACCCGGGTCCCGTCGACTACTTCGGGCACCCGGTTCCGCGGACTCCGGTGGTCGGGGCCGTCCAGCCCGCCGCCACCGACTGAGCCGGCCCCGGGTGCCGTGCGGCGCTGCCCGGCCGGCCGAGCCGGTCCGGGCAGCGCGCCGCCGGGCACCACCGGCTCGCTACGTCCCGCTGACAGAGCCGACGCCGCCCACCGGGCTGACGGGTACCGCGGGGGACGGCACACCGGATGCCTGCGAACCGGACGCCGCCGGGGACGCGATGAGCGTGCGCAGGGCCTCCACCGACCGGTCGCCGGCCTGCCGCGGCTCCTCCGGCGGCGGCACCGGACGCCCCAGCGCCTTCACGGTCCAGCCGGCCGCGCGCCACGCGTCGTGCGGGAGCGCGTCGCGCCCGTCGATCAACAGCGGGATACGCACCACGCGGGCCAGCTTGACCGGATCCAGCTCGCGGTACTCGCTCCACTCGGTGAGGTGCAGCACGAGCTCGGCGCCCTGGCATGCCGTCAGCAGGTCTGCCCCGCAGGGCAGTTCCGGGTGTTCGAGCACGGCCTTCGCCGCGCCCTCGGGGTCGTGGACCCGGACCCGCGCGCCCTGCCGGTGCAGCTCCGCCGCGACGGCCAGCGCCGGCGAGTCCCGTACGTCGTCGCTGTTCGGCTTGAACGCGGCGCCCAGCACCGTGACCCGCCGGCCCGTGAGGTCGCCGCCGAGCAGCCGCCGGGCGAGCGCGACGGTCCGGCTCCGCTGCCGCTGGTTGATCTCGTCGACCTGGCCGAGGAAAGCCACCGCGGGCCCGACGCCGAGCTCCTGGGCGCGGGCCGAGAACGCCCGGATGTCCTTGGGCAGACAGCCGCCGCCGAAGCCGAGCCCCGCGTTCAGGAACTGCCGGCCGATCCGGGTGTCGTGGCCGAGCGCGTCGGCGAGGGTGGCGACGTCCGCGCCGGTGGCGTCGCAGATCTCGGCCATCGCGTTGATAAAGGAGATCTTCGTGGCCAGGAAGGAGTTGGCCGCGGACTTGACCAGCTCCGCCGTGTTCGGGTCGGTGACGAGGTACGGGACGCCCGCCGCCAGCATCGGGGCGTACACGCGGCGCAGCGTCTCGTCCGCCGCCTCGCCGGTCACACCGGTGACGATCCGGTCCGGCCGCAGCGTGTCGTCGACGGCGAAGCCCTCGCGCAGGAACTCCGGGTTCCAGGCGAGGTCCACGCGCGTGCCCGGAGGCGCGAGCCGGGCGACACGGGCGGCCAGCCGGGCGGTCGTGCCCACGGGGACCGTGGACTTGCCGACGAGCAGACAGGGCGCGGACAGGTGCGGGACCAGTCCGTCGACGACGGCGTCCACGTACCGCAGGTCGGCGGCCTGGGAGCCGGCCTGCTGCGGGGTGCCGACGCAGATGAAGTGGACCTCGCCGTGCGCCGCCGCCTCTCGTAGATCGGTGGTGAAGCGCAGCCGGCCGGAGTCGAGCGCCCGGGTCAGGACGTCCTCGAATCCCGGCTCGTAGAAGGGGGGTCGGCCTTCGGCGAGGCCGGCCACCTTCTCGGGGTCGACGTCCACACCGAGGACGTCGTGTCCGATCTCGGCCATGCAAGCGGCGTGCACGGCTCCCAGATATCCCGTACCGATGACGGTCAACCGCATGCGTTGTGCTCCTGTCTGCGCGGGGGAGGGGAAGGCGGGAGTGGGGGGGGAGGGGAGGCTCAGGGGGCGTAGCCGTACGGGTTCTGCTGCTGGAAGCGCCAGGCGTCGCGGCACATCGCGGCCAGGTCGTGGCGCGCCTTCCAGCCCCAGGCCGCGGCGACCTTCGACGGATCGGCGACGAGTTCCGCGACGTCGCCGGGGCGGCGCCCGGTGACGCGGTACGGGATCGGGCGGCCGGAAACCTCCTGGAAGGTGCGCACGAGGTCCAGGACCGACGCGCCGCGTCCGGTGCCGAGGTTGAGGATCGTCATGCCGGGCTCGTCGTCGAGGTGGTCGAGGGCCGCGCGGTGCCCCTCGGCGACGTCCACGACATGGATGTAGTCGCGGATGCCGGTGCCGTCGGGCGTCGGGTAGTCGTCGCCGAAGACGCTCAGCTCCTCGCGGCGGCCCACGGCGATCTGGGTGAGGTACGGCATGATGTTGCCGGGCACGCCGTGCGGGTCCTCGCCGAGCAGCCCGGTGGGGTGGGCGCCGGCCGGGTTGAAGTAGCGCAGGGCCAGTACCCGCAGCTCGGGCACGTGCCGGCAGGCGTCCGCCAGGATCCGCTCGCAGGTCCACTTGCTGGTGGCGTACGGGTTCGTCGGCGCGGCCGGGGACGCCTCGGTCAGGGGGACGGTCGTCGTGTCGCCGTAGACCGAGCACGACGACGAGAACACCAGCCGGTGCACCCCGTGGTCGTGCATGGCCGAGATCAGGGCCGTGGTGCCGCCGACGTTGATGTCGTAGTACGTGAGCGGGATCTGCACCGACTCGCCGACGGCCTTCTTCGCGGCGAAGTGGATCACCGCGTCGATCGGGTGGGCGGTGAAGACGGCGTCCAGGGCCCGGCGGTCACGTACGTCCCCGACATGGGCCGCCGCGATCGGACGGCCGGCGATCTTGGCGACGCGTTCGAGGGCCTCGGGGGAGCTGTTGGAGTGGTCGTCGAGGACGACGACCTCGTGGCCGGACGCGAGCAGCTCGACGCAGGTGTGGCTGCCGATGAAACCGGCGCCGCCGGTGACAAGGACCGTACGGGGCATGGGGAACCCTCATTTCTCGGCCGGCCGCGCGGGCCGGCCGGGCCGTCACCAGGCGTAGTAGCCGGTGAGATAGGTGGGGAAGACGTACACGGCGAGCGCCAGGGGAACCGCGCACACCAGCCCGCAGCAGAGCGGGAGCGCGGCCGTGCGCAGGGCTCGGACCATGGGGACACCGGTGGCGCGCGCGGTCTCCTTGACGTGCAGTACGCCGATCGCGAGCGTCACGGCGGCGTACGAGGCGGCGCCGAGCAGACAGAGGAAGACATAGCCCACGGCGGGTCCGGTGAACTGGCCGACGAGCGCCGAGCCCGACAGGACCGTGGTGATCAGCAGGTACGGGGCGACGGTGCGCAGCGGGAGCGGCTCCAGGCCGTCGCGCTTCTTCGGTGTGACCTTGAAGGTGATCTGACGGGGCCGCAGCTTCTGCAGCACCGCGGCGAGCACGCCCCAGGCGACGTACGGCCAACGGGACAGGCCGAACAGCCAGATCTCCCAGCTGAGGACGGCGGAGTCCCGGGGGCGCAGCAGTCCGCGGCGGCGGCAGAGCAGTGTCAGCAGGATCAGCCAGACGGACATGCTCCAGAAGTGCGCCAGGAACTCCCCGTAGTTGACGTTGATCCAGGGCGCGCCGGTGATCGCGGCGATCGGCGGCAGCGCGATGCCCACGACGGTGGCCGCGGCGAGCAGCGGGTAGAACATCAGCGCCGTGGCGAAGCGCACACGCAGCTTGAGCGGCATCCGGCCGAGGTGGCGGGGCAGCATCCCCAGAAGCATCACCGCGAGGCTGCGGGACCACTGGAACTCCTGCGTGATCATCGCGCCGAAGGTGAGCGGTCCTTCGCCGTGCGCCTCCGCGTCGATCGCGAACGCGCCGTGCCATCCGGCCGAGTTGAGCAGGAACGTGGTCGAGAAGTCCTCGGCGAGCTCGGGTCCGAGGCCGCCGATGTCCCGCAGGGCCCGGGTGCGGACGGCGTAGTGGGAGCCGATGCACACGGGCGCCAGGCCGGCCGAGTGGCCCAGCTGCACGGGTCCGTGGAACATGGCCTCGCGCTGCAGCCGGCCGCGGGCGGCCCAGGACTCGGCGGCGTTGGAGTCGCAGACGCTGGGAGCCGCGACGTAACCGATGGCCGGGTCGGCGAAGGGGCGCACGACCTCGGTGAGGTACCGGGGGCCGGGCACGTGGTCGCAGTCGAGCTGGGCGACCACGTCGTAGTGGGCGTATCCCCAGTGGTCGTAGAAGAAGGCGAGGTTGCCCTCCTTGCAGCGCGTGCGCCGTGGCCACTCGGCCCGGTGGTAGTCGGCGCGGCCGCGCCGGCAGGAGACGTGGACGCCGTGGTTCCCGCACCAGTCCAGGATCTCTTCGGTCGGGTCCTCGTCGCACAGCCACACGTCGTAGGCGTACGGGAAGTCCTGGGTGAGCATCGCCTCCAGGGTGGTGCGGGCGATGTCCCAGCTCTCGGAAGGGGCACGGGTGACCACGAACGCGGTGTGGAGCGCCGGCACGCCGACGGCCGGATCGAAGCGGCGCATCCGGATCAGCGCGACGAGGAAGTGCACCGGCAGGTAGGTCAGATAGAGCAGCAGGGCGCTGTTGACGACGAGACCGAGCCAGCCGATGCGGTGCGCGGGCTGGAGCCACCAGGCCCAGAACCAGACGAGGCAGGCCACCCAGCCGAGGGACAGCAGGACGACGAGGACGCGGTCGACGCGCGAGAAGGCGCGTACGAAGCTCGACGGGCGCGTGTCGCGCCGGCGCGGCGGCCCGGCGAGGACCGGGCCGTCCGGGCCGATGGAGGCCACGGATCCGCCGGACAGGGTACGGATCTCCGCGCCCAGCGCCTCCCATTCCTCCGGGGAGCCGGGTGCGGGGGAGAGGAGGAGGGGATCCTGGACGGTCCCGGTGGGACCTTGCTCCAACGACGTCATGGCAGCGAGTTCTCCGGGCGGTGCGTGAGCGGGCCGTGGGATACGGAGGAGGCGGGGGAGCCGGGGGGAAGCGCCGGCGGCGGAAGGGCGGGAAGCCCCCGGACGGTGCGGCGGGGGAGGAGCGGGCCTCGCGCGGATCAGCCGCCCGAGCCGGACGGACCGGCGGTCGTGGGCGTCGCACCGGCGGTCTCGGCGGCCGGGCCGGGGATCGTCTGCGCCGCCGTGGTGGCGCCGGTCACCGCGGTGAGGGGCACCGTCTCGTCCTGGCCGCCGCGGATCGCCGCGGCCGAGGCGCCGAGCCGGTCCGGCCGGGCGGCGAAGTACGCGACGGTCCTGCGCAGGCCCTCGGTGATGTCGATCTCCGGCTGCCAGCCGAGGATCTCCTGGGCCCGGGTGATCACCGGGCGGCGGCGGACCGGATCGTCGGCGGGCAGCGGGTGGTGCTGCACCTCGGAGGGCGACCCGGTCATGGCCAGGACCGCCTCGGCGAGCTCGGTGACGGTCCGTTCGACCGGGTTGCCCAGGTTGAACGGACCCATCTCGGAGGAGTCGAGGAGCGCCAGGAGACCGCGGACCAGGTCGTCGACGTAGCAGAAGCTGCGGGTCTGCTTGCCGTCGCCGTAGATCGTCAGGGGCTCGCCGGTGAGGGCCTGGGTGATGAAGCTGGACACCACCCGCCCGTCGTGCGGGCGCATCCGCGGCCCGTAGGTGTTGAAGATGCGCGCGATGCCGACGTCGAGGCCGTGGGTACGGGCGTACGCCGCGGAGACCGCCTCGGCGTATCGTTTCGCCTCGTCGTAGACGCTGCGCGGGCCGATGGAGTTCACATTGCCCCAGTACGCCTCCTCCTGCGGATGGACCAGCGGATCGCCGTAGATCTCACTGGTCGACGCGAGGACGAAACGCGCGTCGTGGCGCAGGGCGAGGCGCAGGGCGTTCTCCGTGCCGCGGCTGCCGGCCCTGAGGGTCTCCAGCGGCCGGCGCAGGTAGTCGGGCGGCGAGGCGGGGGAGGCGAGATGGGCCACGGCGTCGACGCGGCCGACACCCTCCGTCGACACGCTCACGTCGGCGTGCTGGAACGCGAAGCCCGGGTGGGCGAGGAGCGGAGCGATGTTCTCGGGATCACCCGTCGAGAAGTCGTCCAGGCACACCACCGAGTCACCGCGCCGCAAGAGCGCTTCGCAGAGATGTGACCCAAGGAAACCACCGCCACCGGTCACGGCTACGCGCATGTGTTTCTCCAGGTGTGAGAAGCGGAAACGGCGTCACGCCCCACTGGCGCGACGGCCGGAGAAATGCTGATCGGGCGAGCTGATAAGCGCAGCATTCTCGGGAAAATCAAGCAAAAGGGTATGGCCGTACATACGCGTTGTTCTGGAGGCGATTCCGGCTGTTCGGCTGTTCGGCCGATCCCTTCGGCGACCGTCTCCCCGGGAAGTTCCCCAGTTGCCGGGCCGCCGCCGCCGTACGGCCCGCGGGTCACCGTCACGCGCACGTGTGAGTGCGGGGTGCGCGCGCCCGGAGGCCGGCCGCGCGCGGCCGTCGGCTCACTCCCGCACGTACAACTGCACCAGGCCGCTCTTGAGCTGCGTGCTGCGGGCGAGCTCGAATCCCTTGCGCAGGGCGATGACCTTCGGGTCCTCGTCGAACCACTGCTCGCTCCAGGCGCTCGGCCAGGCCACCACCCAGACCCGCCGTTCCGCGCCGATCCGCGCTCCGAGCCCTGCCGCGTCGAACTCCTGGCCGTAGAACGTGCCCGACGCGGCCGCGTCCGCCTTGAGGGCGATGTCGCGGCGGCCGGCGAACTCCCGGTCGTAGGTGAGGAAGATGTGCCGCTGGTACGAGGGGACGAACAGCACCGCGTCGTTCGGGCGCGACTGCGCGGCCACGTACGCGGCGACCTCCCGGAGATCGTCGAGGCGGCCGTCCTTGCCGCGCTGCTGCTCCTGGAAAGGGAGCTGGCACCAGAAGGCGGCCGCGACCGCCACGACGCCGGCCGCCGTCACCACCGGCCGCCAGGGCGCGGAGCGCAGCGCGCCCAGGAAGCGTTCCAGGCCCGCGGCGACCAGCAGCGGGAATCCGGCGAACGCGAACAGCAGGTAGCGGTCGACGAACAGCGGCTTCACGAGCGAGACCGCGAACAGCACCGCCACCGGCAGGACGACGAGCGGCAGCGCCACCGCGGTCAGGCCGACACGGCCGGTGCGCCGCAGAGGCGACAGCACCGCGAGCCCGGCGAGCAGCGCCGCGACCGTCAGCACCCGGACGTCCGGGCCGGCGAACTGCAACGCGAGCAGCCTCAGTTCCTCCACCCCCGGCTGCTGGATCCACGAGGTCTGACCGCCCTGGCGGGAGGAGACCACCGCGAGCGGCACCAGAGGCACGACCGCCGCGCCCGCGGCCGCCGCCCACCGCCGCCAGGCCCCGGGACGGGACCTGGCCGCCAGCACCGTGGCCCCATGGGCGACCAGCATCAGCACGGCGAACTCGTGCAGCAGGGCCGTGCCGGCGACGGCGGCCGCGTACCCGGCCCAGCGTCCGGCCGAGTCGCGCTCGACGGCGCTCACCAGGCACCAGGTGGCGAGCGCGGCACCGGCCGCCACGAGGGCGTACGAGCGGCCCTCCTGCGCGTAGAAGGAGGTGAACGGGGTGGCCGCGTACAGCAGCCCGGCCCACAGGCCCACCCGGGGGCGGGCCAGCCGGCAGCCGATCGCGGCGACCAGTCCTGCGGAGCACGCCGCGCCGAGCACCGACGGGAGCCGCAGCATCACCTCGTCGGCCCGGACGGCGAGGGTGGCGTGCATCAGGAGGTAGTAGAGGCCGTGGACGGCGTCGAGCTCGCCGAGGAGACGCCAGATGTCCGGTACCGAGCGCCGGGCGATCTGGAACGTCGCGGACTCGTCGCGCCACATCGTGCCGCGGTTCAGGCCCCACAGCGCGACGCCGAGCATGACGGCGGTGGGCACGAGGACCGCGCCCGCGGTGGCGAGGCGGCTCGGCGGCTCGGCGGGCGGAGGTGTGCGGTCACCGTCCGGGACGTACCGGGGCGGGGCGCTGCTGACGGGAGAGTTCGCCGTGTGCATGCTCGGACCCTAGGCGTTTCAGGCGTATTCGCCCCGTTTCAACCCTGTCGGGTGAACGCTCTGTCACCTCAACGGAGCTGGAGCGGGCGGCGGCGTCGCCGCTGATGCCCGGGGTGGCGCTGCACGTCTGCGGCGCTACGTGCCCCAGGCCTCGAACTCGTAGACGCGTGCGGCCGGGTCGGTGGTCTGGGTCGGTCTGGTGATCGTCAGGCGGACATAGCGGGCGGTCAGGCCGACCGGGTGGGTCGTGGTACCCGCGGTGTTGCCGGTGACGGTGACGGCGGTCGTCCACGGGCCGCTCGTCGTGTCGCGCACCTGGACGGTGAAGTCGCGGGTGTTCCAGTTCGCGCTCTCACCGCCCGCCTGGGCGTGCTTGACCACGAAGCCCGTCAGGGCACGGGTCGAGCCGAGGTCCACCTCCAGCCACTTGTCGGTGGTCAGCGTGCACCACTTGTCGCTGTTGCCGCCGGAGACCGAGCCGTTGACGGCCTTGGCAGCGGTCTCGGTGCCGCTGCACCGGCCGGAGGTGCTCGCGGGACGGTTCAGCGCCAGGTTGGTCGAGGCGGTGCCGGACCAGCTCACCGTGGTGGTGGCGGGCGCCGAGCGGCCGTACTCGGTGGAGACCGCCTCCACGTCGAGCGTGGTGGAGGTCTCGGTGCCGACCCGGTCGAGCTGGGGGACGAAGTACGCGTCGTTCGGCGTGGCACCGAGGAAGGTGCGGCTGCCGTCCGGGTTGCGCCGGTACACCTCGTAGTGGTGCACCGAGCCGGCGGCCGAGGCGGTCCAGGACATCCGCAGCGACTTGCGGGTGGGGCTGACGTCGGTGGTGCCCAGCACGGTCGGCCCGGTCGGCGGGGCGGCGCTGTCCACCGTCCCGTCGTAGACGGCGAGCTGGCCGAGCTTCACCTCGTACGTCGAGGCGGTGCCGGTGGTCCGCAGGCCGATCTGGGCGATCGTGCGTCCGGCGTACGCCGACAGGTCGAAGGTCCGGCGCTCCCAGCCGGCGGTGGTGGTGGAGCCGAGGTCGAGGGTGGTGAAGGTGGTGGGCGAGTCGGTGAAGGAGATGGCGGCCTTCAGCCGGGTCGGCCCGGCGGCCGGGGTCTTCACGACGGCCGACAGCCGCGTGTCGGCGGCGACCGGGAGCCGGGTCTGGAAGAGCCGGACGGTGTTCTCCGCGTCGAGGGTTCCGGTGAGGCGCAGCGAGGAGCCGCCCTCGTAGGCGTCGCTGAAGTCGATCGACGGGGTGAGTTCGGAGCCGGCGGAACCGACCAGCCAGCGATAGGTGGGCGGGACGTCCTGGAGCGAGAGGTTGTTCCAGCCGGCAGAACTCACCCGGACGCCGCCGGAGTTGTGGAAGTCGCCCTGACCGCTGTTGAAGGAGGTGACGAAGGGCTTGGCGGTCACCGGGGAGGATTCGGGGATGTAGTGCGCCAGGCCCTTCCAGCCGGAGCTGGTGGTGGTGTCGCTCGGGTCGCCGTTGGCTCCGTCCCAGTACCGGGCCTCGCGGGTGTACGAGTCGGCCCGGGAGCTCGCGGAGTTGTACGTCCACTCGGGGCGGTACAGGCCGAGCGAGGTGACGTGCGGCCGGCCCGCCGGGAAGACCGACGCCCAGCTGACCGAGGTGTTGTAGCCGTTGGCCTCGGTGTCGACGCCGGAGAAGAGCTCGTACGCGTCACGGCCCAGCGAACCGGCCAGGGTCCGCGAGGAGTCGAGGCCCGGGGCGCTCCAGTCGAAGTTCAGGAACATCGAGTCCGTGGTGCGTTGCGTACCTTCCTGGAGGAAGGCGTCGTTGGCCGGGGTGAGCGCGTTCTGCCAGCTCACCGGGCCGGACTCGGTCATCGCGTCGTACCACATGAACTCGACCGGGCCCAGGGAGCGGGCGTAGCGCATAGTGTTGCGGACCTCGGTCGCCAGGGCCGAATCCCCGCCACCGGTCTCCTGGTTGACGAACCATCCGTCGAATCCGTAGTGCTGGGCGACCTGCGCGAGCTTGTCGGCCACCGGGTAGCGGCTGCCGGACTTCTGGGTGAAGTCCTTCACCCACTGCAACTGGCCGCCGTAGGCGGCGGGCGGGAAGAACACCGTGCCGTAGACCTTGACGCCGTTGCGGTGGGCGGCGTCGATCACGGTGGAGTTGGGCGCCAGGATCAGGCCCTCGCCGGCCGAGCCGCCCCAGAACACCAGGGTGTCCACGTACTGCCAGTGCCCGAAGGCGTAGTAGTTCGGACTGACGGAGCCCTGGGAGGGGTTGTTCGAGGTGGGCCCGAAGGAGACCAGCGAGACCACCTTGCCCTCCCCGGCGCGGGCGTTGGCGTTGGCCTTGAGCGCCGGGTCCGAGGTGCGTGGCCGGAGCGGGACGCGTGAGCGGTTGAAAGCGGCGTCGGGGTCGGTGCTCGGGTCCCAGCCGAGGAGGGTGTTCGGGTGCCAGTACGACGCGTACGGCTGGTTGCCGGCGGTGGTGACGGCAGAGCCGGTGGCGGCGACAGCGGTGGTCGGGGTGGCTGCGGTGGTCGGGGCGGGGGAGAGGGCCATGGCGACGGCGGTCAGCACGGCGCTCATGATCACGGGCAGCAGGCGTCGGTTCATCCGGGGCTCCGGTCCAGCAGGAGGAGTGGGCGCTGGTGCTCTGGTGGTACGGATGACGCGAAGCAGCGACGGTCGACGACGCGGGACGGGAGGTCCTCCGCGGCGACCCCGCAGGCTCAGTCCGGCAGGCTAAATCCGTTTAGTGGACACGGTCAAGGATCGATGCGGCGGAAATCGCCGTGCCGATCGAGATCGATCGAGAGGGGAGTGGGGCGG
Organism: Streptomyces sp. NPDC015130; assembly: GCF_043080005.1. Lineage (NCBI taxonomy): Bacteria > Bacillati > Actinomycetota > Actinomycetes > Kitasatosporales > Streptomycetaceae > Streptomyces > Streptomyces sp. NPDC015130. The sequence goes on along the minus strand of NZ_JBIBVC010000010.1, from coordinate 249,577 downwards.
CCGACTGCGGCGGCCCCTCCGCGCCCGGCCCTCGCGCCCGGAACCCGCGCCCGGCGGAGCGGTGCGCGGCGCCGATCCTCACCGCGGGCGGGCCGTGGACTCGCGGACCGTCAGCCGTGGCGTGGGGTTCCGCACGTCGCGCGCCGAGGACGGGTCGGCGATCACGGCGAGCAGCTCTCGGGCGACCTGCTCGCCGAGGGCGAACGTGTCGCGGGAGAGCGCGGTGAGCGAGGGGTGGACGATCCGGGCGAGGGCCGAGTCGTCGAAGGAGACGAGCGACAGCTCGCCGGGTACCGCGACGCCCATCTCGGCGGCCACTCCCAGGCCTGCCACCGCCATGACGTCGCTGTCGTAGATGATCGCGGTGGGCCGGTCGGGCCGGGCCAGCAGCATGCGGGTGGCGGCGGCGCCCTCGGCGTCGCTGAAGTCGGTCGGCAGGGAGACGGCCTCGGTCAGGCCGAGCCGACGGGCGCAGTCGCGCACCGCGCGGATCCGGCGCTGGGTGTGCTGGAAGGCGGGCAGGCCGGCCAGATGGGCGATCCGGCGGTGGCCGAGGGCGGCCAGGTAGTCGACGATCGACACCATGGCCTCCCGGTCGTCCGCCCAGACGCTGGGCAGGCTGCCGTGCCGGCCGGGGCCGCCGATCACGAGCGCGGGGATGCCGAGCTCCTCCAGTACGGGGATCCGGGGGTCGCGGACCTGGAGGTCGACGACGACGAAACCGTCCACGCGGTGCTCGGACGTCCAGCGCCGGTAGACCTCGATCTCGGCGGCCGTGTCCTCGAGCACCAGCAGTTGCAGCGCGGTGCCGGAGGCGGACAGTCCTGCCTGCAGGCCGGAGAGCAACTGCCCGAAGAAGGGCTCCAGGCCGATCGTGCGGGCCGGTCGCGCGAGCACCAGGCCGACGGCTCCGGCCCTGGCTCCGCCGAGGGCGCGCGCCGCGCTGTGAGGGCGCCAGTTCATCTTCTCGGCGACGCGCAGGATGCGCTCCCGGGTGGCCTCGCTGACGCCCGCGCGGCCGTTCAGCGCGAACGACACGGCGCCCTTGGAGACCCCGGCCTCACGGGCGATGTCGGCGATCGTCGGTCTGGCCATAAAGCTCCCCCGCCTGCCCCGTGCCGCGCGCACTCCCTTGACAGCGATTGTAGCCCGGTGGATGCTGCGGCAGCACTGAAGCGGTTTAGTAGATGCTCGTCAGACAGGGAGACCTCACTGATGCGAAGCACCCACTGGGCACGGTTGGCACTGGCCGCGATCACGGCCGCGACGCTCGCAGGCTGCGGCCTCGGCGACCCGAACAGCTCGGACGGCCCGGTGGCCGCCGCCACCGGTGAGGTGAAGGGCAAGGTGTCGCTCCAGACCTGGGCCCTGAAGCCCAAGTTCACCGACTACATGGAAGGCGTCATCGACGCCTTCGAGACGAAGCACCCCGGAGTCCAGGTCGAGTGGCTCGACCAGCCGGGCGAGGGCTACTCCGAGAAGGTCCTGAGCCAGGCGTCCGGCGGCACCCTGCCCGACGTGGTCAACCTCCCGCCGGACTTCGCGCTGCCGCTCGCCAGGCAGGGCATGCTGCTGGACGTCGCCAAGGCAGACCCGAAGCTGTCCGGCGACTACGTCGAGGGCGGCATCGACGCCTACCGCTTCGCCGGCCAGGAGGGGGCCTACGGTTTCCCCTGGTACCTCAACACCGACGTCAACTACTGGAACTCCGAACTGCTCTCCAAGTACGGCCTGGACGCCCGGAAGCCGCCGAGCGACCTGGACGAGCTGATCGCCCAGGCGCGGACGGTCAAGGAGAAGTCGGGCGGCTCCACGTACCTGATGAGCCGCAAGCCCGGTCTCGGCGATCTCGCCGACGCGGGGGTGAAGATCATGGCCGACGACGGCAAGAGCTTCACCTTCAACACCCCCGAGGCCGTCGCCGTGCTCGACAAGTACCGCAGCGCCTTCAAGGACGGTCTGCTGCCCAAGGACGTACTCACCGAGACCTACGCCGGAAACGCCAAGCTGTTCAACGCCGGTACGGTCGCGTGGACCACCGGCGGCGGCAACTACATCACCAGCCTCGCCACGGACAACCCCACCCTCGCCCCCAAGGTCCTCCCCTCCGCGGCGATGGGCACCCCGCCGCTCTACGTGCAGGGACTCTCGGTCGCGCGGAGCACGAAGAACCAGGCCGCCGCCGTCGCCTTGGCCCGCTGGGTGACCAACGCCGAGAACCAGGCCGCCTTCGCCCGCCTGACCAGCATCTTCCCCTCCACCAAGGCCTCCGCCGCGGACCCGTTCTTCAGCCGGAGCGACGGCGGTAACGCCGGGAACGCCAAGGTGATCGCGTTCACCTCGCTGGCCGAGGCGCGGATCCTGCAGCCCGTCGAGGTCAACGACGCGATGAAGACGGTGGTCAACCAGCAGATCGCCCTCGCGATCAGCGGCGAGACCGGCTCCAAGGAGGCGCTGGACACCGCGGTCAGCCGCTGCAACCGACTCCTGAAGGGCTGACCCGCCGGAGCCGCGGCGCGGCGGCCTCCCGCCCCCGATCCGGCCACCGCGCCGCCCGGCGCGCACCGCTCCCGCTGCCCCCGTCGGCCATCACCTTCCGGGAAGGCACCTCCATGACCCACCGACGCTGGTTCACCCCCTGGCTGCTCGCCGGGCCCGCCGTGCTCTGGCTGGCGGTCTTCAACCTGTGGCCCGCCGTCAACACGGTGGTCCTGTCCTTCACCGACGCCAAGCCGCTCGGCGGCGGGCACTTCACCGGCCTCGACAACTACGAACGCGCGCTCGACGACGACCAGCTGGCCGACGCCCTGCTCAACAGCATCGTCTACCTGGCCGTCTGCCTGCCGCTCCTCACACTGCTGCCGCTGCTGCTGGCCCTGCTGGTGGAGCGGAAACTGCCGGGCATCACCTTCTTCCGCACCGCCTTCTACACCCCGGTCGTCGCGTCCGCCGTCGTCGTCGCGCTCATCTGGGGCTGGGTCCTCGACGACCGAGGCCTGCTCAACGGCCTGCTCGGACAGCTCGGGCTGACGGACCGGCCCGTCTCGTTCCTCACCGACCGCTGGCTGCTGCTGTTCAGCGCCATCGCCCTGACGACCTGGAAGGGCCTCGGCTACTACATGGTCATCTACCTGTCGGCGCTGGGGAACGTCGGCAGGGAGCTCCACGAGGCCGCAGCCGTCGACGGGGCCTCCGCCCTCCGGCGCTTCTGGCACGTCACGGTCCCCGGGGTGCGGCCCACCATGCTGCTGGTCTCGGTGCTGATCTCGGTGTCCGCCCTCCGGGTCTTCTCCGAGCTGTACGTGCTCTCCAACGGCACCGGCGGACCCGGCGGCCGTGACATGTCGGTGGTGATGCTCATCCAGATGTACAGCCGCGGCTTCAGCGGCCACATCGGGTACGCCTCGGCGCTCAGCCTGCTGCTCTTCGTGATCACCATCGGGCCGATGCTGCTCCTTGCGCGGCTCGGCAGGAAGGCGGCCTGAGCGATGGCCCGAGGCTTCGGAACCCCGTCGGCCGGCGAGAAGACGGTCCGCTACCTGCTCCTCGTCCTCGTCCTGCTGCTCACCGTCGGCCCGTTCCTCTGGCAGCTGTCCACCTCGCTCAAGGGCCCCGGCGAGGACATCTACTCCCGCACCCCCGGCTTCCTGCCGAACGACCTGACGTTCGCCAACTACGCGAAGGTCGCCGACACCGTCCCGGTCTGGACCTACGCCGCGAACTCGCTGGTGGTGGCTGCCATCGCGGTGGTCGGCAACGCCGTCGGGGCGACCCTCGCGGGCTTCGCGCTGGCCCGGCTCCGCTTCCGCGGCGTACGGCTGGTGCTCGGCCTGTTCCTGGCCACGCTCGTCCTGCCCGGCGAGGTCACCATCGTCTCCCAGTACGTGACCGTGCGGAGCCTCGGCCTGACCGACACCCTGACCGGTGTCGCCCTCCCGGGTGCGATCGCGATGCTGAACGTGCTGCTGATGCGCACCGCCTTCGCGGCCGTCCCGCCGGAGCTGGACGCCGCCGCGCTGGTCGACGGCGCCGACGTCTGGCAGCGGCTGGTCCACGTCGGCCTGCCGAACGTGCGCGGCATGCTCAGCGTGGTGGTCATCTTCACCTTCATCGGCGCCTGGGACGACTTCCTGTGGCCGCTGATCGTCCTCAACGACCCCGGCAAGTACACGCTCACCGTCGGCCTGCAGTACCTGAACGGCACGTTCAGCGCCAACCCGCGCGTGATCGCCGCCGGCACCATGATCGCCTTCCTGCCGATCGTCGCCGTGTTCGCCACCCTCCAGCGCTTCTTCTTCCGAGGCGTCGAGGAAGGCGCGGTCAAGGGATGACCGTGCCGGAGAACGTACTCACAAAGGAATCCGCCCGAGCATGACCATCTCCCAGGACAGCCCCCGAGTTCCGCGCTTCGGCGTCAACTACACGCCGAGCGAAGGCTGGTTCCACCACTGGCTCGACTTCGACCTCGACGCCGTCCGCGCCGACCTCGACTCCGTCGCGGCCCTCGGCCTCGACCACCTGCGAGTCTTCCCGGTCTGGCCGCTCTTCCAGCCCAACCGCACCCTGATCCGCCCCCGGGCCGTCGAACAGCTGGTCCAGCTCGCCGACGCCGCCGCCGAGCGCGGTCTGGACGTCGCCGTCGACGGCCTGCAGGGCCACCTCTCCAGCTTCGACTTCCTGCCCTCCTGGACCGCCACCTGGCACCGGCGCAACCTCTTCACCGACCCCGAGGTCCTCGACGGGCAGGCCGTCTACCTGCGCACCCTCGCCGCCGCCCTCTCCGACCGGCCCAACTTCATCGGCATGACCGTCGGCAACGAGATCAACCAGTTCTCCGGCGAGGCGCACCCCGACCCCGACCCGATCACCCCCGGCCAGGCCGGGACCTGGCTGCACCGGATGCTCGCCGCCTGCGAGGAGGGTGCCCCCGGCCGTCTGCACCTGCACGCCGAGTACGACGCCGCCTGGTACGAGGACGATCACCCCTTCACCCCCGCGCACTGCACCCGGATCGGCGCGGCCACCGCGGTGCACTCCTGGGTCTTCAACGGCACCGCGCAGCGACACGGCCCCACCGCCGTCGCCACCGAGCACCACGCCGCCTACCTGGTCGAGCTCTCCAAGGCCTGGGCCCACGACCCCGGGCGCCCGGTCTGGCTCCAGGAGGTCGGCGCGCCCGCCCCGCACATCCCCGCGGAGGGAGCCGACCGGTTCGCCCGCGCGACCGTCGCCGCGGCGCTGGACTGCCCCGGCCTCTGGGGCGTCACCTGGTGGTGCTCCCACGACGTCGACCGGTCGCTCGCCGACTTCCCCGAACTCGAGTACAGCCTCGGCCTCTTGACCAACGACCGGCAGGTCAAGCCGGCCGGTGCGGCCATCGCCTCGCTGGTGGCGGACGTCCGCGCGCACTGGTCGCCGCCGCCGGTCCGCTCGACCGCGCTGGTCCTCGACCTGCCGGACGAGGCGCCGAAGCGGTCGCTCTGCGCGCCCGGTGGAGCGTACTTCGAGGCGTTCATGCGACTCGCCGCCGACGGAGTCCGGCCGACCGCCGTCCTCGCTGGACACTCCGAGGACGCGGAACACCTGGCCGCCCGGGGTATCACCGAACTCGTCACCGTCGACAGGACCAGCTGACCAACCGTCACCCATAGGGAGTCACATTCCATGCACGACGACCGCAGCCTCGTCGAGTCCCGCCTCAAGCGCGTCCTGGAGGAGCGCATCCGCCCGGCCGTGTACCCCGAGTCCGTCCCGCTGGCGGTCGCCGTCTGGACCGCCCCCGACGAACCCGTGCCCGTCGCGGAGGGACTGGCCGCGCCCCGCACCCCGATCGCCGTCGGCACGGAGTGGGGCGCGCCCTGGGGGACCAGCTGGCTGACCGTCTCCGGCACCGTCCCGCAGGAGTGGGCGGGGCGTACCGTCGAAGCGCTGATCGACCTCGGGTTCGACGCCAACATGCCCGGCTTCCAGTGCGAAGGCCTGGTCTACCGGCCCGACGGCACACCGGTGAAGGGCCTCAATCCGCGCAACCAGTGGGTGCGGATCGCCGCCCCGGCGGTCGGCGGAGAGCAGGTGCTGCTCCACGTCGAGGCCGCGTCCAACCCCGTCGTCCTGGACTACCACCCCTTCGTGCCGACCGAGCTGGGCGAGAAGGAGACGGCCGGGGACAAGCCGCAGTACCGGCTGGAACGGATGGATCTCGCCGTCTTCGACGAGACGGTGTGGCAGCTCGTCATCGACCTCGAGGTGCTCGGTGAGCTGATGGCCGAGCTTCCGGTGGAGGGCGCGCGCCGGTGGGAGATCCTGCGTGCCGTCGAGCGGGCCCTGGACACGATCGACCTCCAGGACGTCAACGGGACCGCGGCGGCGGCCCGCGCGGAGCTGGTCGAGGTGCTGTCCTCGCCGGCCGAGCCGTCCGCGCACCTGATCAGCGCCGTCGGCCACGCCCACATCGACTCGGCCTGGCTCTGGCCGCTGCGCGAGACCGTCCGCAAGGTCGCCCGGACCACCGCCAACATGACCGCCCTCCTGGAGGACGAACCCGAGTTCGTCTACACCATGTCCCAGGCGCAGCAGTACGCCTGGATCAAGGAGCACCGGCCGGAGGTGTACGCACGGGTCAAGAAGGCGGTCGCCGAGGGCCGCTTCGTCCCGGCCGGAGGCATGTGGGTGGAGTCCGACACCAACATGCCCTCCTCCGAGGCGATGGCCCGTCAGTTCGTGCACGGCAAGCGGTTCTTCCTGGACGAGTTCGGCGTCGAGAACGAGGAGGCCTGGCTGCCGGACACCTTCGGCTTCGCCGGAGGTCTGCCGCAGATCATCAAGGCGGCCGGCTCCAAGTGGCTGCTGACCCAGAAGATCTCCTGGAGCCAGATCAACTCCTTCCCCCACCACACCTTCCTCTGGGAGGGCATCGACGGCACCCGGATCTTCACCCACTTCCCGCCCGTCGACACCTACAACTGCTCCATGCGGGGCCAGGAGATCGCCCACGCCGCACGGAACTTCAAGGACAAGGGCCGCGCCAGGCACTCGATCGCCCCGACCGGCTGGGGCGACGGGGGCGGCGGGACGACCCGCGAGATGGTCGCCAAGGCCGCGCGGCTGCGCGACCTGGAGGGCTCGGCGCGGGTGAGGTGGGAGCGGCCCGCCGAGTTCTTCGCCAAGGCCGAGGCCGAGTACCCCGAACCGCCGGTGTGGGTAGGCGAGCTGTACCTCGAACTCCACCGGGCCACCCTCACCAGCCAGGCGCGGACCAAGCAGGGCAACCGGGCGAGCGAGAACCTGCTCCGGGAGGCCGAACTCTGGTCCGCCGCCGCAGCCGTCCGCGCCGGAACGCCCTACCCGTACGAGGAGTTGGACCGGATCTGGAAGACCGTCCTGCTGCACCAGTTCCACGACATCCTGCCCGGTTCCTCGATCGCCTGGGTGCACCGGGAGGCGGAACGCACCTACGCCGCCGTGGCGGACGAGCTGAACGGCATCGTCGACCGGGCGCAGCGGGCGCTGGCGGGCCCCGGGGAGGGCACCGTCGTCTTCAACGCCGCTCCGCACGCGCGGGGCGGGGTCCCCGCCGGTGGCGCGGCGCCGGAGACCGGCGCGGGTTCGGGCTGCACGGTGACCGACCGGCCGGGCGGCGGATACGTCCTCGACAACGGGCTGCTGCGGGTCGCCGTGGACGGGTGCGGGCTGGCGGTGTCGGTGCTCGATCTCCGTTCCGGGCGGGAGACCCTCGCCCCCGGAGCGGCCGCCAACCTGCTGCAGATCCACCCCGACTTCCCCAACATGTGGGACGCCTGGGACGTCGACTCCTTCTACCGCAACACCGTCACCGACCTGACGGACGCCGACGCGGTCGAGATCACCGCCGACACCCCGCACCTCGTGACCGTACGGGTCACCCGCACCTTCGGCTCCTCGCGCGCCGTCCAGACGCTCACCCTCGCCGCCGGGGAGCCACGGCTCGACCTCGCCACCGAGGTCGACTGGCACGAGACCGAGAAGTTCCTCAAGGCCTCCTACCCGCTCGACCTGCGGACCGACAGCTACGCCGCCGAGACCCAGTTCGGCCACCTCAACCGCCCCACCCACACCAACACCAGCTGGGATGCCGCCAAGTTCGAGGCCTGCAACCACCGCTTCGTCCACCTGGAGGAACCCGGCTGGGGCGTCACCCTGGTCACCGCCTCCACCTACGGCCACGACGTCACGCGCGCCGTGCGCCCCGAGGACGGCGGCACCACGACCACCGTCCGGGTCTCCCTGCTGCGCGCCCCCCGGTTCCCCGACCCCCACACCGACCAGGGGCTGCACCGCTTCCGGCACGCGCTCGTCCCCGGCGCGGACATCGGCGACGCCGTACGGGAGGGCTACCGCATCAACCTGCCCGAGCGACGGGTCACCGGCGCCGCGGAGGTCACCCCGCTCGTCGCACTCGACAACGACGCGGTCGTGGTGAGCGCGGTGAAGCTCGCGGACGACGGGAGCGGCGACGTGGTGGTGCGCCTGTACGAGGCCCACGGCGGCCGTGCCCGTACCCGGCTCACCCCGGCGTTCGCGCACGGGCCGGTCCGGACGTGCGACCTGCTCGAACGGCCCCTCGGCGACGTCGAGCCGACGGACGACCGCGTCGAACTCCACCTGCGGCCCTTCCAACTGCTCACCCTCCGCTTCACCCGCACCTGACCATCCGGCGCCGGCCGCCCGAAGGGCCGGCGCGTGTAAGGAACGCGTGAAGGGAGCGCACCCGGGCGCAAAGGACCCGTCAGGAACGCCGGAAGTCGACCCGACGGGGGCTCACGCTGGGCAGACAAGCACCGTGAACCGAGGGAGCTCGCCCGCAAGACCGCCCCGACCGCCGGCAGGGACACCGTCTCCGGCGCCGAAGAGCCCCCCGGTGCCGATCCGGTCACCGACTCCGGTGCCCGCCGCAAGCTGACGGCGGTCACCGGACTCGCCGCCGTCTCGCTCGACGCCATGGCCTCCGTCGCGTACGGCCCCGAGGCGATCGTCCTCGTCCTCGCGGCAGCGGGCGGTCACGGGCTCGGCTTCACGCTTCCGGTCACGTCGGCCATCGCGGGTCTGCCGGCCGTCCTCGTGGCCTCCTACCGGCAGGTGATCGCCGCGTTCCCGGACGGCGGAGTCCCCTCCGAGCGGCGCACGCTGGGCCGGCCCATCAGCGCGTACGTACGCGGCCTGCGGGCCTCCGAGCCCGCCACGCGGGTCACCGTGCTCGTCCCGGAGGCCGAGCCGGAGCACCTGTGGCAGCGGCTCCTGCAGAACCAGCGGGCGCGGTCGTCGCCCACGCCGTACGACGGGACACGGACGCCGTGGTCTGCCGACTGAGGTTCCGGCTCGGGTCCCGGCGACCGTGATCCGGGGCATGACCCCCACGCGGCACCGGGAGGCGGTCCTGCGCGGCCGTGGGCGGCGCGCGCGGCGATAGCCTGGGCGGATGCTTACAGAAGTGACAGCGACCCGCTACGTCACGCCCCTGCGTGAGGGCGGCTCGCTCCCCGGGATCGTCGAGGCCGACGATCTCGGCACGTACGTCATGAAGTTCACCGGCGCGGGACAGGGGCGCAAGACGCTCGTCGCCGAGGTCGTCTGCGGGGAGCTCGCGCGCAGGCTCGGGCTGCGCGTGCCCGAGCTCGTCACCATTCAGCTCGACCCGGTCATCGGCCTCTCCGAGCCCGACCAGGAGGTCCAGGAGCTGCTCAAGGCGAGCGGCGGGCTCAACCTGGGCATGGACTTCCTCCCCGGCTCGCTCGGCTTCGACCCGCTCGCGTACGAGGTCGACCCCAAGGAGGCCGGCAAGGTCGTCTGGTTCGACGCCGTGATCAACAACGTCGACCGGTCCTGGCGGAACCCGAACATGCTGGTGTGGCACGGCGACCTGTGGCTCATCGACCACGGCGCCACCATGATCTGGCACCACAACTGGCCCGGCGCGCAGGCCTCCGCCGCCAAGCCGTACGACGCCTCCGACCACGCGCTCGCGCCCTTCGCGCCGGACGTCGCCGCCGCGGCCGCCGAGCTCGCCCCGCTCGTCACCCGCGAGCTGCTCGAAGCGGTCGCCGCCGACGTGCCCGACGAGTGGCTCGTCGACGAGCCCGGGTTCTCCGGCACCGACGAGGTGCGCGCGGCCTACGTCGAGGCGCTCCTGCCCCGCGCCGCCACCATCCACGAGCGGATCACGCTCGGCCCCCGTACCGAGAACCGGCCCCAGCAGCCGCCCGGCTGGCTGGCCGAGCGACTCGCACCCCGGACGCACCCCACCGAGAAGGACAGCACCACGTGACCCAGCGGGACGTCTTCGAGTACGCGCTCCTGCGCGTGGTGCCGCGGGTCGAGCGCGGCGAGTGCTTCAACGCGGGCGTGGTCGTCTACTGCCGCGCCCGGTCCTACGTGGCCGCCCGCACCCATCTGGACGAGGCCAAGCTGGCGGTCCTCGACCCGGCGGCGGACGTCACCGGCGTCCGGGCGGCGCTGCGCGCCGTCGAGGGGGTCTGCCTGGGCGGCGAGGACGCCGGGCAGGCCGCGCGCGACGACGCGGGCCGGCGCTTCCGCTGGCTGATCGCGCCGCGCTCCACGGTCGTGCAGCCGGGCCCCGTCCACACGGGGCTCACCGCCGACCCGGAGGCCGAGGTGGAGCGCCTCCTCGACCTGCTGGTGCGCTGAGACCGGCGGCGGGGTCCGTCGCCGGTCCGCCACGGGGAGTGACCCGGGGCACCCGGTGTGCCGTTGACACCGGGTGCCATCGCTTCTAGCGTCTCGTCCTGCGGACGATACTAAGCGGTCGCTCATGTGCGGGACGCGTGAGCGGCACGCTCGGTCCGTCCGCGTTCACGGTCGATCCAAGGGCGAGGAGAACCCAGCATGTCCACCACCGAGCAGCGCGTAGCCGTCGTCACGGGCGCCGCACGAGGCATCGGCGCCGCCACCGCGCTCCGCCTGGCGGCCGAGGGCCGCGCCGTCGCCGTACTCGACCTCGACGAGGCGGCCTGCAAGGACACCGTCGAGAAGATCACCGCCGCGGGCGGCACCGCCCTGGCGGTCGGCTGCGACGTCTCCGACGGCGCCCAGGTGGAGGCCGCCGTCGCGCGGATCGCCGCCGAGCTCGGCGCGCCGACGATCCTCGTCAACAACGCCGGCGTGCTCCGCGACAACCTGCTGTTCAAGATGTCCGAGTCCGACTGGGACCTCGTCATGAACGTGCACCTGAAGGGTGCGTTCCTGATGTCGAAGGCCTGTCAGAAGCACATGGTGGACGCGGGCTTCGGCCGGATCGTCTCCCTCTCCTCCTCCTCGGCGCTCGGCAACCGGGGCCAGGCCAACTACTCGGCCGTCAAGGCCGGTCTGCAGGGCCTCACCAAGACTCTCGCCAAGGAGCTCGGCAAGTTCGGCGTCACCGCCAACGCCGTCGCCCCCGGCTTCATCGTCACCGAGATGACCGCGCAGACCGCCGAGCGCGTCGGCATGGGCTTCGAGGACTTCCAGGCCGCCGCCGCCTCCATGATCCCGGTCCAGCGGGTCGGCCGCCCCGAGGACGTCGCGAACGCGATCGCCTTCTTCACGGGCGACGACGCGGGCTTTGTCTCCGGCCAGGTGATGTACGTGGCCGGCGGCCCCCTCAACTGACGACCGGACCAATCGAGAGGAGGCGGTCATGACCGCGAACGAACGGCCGGAGCTCTCCGGCAAGGTCGCCCTCGTCACCGGCGCGAGCCGGGGCATCGGCTACGGAATCGCCGAGGCGCTCGTCGCCCGCGGCGACCGGGTCGTCATCACCGGGCGCGGCGAGGAGGCCCTCAAGGAGGCCGTCGAGCGGCTCGGCGCCGACCGGGTGATCGGCGTCCCCGGCAAGGCCCACGACCTGGCCCACCAGGCCGCGGCCGTCGAGGCGGCCATGGACGGCTTCGGCCGGCTGGACTTCCTGGTGAACAACGCCGGCACGAACCCGGTCTTCGGCCCGCTCGCCGATCTGGACCTGGGGGTGGCCCGCAAGGTCTTCGAGACCAATGTGATCTCCGCGCTCGGATTCGCCCAGCGGAGCTGGCACGCCTGGCAGAAGGAGAACGGCGGTGCGATCGTGAACATCGCCTCGATCGCCGGTGTGTCCGCCTCCCCCTTCATCGGCGCGTACGGCATGAGCAAAGCCGCGATGGTGAATCTGACCCTCCAGCTCGCGCACGAGTACGCGCCGCTGGTGCGGGTCAACGCCATCGCCCCCGCCGTCGTGAAGACGAAGTTCGCGCAGGCGCTGTACGAGGGCCGTGAGGCCGAGGCGGCGGCCTCCTACCCGCTCGGCCGGCTGGGCGTCCCGGCGGACATCGGAGGGGCCGCGGCCTTCCTGACCTCCTCGCAGTCGGAGTGGATCACCGGCCAGACCCTCGTCGTCGACGGCGGGATTTTCCTGAACGCCGGAGTCGGCTGACCGATATCCGGACACTTTCCGAATTTCGTGTCCGGATTGGCCCCGGTTATACGTCGAATGAGTCAAGTGCCCCGTCAGACTCGAACATTGACCTGACGGGGTGCTGCGGTATCGTCGGCCGACCCGTGGCTGAACGAGGAGCGTGCACGTGTTCAACCGGACCAGTCTGCAGGCCGCTGCAGCCCTTGCGTCCATATCCCTGGTGTCCGGATGCGGTGTATTTTCGGACAGTGAATCCGCTGGGGACCAGAGAATCGTCATCGGTACGACGAGTTCTCCCACCACGCTTGATCCGGCCGCGGCCTGGGACAATTCCTGGGAGCTCTTCCGGAACGTCTTCCAGACCCTGGTGAGCTTCCCGACCGGCAGTACGGCCCCGCAGTCGGACGCCGCCGACTGCAAGTTCACCGACACGTCGAGCCGCGTCTTCGAGTGCAAGCTCCAGGACGGCCTGAAGTTCTCGAACGGTCACAAACTGGACGCCGAGGCCGTGCGGCACTCGATCGAGCGCATCCGCACGATCAACCACAAGGGCGGCCCGAACGGGATGCTCGGCTCGCTCGGCAAGATCGAGACCGTCGGCGACCGCACGGTCGTCTTCCGCCTGAACAAGCCGGACGCCACCTTCCCCTTCGTCCTCGCGACCCCCGCGATGTCGATCGTGGACCCGGCCGAGTACCCGGCGGACAAGCTCCGCACGGACGGCAAGCTGGTGGGCTCCGGGCCGTACGTCCTCGACTCGTACGAGGAGCGCAAGACGGCCGAGCTGACCAGGAACCAGACCTACAAGGGCTTCGCCGCCCGCAAGAACGGCGGCGTAACCATCAAGTACTTCGACGACTCCGAGGTGATGGTCGACGCGCTCCGCAAGGACGAGATCGACGCCACCTACCGCGGCCTCACGGCCGAGGAGGTCGTCGCGCTCCAGGAGGACAAGCCCGAGAACAAGGGCCTCCAGCTCGTCGAGTCCACCGGCGCCGACATCCGCTACCTGGTCTTCAACACCCAGGACGACTCGGTCGCCGACCCGGCCGTCCGCAAGGCCATCGCCCAGCTCGTCGACCGCGACGAACTGGTCAACAAGGTCTACCAGGGCACCGCCGAGCCCCTGTACTCGATGGTTCCCAAGGGCATCGCCGCCCACACCACCAAGTTCTTCGACCGCTTCGGCATGCCGAGCGTCTCCAAGGCCAAGAAGATCCTCAAGGACGCGGACGTCGAGACGCCCGTCAAGCTGAACTTCTGGTACACGACCGACCGGTACGGCTCCTCCACGGCCGCCGAGTTCACCGAGCTGAAGCGCCAGCTGGAGGAGTCCAAGCTCTTCAAGGTCGAGGTGCAGGGGAAGCCCTGGAAGGACTTCCAGGCCGGCTACCAGGCGGGCGAGTACCCGGTCTTCGGGCGCGGCTGGTTCCCCGACTTCCCGGACCCGGACAACTTCGTCGCCCCCTTCCTGGGCAAGGAGAACGTCCTCGGCACGCCGTACGTGAGCGAGCGGATCACCGGAGAGCTGCTTCCGAAGTCCCGCCGCGAGAGCGACCGCGGGACCGTCACGGACGAGTTCGTCGAGGCCCAGGAGATCATGGTCCAGGACGTCCGTCTGCTGCCGCTGTGGCAGGGCAAGCTGTACATCGCGGCCGGCGAGGACATCGGCGGCGGCGAGCGCGCGCTCGACCCGCAGACGGTCATGCAGCTGTGGGAGCTGCACCGCCGCGCCAGCTGGTAGAACTCCCTGGGTTCGAGCCGTTCAACACACCTGCCGGGGGCCACTGTCAGTGGCCCCCGGTAGGTTTTCGGGCGTAGACAGGAACGTCCACCGGAGGTTGTTGACCGTGACCGACACCAGCATGCTGCCCGAGTCCTGGCGGGGAGTCCTCGGCGAGGAGCTGCAGAAGCCGTACTTCGCCCAGCTCACCGAGTTCGTCGAGGAGGAGCGCGCCAAGGGACCGGTCTTCCCGCCGAAGGACGAGGTCTTCGCGGCGCTGGACGCCACCCCGTACGACAAGGTGAAGGTCCTGATCCTCGGCCAGGACCCCTACCACGGCGAGGGGCAGGGGCACGGCCTCTGCTTCTCCGTCCGCCCCGGCGTGAAGACCCCGCCCTCCCTGCGGAACATCTACAAGGAGATGCAGGCCGAGCTCGGTCACCCCGTTCCGGACAACGGCTACCTGATGCCGTGGGCCGAGCAGGGCGTCCTCCTGCTCAACGCCGTGCTGACCGTCCGGTCCGGCGAGGCGAACTCGCACAAGGGCAAGGGCTGGGAGAAGTTCACCGACGCCGTGATCACGGCCGTCGCCTCGCGCCCCGACCCCGCGGTCTTCGTCCTGTGGGGCAACTACGCGCAGAAGAAGCTGCCCCTCATCGACGAGGAGCGGCACGTGGTGGTGAAGGGCGCCCACCCCTCGCCGCTGTCCGCGAAGAAGTTCTTCGGATCGCAGCCCTTCACCCAGATCGACGCGGCCGTCGCGGCCCAGGGACACGAGCCGATCGACTGGCGCGTCCCGGACCTCGGCTGAGCCTCGGCCGGATCGGGGCCGGGTGCGGCTAGCGTCGGCTCTCCCATTGGGTGATCGGGCGGAGGTCGGCGTGACCGAGCAGCAGCAGGCGGACGACGGGGTCATGACCAGGATCGGGCAGGCCATGATGCTGCTGCACGGCGGCGACCGCGAGGAGGCGCGCAACCGCTTCGGGGTGCTGTGGCAGCAGATCGGCCCCGACGGGGACCCGCTGCACCGCTGCACCCTCGCCCACTACATGGCCGACGCCCAGGACGATCCCGACACCGAGCTGGCCTGGGACCTGCGGGCGCTGAGCGCGGCCGAGGGGCTCGCGGAGGAGCGGCTCGCCGCGCACGGTTCGGCGGTGGCGCTGCGCGCCCTGTACCCCTCGCTCCACCTCAACCTCGCCGCCGACTACGTCAAGCTCCAGCGGCCGGACGCCGCGCGGGTCCATCTGGACCGGGCCCGCGCGGCGTCCGACACGCTCGACGACGACGGCTACGGGAACGGGGTCCGGGCCGCGATCGAGCGCCTGGAGGTGCGGCTCAGGGCCATGTGACGGGGCGGGGGCGTCCGGCCGGCCGGTGCGCGCGGGGGTTCGCCGCGCCCGGCGGCTCGGCTGCGGCAGGCGCGGGGCGAGGCGTTCGGCACGCCGTCGCGCCCGGGGGTTCGGTCGCGCCGGGCCCGGGGCGCCGGCTCACCGGCCGTAGGTGTCGTGGCAGATCCTGGCCTGGTCGCTGCCGGGCCCCCAGCCCCCGTACCGCTCACCCAGGTCGCAGACCTTTGCCCGGGACCGCGGTGGTTCCTTCGGCAGGTCCGCGAGCCCCGGCAGGTCCGGTACGGCGGGCCGGGGCACCGGGACCGGGACCTCGCGGTGCCGGGGGGTGGCGGCCGGGCGCGGCTCCGCCGGCCGCGGCGTGGCCACCGTCCGCCGGTGCTGCTCGGGTACGGCGGCGGGAGCGGGCGCCGGTCGGGGCGTGGTGGACGGCGGGGGCGCCGCGGAGGGCGGGGGAGCGGGGAGCGCCGCTTCGAGGGCCTCGCGGGCCGGGCCCTCGACGATCTGCGGCGCCACCTCCTGCTCGGGCAGGACGGAGCTCTCCGCGGCGGGCGCGGGGGTGGACGCCGGCGGCGACGCGTCCACCGGGGCGCAGCCCGCCAGGGCGGCGACCGCCGCCCCGAGCAGGATCTTCGCTGTGGTTCGGGTTCCATGCACCGCGCCACTCTGCTGGTCCGGCGGTGATCTTCGCGCCCCTACCGGCGGGGAATGCCCCGCACGGGTGAGGCGCCGCGGGACCCTTGACCCGCGTGCCGGACCTCAGTCGCCGGTGGCGCCGTCGATCCGCTCCCGGAGCAGGTCCGCGTGGCCGTTGTGGCGCGCGTACTCCTCGATCATGTGGAGGTAGATCCAGCGGAGGTTGAAGGTCCTCCCGGTGCGGTGCCTGCCCACGCCGAGGTCGTCGAGGCCGTGCGGGGCGGCCACCGTGCGCGCGTGGTCGATCTCGGCCTGCCAGGTCGCGTAGGCCTCCTCGTAGGTGTCCTCGTCCGTGACGTGGATGTCCCGGTCCGGGTCCGCCTCGGTGGAGTAGATCCAGCCCAGGTCCTCGCCGGTCAGCACCCGGCGGAACCAGCCGCGCTCCACCTCGGCCATGTGCCGGACGAGGCCCAGCAGGTTGAGGTCGGACGGCGGGGCGGAGAGGGTGCGCAGCTGGGCGTCGTCGAGCCCCTCGCACTTCCTCGCGAGGGTCGCGCGGTGGAAGTCGAGCCATTCCTCCAGCGCCTCACGCTCGCCCGAGGTGGTGGACGGGTCGACGCGGGGGACGGATGCGATGCGTTCGATGGTCATGCGCGGCATCGTCCCGCAAGATCACCGGGCCACGCCAGTGCTTTCGGCGCGTGCGCCGCGCCCGCGGGGCCTGCCGTCCCGGGCTCGCTCAGGTGGTGCCGAGCATGCCCCTCAGCAGTTCCTCGAAGCCGGTGCGCAGTTCCGCGAGGCCGGGCACGGCGGCGTGGAAGGAGCCAGCGGCGCAGGAGAACATCAGGCCCTCGCACCAGGCGACGAGGGAGAGCGCGTGCCGCTCGGGCGCGGGTGAGCCGACCGCCGTCATCATCGCGACCAGCGGGCCGCGGAAGGCGGAGCCCGCGGAGTCGAAGAAGGTGCGGAGCTCGGGGCGGCGGGTGGCCTCGAGGGCCAGTTCGTAGCGGGAGACCAGCAGTGCGCGGTGGTCCGTCAGATAGCGGTGCAGGGCGAGGGCGAGCGCGTCCACGAGGGCCTCGGGGCTCGGGGGCGCACCCCCGCCGGGACCGGCGTCCGGGCCGCCGCCCGGCAGCTCGTCCGGGGCGAGCACGCGCGCCTCCCAGTGGACCTGGCGGCGGACGGCCGTCTCCAGGAGCGCCTGACGGGTGCGGGCGTGGTTCGAGGTCGACCCCTGCGGCAGCCCGGCCCGTTCGTCCACGGCGCGGTGCGTCAGTCCCCGCATGCCGCGCTCGACGAGGAGGTCGAGGGCGGCGTCGCCGATCCGCTCGGCGCGGGAGGCGGCGGAGGCGGCGGAGGCGGCGGAGACGGGGGAGCCGGGGGACTCCCCGGCCGGGGCGGTCGATGCGCGCATGGGGACAACCTACTACCCGCCCCTGTCCCGGTGACTACACCTGTAGTACGGTTCTGGTGTCGGAGTTACTACACCTGTAGTTGCATCCAGGGGAGCAGTCATGGAACAGCACCGTGCCGTCGTCGTCGGAGCCGGAATCGGCGGACTCACCGCCGCCGTCGCCCTCCACCGCGACGGCTGGCAGGTCACCGTCCTGGAACGCGCCGCCGACCTCGCCCCCGTCGGCGCGGGCATCGGACTCGCCCCCAACTCCCAGCGCGCCCTGGACGTCATCGGCCTCGGCGAACGCGTCCGCGAACTCGCCGCCTGGCAGGGCGACGGCGGCATGCGCACCCCCGACGGCCGCTGGCTCGCCCGGACGAACGCCCAGGCCGCCGCCGCGCGCTTCGGCGGACCGCTGGTCCTCCTCCACCGCGCCACCCTCGTCGAGATCCTCACTTCGGCCCTCCCCGAGGGCACGGTCCGCACCGGCACGGCCGCGACCCTCGCCGACCCCGGCGACGAGCACCGCCCCGCCCGGATCACCACCCCGGAGGGCGGGACCGAGGCCGAACTCGTCGTCGCCGCCGACGGCATCCGGTCCGCGATCCGCCACCGGCTCTTCCCCGGACACCCCGGAACCCGGTACGCCGGCTGCACCACCTGGCGGGTCGTCGTCCCCGCCCCCGCACGGCCCTTCGCCCCGCACGAGACCTGGGGCCCCGGACGCCTCTGGGGCACCCAGCCCCTCAAGGACGGCCGGATCTACGCGTACGCCATGGCCGCCGCCCCCGCCGGCGGCCGCGCGCCCGACGACGAGAAGGCCGAACTCCTGCGCCTCTTCGGCGACTGGCACCACCCCGTCCCCGAGATCCTCGCCGCCGTCGACCCCGCCCAGGTCCTGCGCCACGACGTCCACCACCTGCCCGACCCGCTGCCCGCCTTCCACCAGGGCCGCGTCGCCCTCCTCGGCGACGCCGCGCACGCGATGATGCCGAGCCTCGGCCAGGGCGGGAACCAGGCCATCGAGGACGCCGTCGTCCTCGCCCACCACGCCCGCTCCGGGCCCGGCTTCGACCCCGGCAGCGCGCTCGCCGCCTACACCGCCGACCGCCTGCCCCGCACCACCGCCGTGGTCCGCAGGGCCGCCCGCACCGGAGCGCTCACCCTGCTCTCCGCCCGGCCCGCCGTCGCCCTGCGCTCCGCGCTCGTCGGAGCGGTCTCCCGCTTCGGCCCGGGCCTCGTCCTGCGCGGCTTCGACGGCATCGCCGACTGGCGACCGCCGGTGGCCCCGGCCCGTCCCGCGTAAGCTGACCGGCGCGAACGGCCCACGCGAGCACAGCCCGTGGGCACGTGCGAGCACGGCCCGAGGCCGTGTGACACGACGAACGACACCCCAAGGGAGACCCCGTGAAGGTTGGCTGCATCGGACTCGGCGACATCGCACAGAAGGCGTACCTCCCCGTCCTCGCCGCCCTCCCCGGGGTCGAGCTGCACCTCCAGACCCGCACCGCCGCGACCCTGGACCGGGTCGCCGACTCCCTCCGCCTGCCCGCCGGACAGCGCCACCGCGACCTCGACTCGCTGCTCGCCGCCGGACTCGACGCGGCCTTCGTCCACGCGCCGACCGCCGTCCACGCCGAGATCGTCGGCCGCCTCCTCGAAGCGGGCGTCCCCACGTACGTCGACAAGCCCCTCGCCTACGAGTACGCGGAGTCCGAGCGGCTCGTGGAGCTGGCCGAGAAGCGCGCGGTCAGCCTCTTCGTCGGCTTCAACCGGCGCCTCGCGCCCTCCTACGCGCAGTGCGCCGACCACCCGCGCGAGCTGATCCTGATGCAGAAGAACCGGATCGGCCTGCCCGAGGACCCCCGCACCTTCGTCCTCGACGACTTCGTCCACGTCGTCGACACCCTGCGCTTCCTCGTCCCCGGCGAGATCGAGCACGTCGACGTGCGCGCCCGGATCCGCGAGGGACTCATGCACCACGTCGTGCTCCAGCTCTCCGGCGACGGCTTCACGGCCATCGGCATGATGAACCGGCTGAACGGCTCGACCGAGGAGATCCTGGAGGTCTCGGGCCAGGACACCAAGCGCCAGGTCCTCAACCTCGCCGACGTCGTCGACCACAAGGGCCAGCCGACCGTGCGCCGGCGCGGCGACTGGGTGCCGGTGGCCCGCCAGCGCGGCATCGAGCAGGCCGTGCTCGTCTTCCTCGACGCCGTACGAGAGGGCCGTACGCTCAGTGCCCGTGACGCCCTGCTGACCCACGAGCTCTGCGAGCGCGTGGTCCGCGAGGCGCTGGTCCAGGCCTCCTGAGGGCCCCCGCGCCCTCGGCGGCGCACACGGCGCCCACCACGGCGAGCGCCCCGTACAACGGCCAGTCGCCCCAGCGGACATAGCCCGTCGTCGCCGTCGAGAGCGGCAGCTCGCGCACGGCGACGGCGCTCGCGTCCGTGCCGAGGACGGGCCCGACGCGACGGCCGTCGGGACCGTACGCGGCGCTCACCCCGGTGAGCGTCGCGTGGACGACGGGCCGGCCCGTCTCCGCCGCCCGCAGCGCCGCGAGCGAGGCGTGCTGGGCGGGCGCCCAGCTGTCCTGGAAGGTGCTGGTCGCGGACTGGACGACCAGCAGCCCGGCACTGTCCAGGACGAGGTGCCGGCTCATGTCGGGGAACGCCGACTCGAAGCAGATGAGCGGCCCGATCCGCAGCCCCTCGGCCCCGGTGCCGGCCGGCAGCGTCATCACCACCGGCGCGCCGCCCCGCCGCCGGTCCTCCTCGGCCGCCTTCCCGAACGAGGTCACCCAGCCCAGGGCCCCGCGCGCCGGCACGTACTCGCCGAACGGCACGAGCCGCATCTTGTCGTACCGCTCGCCCGTGAGCCCCGCCGGACCGACGAGGACGGCGCTCTTGAAGATGCCCGGGCGATCGGCGGCCCGCGCGTCCACGTTCACCAGGAGCGGCGCGTCGACGGTCCGCGCCAGCGCGGTGAGCCGGGCCGCGAGATCGGGCCGCCCGGCCGGATCGGCGCCGATGCCGCTCTCGCCCCAGACGACCAGGTCGACCCGCTGCCCCGCGAGCGAGCGCGTCAGCTCCTCCGCGCGGTCGAACCGCCGCTCCGCCCCCTCCGCACCGACGAAGACACCCGGCTGTACGAGTGCCACTCGCACCGTCCCGTGCCCGCGCGGCGCCCCGACGCCCCAGGCCGCCGAGCCCGCCACCAGCGCGCAGGCGACGAGCCCCGCGACCCCGACGGCACGCGGCCCCGGCACCGCGACGAGCAGGGTCACGGCCGTGTTCACCGCGACCACGAGCAGGCTCACCAGCCACACCCCGCCGACCGAGGCGATCCGCAGCGCCGCCGGCACCTCCCACTGGCTCGCGCCGAGCAGCCCCCACGGCCCGCCGAGCCCCTCCCAGGAACGCACCAGCTCGATCAGCAGCCAGCCGGAGGGCACCGCGAACAGGGCGGCGACGGCACGGGCCGGTGACGGCGAACCGCCGAGCAGGGAGCGCACGAGCCACCCCCACGGCAGCCACAGCAGGCCGAGCAGCGCGGCGAGCGGCAGGAGGAAGACGTGCAGGCTGGGCAGCAGCCAGTGGTGGACGGCGAGGACGAAGCCGGCCCCGCCGAGCCAGCCGTCCAGGGCCGCGCGGCGCGCCCCCGGGGCCGTACGGATCAGGAGCAGCCACGGCACGAGCGCCACGTACGCCCACCACCAGAGCCCGGGCGCGGGGAACGCGAGCGCGGGGAGCGCACCGCAGCCGGCGGCGAGCAGGGAGCGCACGATCCCGCGCCGACGGGCGGGCCGGTCCTCCCGGTCCCTCTTCACGAACGGCATGCGCATGGCGGCCTCCCGCCCTTGCCTCAAGTGTGGGACGTGTCGGGTCCCGGCGCGGCACGGCGGACCGACCGACCGGTGCCCCCTACGGCCGTCGGGTCAGAGCCGGCGCCACCGCTCGTCGACGACGACCGAGGTGAGCCGCCAGCCGTCGCCGGTGCGCAGTGCCCCGAAGGCGTAGCGGCCGCCGCAGACGAAGTCCTCGCCGGTGGCGAAGCGCATCGGGTTCACGTAGTCGGCGCGGACGTCCGCGCCGTCCCCGGACTCCCGGTAGCCGCCCGCCTCACGGAAGAGGACCCGCCGGTTCACGATGAGGTGCTGGCGTACGGGGAACAGGGTCAGGGTCTCGGCGAGCCAGTCGGCGACCTCGGCCGCCGGGCCCTCGATCCCGCCGGAGCCGCGGTAGTCCGCCCGGCCGTCGGGGGTGAACAGGGCCCGGTAGGCGGTCCAGTCGGAGTCGTCCACGGCCGCCGCGTAGCCGGTGATGAGGTCGTCGATGGCGAGCCGGTCCATCACGGTCGCGAGGTCCACGCGCTGCGTCATCGGTTCAGTGTCGGGCAGCGGGGTCCCGAGGCCAAGGGTCGTGCGGGCGGTGAGTTCCGTGGTGCCCTCACGGCGCCGTCATACTGTCCGGATGCGCGTGAACATAGATCCCGAACTGACCGACCGGACGTCCTTCTACCGGTTGCTCACCGCCACCGTCGTGCCCCGGCCGATCGCCTGGGTCTCCACGTCCTCGGCGGACGGGACGGACAACCTCGCCCCGCACTCCTTCTTCACGATCGCCTCGGTCACGCCGCCGGTCGTGCAGTTCACGTCGGTGGGCCGCAAGGACTCGCTGCGGAACGTGGAGGAGACGGGGGAGTTCGTGGTCAACCTCGCTCCCGAGGGGCTCTTCGAGCAGATCAACGCCACGGCGACCGATTTCCCCCGCGGCACGAGCGAGTTCGACGCCTGCGGGGTCGAGCGGGAGCCGAGCCTGCGGGTGGGGCCGCCGCGCGTGGCCCGCTCGGCGGTGGCCCTGGAGTGCCGGCTGCACAGCACGGTGCGGATCGGTGACTCGACGGTGGTGTTCGGGCAGGTCGTGCACGCGGCGGTCGACGAGTCGGTCATGGTCGACGGCCACCCCGAGATGTCGCTGATGCGGCCGCTCACCCGGCTCGGCAAGAACGAGTGGGGCACCCTGGGCGGCATCAAGGAGATCGCCAGGGTGCCCTACCAGGGCTGAGACAGGCCGGGCCGGGCCGGGCCGAGCCGGGCCGGGCCGGGCCGAGCCGGGCCGGGCCGAGGGCGGGCTGAGACGGGCCGGGATCAGCCCGCGGACCCGCACGCGCGGCCAGGGACTCGACCGGCCTCGGTGACGTAGCGGTAGGCGTTGTGGTGCCGACGCGACTCCGGCAGCGCCTCCACGCACCGTGCGAACACAGAGCGTCACGGCGTCAGGTGCGGTCGGCGACCAGGGCGGCCAGGCGGGCGATGCCCTCGGCTATGCGGTCCGGCGACAGCACGCTGAACGAGAGGCGGATCTGATGGAAGCCGCCGTCGCCCGCGTAGAAGTGGTGCATCGGCGTCCACAGCACGCCGAAGCGGTCGGCGGAGTACTCGAGCATGGCGTCGTCCGCGGGGAACGGCAGGGTGATGACGGCGAACATGCCGCCCGCCGGGGTGTTCCAGGAGACGCCGGAGTCGCGTAGCGGGCCGCCGCTGCCAAAGTGTTCTTCGAGGGCCGCGAGGACGGCCTTCAGGTTACGCCGGTAGACCTCGGCCTCGCGGGTGGTCGCGCGTTCCACGCTGCAGCCGTTCTCCAGCAGGAACCCACCGATGACAGCCTGGGCGACCGTGGAGGTGTTGAGCGTGAGCATGCTCTTGAGCTTGGCGAGCTCGTCGGCGAACAGCCCTCCGTTCAGGACGGGTTGGTCCGCGATGACGTAGCCCACCCGCGCCCCGGCGAAGGCCGTCTTCGCGAAGGAACCGAAGTAGACCACCCGCTTGGCCGCGTCCCTCGACTTGAGCGTGGGCAGGCGTCCGCCACCCGTGTGGAACATCGAGTAGGGGTTGTCCTCGAGGAGGAGGAGGTCCTCCCGTTCGGCGAGGGCGAGCAGCTCGCGACGGTCGGCCTCGGACATGCTGGCCCCGCTGGGGTTGGCGAAGTCGGGAACCACGTAGCAGGCGCGGGGCCGCAGACCCTCGGCACGGGCGCGGCGGACCTGTTCCGCGAGGTCCGCGAGATCGATGCCGCCCGCCCCTTCGCGCACCGGCCGTACGGGCATGTCGACGAGGCGGGTGGCACCGAGGAAGCCGACGTAGGAGGGGTAGGCCGCGAAGATCACGTCGAGCGGGTCGCTGCGCAGCGCCCGCAGGACCAGGACCATCGCCTCCTGGCAGCCGGTGGTCACGAGGACGGACTCGGGGTCGACGGTCAGGCCCTCGTCGTTCTCCAGGTGACGGGCGATCAGGTGATGGATGAACCCCTTGGTGCGGCCGTACTGGAAGAAGGTCCGCCGCACGGCCTCGGGGGCGAGGCCGAGGTCGTCGGTGAGGTGCTGCTCGAAGGTCCGCAGGTGGGCGCCGAGCGAGGCCACGTCGTAGAAGCCCTCGTAGGGGCGCCCGGCGGCGAAGGAGACGGCCTGCGGGTAGCGGCCGGCGATGTCGTTGAGCAGCGTCATGGAGGTGAGCGCGGGGTCGCGCAGTGACGCGTGCAGGTCGGCGGTGTCGAGCCGCGGTCCGGAGGGCGGCGTCCCGGCGCGGTCCACCGCGAGGACGCCGGCGAGTTCCTCGGAAACACTGGTCATGCGGGTTCCTGTTCTCGTCGCACGGTCGGTCGCGGGTCAGTCGGACAGGGGGCGGGCGCGCAGCTCGACGAGGTGCTCGGGTTCCCGGAGGTCGGCCATGACCTGCTCCCGGTCGTCGCCTACGGCGATGACGTGGCCGTAGCGGGTGGTGAACTCGGCGGGCGGCAGCGCCAGCCGGTCGCCGGGGACGGTGGTCACGTCCGTGGCGTGGATCGTGGGGCCGAAGCGGTCCTTGTGGACGACGACGTCGATCGTCTCGCAGGCGCCCGTGGGCAGCAGGAACCGGATGGCGGCGGCCTTGCGGTGGACGGGGGCGGTGTCAGGGCGGATGCCGGCGGCGACGTGGGCGGCGGCGACGACGGGGCTGGTGCCCGTGGCCAGCCAGCCGAGGTAGGGGATGAGGTCTCCGCCGAGCCGGGCGTTGATCTCCACCAGTCGCGGGCCCTTGGGGGTGAGCTTGAATTCGGAGTGGGTCGAGCCGTGGACGAAGCCGAGGGCCTGGTGGATGTGCCGCAGCTGGTCGAGCAGTTCCGCGTCGGCGAGCAGCGGGTCGTTCGCGTCGACGTCGTGACCCGTCTCCTCGAAGTACGGTTCGAGGCCGAGCCGCTTGTGCGCGAGGACCGTCGGGGTGACCTCGCCCTCGTGGATGACGGCGTCGACGCTGATCTCGGGTCCGGTCAGGAACTCCTCGACGAGCACGTTCGCGACGTGCCGGGTGAGGTTCGGGAACTCGGCTCCGTCGGCGGCGGCGAAGGCCGCGGCGATGTCCTCGGCCCGGTCGGCGCGTACGACTCCGAAGCTGGCGGCCATGGCGCGCGCCTTGACGATCACGGGGAAGCCGATCTCCTCCGCGGCGGCGAGGGCCTCCTCGACGGTGGTGACGGTGCGGGAGAGGGGCTGGGGGACGCCGGCCGCGGCAAGCGTGGCGCGGGTGGCGGCCTTGTCACGGCAGTTGGCGATGGTCTCGGGCGGGCTGCCCGGCAGGCCGAGGTCCTGGGCGAGGCGCGCGCAGGAGACGACCTTCGTCTCGTCGTAGGTGAAGACGCCCACGACCGGGAGGGAGTCCATGACGGTCCGTGCCGCCTCGCGCGTGGCGGCCGCGTCCTGCGTGTCGACCCGGGTGGCGCCCGCGCAGTAAGAGAGCTGCCAGGTGGCCTCGGTCGGGTCGAGGAGCCACAACCGGTAGTGCTGCGAGACGGCGGCCAGGACGTACTCGCGGTAAGGGCGGTATCCGCTGCCGACGAGCAGCAGGACGGGCAGCTCGTCGGTGGCGGCGGCCTGGTCGGTCATGGGCGGTTCCTTTGTCTGTGCGGAGACGGGCTGGGCGCGGAGCGGCCGGACGAATTCGCCGAGGGGATTCTTTTCGCGCCCGCGGGAGGAAGCAGGGCGCATACGAATAAGCCGGAGTGTGAGGGTGCCATCTGAAATTCCGGGGATTTCCGACACTTCCGAAGAACCCGGCGTGATGTCAAGTGATCTTGAGTTCTACCATCTGACCTCGCATGTTGTCTACGAATCGAAAGATGGTCGCCACATTTACGGCAATTCATTTGGTGGTGGCGGTATGCGGCGCGGGGCATTATTGTGCAACGCATGAATGTTGCCGGAAAGCATATTTCGGGGAACCTGGAGTTCCTCTTTCCTGGAAACGCCGGCGTACGATGGGAGACGGTTTCGTGATCACGGTTTGGCTGCCCGAGGCAGAGTCCGAGACCCTCATGGGCGGCCTGCCCGACGGGTTCCGCGCCGACGTGTGGACCGGTGGTCCCGAGCTTCCGGACTCGGTGGACACGGTGGAGGTCATCGTCCCGCCGTTCGATGTCGCCGATGCCGAACTGGCCCGGCTCGCCGAGCTGCCCCGGCTGAAGTTGGTGCAGCTGGAGTCCGTCGGGGTGGAGTGGATCCGGCCCTTCGTCCCGGGCGGTGTCACGTTGTGCAACGCCCGGGGCGCGTACGACGCGGCGGTCTCCGAGTGGATCATCGGGGTCTCCCTGGCCCATCTGCTGCGGCTGCCGCACTTCGGGCAGGCCCGGCGCGACGAACGGTGGGACTACGGCCCGACCGACTCCCTCGAGGGCAAGCGGGTGCTGGTCGTCGGCCACGGCTCGATCGGCGCGGCGCTGTCCGCGAGGCTCGCGGCCTTCGACGTGGAGGTCGTGGGCGTGGCCCGGCGCGCCCGGGAGGGCGTGCACGGCATCGAGGAGCTGCCCAAGCTGCTGCCCGAGGCGGACATCGTGGTGCTGCTCGTGCCGCTGACCCCCACCACCGCCGGTCTCGTGGACGCCGCGTTCCTGGCGGGGATGCGCGACGGCGCCCTGCTGGTGAACGCTGCCCGCGGCGGCCTTGTCGACAACGACGCGCTCCTCGCGGAGCTGCACGGCGGGCGGCTGCGCGCCGCGCTCGACGTGACCGACCCGGAGCCGCTGCCCGCGGGCCATCCGCTGTGGTCGGCGCCGGGACTGCTGCTGACCCCGCACGTCGCCGGCTCGAACGGCACTCCCCCGGCCAAGGCGATGGCCCTGGCCAAGGCGCAGCTGGAGCGCTACGCGGCCGGTCGGCCGCTGGCCAACGTGATCGACGAGGACGGCTACTGACGGACCGGACGGGCCGCCGCCGCGAGAGGCGTCGGCCCGTCCGCTCGTCGTTCGCCGGGCGGCGGACGGGCGGCCGGCGTCGATCAGAGCCAGCCGGAACGGACCAGTGCCTGCAGCTGGCCCTCGAGCGGAGCCGGCGGCTCGCCCGCGGGCGGGTTGCCGAGCTCGCCCGCGCGCACGCGTTCGAGCAGCTTGCGGGTCGCCTCCACGATCTCGGGCGCGGTCCCGCGCAGCTCCGCCGCGTCGGCCGGGCCGGCGGTGTCGAGGGGGAAGCCACCCGTCGTCAGCAGTTCGTCCAGGTCGGACAACTTGTCCCCCAGCCAGCCCAGCGGGTCGGCGGACAGCTCGCGGACGAACACCCGGTCACCCGGATCCCAGCCGGTGAAGACGGGGTGGTGGTGCGTGCGGTCGAAGCTCCCGGGCTTCCCGTCGACCGACTCCAGGAAGTCGGCGCGCCACACGGGGCGGCCCACCGAGACCGGGTAGGCGGCGTAGACGGAGTCCACGAGCTCACCCTGCTCGACCAGCCGCAGTTCCAGGCGCACGCCGTGTTCGGCGCTCTCCTGCCCCTTGAGGGGTTCGGGGTCGACGAAGTACAGATCGCCCACCACGATGCCCACCTTGTCGAAGGCAAACATGTACAGCATCCAGTTTTCCTCTCGCGTCGCGACCGGCAGGGCGTCGCGGGCGTGCCGCCCGGCGCCGTACCGGTGCTCGGATCTGTTGCGCGCGGTGCGCGGTCGAGTGGTCCGGCGGCCTACTCGGGTGCCGTCCGCGGAACGCCCCGGGGGGTCTCCCGCGCCGTACGGGCCTCCCGTACGCCCCACCAGAGGAGGACGGCGAGCGCCGAGGTGAGCAGGGCCGGGGCGAAGCGCAGCACCTGCTCCGGCAGGGAGACCGACCACCCGAGGAGCAGGGAGGACAGCGCCGCCCCGCCGAGGATGAAGGCGCGCATCACCGCGTTGACGCGACCGGAGACCTCCTCGGGGATCATCCGGAAGCGGTACTCGTTCGTGGTGACGTTCATGCCGGCCTCGCCGGCCATCAGCGCGCAGAAGGCGAGGACGACCACCGCCGGCCACGGTGTCAGCAGCCCGACGCAGGAGAGCGCGCACAGGGCGAACCACAGGCCGATGCGGCGCTCCGCGGTGGCGTCGGTCCACAGCCGGCCGCCGAGCCACGCGCCGAACGCGCTGCCCGCGGCGCCCGCGGCGAGCACCATGCCCGCCCAGCCGCTGGACCAGCCCCAGGTGCGGCCGGCGAGCACCAGGATGACGGTCGGCACGGCACCCGCGCCGAGGTTGTAGAGCGTGAGCGCCCCGGTGATCCGGGGGATGCCCCGGATCCGGCGGAAGCTGCGGAATCCCTCGATCTGCATGCGCAGGAAGCCGCGTTCGACCGTCGGCTTCTCGCCGCGGGGCAGGGCGAGTGCGACCAGTGCGGTGAGGAAGAAAGTCGCAGCGTCGATCCACAGGGCCCAGTAGCCGCCGATCGCGGCGAGGACGCCGCCGGCCAGCGCGGGGCCGATACAGCGGGCCAGCTGCGTGGCCGTCCCGTACCTGCTGTAGGCCTCGGTGACCTGGCCGGCGGGCGCGAGCTGCGGCAGGAGCCCGAAGTCGCTCGTGAGGTTGGAGACGACGGTGCCGCAGCCCGCGACCAGCAGGACCGCGAGCACGAGTTCGACTTGGTCCGCCATCAGCAGCAGCGGTGTCAGGGCGATCAGCACGCCCTGCAGGAGCTCGGCGAGGATGAAGACCCGCCGCCGCTCGTACCCGTCGATCAGCGTGCCGAGCAGGGGCGAGGCGACGAAGGGCAGGTACTGCACTCCGAGGCTGAGTGCGGCCAACATCGGTGACCCGGTGCTGGCGAGGATCGTCCACGGCATCGCCAGGTGCAGGAAGGTGTCACCCAGTTCGGACACCGACGCGGCCGACGTCAGCAGCCAGAACTTGCGCCACGAGGCCTGCGCCGGGCGGGACTGCCCCCGGGGCGGGGCCGTGACGGAGCCCGACCCGCTGTCGTCGGGCTCGGTGCCGCTCAAGAGTCCTCCCCCTCGGGCGCCACCGCGAGGGGCGCGGTGATGAGCGCGTAGGTCTCGACGATCTTCGCCATGTCCTTCTCCACCTCGGCCGAGGACCGGCCGCCGACCAGGAAGCCTCCGGCGTTGGGCCAGACACTGCCGCTGCTCTCCAGCACGTCGCCGAGGGCTGGGATCCTGGTGCCCAGGACCGAGTCGGGAAGGCCGTCCAGTCCGGTGACCGCCGTGACCAGGCGGGGTTCCTCGGCCGCCAGGGGCATGTAGAGCCACCCGGAGGAGCGCGGGTTCGGGTGGTCGATCATGATCTTCGAGGTCTCCACCTCAGAGGGCCGGCCCAGGCAGGCGAGCACGGCTTCCCTGGCCAGGTCGACGCCGAACACGGTGCGCTGGTGCCAGGAGATGCCGGCGCCGCCGAACCGGTTGCCGATCTCGAGGAAGACCAGTTCGTCGTCGGGCGTGTGGAACAGCTCCAGGTGGATCACGCTGTCGCGCAGCCCGAGGGCCTCCACGACGGTCGTCGAGAAGGCGAGGACGCGTGCCGTCAGGTCCGGGTCGTCGGGAGTGACGGCGGCGAGCGGTGCGTCCCCGTGCTGGAAGTCGAAGCAGCTGTCCAGGTAGCGGGAGGCGCAGAACCAGCGCATGGCTCCGTCGCGTACGACACCGTCGATGTGGAAGATCGAGCCGGCGACGAACTCCTCGGCCTCGTAGCCCGCTTCCAGGCCGTCGCCGGCGGCGAGGGCGAGGAGCGCGGCGCCGTCGTCCAGGACGTGGACGCCTCGGGCGGCGGCCTGGCTGCGCGGCTTGAGCACGATGCGGCCGGGGGCCCGGCGGACGAAGTCCTCCAGGGCGGCGGCGTCCGTGTCCGGTCCGACAGGGAGGAAGCGGGGCACCGGGACTCCGGCGGCCGCCACCGCCTCCTTCATCGGCACCTTGTCCCGGCACAGCAGTGCCGTGCGCACGCTCGTGCCGGGAAGCCCGAAGTGCTCGCGGAGCCGGGCAGCCGGCAGGGTGGTGTGCTCGTACATGCCGACGATCGCGGCCGGTGGGCCGAACTCGGCGGACAGCTGCTCGACGAGTTCGAGGATGCGGTCGAAGGCATGGTCGTAGGTGTCCAGGTCGTCCGAGTCCGGGAGGTCCACGCACGCGATCCGCGCGAAGCGCTCGGCGAGCTCCTCCGGGAGCCGGGCGGCGCTGCGGTGCGGCATGACGGCCGTGACGTGGTCGGCGTCGAAGTCGACGGCGTGGGCCTCGGAGGCGTGAAAGCCGACGTGGACGACGTGTCGGCGTGCAGGCGGCGCGGTGCTCGCGTCGGGCTCGGGGCTCACGGCCGCACCGCCATCGACTCGTGCAGGTACAGGCGCTTGGCCCGGCCGCCGCGCTCCTCCACGTAGGACACCAGCTTGTTGCTGTCGATCATCGCAGGGTGCTTCTCGTCGTACTCGACGCACATGACCGCGCCGAGCCAGGGTTCCTGTCCCATGGCGTAGACGTAGACCGAGCCGGCCTGGAGCGTGTCGACGATGGCTGCGGCCTGCTCGAAGTTGCTGCCCTTGAGACGCCGGCCCGCGTCGACGGCGCGCTCCAGGCGCTCGGGGAAGAGCGGGCCGTAGAGCCAGCTGACGGGGGCGCCGACGCTCTCCATGCCGATGAACACCGTATCCACCTGGCCCACGGAGGCCGTGACCTGCCCGTAGAGCTGGGGGGAGATGTTGGTGGAGTCGGCGGCGAACAGTACGCGGGTGCCGTCCAGGTCGAGGAGCCAGCCGCACTTGGTGCGGATGCGGATGTCGCCGTGCTCGCCGAGGAAGGGGAGCGCCGTGATGCTGCCGCCGGGTGTCTCCAGGGTCTCGAGGTCGTCGAGCTCCACCACGTCCCGGAAGCCGAGGGCGCGCAGGATCCGGGTGAGGTCCGGGTCGACGAGGCTGGAGCTGGCGGACTTGGCTATGAGGACGCGGCCGACCCGGTGGCGGATCTTGAGCAGCGTCTCCAGGAGCATGTGGTCTTGGTGGTTGTGGGTGATGAGCACGTTGTCGATGCGCTCGGGAAGGTCGTCGAAGGTGAAACGGCCGTCGCTCTCGTGCGAGTAGCCGCTGTAGCTGATCACCGGGTCCACGAGGAAGGTGGTGCCGCGGTGGCGTACGAAGACGCAGGCGTGGCCGACGTACTCGATGGTGTCCGGGGCGTCCTGCGGGGCGGCGGCGGGTACGGGGGTCTCCTCGAAGAAGCTCCGGAAGGTCCGCGCGCGCTCCCCGTCGAGGCCGAGTTCGGCCGTGAGCCGCTCGAGTTCGTCCGCGTGGATCCCGCCGGCGAAGATCCGGTCGAGCAGCGGCGAGTCGAGCCGGACGGTCACGAGGACCTGCTCGGGGCCGTATTCGAGCACGGGGGTGGTAAGGGCGAACGCGCGGTCGTCCTGGTGGATCTCGGAGAAGCGGATCTGGTGCAGCCCCGGATCGAAGTACGGGGACGCGTAGAACAGCGGCTCGATGAAACGGTAGTCCGGGGTGCGGTTGTCCCGGTTGTAGAACAGCTCCACCCGTCCGGCCAGCGGTTCGGGAAGCTGCCGGTACACCGGCTCCATGGAGGCGCCGTTCAGCGTGGGCAGGATCTTCTGCTCCAGCTCGTCGATGGCGTCGGCGAGTTCCATCAGGGGGGCGTGCCGGTCGCGCGCCGACTCGTACCAGTCGCGGATCTTCTCGTAGGCGCCCTCGCGCTCGTGGACGAAGGGTCCGCCCTGGAACCGGGCCTGCTTGAGCGCGGTGCGGTGGGCGTCGGGCCTCTCCAGGAAGGACTCGACGATCGTGCGGTAGTGGCCCTTGAGGAATTTCGCCAGTGTGAACGGCGGCAGCAGGTACGACCAGGCGTACCATCCGGCGACGGCGGGCTCCGCGATGACGTTCCGCTTCAGGGACAGCAGCGGTGCTGAGGTCATGTCAGCTCTCCTTCTCACAGACGTGGTGGTCGAGGGGTCTTCCCCACGGACGGCCGTACGGGCCGGCGCTACGCCCCCAGGTGGTTCGTCCGCAGCTCACGGATGATCTCCCGGTCCGTTTCACGCACCCGCTCGCCCCAGCCCTCCGCTCCGATCCACTGCCGGAAGGCGGACAGGAGGGGACCTCCGGCGGTGCCCGCCTCGGTCACCGCGGCCAGCCACTCGCGCGGGTCCACGACCTGGTCCCGCTCAAGACCGAGTGCGGCGCGCAGTTCCTCGATGTCGTACGTGCGCTGTACGAGCACCGATGCCTGGGCCGGGCCCCGTGAGTCGGCCGCGTCGAGGAGTGCGGAGGCGACGTCGGCGACGTGGCACAGCGGAACGCCGCCGACGAGGCGGGGCAGCACACCGTGTCGCAGCGACAGCCCCAGGAGCTGGGCGAAGACGTCCCGGTCCAGGAACGAGCCCTCGGAGCCGGTGTGTCCGTACACGAGCCCGGCGCGGACCAGGTCGACGCGGCAGCGCTCGCCCTGGAGCGCCCCGGCGTACCCCTCGGCGAGGAACTTCGCCTGCGAGTAGGGCTCGTCGATCGCCGTCAGCGTCGCTTCGGAGAGGGGCACGAAGTCCGTGCCGACCGAGGCCGCGGACAGGAAGACGAAGCGCGGTGCGTCCAGTGCGGCCGCCGCGCGCACCAGGGCGCGGGTGGAGGCGACGCTGCCGTGCAGCTGGCGTTCGAGCGGCAGGAGGTGGTTGACCTCGAAACCGCAGTGCACGACGGGACCCCAGCGGTGACCGTCGGCGGCCCTGCCGGAGGCGGTGTCGAGGTCGTCGTAGCGGAGGAACTCGACACCGGCGAAATCGGCGGGCCGCCGGTCGAATCGCGCACTGTGCCGGGCGACGAGGTCGTCGGGGTCGCTGGTGGACACCACGGTGACGAGGCGGCCGTCGGACAGCAGCCGGTCGAGCACGTGGCCGCCGATGAAGCCGCCGGCCCCGGTGACGACGACTCGGTCGGTCTGCTCGCGGTCGTCGGCCGGTGCCGGGCGCAGCGCGGCGAGCTCGGCGGGCAGACCGGCCAGCTCGGCGGAGACGGTGGCGAAGACGCCTGGTACAGGGTCGTGTGCCGGTGCGCCGGTCTCGGTCCCGTCGGTGGATTCGCTCACGGTCGTGCTTCCCCGCAGGCCGCGCAGGCCCGCGAGGAAGCCGTCGACGTTGAAGTCGTAACTGAGCAGGTCGAAGACGCTCTGTACGATCTCCTCGCCGTAGATCTCGCTCAGTTCGACCTGGACGCGGACGAGGGCGAGCGAGTCGCCGCCGGCGTCGAAGATGGAGATCGCGGCGTCGATCTCGGTGCCGAGGACGCCCGCGACGACGGCGTGGACGGTGGCGAGGTCGTCTCGGGCGGCCGGCGGCTCGTCCGTGACCGGTGTGACGGCGGCGGCCGCGTCGGCGTGCTGCGCGAGAGCGCGCACGGCCGCCTTGTCCGCCTTGCCGTTGTCGGTCACCGGCAGTTCGGGGAGGGCCAGCAGGACGTCCGGCACCTCCCAGGCCGGCAGTACCTCGCGCAGCCAGGCCTTCAGCTCGGCCTCGGGGCGAGCCGTCGCGGTGTGCGCGAGGACCAGGGAAGCGTCGTCCTCCAGGAGGACGACCGACGCGTCCAGCAGTTCGGCGATCCTGCCGCCCAGTTCGGTGAGGCTGATGCGGTGGCCGAGACGCTTGATCTGTTCGTCGATGCGGCCGAGGTAGTGGACCTCGTCGTCGCGGAGTTCGACGAGGTCGCCGGTGTGGTAGGCGGGGCTGCCGTCAAGAGTGGTGAAGGGGCCGCCCTCGCGGGGGAGGCCTTCGTAGCCGAGGGCGACGCCCGGGCCGACCAGGACGAGTTCGCCCTGCCCGGTGGCGTGGTAGGTGCCGTGCTCGGCGTCGTGGACGCGCGCCTGGTAGCCCTCGATGGGACGGCCGACCGATGTGGTGAAACGGGTGGGTTCGGCAACGGAGAAGCAGACGGTGCCCTCGGTGGGCCCGTAGGCGTTCAGAACCCTGCTGTAGCGCCCGGCCGCCCGGAACTCCACCTCCGACAGGGCCTCGCCGGCGAATACGACGGTGCCGATGCCCTTGCGGGCTTCTGCGTCCAGTCGCGCGTACACCGACGGCGGGACCGTGATCACGTCACAGCCGTGCTCCCCCAGGTACCTGCCGACCGCGCTGAGCCACGAGGCGCCCTCACGGGTCGGCACCACCAGGCGGGCCCCGGCGTAGAGGGCGACGAGGATCTCGGCGATGGAGGCGTCGAAGGAGAGGGAGGAGAACTGCAGCACGCGGTCGCAGGGCGAGATGCCGAACAGGCGGGTCTGCTCACGGCACAGCGTCTCGATCCCGGCATGGCCCACGTTGACCAGCTTGGGCACGCCCGTCGAGCCCGACGTGAAGATCGAATACGCCACTTCCCGGGCCGGCCAGGACGCCGGCGCCTCAGCGGGTCCGTGCGTTGCCGCGGCAGCGGCCGGGATTTCCTCGGGGCCCAGCACCGCGACCGGTGCGGCCTGTTCGCGGAGCGCGGCGCGCGTCTCCGCAGCGAAGCACAGGACCAGGCTCGGGTCGGCCACGCCCAGCGCCTCGCGCAGGCGTTCCACGGGAAGCTTGGGGTTGAGCGGGGTGTGGACGAGTCCGGCGCGCATCACCGCGAGCGCCCAGACCAGGGCCTCGGCGCTGTGGTCGCCGATCAGGACGACCCGGCCGCCGTCCGGGGAGAGCCGGCGCAGCAGCGCCGCGCGCTCCCGGGTCACCTGGTCGAGGTCCGCGTAGGACCAGGACAGGGCGCCGGACTCCAGCGCCACCAGGTCGCCGTGCCGACCGAGGATGTGGGCGACGAAGGCAGGAAGTTTCACGGATGAACCCTCTTTCGACTTGCTGTGCGGGGCGGTACGGGAAGGTCGGCCGAGGGCCATGCGCGTCGGGGCGGGGTGCTCCGGCGGTCGACGTCGATCGTCTGGCACCCCGCCGCGGGAATCGGGCTAGGAGATGACGCGGCTGTCGGCCGAGGTCCTGCCGACGCGCGACCGTCGCAGGTCGCGAGTGATGTTCATGCGCTTGAGCCAGCGGTCCGTGCCGTCGTACAGCGCCGTGAAGGGCTTGCGACCGTGGATCGCCCGGAAGTTGTCCAGGAACAGGATCTCGCCCGGAGCGAGGGTGACGTCCTGGAGCTTGCGGTTGATCTCGTCGCACAGCCGGGCCAGGGCGCCGGCCGCCTCATCGTCCAGCGCGGTCATGCAGTCGGGGTCGACACACAGGTAGGGGTCGTCCTCGCCGCCGAACAGCACCGGTTGCACGGACGGGTTGCGGTGCAGGTCCTCGATGCGGTCGAAGCTCCGGCGCGCGGCCGCGTGCCGGAACTCCGGCAGGTGGGTGGTGTAGGCGTTGCGCTCGGCCGAGTGCGAGCCGCTCGGCCGAGCCGCGAACAGTGGCTGCCGCAGGATCTCCCGGTCCGCCTCGTCGATCTCCAGGTCGGCGATGTCGGCGTAGGTGGTGGGGGCTCCGTACGGATTGCGCAGGCACATCAGTGCGGTGTAGTCGGAGCGGTGGGGGTGGAACGCCTCTTCGGTGTGCCATGCGAGCGTCTCCGCGGAGCCGGAGGAGATCTGCTCCTTCTCGTGACCCTTGATGGGCACGATGTTGTGCATCAGCAGACCCAGGTGCAGCGTGGCGTAGCCGAACGGGTCACCGAGGAGCTGGGCGCAGAGGGCGAAGACGGCCTCCT
Organism: Streptomyces sp. NPDC015130; assembly: GCF_043080005.1. NCBI lineage: Bacteria > Bacillati > Actinomycetota > Actinomycetes > Kitasatosporales > Streptomycetaceae > Streptomyces > Streptomyces sp. NPDC015130. Next base: position 214,110 of record NZ_JBIBVC010000010.1, on the reverse strand, counting down.
CGCGGAGCGCCGCGGCCTCCTCGTCCTGGTGCCAGTGGCTGGGGGTCGGCGGGAGGTCTTCGCCGATCCGTACGCCGGACAGCAGGAATCCGCCCGACGGCTCGGTCAGCCGGAACTCGGTGAGCGCACGACGCAGGTCCCGGGGCAGCTCGTGCGCGAGCACGGCCGCCTTCCGGTGGAACTCGGCCGCGTGCACGCTCGCCACGTCGGCGGTCAGCTCCCGGACGAGCTCGTCGATCTGGGCGTTGGCCTGGGTGTCCAGGTGGTACTTGTCCATGTCCATGACCTTCGTGGAAGTGGGAACGGGCTGCTCTCGTGGGGCGCCGTCAGCCCTGGGCCTCGACGAGTGCGTACGCGCGGACCGGGAAGGTGCCCATGCCCGCGACCGGAACGGGCGCGGCGTGGAAGCGGAATGCGCGGCCGACGACCTGCTCCAGCCCCGTCATGTGCTCGACGACCGGGATGTCCGCGGCGAGCAGCCCGGTGTGCGCCGGGCGGGTTCCGTCGGCCATGTCGTCGATGTTGACCGAGTCGATGCCGACCAGTGCGGGGCGGCGGGCCACCAGCCACTCGACGGCGTCGGCGTTCAGGAAGGGGTGCTCCGCGTCGGCGTAGCCGTCGGTGCCCCAGTGGCGGTCCCAGCCGGTGTGGACCAGGACGGCCCGGTCGGTCACGTCGAGGCCCTCGAAGGCCTCGGGGCCGATGCCGCGGGTGCCCGCCGGCACGGAGACGGCGACGCCCTCGAGGTCGGCGAAGCGGGACAGCGGCACCTCGGAGAGGTCGGCGCCCCCGTCGAAGCGGTGGAACGGGACGTCGGCGTAGGTTCCGGTGTTGGCGACCAGGGTGATCCGCCCGATCTGGAACTCGGTGCCCGGGGTGTACTTGCCGCGGGAGTCGGCCCTGGACATGTGGTCCTCGATGACCGGCCCCGGGAGCCCGGGGTAGGTGGTCATGCCCGCTCGCACGACGTGCGACAGGTCGACGAGTTCCCTCTTGCTGGTGTTCATCGCGGATCTCCGATTCGCCGCAGGCGGCTGGACAGGGTGGCCTGGGACAGCCACGGGGTGTACGAGTACTCGAGCATCGAGTCGTGGAAGCTCTTGCCGAAGCGGGTGTAGTAGAGGCCGTTCGGCGAGGACACGCTGAGGACGGTGACGGTGCCCTTGTGCAGGCGCAGCCTGACCGTGCCGGCGAGCGGGCGGTCCAGGTCGGCCAGGCACTTCGCCAGGCTCTGCCCCAGGTGGCCGAACCAGCCGCCCTGGACCACCGTGGTGGTCCACTCGCGTGCGATGGATCCGCGCACGGCGTGCTCCTGCGCCGTGAACACGGCGTTGGCCAGGACCTGGTGCGCCTTGATGATCACGGTGGCCGCCGGTGCCTCACGGACCTCGTGGTTCTTCACGCCGAAGGGCGTGTCCTCCAGTCCCGAGGAGCGGCCCACGCCGTGCTCACCGGCGAGTGCGTTGAGCCGGTGCACGAGGTCACCGAAGGCGATGGGCTCCTCGTCGAGCGCGACGGGCTGACCGCCTTCGAAGACGAGGGCGATCTCGACCGCTTCATCGGGGGCGTCCGCGACGTCCCTGGTCCACCGGAAGACGCTCTCGTCGAGGCGGTTCTCGGGGCTCTCCAGGGATCCGCACTCGATGACGCGTGCCCAAGGGTTGCTGTCGATGCTGTGGATGCCCTCGGCGAAGGTGATGCCGGCCTTGCCGAGTGCCGCCAGCTTCTGTTCGCGCGGCAGGTCGGAGCCGAGGAAGGGGGCGGCGACCCCGATCTCCGGGTCGAGGGTGGCGATCGACCCGCTGAGCCGGATCGAGCTGTTCTGCATGTACGTGGCCGTGTGACCGATGACGTCGCAGCCGTGCTCGCGTGCCACGCGGACCGCGGTCTGCGCCATGAGCGGGCGGGTGAGCGTCGAACCGACGGGGAACTGCTCCTGGTACAGCGCGTCCGCGTGCACGGCGGCGGGGGCGAACTCGCCGAAGAACCGGTCCGTTACGTCGACGTCGACGAACTCGGCGCCGAACAGACGGGCCTGCTCGGCGGCCTTCGCCGACGGCTCGGAGTCACCGATGCGCACGTGGAGCGCTGTCACGTTGGTTCCGAGAGTCTGGAGGTGCTGGAGCAGGTACGTGCCGTCGACCCCTCCCGAGTAGAGCAGGAGCATGCGGCGCGGCTTGCGCTCGGCGAGCTCCTCCAGGGTCGTGATGAACCGGTTCACGCCGGGTCCTCGATTCGCAGGGTGGGGGTGACACCGGCCGGGGTGGCGGAGAGGCCGATGCTGATGAGGGGTGCGCAGACGCGGGAGCCGGGGGCGCGGGCCGCCCGGGAGCGGCGGATGTCCGCGACGGCGAAGCAGCGCCGGAGCCAGCGGTCCGTTCCGTCGAAACGTGCGGTGAACGGGGAGCGCCCGTGGATGGCACTGCGGTTGTCGACCACGAGGAGGTCACCGACGTCGAGCACCGCCCCGCTCAGCGACGCCAGGAACGCCGTCCTCAGCTCCTCCAGTGCCGAGCGCGCCTCGTTCCCGAGCGGTTCCATGGCGTGGAAGTCGGCGAGCAGCTCCGGTGCGTCCGCCGCGCCGGAGAGCACGGGCACCGGGTCGGTCGTCAGCCCCGTGCTGCCGTCCCCGAAGGAGCTGCTCACGCGGAGCCGGTACAGCGGCCGGCGGAGCAGTGCCCTGGTTCGCTCGGAGAGCAGGGGAAGGACACGCCCCACGGATCCCAGGACGGTCTCGGCCCTGCGCTCGTGGTCGGGACGCAGGCACATCAGGGTGATGAAGTCCGGCTTGTACGGATGGAATCCGTCCTCGGTGTGGAGTTCGAGGTACACGGTCCCCGAGTTCTCCTGGCGTTCCGCCGCCCCTTCGACGGGCACGACGTCCTGGATGATCCGTCCCGCCTTCTCGTCGGCGTAGGCGATGACGTCCCCGACGACCGAGGCCACCGCGAGCTGGGCGAAGGTGGCGACGGGCAGTTCGTCCCAGTCCGCCAGGTATCCGTCTGACGGAGTGGCCGGAATGCTGGAATCCGTTGGCATGTTCCTGATGAGAAGGACGCCCGCATCGTTCCCGTGCCTCCGGAACCGGCGCAGGGTCTCCACCACGCGGTCCGGGAGCCGGTATCCGGAAAGCTCGGCCGCCAGCAGCAACTCTTCGTCGTCCAGGGACCGGGACTTCATCGCGCGGGCGCTCGCCTCGAACTCCTCGTGCGCGGAAGTCCGTTCGGCTTCGGTCAGGGCGATCGTCGCGTCACCCAGCCCATGGAGGCCGCCACCCGCAGGCTCACCTCCGGGCGCATCCGGCAGCATCGGCTCTCGTACCTGAATCATTTACTCCCCTCCCTTGGCTTCGCAACTGCATGCGAGGTTCGCCCGTCCGGATCGGTGCGATTGAGTCGAAATACATTGATCGACGGCGCGCGTCTGGGACATACCGAGTCGACCGCGACCTACGGGAAATGGTGTGCAGTCGCTGAGGGGTAGGCCGGAACGGCCGAATTTCAATCAACTCCCACAGGGAGGAGAATCCGTCAGGCCCCGCCACCTGCTGCGATCAGCGTCACGCCAGCTGGTCAGCACTTCACATCGAACCGCAGGTAACCCGAAGGCAACCCGGAATCGGCAATAGCGGAACACGCGACGTAAACGACCGTAAACCGCACATCCGAGCCGAACTCGGCAGCGTCGTACATGGAAGACTCCCCCGAGTCAAGGCATCATCGCCCGATGACTCCATCCAAACAGATAACTCCTGGTCAGCGCAAGGGGTGTTGATTCCACCTGCAACGAAGTCGGCCCTTGCCACCCCTGCGGCGCCAAACTACAGTGCTTCCCGCCAGAGCTAGTGAATGACATCGACGGGGGATATGCAATGAGGTCTGGACCGGGCTAGAGCCCTGTAGCCGGCGCATCGGGTGCGTGTGAAGACGACGTTCGGCGGGTTCTTTCCGTCGCCGGACGGGACATCTGCACCGTGCGCACACGTGCCACATCTTCATGAACCGTTCACAGTGGGCGATCGACCATTTCCGGTCGACGTCTGCCCAATTGCGACACTTCCGGCCGCAAGGGTTTACCCACCCTTACCTGCCGGCTATTCCATTGCGCCCGAATTATCCTGATCGACGGCGTAGACGCGCACACGGCAGAAAAACCACGCCGTGGAACACAGCATGAAAGTTCGCACATGAGCCATCCGACCATTCATGGCCTGATAGCCGAACGGGCCCGGTCACACCCGGACCTTCCGGCCGTCGAAGACGGCACCGAACGCCTCGCGTTCGGTGAACTGGAACGCCGCGCCGACGCCGCGGCACACCGGCTGGCCGCCCGGGGAGTGGCACCCGGCGTCTTCGTCGCCGTCTGTCTGGAGCGCTCCGTCTCCATGGTCGTGACGCTCCTGGGCATCCTGAAGGCCGGTGGCAGCTACGTCGCCCTCGACCCCGCGCACCCCGAGGACCGGCTGCGCTGGATCCTCCAGGACATCCGGCCCCGCCTCGCAGTGGCGAGTCGGACCCTGCGGTCGTCGGTGCCCTCGGACGACCTGCCGCTGCTGATCGCGGAAGAGCTGGCCGCTCCGCCGCGTGACCACGAGAGCAACGGAGGCGTCGAAGCCGCCGGACCCGTCGCGGAGTTGCCCCCCGGCGATCCCGGCCGCCTCGCCTTCATCACGTACACCTCGGGAACCACCGGACGACCCAAGGGCGTCATGGCCGAGCACGGTTCCGTCGCCTGGTTCATGGGCATGATCGACCCCTACCTGAAGCTGGGACCCGGCACCCGCTTCCTGCAGTTCTACCCGCTGACCTGGGAGACCCAGGCGCTCGACATCTACGCGGTGCTCGCGGCCGGCGGTACCGTCGTCATCCCGCCCCCCGCGGTCGAGACCGCCGGACCGGGCCTGGTGCGATTCCTGCACGAGGCCCGGATCACAGGTGCGATGCTCCCGCCCGCCCTGCTCGCCGAACTGACCGAGGAACCGGTCCTGACGGACCTCCACACGCTGGCCTACATCGGCGAGCGCTGCCAGCCGCAGGCCGCCGAACGCTGGGGCGCCGGCCGTCGGTTCGTCAACCTGTACGGGCCCACCGAGGTGACCGTTGCGGCGAGTGCCTCGGACGAGCGCCGCCCCGGCGACGCGCCCCCCATCGGCAAGCCCCTGCCCGGCCGTGAACTGCACATCCTGGACGAGCGGATGCGTCCCGTCCCGGACGGCGAGGCGGGCGAGCTCTACGTCGGCGGCCGCGGACTCGCCCGGGGCTACTGGGGACTTCCCGAGCTGACGGAGCAACAGTTCCCGGCGGACCCGTTCAGCGGCCGCCCCGGCGCCCGGCTCTACCGCACCGGCGACCGCGTACGGCTCCTGCCCGACGGAAACCTCGACTTCCTGGGCCGCGTGGACGGACAGCTGAACGTCCGCGGCCACCGTGTGGAGCGCGGCGAGGTCGAAGCGGTCCTCGCCTCCCACCCGGGCGTGCGTTCGTGCGCCGCGGTCGTCCAGGGCGAGGGACCCGACGCGCGGCTGGTCGCCTTCGTCGTCGGCGCTCCCGGCATCGACTCCGAGCTCCCCGAGCTGCTGGCACGGAAGCTGCCGCCCGTCATGGTCCCGTCCTTCGTCGTCCGGCTCGACAGCCTCCCGCTCAACCAGCACGGCAAGGTCGACCTGGCGAAGCTGCGCGGGCTGCCCCTGCCGGGCACAGGCACCGCGGGCGCGTACACGGCGCCGAAGGCCGGCGCCGAGGCCGACCTCGCCCGGATCTGGGAGGAGGTCCTGGGCATGGAACGGGTCGGTGCCACCGATGGCTTTCGTGCCCTCGGCGGCACCTCGCTGCAGGCCATCCGGGTGCAGAACCGCATCCGGGAGCACTTCGGCATCCCCCTGACCGTGCGCGAGGTCCTCGGTACCGTCACGCTGGCCGACACGGCCGAGCTGCTGGCCGCCGACGGTGCGGACCGGCCCGCCCTGCCCGCGCTCACCCGCACCGACACCGACACGTCCTATCCCGCGTCGCTGCACCAGCGGCGGGTCTGGACACAGGCCCGGATGAAGCCCGCTGCCTCCGTCGCCTACAACGAGACCACCGCGCTGCACCTGACGGGGCCGCTCGACGTGCCCGCGCTCCGGCAGGCCGTACAGGACCTGGCCGACCGGCACGAGGCCTTCCGTAGCAGCCTGCACCTGGACGGCGCCGACCTGCGGGTCGACGTCGCGCCGCGGGTCGAGGTGCCACTGGTCGAGGAGGACCTGACCGGCTCCGCCGACCCCCTCGCGGAGGCCGCACGGCGCGCCGCCGCGCTGGGCGCCGCCCCCTTCGCCCTGGACCGCGCCCCCCTCCTGCGGGCGTTCCTGCTCACCACCTCGCCCGAGTCCCGGGTACTCGTCCTGGTCACGCACCACACCGTCGCCGACGGCCTGTCGCAGGACGTGATCGACCTCGACCTGGCCCGGTGCTACGCCGCGCGCCGGGAGGGCCGCGACCCCGAGCCCCGTCCGGCCGACGGACTGCGGCCCCGCGACCACGCGGTCTGGCAGCGCGCCACCGTCGGGCACCCCGCGCTCGCGGCGGGCCTCGACCACTGGCGCGAGCTGCTCGCGGACGCCCCGACGGAGGTGCGTCTGCCGGCCGCCGTACCGCGGCCGCCCTCCTTCAGCCACCTCGGCGCCCGGCTCGACCAAGGCACCGGCGCCGAACTGCGCCATGCCGTCGAGCGCTTGGCGAAGGAGGCGGGCACCACCCCGTACGCCGTCTGCCTGCTCGCGCTCGGCATCCTGGTGGCCCGGCACACCGGGCAGCAGGACGTGCTCATCGGCTCGCCCTTCTCCGGACGCCCGAACCGGGGGTCCGAGGACGTCGTCGGCTTCTTCACCAACACCGCGGCGATGCGCGTGTCGCTCGCCGGCGACCGGGTGCCGCTGCACGTGCTCGACGGCCTCGACCGGCAGGTCCAGGATGCGCTGGAGCACCAGCACGTGGCGTTCAACGACGTGGTACGGGCCGTCGGCGCCCGGGCCGGTGCCTCGGGCCAGCCCCTCGTCCAGGTGGTCCTCGCCTACCAGGGGCCGCTGCGCCCCCTGGCGGCGCTGACCGGCACCGAGGCGGTGCCGTGGCTCGTGGACAACGGAACGGCCAAGGCCGACCTGACCATCGAGATCAACGAGGTCGAGGACGAGCTGGTGGTCGTGCTCCCCTACAGCGCCGATGTCCTGGACGGCCCGACCGCCCGGCGGATGCTGGACGAGTACCTGGCCATCCTGGGCGAGGTGACCGCCGAGCCGACACGGCCCGTCCGCATCGCGGCACACCCCGGCTAGGGCGTTTCTTTCGGATCAGGCCGGATCAGTGAGCGGGGTCTGGTGCGTGCGATCGCAAGGCGGAGGAGGGAGGCATGGCGGAGCCATGGCGACCGACGACAACGCGGCGAGCGTAGGTGCCGGACCCCGCGAGCCCGGCAAGATCCGGAAGAGGCCCCTAGGGCGTGTTGCGAAAGTCCCGCCTGCCCGACGGCACCCGACCGGCCGCCGTACACCCACCACCCGACCGGCCACGAGCCGCCAAGAGGGGACCCTCGCAGTGGATCCTTCCGCACTCCTCACTCGACCTCTGGCCGGGGGCGATGTTGCGGCCGACGTCAACGCCCCCGGCATACCGGCCCGATCGGTGTTCCGCGCCGTCTCGGCGGAGCTGGACGGGCTTCCGGCAGTCCTCGCCGCACTGCGCCCCGAGGGTCCCGTGGCCGAGGAGGCGGTCACGGTCGCCGGGGCCGACGGTTTCGTCGGCGGCCATGTGCTGGAGCGGCTGCTCGGCAGCGGCAGCCGGCTCACGGTCGTCGCCACGGGCCACGCGGAGCGGGTCGTCGACCGCCACTGTGCGCGCTTCGGACGCCGGCCCTCCGAATTCGCGGACGTCCGGTTACTCGGCTACGACGACCTCCGTGAGGCAGCGGGTTCCCGTGACCGCTGGGGCACGGTCGTGCACTGCGGACACGAGGCCGGCGACACCCTGCCGTCGGAACGACCGCCGGAGGCCGGCGTGGCCGCCACGCGCGCGCTGGTCCGGGCGGCGGCCGAGCGGGGAGCCCACCGCTTCGTCCTCGTCTCGTCCGCTTCCGTCGGTGAGGAGTTCACGCCCTTCACCGAGGAATCGCTGGTGGCCGTCAGGGACCCGCACGCGCGGTCGCAGTTCGTCGCGGAGGCGTACGCGGGGGCCCTGGAGGGTGCGGCGTGCCGCGTCACCGTGTTGCGGGCCGGACTCGTGTACGGGCACGCGCCCGGTGACCTCGGCTTCCTCGAGCACGACGCCTTCGCCAACCTGCTGCGCTCATCGGCTCGGTTGGGTGTGATGCCCCGCCTGGAGGGACGGGTGCCGGTCTGCCACGTCACCGACCTGACGAACTCCCTCCTTGCCGCCGCGACCGGAGGCACCGTGTCGGCGACCCGTTCCGTGCTGGTACAGCGCACGTACGACCTCGACGCGCTGCGCGCGGAGCTGCACGGTGTGCGGGTGGTGGATCCTCAGGAGTGGCTGACCGCCGTCTCCGGGACGGGCGGAGTGGACACGCGGATGCCGGCGGCGCTGCTGCGGTGGCTGAACGGACCGGGCTGGAGCCGGCCGGTGTCCACGACCTGTCGGCCGATCATCAGGCAACTCACCCGGGCCCTGTCCCTGTGACCACCGCGCCCGACACCCCCACTGAACGCACACCATCGAAAGGCGAACGCACCCAGTGAACACCAACGTCATCGTGCTGAACGGCGGTTCCAGCGCCGGGAAGTCCGGCATCGTCCGCTGTCTCAAGGCGATCCTCCCGCAGCCGTGGATCAACATGGGCGTGGACGACCTCATCGACCGGCTTCCGCCCTCCATGCTCGACTCGGGCAACGGCGTCTCGTTCGGGCAGGGCGGCGAGGTCATCCTCGGCGACGACTGGCGGGCGATGGAGACCGCCTGGACGAAGGGCGTCGCCGCCATGGCCCGGGCGGGCGCCCGCATCATCATCGACGACGTCTTTCTGAGCGGCGGGACCGACCAGGAGCGCCTGCGGGGTCACCTCGAATCCCTGAACGTCCTGTGGGTCGGTGTGCACTGTTCCCCCGAGGCCGTCGAGAAGAGGGAGATCGCGCGGGGCGACCGCATTCCCGGCATGGCGGCCCTGCAGGCCGCCACGGTGCACAAGGGCGTGGTGTACGACGTGGAGGTCGACACCACCCACGCGGAAACGCTCGACTGCGCGCGCGCCATCGCCGAGCACGTGCGCTGACCGCCCCGACGCCGCCCACGGGCGGGCACCTTTCCCCGCCACGTGCCCGTCCCCCCAGGCCGTGGCCGCACGACGCGCGCCGGGCCGACGGCAGGCCGATGCCGTTCGACGCCTCCCTCAACGCAACCCGACCGACAGAGCGACCGAGCGGACACGCGAAGGCCGCATTCGCCGACGAAGGACAGTTCCCTCATGCCTCTGTACGACAGCATCCTCGACACCATCGGCCGTACGCCGATCGTCAAGCTGGACCGCATCGCGCCGGACCACGTCACGCTCTACGGCAAGGTCGAGTCGTTCAACCCCGGCGGCTCCGTCAAGGACCGCCTCGCCCTCTCGGTCATCCTCGACGCGGAGGCGAGAGGGGAGCTGAAGCCCGGCGACACGATCGTGGAGTGCACCTCGGGCAACGTGGGCGTCGCCCTGGCGATGGTCGCCGCGGCGCGCGGCTACCAGTTCGTGGCGGTCATGGGGGACGACTTCTCCGTGGAGCGCCGCAAGCTGATCCGCGCCTACGGCGGCAAGGTCATCCTCTTCCCCGCCGTCGCCGAGGGCAGCGCCGGCGGCCGGGCCAGGGCCGACGCACTGGCGGAGAAGCACGGCTGGTTCCGCTCCCGGCAGTTCGACAACCCGGCCAACCCGGCCTACCACCGCGAGACGACGGCGGCGGAGATCCTCGGCGACTTCGCGGGCAAGCGGCTCGACTACTTCGTGTCCGGCTTCGGTACGAGCGGCACGCTCACAGGCGTCGGCCAGATGCTCAAGCGTGCCCGGCCCGAGGTGCGCGTGGTGACCTTCGAGCCCGAGACGGCCCGCGTGCTGGCCGGCGAGGAGTGGAAGGCCCACAAGATCCAGGGGCTGGCCCCCAACTTCGTGCCCGGGGTGCTCGACCCGAGCGTCATCGACGACCTGCTGACCGTGGACGAGGTCGTGGCACGCGACACGGCGCGCCGCATCGCGGCCGAGGAGGGCGTCTTCGTGGGCATCTCCGCCGGGGCCGCCGTCGCGACGGCGCTGCGCGTGGCGGAGACCGCTCCCGAGGGGTCGGTCCTGCTCGCCATGCTGCCCGACACCGGCGAGCGCTACCTGTCCACCTTCCTGTTCGAGGGCATGAACGAGGGCTCGGACGACGAGTGGCTGGCCTCGCTCGACGAGAACACCGACGGCGCCTGACCGAGGACCTGAAGGGGAACGGGAGCATGAGGGAATTCATCCCCCCTGCCACACGCTTCGTCGACCTGCCCGACGGCTTCCCGATGAAGCGTGGCGGCACGCTCCACGGTGCGCGGATCGGCTACCAGACGTACGGAAGGCCGAGCCCGGCACGCGATGTCGTCCTGATCCTCACCGGTCTGTCCGCCGACGCGCATCCGGCCTCCCACGCGGACGACCCCAAGCCGGGCTGGTGGGAGTCCATGCTGGGGCCGGGCAAGCCCATCGACACGGACCGCTGGTACGTCATCTGCGTCAATTCGCTGGGCAGTTGCAAGGGCTCGACGGGACCGGCCTCGATCGACCCGCGGACGGGCGAGCCCTACCGGCTGGGCTTCCCCGACATCGCCATCGAGGACATCGCGGACGCCGCAGCGCACACGGTGCGGGCCCTGGGATTCGAGCGCCTGGCCTGCGTGATCGGGGCCTCCATGGGAGGGATGAGCGCGTTGTCCCTGCTCGCCCGGCACGGGATCGCCAGGAACCACATCAACATCTCGGGTGCGGTGCACTCGTCGCCGTTCTCGATCGCCATCCGGTCGTTGCAGCGAGAAGCGGTGCGGTGCGACCCGCACTGGAACCAGGGCCGGTACGACGCCGAGCGATACCCGCGGCACGGGATGCTCCTCGCGCGCAAGCTGGGGATGGCGACGTACAGGTCGGCACAGGAGTGGGAGAGCCGCTTCGGGCGGGCACGCCTGACCCGGGAGCGTCCCGCGGAGGACGACCCGTTCGGCCCGGAGTTCGAGGTGGAGGGCTATCTCGACTTTCACGCACGGCGGTTCCTGGAGGGGTTCGACCCGAACAGCTACCTCTACCTGAGCCGCTCCATCGACCGGTTCGACCTGGGCGAGTCCTGCGGCGGCACGGCCGAGGCAGCGCTGGCGGGGCTGCGACTCGACAGGGCACTGGTCATGGGGGTCGAGACGGACATCCTGTTCCCGGTGCGGCAGCAGCGTCAGATCGCCGAGGGGCTCGCCGCCGGCGGGACCGACGTACGGTTCCTGCCGATGGAGTCACCGCAGGGACACGATGCCTTCCTGGTGGACACCGATCGTTTCGGTCCACCGATCGCCAAGTTCCTGTCGTCTGTGTGACGCCGCGAAGGCGGGTGCGGAAGGGGCGAGCCGCCCTTCCGCACCCGCCTCCGCGGCGTGGGGATTCGTTCGCTCAGCCCGCCGACAGGATCGGGAACGCCTCGGCGACGGACTTCACGACCTCACCCGGCTGCGGAGCCCCGATCGGCAGGGCCCGGCCGCCCGAGATCCAGATCGTCGACATCCCCAGGGGCGCGGCGCCCGCGATGTCGTGTTCCAGGGAGTCGCCGACCATCCAAGCACCTGCCAGCTCCACGCCGGCGCGGCGCGCGACGATGTGGAAGACCTCCGGATCGGGCTTGCTCACCACTTCGTCGTCCGCGTAGCACACCACGTCGAAGAGGCCTTCCAGGCGGTCGTGCATCTTCGGAAGCTGCTGGGCCCTCGTCCCGTTGGTCAGGATCGCCGTCCGCCACCCTCGCTCCCGCAGGGCGCGCAGGCCTTCCGGCACACCGTCGTAGGTCCGGACGAGCTGCGGCATCCGTACCGAGAAATTCCGTTGGAGTTCGGCCGGGGATTCGGGGAATCCGAAATGGTCCACGATGGCGCGGAAGGTCTCACCGGGTGGAACCGGTCGATTCTGTTCTTCCCGCAAGAATTCCAGACCCTCCGGCCCCAGCGACCGCTGCTCGGTCAATTCCACGAACCAGCGGTCGATCGCGCCGGTGCTGTCCACCAACGTGTCGTCGAGGTCGAATATGACGAACTTGTTCACGCGTGCCCACTCATTCTCGCGGAAAGGACGGAAACGGAAAGGGTCGGCGTCACTCGCGCGCGCCCGTCGGTGCGGGCATCGCGTCGAGCTCGGCGAGCTCGTCCTCCGTCAACACCAGGTCGGCGGCCGCGGCGTTCTGGTCCAGGTAGCGCGCGGTCTTGGTGCCCGGGATGGGGATGACGTACTCGCCCTGCGCGAGCAGCCAGGCCAGTGCGACCTGGGCGGGGGTTGCCGCGTGGCGCTCACCGATGGAGCGGACGACGTCCACGAGCCGCGCGTTGGCGGCGAGGTTCTCCGCCGTGAAGCGGGGCATGTCCGCGCGGAAGTCGCCGTCACCGAGGTCGGTGGGCGATGCGTACCGCCCGCTCAGCAGGCCGCTGCCGAGCGGCGAGTGGCACAGGAAGGCGATGCCCTGCTCGTTGCAGTAGGGCACCAAATCAGCCTGGAACTCGCGCGTGAACAGGGAGAACTCCGACTGCACGGCGGCCACCGGGTGCACGCTCTGGGCCCGGCGCAGCTCGTCGAGCGTCATCTCCGAGAGGCCGATGGCGCGCGCCTTGCCCTCGGTGACCAGTTCCGACAGCGCGCCCCAACTCTCCTCCACCGGCACTTCCGGGTCGACGCGGTGCTGGAAGTAGAGGTCCACGTGGTCGGTGCCCAGGCGGCGCAGGCTGGCCTCCAGAGCGGAACGGAGGTACTCCGGGCGACCGTTGAGGCTGAAGTCCGAGCCGTCGTAGCGCACCCCGCCCTTGGTCGAGAGCACGGCCTCCTCGCGCCGTCCCGCGAGAGCCCGGCCGACCAGTTCCTCGTTGGTGAACGGGCCGTACACGTCGGCGGTGTCGATGAGGTTGACGCCCAGGTCGAGCGCCCGGCCCACCACGGCCAGGGAGGAGCTGTCATCCCGGTTCTGGGGGTCGTAGGCGAAGGACATTCCCATCGTCCCCAGGCCTATTCGACCGATAACCGGCCCTCCATTGCCCAGTGTGGTGGTTCGCACGAAACGATCCCCTTTCAAGGAGATGGTCGGTTGAGGTGCCCGACTGTTTGGCTGCCGATACCGAAAGCCATCGCGGGGCCGCAGAGATTCAACATCCTAGCCTGTGGGGGAGCTTCCGTTCGAGGGATTGTGACGCGTTCCTTGTGGTCGGGAACCGCCGTCCGAAGCGGAGTGCACGAGGTCGAAGTACCTCGTTTATGCGTTTACCGCGAAACGAGCCACCGATACGGCGGCAGCCGTGAGCAGCAGGTCGTCCTGGGCGCAATGACTTGTCATACTCCAGCAGCGGATCGCGTCCTGGGCCGGTTCTTCTCCGGTAGTGGCTGCGGCGGGCGGCGGCTTGCCGATGCAGTCGCCGGCGGGACCGGTCCGGTACGTGATCCCGGGGATCGCGCCGGGTCTGGCCGGGCCAGGCTCCGGCGGGCCGCCACCCAGCGATGGTGAGTCGGGGTGTCCCCGTCGGAGAAGTCGATCGCCGGCGGCTTCGCGCTGGCCCAACTCCCGCTCCACCAGGGCCCGTCCACGGCTCGTGACAGAGGCGGCGAACACCCCGGTCCGACAGTTGCCGATCTTTCCCGAGGTGCCCGCCCTTGACCGTTGACCATGGTCTGCGTGGTGGGGACCCGGCTCGTGCAGCAATCACCGGCAGCCGGCGGATCACCGGGCCGACGCCCACGTGATCGCTGAACTCGTCGCCGAGGTCGGCCCGTTGTGGAACGAGCGTCACCACCCGCGATACGTGAAGGTGAACACGCGTCCGGCCCGCGGCCTTCGACGCGCCACCGCCGACCATGCACGAGCTCGTGAGAAGCCGCCCCCTCGCCTTGCGGGCTCTTCCGCGTCATCCCCTGCTTTGCGGACGCGCACGTCCTGGTGGGGCGTGTCCCGCCTCCCCGGTGGGAGACGAGTGGGAGACGGTCATGGCGTGGCGCTGCGATCAGGCGCTGGGAAACGCCGGACAGAGCTACCTGTGCGGCTCTGGCTCAACCGCCGGATTCGCCCGCGTGCGGGCTGAGCACACCGGCTCCCACCAGCACGAAGAGCAGGATGCCGAGCAGGATGCGGTAGATCACGAAGGGCATGAAGCTCTTGGTGGTGATGAACTTCATGAACCACGCGATGACGGCGTAACCGACGGCGAAGGCGATGATCGTGGCGAAGATCGTCGGCCCCCAGGAGACGTGCCCCTCGCCCGCGTCCTTCAGCTCGTACGCGCCCGAGGCGAGGACCGCCGGGATCGCGAGGAGGAAGGAGTAGCGGGCGGCGGCCTCACGGGTGTAGCCCATGAGCAGGCCGCCGGAGATCGTCGCGCCCGAGCGGGAGACGCCCGGGATCAGCGCCATCGCCTGGCAGAAGCCGAAGATCAGGCCGTCCCGCACGCCGAGTTCCTTGAGCGTCTTGCGCTCGCGGACGACGCGGTGACGGCCGCCGGCCTCGTCCCGCGCGGCCAGCCGGTCGGCGACGCCGAGGACGATGCCCATGACGATCAGGGTGGTCGCGATCAGCCGCAGGTCGCGGAAGGGGCCCTCGATCTGGTCCTTGAGCGTGATGCCGAGGACGCCGATCGGGATCGAGCCGACGATGACGAGCCAGCCCATCTGGGCGTCGTGGTCGGAGCGCATCGACTTGTCGGTGAGCGAGCGGAACCAGGCCGAGACGATCCGCGCGATGTCCTTGCGGAAGTAGATCAGGACGGCGGTCTCGGTGCCGATCTGGGTGATCGCGGTGAAGGCCGCGCCCGGGTCCTCCCAGCCGGCGAAGGCCGCGGTCAGCCTGAGGTGCGCGCTGGAGGAGATGGGAAGGAACTCCGTCAGCCCCTGTACGAGTCCGAGGATGAACGATTCGAACCAACTCATGGGGCTAGGGCCGTCCCGTTATGTACGTGTGCGGTCAGAAGGTCGAGCGCAGCGTACCGCCCCAAGATGACGTGCTCGTGATCAGGCTCGTGACGCTTCCGTGACCAGGACTTATCCGGCTTCGTCGAGCCTCGCGGGGCCCGACGTCGTCCATCCCGGCGACCGGACGTGGGCGCGGAGGCTCGGCCGGTCGGCCTCGCCGCCGCAGTGGGCGCAGACGACGCGCGGACTGAGGACCTCGCCGCAGTCGTGCTCCAGGACGACGGGGCGGTCGTCCTCGTTGAGGTGGCGGTCGCCCCAGGCCATCAGGGTCAGGAGCACGGGCTGGAGCTCCTCGCCGGCGGCCGTCGCCCGGTACTCGAAGCGCTGCGGGCGCTCGCTGTACGGCACCTTCTCCAGGATCCCGGCCTCGACGAGCCGCTTGAGGCGGGCGGTGAGGATGTCGCGCGGGGCGCCGGTGTTGCGCGCGATCCGGTCGAAGCGGTGCACGCCGAGGGAGACCTCGCGGAGCACGAGCAGCGCGTACTTCTCGCCGACGAGCGAGAGCGTGTCGGCGATCGAGCAGGGGCGGGGGGCGGCCTTCATGGAGCCAGCCTAGGCCAGCCCGAGAGGGAGGGTTTGAAAAGCCAACTCACTGGGATATGTTACCGACGAGTGTTGGTCCAGTTTTCCAACTCAGGAGTTGGTCATGCGTGACGCCGTCATCGTCGAAGCCGTCCGTACACCGATGGGAAGGGGCAAGGCCGGGGGAGCCCTGTCCCACGTCCACCCCGTCGCCCTCCTCTCCCACACCCTGCGCGCCCTGATCGACCGCAGCGGCGTCGACCCCGCCCTCGTCGACGACGTGATCGGCGGAACGGTCGACCAGGTCGGTGAGCAGGCCATGAACACCACCCGGTACGCCTGGCTCGGCGCCGGTTTCCCGGAGTCCGTGCCGGCCACCACCGTCGACCGGCAGTGCGGCTCCTCCCAGCAGGCCGTCCACTTCGCCGCCCAGGGAGTCCTCTCCGGGGCGTACGACATCGCCGTCGCCTGCGGAGTCGAGTCCATGAGCCGGGTCCCGATGTGGTCGAACGTGCCGCCCGGCGCCGACCCCTTCGGACCCGGCGTCGCCGAGCGCTACCCGGAAGGCCTCGTGCCGCAGGGCATCAGCGCCGAGCTCATCGCCGCCAAGTGGTCCATCGGCCGCGAGGCCATGGACGAGTTCGCCGCCGCGTCGCACACCAAGGCCGCCCGCGCCTGGGAGGCCGGACTCTTCGACGCCGAGGTCGTCCCGTACGAGGGCGTCCGCCGCGACGAGTCGGTGCGCCCCGCGACCACCCCCGAGATCCTCGCCGGCCTCCGGCCCGCCTTCGAGGACCCCGGCTTCGCGGCCCGCTTCCCGCAGATCGACTGGTCCGTCACCGCCGGCAACAGCAGCCCCGTCAACGACGGCGCGTCCGCCGTGCTCGTCATGGCCGCCGACACCGCCCGGAGCCTCGGCCTGCGGCCCCTCGCCCGGCTCCACAGCTTCGCCGTCACCGGCTCCGACCCGCTCCTGATGCTCACCGGCGTCATCCCGGCCACCGAGAAGGTCCTGCGCCGGGCGGGCCTCTCCCTCTCCGACATCGACCTCTTCGAGATCAACGAGGCCTTCGCGAGCGTCGTGCTCGCCTGGCAGCAGGAGACCGGCGTCGACCCGGCCCGGGTCAACGTCCACGGAGGGGCCGTCGCGCTCGGGCACCCGCTCGGCGCCAGCGGCACGCGCATCGCGACGACCCTGGTCCACGCCCTGCGGGCCCGGGGCGCCCGCTACGGCCTCCAGGCGATGTGCGAGGCGGGCGGACTCGCCAACGCGATGATCGTCGAGGCGCTCTGAGCGACGGGCGCCCAGAGGTCGTCAGGGCGTCAGGCCCTTGAGCCGTCAGGCCCTCAGGACATCGTGACGCTGTCCCGTCGGGACCGTCGTCCCGTCAGGCCGTGCCGACCGGCTCACGCTCCTGTGCGGGAGCCGCGTCCGGGAGCGCGGCCGGGGTCCCGGACGCGCCCCGCAGGGCGTGGCGCTTGCGCCAGGCCACGACCGCCGCGCCCAGCCCGGACAGGACGATGAACCCGGCCGAGAAGAGGAACGCGGGCGAGCCCGGCGAACCGGCCTGGGCGCCCGCGATCACGTACGCCGCCGTGTTCGGCACGGTGCCGATCGCCGTCGCCAGGAGGAACGGCACGTACCGCATCCGGGACACCGCCGCGCAGTAGTTGGCCGCCGCGAAGGGGACGCCAGGGAAGAGCCGGATCGCCAGCATCGAACGGAACCCGTGCCGGCTCAGCTGCCCGTCCGCCGCCGTCAGCCAGCGGCCCCGGACGAACGGCCGCAGCGCGTCCTGCCCCAGGACCCGGCCGAGGGTGAAGGCGATCCCGGCGCCCAGCACCGTCCCCGCCACCGCCGCCGTCAGACCGGCCGCGGACCCGAACAGCGCCCCCGCCGCCAGGTTGAGCACCGGACGCGGCACGAAGGCCGCCGTGCACACCCCGTACGCGAGGCCGAAGAGGAGGACCGCGCCCGCGCCGCTCGTCTGCGGGGGCCAGCCCGAGGCCAGCAGCCGCTGGGGCTCGTACAGCAGCACCAGCCCCGCCGCGGTGAGCAGCAGCAGGGCGAGGACGGAGAGCCGCGAACGGGGCGAGAGCAGGGCCTGGGAGCAGCGGACTGCGAGGGAGCCCGGCGGCCGGGACGCGGGAGCGAGCATTCGGGGAGAGTAGCGGACGGGTCCGTATGATCGCCGTAATGTGCGTCATGTCCGTCCGGGCGGAGACCCGGCGGAATCCGGGCGGCGACGGCGGCGACCGCTTGGCGTCCGCTTGGCGTCCGCGTGGCATCCGGCCGGTGTCCGCCCGGCGGCAGGGCGGCGTCCCGGACCGTGCCGTGACCGAGAGGGCCCCATGACCGAGACCGCGCCGACCGACGACGTCCCCGGCAGTGCCCTCGCCGACACCGTCCTGGAGCGGCTCACCACCCTCTACCCCGCCGCCGGCAACCCCTTCCGGGCCCAGGAGATGGTCGCGTACATGAAGGGCGTCGCCCCCTTCCTCGGCGTACGGACGCCCGAGCGCCGCGCCCTGTCCCGCACCGTCCTCGACGGCACCGCCCGTCCCGACGAGGACGACTGCACCGCGATCGCCCTGCGCTGCTTCGCCCTGCCCGAGCGCGAGTACCACTACTTCGCCGTCGACTACCTCACCCGCCATGTGAAGCGCTGCTCCTCCGGCTTCCTGCCCGTCGCCCGCCGGCTCGTCACCACCGTCTCCTGGTGGGACACCGTCGACCACCTGGCCGCCCATGTCGTCGGCGGCCTCGTCGCGGCCGACCCGTCCCTCGCGGCCCGCATGGACGAGTGGATCGAGGACGAGGACCTGTGGGTGGCGCGCACCGCGCTCCTCCACCAGCTCCGCTACAAGGACGCGACCGACGCCGACCGGCTCTTCGCCTACTGCCTGCGCCGCGCCGCCCACCCCGACTTCTTCGTCCGCAAGGCGATCGGCTGGAGCCTGCGCGAGTACGGCAAGACCGCCCCCGCCGAGGTCCGCGCCTTCGTCGCCGCCAACCGCTCCCTGCTCTCCCCGCTCTCCGTCCGGGAGGCCCTGAAGAACCTCGACCGGCGGCCCTCGGCACAATGAGAACGTGAACGAGCACATCCCCGTCATCCGCGAGGTCGACCAGGGCACCGCGCGCCTCATGCCCGACGTGGACCGGGAGCGGGCCTGGCTCCTGACGGTCGACGGCGCGCCCCAGTCGTACGTCGACCTGGACGATCCGGCGTACCTGGAGTTCGAGTACGCGCGCCGGCTCGCCCATGTCGTCGACGGCGCCGCCGACGAGGGCGCACCGCTGGACGTCCTGCACCTGGGCGGCGGGGCGCTCTCCCTGCCCCGGTACGTCTGCGTCACCCGGCCCGGCTCGCGCCAGGACGTCGTGGAGGCGGACCGGGAACTGCTCGCCCTCGTCGCCGAGCACCTGCCGCTGCCCGAGGGCTCGGGAGTCGCCGTGCACGGCGCGGACGCCCGGCAGTGGCTGGAGGCGGCGCCGGACGCCTCGGCCGACCTGATCGTCGGCGACGTCTTCGGCGGCTCGCGGGTGCCCGCGCACCTCACCTCGATCGAGTACGCCCGCGAGGTCCGGCGCGTCCTGCGGCCCGGCGGGCTCTACGCCGCCAACCTGGCCGACGGCGCGCCCTTCGGGTTCCTCCGCTCCCAGCTCGCGACCTTCGCCGCCGTCTTCCCCGAGCTGGCCCTCGTCGCCGAACCGGCCGTGCTGCGCGGCCGCCGCTTCGGGAACGCGGTGCTCGTCGCCTCCGCCCGGGAGATCGACGTCGCCCACCTCGCCCGGCGGGCCGCCGCGGACGCCTTCCCCGCGCGCGTGGAGCACGGGGCGACGCTCGACCGGTTCACCGGGGACGCGGAACCGGTCCTGGACGCCGGGGCCGTACCGTCACCCGTGCCGCCCGAGGGCGCCTTCGGCGTCGGCTGAGACGGTGGCCTGGCCGTCGGCCGAGCCGTCGGTCCGGGCGGCGGTGGGGGAGTCGGGAGCCGGCCCCGAGGCAGCGTCCGAGGCAGGCCCCGGCGCCGCGCCCGCGATCTCCTTCGTCTGCGGACGGCGGGTCAGGTTCCGTACGTCCGGCACCAGCAGGACCAGGGCCGTGACGAACACCATCAGCCCCGCCGCGCCCCACAGGGCCTCGCTCCGGCCGAACGCGCTCTCGGCCGGGCCCGCGAGCGCCGTGGACAGCGGCAGCAGGGCGGTCGAGCCGAACCAGTCGTAGGCGGAGACCCGGGAGAGCTTCTCCTCCGGGATCTCCTGGTGCAGGGCCGTCATCCACGAGACGCCGAAGACCTCGATCGCCATGCCGCTGATGAACATGGCGGCCGTGAGCCCCACCACGTCCAGCGGTACGGCGAGCGCCGCCGAGGGCAGCGCTATCGGGAAGACGCAGAGCGTGCCGACGAACAGCAGCCTGCGCGGCTTCCACCGGGTCATCAGGACGGCGCCGGCGACGGTTCCCACCCCGTAGGCGGCGAGCGCGATGCCCCAGGGGCGGGCGCCGCCCAGCTCGTCCCGGGCGACGAGCGGTCCGAAGACCGCCTCGACCGCCCCGATCAGGCCCACGACCACCGAGAACTGGGCGACGATCGACCACAGCCACGGCCGGCCGATGAACTCCTGCCAGCCCTCGCGCAGATCGGCGAGGAGCCCGCCGCTCGGGGCCCGCTCGGGGGTGCCGCTCACATCGAGGAAGGCTCGCAGTCCGCCCGCGACGGCGAAGGCGAGGGCGTCGATCGCGAGGACCCAGCCGGGCCCGACGAAGGCGACGAGCGCGCCGCCCAGCGCGGCGCCGCCGATGCCGGCGCCGTGCATGGCCATCCGGTAGACGGCGAACGCCCGGCCGGCCTGCTCCCCCGTGACGCTGGTCAGCAGCATGCCCTCGGCGGCCGGGTTGAAGAAGGCCTGCCCGGTGCCGCACAGGGCGGTGAGCACCATCATCTGCCAGATCTGCGCCCCGCCCGAGAGGACGAGGACGGCGAAGACGGCCTGCGAGACGCAGTTGAGGGCGTTGGCCGCGACCATCACGCGGTGGCGCGGTATCCGGTCGGCCACGGCGCCGCCGATGAGCAGGAAGAGGACGAGCGGCAGGAAGCGGGCCATCGCGACGAGCCCGACGTCGCCCGCGCTGCCCCCGCTCTCGAAGACCGCCCAGGTGGTGGCGATCAGCGCGCCGTGCGCGCCGAGGTTGGTCACCACCGTCGCGGCCGTGAGCAGGACGTAGTTGCGGCCCGCCCACTCGGGCCGGCGGGCGGCGAGGGAGGTGCGGCGCGGGGAGGGGGCGGGTTTGTTCACCCCGGGACTATCCCTGGCTCCTCCCCTTCCTGCCAAACCGATATCCGGACGGTGGGGAGCGCCCCGCGCCGCGCGGGCACGGGGCGCTTCTCCGCCGGCCGGGTCAGGACGCGGAGGTGAGCCTGACCGTGGAGAGGATCTGCTTGATGGTGGCGTCCGGCAGTTCGTCCTTGACGCCGTCGGGCCCGTAGAGCACGAAGGTGCTGAAGTCGCCCTTGGCGTTCTTGAAGGTGAAGGCGAGCGACTTGCCGTCCGACTCGCACTTGTTGCGCTTCTTGACGCCCGGAGCGGTGGCGGTCGCCATGCTGCCGGTGAGGCCGGACTTCGTCGTGTACGGCACGGGCTTGGAGATCTTGATCGTGCTCTTGGGCATGTGCTGGGCGTAGCCGCCCCACACCCAGGTGCCGGCCTCGCCGCGCGCCGCGTCCGAGGTGTTCTTGGCGCCCTGGCCGCCCTTGGTGCCGGCCGTGGCCAGGCCCCAGGTCTCCTCGCTGCCGTCCTTGTTGACGTCGTAGGTGCACCAGTTCTTCTTGAAGCGCGTGGGGCTGGACATCGTGACGAGCGGGGTGCCGGACTTCTTCTCGTCGTCGAAGTACGTGATCGACCCCGGCTTGAACACCTCCCACTCGGGCGGTACGTCGAACAGGGTGCCGTACTTGGGGTTGTGGACGACCTTCCAGCCGGGGATCGTCGGCTGCTGGGCGGCGCCGTCACGCGGGTTGTCGAGCGGCGGCGCGGAGGGCTCGGAGGGCTCGGAGGGCGCGCCGGAGGCCGGGGCCGACACGGACGGCTTCGGGTCGGCGGCGGTCGGCTCCTTCTCGTCGTCCTTGCCGAGCACGAGGAATCCGGTGACGCCGGCCGCGACGACCACGGCGGTGGCGGCGACGATCGCCACGAGCGTCGTCTTCTTCTTGCCGCCGTCGGGGCCGGGCGTCCCGGGCTGCCCCGGGACCGCGTACTGCGCCACGGTCGGCTGCTGGTACGGGTTCGGCTGCTGGTATCCCGGCTGCTGGGGGTAGCCCTGCTGGCCGTACCCCTGCTGCGGGTAGCCCGGCTGGGCGGGCTGCTGCGGATACCCGGGCTGCGTCGGCGGCTGTGGGTAACCGGGCTGGGCCGGCTGCTGCTGGTACGGGTTCGGCTGCTGGTACCCCGACTGCTGGTAGGGGTTCTGACTCTGGTCCTGCGGGTTCTGCTCGCCCCCGGGCGGCTGCTGTCCTGGCCACATGGCCAGTAACGATAGAGGTGCGGTGGCGGCGGGGCCACGAGAGGGATGGCCAAGGCTGCTACCGGTGGGTAACATCACGGCCATGAGCGCAGACCAGATGACCGTCGGCGAGATGCTCGCCGCCACGGTCCCCATGGCCGGAACCCTCAACCTGGAGTTCCTGGAGACCACCGCCGAGCGCGCCGTCGTGCGCCTGCCGGACCAGCCCGCCTATCACAACCACGTCGGCGGCCCGCACGCCGGAGCGATGTTCACCCTGGCCGAGTCCGCCAGCGGCGCCATCGTGCTCGCCGCCTTCGGCGACCAGCTGACCCGCGCCGTCCCGCTCGCCGTCAGCGCCGAGATCGCCTACAAGAAGCTCGCCATGGGCGTCGTCACCGCCACCGCGACCCTGGGCCGCCCCGTGGCCGAGGTCGTCGCCGAACTCGACGCCGGTCAGCGGCCGGAGTTCCCGGTGCGGATCGACATCACCCGCGAGGACGGCGCCGTCACCGGCGAGATGACCGTCCTGTGGACGCTGCGCCCGAACGCCTGATCCACGAGGTACTCCGCGGACGCGCCGCGCCGGCCCCCGCACCCCCCTTCGGGTGCGGGGGCCGACGTGTTCCGGGCCGCCGCCCCGGAATCGGACGTCCCGTCACGCATAGTGCGGGCAGGGCACGGACGCACCCGGGCCGGGCCCGCACCCCGCGCGAAGGAGCCGCCGCGTGTCCGACGAAGCGTCACCCGCCACCGCCCCGTCCCCGGAGGCCCGGCCCCGGCGGCGCGGCCCGCGGCTCTCGCGGCGGGCGCTGCTCCTCGCGCTGACCGGCGGCGCCGCCCTCGCCGCCGTCCCGCCCGCGACGGCCGGCACGCGGCCCCGGCGGACCGCGCCCCTCGCCGCGCCCGTCGGACGGGTCGACGAACTCCTCGCCCGGCTCACCCTCGACGAGAAGGTCTCCCTCCTCCACGGCGCCGCCGACCCCGCGAGCCTCGGCCAGGCCGGCCACGTCCCCGGCGTGCCCCGGCTGGGCATCCCGCCGCTCCGCCTCGCCGACGGCCCCGCCGGCATCCGCGTCCGCCGCCCTGCGACCGCCCTGCCCGCGCCCGTCATGCTCGCCGCCTCCTTCGACCCCGGCCTCGCCCGTGCCTACGGCCGGGTCATCGGCCGCGAGGGACGCGCCCTCGGCCA
The DNA here is from genome assembly GCF_043080005.1 of Streptomyces sp. NPDC015130. Classification (NCBI taxonomy): domain Bacteria; kingdom Bacillati; phylum Actinomycetota; class Actinomycetes; order Kitasatosporales; family Streptomycetaceae; genus Streptomyces; species Streptomyces sp. NPDC015130. Next base: position 190,713 of record NZ_JBIBVC010000010.1, on the reverse strand, counting down.
GGACGTGCTGCTGTCCCCGATGGCCAACCTCATCCGCACCCCGTACGCGGGACGGAACTTCGAGACCTTCTCCGAGGACCCGCTCCTCACCGCCGACCTCGTCGCCGAGGAGATCCGCGGCATCCAGGCCGAGGGCCTCGTCGCCACCGTCAAGCACTTCGCCCTCAACAACCAGGAACGCGACCGCACCACCGTCGACGTCCACGCCGCCGAACAGACCCTGCACGAGACCGAACTGCGGGCCTTCGAAGCCGCCGTGGCCGCCGGAGCGGGCGCCGTCATGGCCGCGTACAACAAGGTCGACGGCGTCCACGCCACCGAGAACGCCCCCCTGCTCACCGGGATCCTGCGGGACCGCTGGGGCTTCGACGGCTGGGTCATGAGCGACTGGGGCGCCGTCCACTCGACCGGCCCCGCGCTCGCCGCCGGACTCGACATGGAGATGCCCGGCGGCTCCCGCTACGGCGCCGCCCTGCGCGACGCCGTCCGCGCGGGCCGGATCGGCGAGGCCGCCGTCGACCGCTCCGTACGCCGCATCCTTTCCGTACGCGAGCGCTTCGGGCTCCTCGACGAGACCCCGTCGCGCCCCGCCAGGGACGCCGCATCCGGCGCCCGGCTCGCCCTGCGGGTCGCCGTCGCCGGGGCGACCCTCCTGCGCAACGAACGCGGAGCCCTGCCGCTCACCGACCGGGCCGTCCGCTCCCTCGCCGTCATCGGCCCCACGGCCACTGTCCCCTTCGTCAGCGGCGGCGGCAGCGCCCATGTCGTCCCCGACGCCGCCACCAGCCCCCTGGACGCGATCCGGGCCAGAGCGGGGAAGGACGCCTCCGTCGCCCACGCCGTGGGGGAGGACCTCTTCGGCCGCCCGCTGCCGCCGCTGTCACCCGCCGTCGACCTGGAGGGCGTCCGCGTCGCCGCCGGTGCCACCTGGACCCGTACGGTCACGCTCACCGCCACCGACCCCGACGAGTGGACCTTCCTCGTCCACTACAGCGGCCCCCGGCCCACCGTCACCCTCGACGGCACCGAGCTCTTCCCCGTCCGCCAGGGCATCACCGAGTACTTCGTCGGCGGCCTCCTCGGCCGCGCGCCCGACGGACTCCACGTCCGGCGCACCGGCCGGAGCCTCACCGCCGGACCGCACGAGCTGAAGATCACCGCTCGCGGCGGCCCCGCCGGACAGCTCTTCCGGCTCCGTGCCGTCACCGGGGCCACCCGCGCCGCCGACCTGGCCGAGGCCGTCCGCGCCGCGCGCGCCGCGCACAGCGTCGTCCTCTTCGCCTACGAGGACGCCACCGAGGGCCAGGACCGCGCGACCCTCGCCCTCCCCGGCCACCAGGAGGCCCTGATCGAGGCGGTGACGGCGGCCAACGCCCGTACCACCGTCGTCCTCAACACCTCGTCGGCCGTCACCATGCCGTGGCGGGAACGGACCGCCGCCGTCCTCCAGATGTACTACCCCGGGCAGGAGGGCGCGGCCGCCACCACGGCCGTCCTCTTCGGCGACGCCGACCCCGGCGGGCGCCTCACCCAGACCTTCCCGGCCGCCGAGGACCGCCACCCCACGGCCGGGAACCCGCGCCGCTACCCGGGCGAGGGCGGGGTGGAGGAGTACGGGGAAGGCGTGCACGTCGGCCACCGCTGGTACGAGGCCGAGGGCGTCGTCCCGCTCTACCCCTTCGGGCACGGCCTCTCGTACACGACCTTCCGGTACGAGGACCTGACCGTCGCCCCCGGGGCCGCGGAGGGTCTCGACGTCACGTTCACCGTCCGCAACACCGGCCGCCGGGACGGCGTCGAGGTCGCCCAGATCTACCTCGGCCCCTCCCCGGACCTGACATCACTCGGGATCGACCAGCCGCGCTCCGCCCTCGCCGGCTACCGCCGGCTGGAGCTCGCGGCCGGCGAACGGCGGCGGGTGACCGTCCACGTCACCGCCCGCACCCTGTCCTCCTGGGACACCGCACGGCACGGCTGGGTCCTCGGCACGGGCCGCCGGACCGTGCGCGTCGGCTCCTCCTCGGCCGACCCCGGCCTCCGCCTCGGCGTCGAGGTCCGCCCCTCCTGACCGGGTAGGCTGCCCCGGCGTGCCCGACGCGGGGCACGCCGGGCGGCCGACACGGGAGGAACCGCGTTGCACGTGCAGGAATGGCTGGAGACGATCCCGCCGGTCGCGATCTACGCGCTGGTCGGCGTGGTGATCGGACTGGAGAGCCTGGGCATCCCGCTGCCCGGCGAGATCGTCCTCGTGAGCTCGGCGCTGCTCGCCTCGCAGCACGGTGACATCAACCCGTACGTGCTCGGTGCCTGTGCCACCGCCGGCGCGATCATCGGCGACTCGATCGGCTACGCCATCGGCCGCAGGGGCGGTAGACCCCTCCTCGCCTGGCTGGGGAACAAGTTCCCGAAGCACTTCAGCGAGGCCAACATCGCGCTCGCCGAGCGCTCCTTCCAGAAGTGGGGCATGTGGGCGGTCTTCTTCGGCCGCTTCGTCGCACTGCTGCGGATCTTCGCCGGGCCCCTCGCGGGCGTCCTGCACATGCCGTACTGGAAGTTCCTCATCGCCAACGTCTTCGGCGGCATCCTCTGGGCCGGCGGCACCACGGCCGTCATCTACTCGGTCGGCATCGTCGCCGAGGCCTGGCTCAAGCGCTTCTCCTGGCTGGGCCTCGTCCTCGCCGTACTGATCGGCGTCGCCTCGATGCTGATCATCAAGAACCGCGCCAAGAAGGCGGCGGCGGAGCGGCAGGACGCCGTCGAGCGGGAGCCGGTCGCCGTCGGCGACTGAGCCGGACGGAAGACGGCCGGGGAACGGCCGGGAAGACCGACAGGAGGGCGGCACCCGCGCGGGTGCCGCCCTCCTTCGTCCTCGGGCCGTACGGCTCAGCCCCCGAAGGCCTCCGCGTGGCTCTGCGCGAGCTGCAGGTAGACCTCGGCGTTCAGCTTGATGCCGGCCTTCTCCTCCTCCGTCAGCGGACGGCGGACCTTCGCCGGGACGCCGGCGACCAGCGAACCCGGCGGGACCTGCATGCCCTGCGGGACGAGCGCCTGGGCGGCGACGAGCGAGCCCGCGCCGATCCGGGCCCCGTTGAGGACGGTCGCGCCCATGCCGACGAGCACGTCGTCCTCGATCACGCAGCCGTGGACGGTCGCGTTGTGGCCGACGGTCACCCGGGCCCCGATCGAGACGGGGAAACCGGGGTCGACGTGGACCGTGGAGTTGTCCTGGACGTTGGAGTCCTCGCCGATCGCGATGGGACCGCAGTCCGCCCGCAGCACCGTGTGGTACCAGATGTTGGCGCGGGCGCCGAGGGTGACCTCGCCCAGCACCACCGAGGTCGGGGCCGTGAACGCGGTCGGGTCGATCTGCGGCTCCTTACCGCCCACACCCTTGATCAACGCCTCTGCCATGGTTCGCTCCTGATCGTTCAGCCGTCGTGTCGCGCCCGGGGGTGGCCCCCGGGCGCACCCTATGCGGTGCCCATGACGGACATCACAGCGCACCGCACTGATCAGGCACGAAGGCGCCGACTACCGTGGCCGGGTGCCCAGGAACAGAAACACGTTCTCATCCCTCGCCGCCTGGCGGCGCAGGGCCGTCGCCGCTGCGGTGCAAGGCGCCTGGCGCTGGGCGCAGCAGGCCGGTTCCGTCACCGCCGAGCACCCGGGGAAGCTGCGCTTCCGCCGCCTCGGCGCGGGGACGCGGCTGGCCTTCCCGCAGGGCACGGTCTTCGGCGAGCCGTGGATCGAGATCGGCGAGTGCTGCATCATCGCCGAGCAGGTGACCCTCACGGCGGGGATGCTGCCGGGCCTCGACCTCGGTACGGAGACCGTCCTGACCCTCGGCGACGGGGTGGTCCTCGGACGGGGCAGCCACGTCATCGCCGACACGACGGTGACCATCGGCTCGGACACCTACTGCGGCCCGTACGTCTACATCACCTCGACCAACCACAGCTACGACGACCCGGACGAGCCCATCGGCCGCCAGTGGCCCCGCTCGGAGCCGGTCTCCATCGGGCCCGGCTGCTGGCTCGGCACGGGCGCGGTGATCCTGCCCGGCGCGCGCATCGGCCGGAACGTGGTCGTCGCCGCGGGCGCCGTCGTCCGTGGCGAGGTGCCGGACCACTCGGTGGTGGCCGGGGCCCCGGCCAGGGTCGTGCGCAGCTGGGACAAGGAGAAGGGCTGGCAGCCGCCGCTGCGCACCCCGGCCCCCCAGCCGATCCCGGAGCACGTGACCTCGGAACAGCTCGCCGCGCTCGCGGCCTGGGAGGTCGAACAGGCGGGCACGTCCTCGTAGGGGTGTCCTGCGCGGCGGGGTGGCGGGCTCCGGGGCCGTGTGTCGCGGGGTGGCGGGCGCCGCTCCGTGTCAGGCGGCGGCCAGCAGGACCGTGCCGCCGAGGGCGAGTGCCGCGCCGGCCGCCTGGACCGGGCGGAGGCGCTCCTTGAGGACCGCGAACGCGGCCAGGGCGGTGACCACGGGGTAGAGGCTGGCGAGGACCGCGGCGACGACGACCGGTCCCTGCTGGGCGGCGATCGCGTACGTCCCGTTGGCCGCGACGTCCGCGAGGCCGACGAAGGCGAGGGCGGGGAGCGCCGCGCGCATGACGGCGGGGCCGCCCTCGGGGAGGGCCCGGCCGCCCCGGCGCACGGAGACCCACAGGGCGCCGCCGCCCACCAGGACGTTGGTGACGCGCTGGACCAGCAGGGCGAGGAACAGGCCGGTGACGGTGGTGGAGGACTCGGCGATGAGGGCCATCACCGAGCCGAAGCCGAAGGCCGCGAACAGGGTGAGCAGGACCGCCTGGCGCTGCACGGGCGCGCCGCGCAGCTCGGGGCCGCCCGCGAGCGTCACGCCGACGATCGCCACGACGACGCCGGCGAGCTGGAGGAGCCCGGGGCGGTCGCCGAGGAACAGGCCGACGGAGACGGGGACGACGACGCCGAGCGAACCGAGCGGCGAGACCACGCCCATGGGGCCGAGGGCCAGCGCCTTGTAGAAGGCGAGCATGGCCGCGGGGCCGACGACGCCGGCCCCGACCGCGTACCAGAGCTGGGGGCTCGCCTCGGTCCAGGCTCCGGTCGCGAGGACGAGGGTGCCGAGGACGAGGACGGCGAGGACCTGGGAGACCACGACGACCGTGAGGGCCGGGATCCGGCGGGTGAGCAGTCCGCCGCCGAAGTCGGCGAGGCCCCAGAGAAACGCGGTGGCCAGGGCGAACAGGGCGGTCATGGATCCTCGCAGTCGCGTGCGGCAGCACGCAGTACAGTGCAGTGAACAGTCGGGTACAGCCCACCGTAGTTCAGTGCATTGAACTCTGTCATCCAAGATATTGGACGGAATGTGTCGGACCTCGATCAGCTCACGCAGTCGCTCGCCCGGAACCTGAAGCGCTGGCGCAAGGAGCGGGGCTTCACCCTGGACGCGCTCGCCGCCCGGGCCGGGGTGAGCCGGGGCATGATCATCCAGATCGAGCAGGCCAGGACCAACCCCAGTGTCGGCACCACCGTGAAGCTGGCGGACGCCCTCGGCGTCTCCATCACGACCCTCCTCGACTACGAGCAGGGCCCCCAGGTCCGGCTGGTCCCGCCGGACCAGGCCGTCCGCATGTGGTCCACCCCCACCGGCAGCCACACCACCCTCCTCGTCGGCACCGAGGCCCGCGGGCCGCTGGAGCTCTGGTCCTGGACGCTCGTGCCAGGCGAGGGCAGCGACTCCGACCCGCACCCGGACGGCACCACCGAACTCCTGCACGTCGGCGCCGGAACCCTCACCCTCGTCGTCGACGGGGCCGAGCACACCCTGCCGGCCGGCACGTCCGCGGTCTTCGAGGCGAACGTGCCGCACACCTACCGCAACGACGGGGACGAGACGGTCGAGATGACCATGGCCGTCTCCATCCCGCCCGCACGCTGAGACGGACGTCCGCGACCCGGGGGCGGGTTGTTAGCGTGACGCGCATGCGCGCACCCCTCGGAGACTTCGACAACGCCCGCCCCGCCGCCGACTGCCTCGACGAGCTGACCGGCCCCGTCGCCACCGCCGTCCGCGCCTGGCAGGGGCCCGTACCGGTCGAACAGCTCCTGTACGTGGACACCGACCCGGACATCGCCGACACCGCCGTCTTCGTGGAGCACCACGGGCCCGCGCTGCTCGACGCGTCCGCCAACTGCGTGGTCGTCGCGGGCAAGCGGGGCGAGACGACCACGCGGGCCGCCTGTGTCGTGAAGTCGGCGACCCGGGTCGACGTCAACGGAGTCGTGCGCAAGCACCTCGGCGCCCGCAAGGCCTCGTTCGCGCCGATGGACGCGGCGACCGGCGAGACCGGCATGGAGTACGGCGGGATCACCCCCGTCGGCCTCCCGGCGGACTGGGCCCTCCTCGTCGACGCCGCCGTCGTGGACACCGAGTGGGTCCTCGTCGGCAGCGGTCGCCGGCGCGGCAAGCTGATCCTGCCGGGGAAGGCCTTCGCCCAACTCCCGGGCGCGGTCGTCCTCGACGGCCTCGGCGTGCCGGTCGCCTGAACCGGCTCCGCGGCCGCTGCACCCGCCACGTCGTGCCCGCCACGTCGTGCCCGCAGCGTCGTGCCCGCAGCGTCGGGCCCGCCACGTCGTGCCCGCAGCGTCGTGCCCGCAGCGTCGGGCCCGCCACGTCGTGCCCGCAGCGTCGGGCCCGCCACGCCGTGCCCGTCGCGTCGGGCGCGGCGGGCCGGGCGCGGCGGGCCGGTCAGGCCAGGCGGGGGAGTTCGATCGCGGGGCAGCGGTCCATGACCATGTCCAGGCCCGCCTCGCGCGTACGGGCGAACGCGGCCTCGTCGACGACGTCCAGCTGGAACCAGACCGCCTTGGCGCCGATCGCGACCGCCTCGTCGGCGACCGCACCCGCCTGCTCGCTGTTCACGAACACGTCGACGACGTCGACCGGGAACGGGATCTCGTCCAGGGAGGCGTAACCCTGCTCGCCGTGGACCGTCTCGGCCTTCGGGTGGACGGGGACGATCCGCTTGCCGTACCGCTGCAGCAGCGCCGCGACGCCGTACGCCGCCCGGCGCTGGTTCGACGAGAGGCCGACGACCGCCCAGGTGTCGCCGCTCTGGGTGAGGATCCGGCGGATGGTCTCCGGGTTGCCGTGCACGCTTGCCTCCTGGGGCCGTCACTCGACGGCGCCGGGCCGGCGCCGTCGATCTGTCCAACAGGTGCGGCCGCGAGGGGATTCCCGCCGCCGCCCCGAGGATCCACCGTGGCTTCAACTGATCGGTAAAGGGCCGTAGTTGGCGTCTTGTGGCCTTGACCCTGCCGTCCCCGTGAGGTCAGCTCGTGTCCGACGACGGACGAGGACGGCGACGGGAGTGCGCACGCGATGGCCGAGGTGACGGTGCAGGTGCCGACGGGGCGGCCCGGAGACGAGCCGGTGCTGGTACGGATCAGGGAGACCGAGGGCACGGACGCGGTCACCCGGGTCGGACGCGGAGCGCGGGCCGCCGTCCAGGCCTCGCGCACGCTCGACCAGATGCTCGACGCCGTACGGCCCGTCGCCGAGAGCTTCGTGTCCCGCTTCACGCAGATGGAGAACCCCCCGGACGAGATCGGCCTGGAGTTCGGCATCTCCCTCACCGCTGGCGCCGACGTCGTCATCGCGACGACGGGGACCGAGGCGAACTTCACGGTCACCCTGAACTGGTCGGACCTCTCCCGCCGAGCCGGCTGAGCGAGGCGGACGGGCGATGAGCGAGCGGCACCCCTCCCACGACGAGATCGCCGAGGAGGCGCTCGCCGCCGCCACGGTGCGGATCACCGGCCCGGCGGGCGTCGCCGGGGTCGGCGTACTGATCGCCCCGCGCCTCGTCCTGACCTGCGCCCACGTCGTCACCGACGCGTCCGGGCTGCCGCGCGGACACACCGAACCGCCGCAGGCCGCGCTGGACGTCCGGCTGCTCCAGACCCACGCGGACGCCGGCACCGTCACCGCCCGGACCCGGGACTGGGTGCCCGAGCACCCGGACGGCCGGGGCGACCTCGCCGTGCTCCGCCTCGCCGCCGCGCTGCCCGGCGCGCGGCCCGTCGTCATGGCCGACCCGCCCTCGACGATGGCGCACCGGGCCCTCGTCCTCGGGCTGCCCGACAACGTCGCCGAGGGCGGCTGGCACACCGCCACGCTCCACGGACGCACCGGCATCGGCTGGCTCCAGATGTCCCCGGACGGCGCCTCGGACCCGATCCGCCCGGGCTTCAGCGGCGCGGCCGTGTGGGACAAGACGACCGGCGCCGTGGTGGGCGTCGTCACGGCGACCGCCTCCGGAACCGGCGGCCAGAGCTTCTGCATCCCGACCCGCACCATCACCGCGCAGCTCCCGGCGCTCGCCGGACTCCTGGCCCCACGCTCCCCGTTCCCCGGTCTCCACGCCTTCACCGAGGACGACACCCGGGACTTCTTCGGCCGGGACGCCGACGTCGCCGCGGTCCTCGGTCTCCTGGAGGCGGACGGTCCCACCGGCTGCACCACCCTGACCGGACCCTCGGGGTCCGGCAAGTCCTCCGTCCTCATGGCCGGCGTCCTGCCGCGCCTCAGGGAACAGGGCGTCGAGGTCGTCCTGGTGCGCGCCGTCTCCGGACGACCGCCGGTCCTGCCGCCGCCCCCGCCGGCCGACGGCGGCCACCGGCGCGTGGTCGTGGCCGTCGACCAGGCGGAAGCCCTCCTCACCCTGCCGGACGGCGAGCTGCGCGACACCGCCGACCGGCTCCTGGCGGCCGCGGCGCGCCCCGGCACACGGGTGCTCACGGTCGTCCGCTCCGACCTCCAGGACGCGATGCTCAGCCACCCCGAACTGGGCCGGCTCGTCGGCGGCGCGCCCGCCCACCAGCTGGGCCCGATGACCGCGCGGCAGCTCACCGAAGCCGTCGTGCGGCCGCTCGACGCGATACCCGGCGTCGAGTACGGCGCCGGTCTCGCGGCCCGGATCGTCGAGGACACGGTCGGGCGGCCCGGCGGGCTGCCGCTGCTCGGCTTCGTCCTGGAGACGCTGTGGGAACAGCGCCGCGGCGGCCGCCTCCGCCTCGACGTCTACGAGCGGCTCGGCGGGGTCGGCCGCGCCCTCGGCGAGCGGGCGGACGCGGCCTGGGACGCGGTCCAGGGCGAAACGCCCTCGCCGGCCGCCCGAAGCCTGCTGCGGGCACTGGTGCGGATCCCGCCCGGGACGCGGACGGCGCTGCGGGCGCGGCTGCTCCGGCGCGACGCGGGCGAGGAACGGTGGGCCGTGGCCCAGGCGCTGGCCGACTCCCGCATCCTCGTGCTCGGTGTGGACGAGGAAGGGCGCGAGACGGTCGAGCTCGCCCACGAGGCGCTCATCGCGCACTGGCGGCCGCTGACCGAGCTGCTCACCGAGGACCGCGCCTTCCTGGAGTGGCTGGGCACCCTGCGCTACGACGCCCGGCGCTGGCGGCGCGAGGGCAGACCCGACGGCCACCTCCTGGAGGACCCCGCCCTGGCCCTCGCCGAGGAGCGGCTGGCGGAGCAGGGGGACGAACTCACGCAGGACGACCGCGAGTTCATTCGGAGCAGCGGGGAACTGCGCGACCGCAGAGGCCGGGAGGCCGCCCGGAGCGCCGGCCGGGCGCGCCGGGTGCGGCAGCTCACCGCGGTCGTCGCCGTCGTCTCCTCACTGGCCCTCGTCGTGGGGGCGTTCCTCTACCGGGGCATGGTCGCGGAGCAGCGGCGCCTGACCTCCGACCGGCTGGCCCAGCAGGCGGCCGCGCTGGACGGCGTCTCCCTCACCACCTCGTCGCTGTTCGCCGTCGGCGCCTTCCGCGCCGCCGACCGGCAGCCGGCCCGCTCGACGCTGATCGCCCAGGACCTGCGGATGCGGGACGTCGAGCACGTCGTCATGGAGGGCAGGTCCGACGTCCAGGACCTCGCCTTCACCGGATCCGGCGAGCAGTTGTACGCCCTCCTGGACGACGGTGACGTCGTCCAGCTCGACCTGCGCGGGGCGGACGCCGCACGACCCGATCCGCGGTTCCGGACGCGTACCGGCGACAACGCGCGGTTCGCCGTCTCGCCGAACGGCCGGGTCATGGTGCGGTCGAGCGAATGGGGCGTCATCGCCCTGGGGGTCCACGCCTCCGCGGAGGCCGTCTTCGACCACGGGGCGAAGGTGCGGTACGTCCCGCTGCGCGGGGCCGAGGCGGCGGAGAGGAACCCCCGCCGCGCGAGCGACCTCCGCTTCGACGGCGCAGGGGACCGGGTCCTCGCCGCGATCCGCCGGGAAGGCGTCCTCGTGTGGCGCACCGCCGACGGCGGCCGCGTCGGCCGGACGCTCACCCCGCCGAAGGGCTGGGACGCGGTCGAGGCGTGGTTCGGGGCCGACCACACGGTCGTGGGCCGGATCGTGCCCGCCGGCACGGCCCGGGACGACGCGCCAGGCCGCCTGCTGGCCTGGGACCTCGCGACGGGCGCGGCGAAGAGCCCCTGGGGCGAGCGCGCCGCGGCGTCCGCGACCGTCAGCGGCGACGGCGGCACCCTGGTGACCTGCACCGCGCAGGGCACCCTGGAGGTGTGGCGGCTCGGCCGCGCGCCGCGGCGCGCCCACACGTACTCCTCCACCACGACGGCCGAGGTCTGCCCGCTCCACGTGCCCCGGCTCGACGCCACCGGGCGGCACCTCGTCAAGCCGGTGGGCCGCATGGGCGGCGACCTCGGCCGGATGCGCTTCCTCGTCGTCGACCTGGAGAAGGGCTGGCCCGGGACGTTCGACGTGCCGTCCCCCGCGCCCGAGGACGCCACCGTCACGGGCCGGAGCGGCTTCCCGGCGGTGGCTCTCAACGGCCCGCCGGACGATCTGCGGGCCGCCGTCGCGGTCGGCGGCAGCGTCGTCACCGTACGGGTCCGGTCCCCGGACTCCTTCGACACCAACGTCCTGCTCGGCGGCTTCCGCACCGCGGACGGGGAGCACCGGCGCCTCGCGGTGGTCGACGCCTCCGGTGGTGCGCTCCAGCTCTGGGACCTGAAGACCCGCGAGCTGATGGGCTCCGCCGGCTCGCCGAAGCCGCTGGCCCGCTTCCCCACCTCCTTCAGCCCCGACGGCTCCCGCGTCCTGACCGTCACCGAGGACCGGCGGAGCATGCTCGTCTGGCGGCTGACCGAGCGGCCGTCCGGGCCCGGCACCACGCACACCCTCACGAAGGAGCACGAGCTGGAACTGCCGGCCCCGCCCGACCTCACGGCCGAGGGACCCGATCCGCTGACCGGGCTCACCCCGTCCTGGATCGTCACCACCTTCCCCGACGACCGGCACGCCGTGATCTCGGGCCTCTCCTACATGTCGCGCTGGAACCTCGACACGGGCCGGCAGGACGGCAGGCCGTACCGGCCCTCGGAACAGGAGAGGTGGGCCCTCGCGAGCGCGGCGGCGGGCACCTGGGGCGCCGCCGTGCCCGGCACGCGCACGGCGGTCGTGCGGACCGTCGGCGAGGTCGGGGTCTGGGACTTCGGCACGGGCGAGTACACCCGGTGGTTCACGTGGGGAGAGCACGGCGCGTCCGTCCGCGACCTGCTCGTCTCGCCGGACGGGAAACGGCTCGCCGTGCAGTACGCGGGCGGCTCGGTCCGGATCTGGGACATCGCCCGCAAGGCGTGGGAGGGCACGCTCACCGGCGACGGCGTGTACACGCTCGGCCGCTTCCTCGACGAGCGGGGCGACACCCTGCACACGATGACCCGCGCCGGTGAGCAGGTGGTCTGGGACACCCGGGAGAAGACGATGCGCTACCGGTACTGGGTGCGCTTCGACACGACGATGTCACCGAACTCGACCGGCGAGCGGATCACGGCGGTCGAGGGGTCCCGCCCCTACACCGTCCCTCTCGACGCCGAGGCGTCGATCGAGCGGCTCTGCGCGCTCGCCCAGCGCGGGCCGACCCGGGCGGAGAAGGCCCGGGCCGGGGACAGCGACGAGTTCGCCGAGGCGTGCCGGTCGGGGGAGGGGTCCTGACGATCCGTCCCCTTCCTCGTCACTCTCCCCGTCCCCGTCCCCGTCCCCGTCCCCGTCCCCGTCCCCGTCCCCGTCCCCTTCCCCGTCCCCGTCCCCGTCCCCTTCCCCGTCCCCTTCCCCGTCCCTGGACCGTCAGTCGGCCCGTGAGCCGCCCCAGGCGAGCCGCTCCTCCTCGCGCGGTGCCTCGACCAGGGCCGGTTCGCCCGGACCGAAGGTCATCACCGGGCGCCGCGCGTCCCACCGACGCCAGCCCGGATCACCCGTCGTGGCGAAGGCCACCCAGGCCGCGTGCATGGCCTTGGCCAAGGCTCGGGGCGTGTCCGGGCCCGTCAGCAACTGTGTCTCCGGCGCGTCGAGCGTGTCGAAGACGAAGCCGAGTTCGAGCGCGTGGCAGGCGCGGAGGTCGCGCACGGGCGAGGGCCAGCCGAACTCGTACAGATACGTCGCGGCGGCCCTTCCGGAGGCCACCCGGAAGTCCGCCAGCATGTTCAGCGGGACCCGCAGCACCCAGTCCGTCACGATCGCGCCCAGGACCTCACCCGGCTTCTCCTGCGGCCGGCCCGCCCGGTACACCTTGGCCGTGTGGGGCGCTATCCGGCCCTTCCGGAGCAGCAGCCGCTGAGTCAGCGGCCCCACCCGGTCGGCCTGTCCGCCCGGCACGAACCACAGCCGGTACTCGTCCGTGTTCGTGCCCATCAGCAGCTCCACGTCCGCCGAAGCGCCGTCCGCGAGCGCGTCGCCCGGATCCTCCGGCAGGACGTCGCCGTCCACGGTGATGTGGAAGGCATGGCCGGCGAGGAACGGCGATCCCTTGCCCGTGACCGCGGTCTGCGCGGCGAGGAGCTTCTCCCGGTCGACCAGGGCGAACGCCTCCGCCGTCGCCGGAACCTTGAGCCGCGCGGCGATCGCCTCCGTGGTCCTCCGGGCGTAGCCGGGCGACTTGGAGGTCGGGGCGCCGCTCTGCAGCACGGCCCGCCGGAACAGGCCCTTCGCGAGCGGCGAGGCCAGCAGGGCGCCGATCGATATCGCGCCGGCCGACTCGCCGAACACGGTGACCCGCTCCGGGTCCCCGCCGAAGGCCGCGATGTTCTCCCGTACCCAGGTCAGCGCGGCGATCTGGTCGCGCAGACCGAGGTTGGCGGGAGCGTCGGGGAAGACCCCGAACCCCTCGATGCCGAGGCGGTAGTTGACCGAGACGAGGACGACGCCGTCCCGGGCGAAGGCGGTGCCGTCGTAGACCGGCACCGACGAGGAGCCGTGGACCAGCGACCCGCCGTGGATCCAGACCATGACGGGACGCCCGGGGTCGCCGGGACCGTCCTCCCCGGCCGGCCAGGGGGCCCAGACGTTGAGGTTGAGGCAGTCGTCGCCCGCCACCTCCGGGTCGGGCAGCAGCGCGTCGAGCGGCGGGGAGTACGGGCGCTTGGGCGCCGTCGGCCCGAAGGCGACGGCCTCCCGGACCCCCTCCCAGGCCTTCGCGGGCTCCGGCGCACGGAACCGCAACTCCCCGACGGGGGCCTGCGCGTAGGGGATTCCCAGAAAGGACGCCACCCCGTCGTTCAGGGCGCCCCGCAGAAGGCCGTTCCTCGTGCGGACCCCGGGACCGTCCGGGACGTTCTCCGCGACGTACTCCGACATCGATTCACCTTTCCGTGGGTCGACGGTGACGCACCGTCCAGATGATGGGGTGACGGCAGGGCGTGCGGTCACCCCCCGGACACCAGCGCCCTCTTGAGGACCTTGCCGGTCGGGCCGAGCGGCAGCGCCTCGACGAAGCGCACGATCCGCGGGTACTTGTGCCGGCCCAGCCGCTCCCGCGACCACTCCACGAGCTCCTCCTCGGAGAGCGGGGGCGTCCCGTCCCGGCGCACCACCACCGCGCAGACCTCCTCGCCCTTCACGTCGTCGGGCACGCCGATCACCGCGACCTCCGAGACCGCGGGATGGCGCACCAGCACCTCCTCGACCTCGCGCGGATAGATGTTGAAGCCGCCCCGGATCACCAGGTCCTTCTTCCGGTCCACGATCCGCAGGAAGCCGTCCTCGTCCAGGACACCCAGGTCGCCCGTGCGGAACCAGCCGTCCACGAGCGCGGCGGCCGTCGCCGCGGGGTCGTCGAGATAGCCCGCGAAGACGTTGTGCCCGCGCACCACGACCTCGCCGACCTCGCCGTCCGCGAGCAGCACCACCTCCCGCTCCACGGCGGCGTCCGCGACGCCCACCTCCACGCCCCACACCGCGTGCCCGACCGTCCCCGGACGGCGGCCGAGGTGCGGCTGGTTGAAGGTGGCGACCGGTGACGTCTCCGTCAGGCCGTACCCCTCCAGGACCTGCGTGCGGAAGGTTTCCTCGAAGCGCTCCAGGACGGCCACCGGCAGGGCGGCGCCGCCCGAGACGGCGGCGCGCAGGGCCGTCGGGCGCCGGTCGGAGACCGCGGCGGCCTCCACGAGCGCGTGGTACATCGTCGGCACCCCCATGAAGACCGTCACGTCCTCGGCGGCGAGCACCTCCAGGGCCGCGGGGCCGCTGAACCGGGGCATGAGCACGAGCGTCGCGCCCTGGCGCAGCGTCCCGTTCATCGCGCAGGTCTGGCCGTAGCTGTGGAAGAGCGGCAGACAGCCGAGGACCACGTCGCCCTCGCCGAGACCGAGGAGGTCCCGGGAGGTCACGGAGGCGTTCATGACGATGTTCAGGTGGGTCAGCAGGGCGCCCTTGGGGCGGCCGGTCGTCCCGCTCGTGTAGAGGATCACGGCCGCGTCCGAGGGGTCGGCCGGCTCGGCGGCGGGCAGCGGCTCGGCCGCCGAGGGCGCGCCCTGGAAGGCGCGCACCCCGGCCGCCCGCGCGGCCTCGTCGGCCACCGCCCACAGCGGCCCGCCGCTCACGACGCCCACAGCGCCGCTGTGCTCCAGGACGTACCGCACCTCGTCGGCGACGAGCAGCGCGTGGACCGGTACGACGGTCACGCCGGCCGCGAGCGCGCCGTAGTACACGCGCAGGAACTCGGTCGTGTTCGGCAGGAGCACGGCCAGCCGGTCGCCCGGTTTCACCCCCGCCTCCCGCAGTCCGGCCGCGCAGCGGAGCGCCTCCGTCCACAGCTCGCGGTAGGTGAGGCGGGCGGCGCCCTCGACGACCGCGGTCCGGTCGGGGAAGTGACGGGCCGACTCGCCCAGGACCCCGGCGACGCTCAGTGACATGACTCGCTCCAGATTCGCGGAGTTGACGGCCGTACGACGATCGGCCGACTCGGCACAGAATCCGACGCCGCGCGGGCCGGATGCCATGTGCAGCTGCCCACCATGTGCCGCACCGGGGTGGGCAGCGGCCCCGTCGGCCCGCGCGACCCGTGGCATTCGCCAAATCCCGGGGCTACGGTGCGAGCCATGACGCACAGCCCGGCCGCCCCGCGCCCCGCCGCCCCGCGCTCCGGCCCCGCGCGCCCCGGGGCCACCGATTCCGCGCGCCCCGGATCCGGGCTCTCCGGCTCCGCGCGCGCGGGGGCCGCCGGTTCCGCACGCTCCGGTTCCGCACGCTCCGGTTCCGGGCTCTCCGGCTCCGCGCGCCCCGCCGGAGCCCACACCCCGCTCGGGTCCGACGCCGGTTCCGGGGCGCTCCGGCGCGCGCTGGCCACCACGATGCTCGCCGACGTCGACCGGCTCACCGACCGGGCCGTCGACGACATCCGCGCCCACTCGGGCACGTACGCGGCCGACGCACCCGTCACCCGCGAGGACCTCTGGGAGATCTGCCGCGACAACCTCCTGCGCGCCCTGGAGGACTTCGGCGGCCTCGCCCCGACCGGCGGCGACTTCGAGTGGGCGGCCCGCGAGACCGGCCGCCGCCGCGCCGAGCAGGGCGTGCCCCTCGACACCGTCCTCCAGGCGTACCGGCGCGGCGGCCGGGTCCTCTGGCAGGTCATGGCCGAGCACCTCAGGGCCCGGGCCGGCCGCGAGGCCGACAGTCGGGACGTCGAGCTGGACATGGCGAGCGGCGTCTGGGAGACGATCGACCGCTACTCCGTCGCGATGGCCGACGAGTACCGGCTCGCCCAGCTGGAGCTCCAGAGCCGCCAGGACACCCGGCGCGTCGCCCTCTTCGAGGCGCTGCTCGACGGCCGCGCCGACGACCCCGCCGTCGCCTCGGCCGCGGCCGCCGCGCTCGGCGTCCCCGCCTGCGACCGGTACGTCGTCGTGGTCGCCGCCCAGGACCCGGCCGCCCCGCCGCACCCGGCGCCCGTCCTGGAGGCGCGGGGGATGTGGTCGTTCTGGCGGCCCCGCTCCGGCCGGTACGCCGGGATCGTCCGGCTGCCGCGCCGCGACGCCCCCGCCGGCGGCCCGGCCGCGGGGCCCCGGGGCTCCGCCGACCCCGCGGCCCGCGACCTCCTCGACGCCCTGCGGGAACTGACCGGCGCGACGGCCGGGATCTCCCCGGAGTTCGAGCGGCTCTCCCACGCGGGCCGCGCCCTCCGGCTCGCCGAACAGACCCTCCGTACCCTCCCGGCGGGCAGCGGGGAGGCCGCCGCCTTCGACGACCGGCTCGCGCAGGTGCTCCTCAGCGGGCGCTCCGACATCGCCGAGCGGATCGTCACGGTCCACCTCGGGCCCGTCCTCGCGACCGGCGGCGAGCGGGCCGCGCTCCTGACCACCCTCCGGGTCTGGCTCGACCACGGCTGCTCCGCCGCCCGCGCCGCAGAACTGCTCTACTGCCACCGCAACACCGTCCTCAACCGCATCGGCCGCGTCGCCGAGCTCACCGGCCGCTCCAGCGAGTCCGGCGAGGCGCGCCTCGGCTGGGCCCTGGCCCTGCGCGCGCTGCCGTACGCGGGCCAGGGGGAGTCCCCGGAACCGGCCGCCGGGGAGTACGAGGCGGACGGAACGTAGGCTGGCGGGATGCAGGAGCAGTACCGCACGCTCGCCCGCGAGGGCGTCCACGAGACCGAGATCAACCGCTCGCGCTTCCTCTGCGCGCTCGCGCCCGTCGCCGACGAGCGGGAGGCGCAGGAGTTCGTCGCGCGCGTCCGCAGGGAGCACCCCACCGCCACGCACAACTGCTTCGCGTACGTCCTCGGCGCCGACGCCTCCGTGCAGAAGGCGAGCGACGACGGCGAGCCCGGCGGCACGGCCGGGGTGCCGATGCTCCAGATGCTCCTGCGCCGTGAGATGCGTTACGTCGCCGCCGTCGTCACCCGCTACTACGGCGGCGTGAAACTCGGCGCGGGCGGTCTCATCCGCGCGTACGGCGGCGTGGTCGGCGAGGCCCTCGACGAGCTCGGCACCGTGACCCGGCAGCGCTTCCGGCTCGCCACCGTCACGGTCGACCACCAGCGGGCCGGGAAGCTGGAGAACGACCTGCGGGCGACCGGCCGCGCGGTCCGTGACGTGCGGTACGCCGAGGCCGTCACGATCGAGATCGGCCTCCCGGACGCCGACGTCCCCGACTTCCGGGCCTGGCTCGCCGACACCACGGCGGGCACGGCCCTGCTCGCCCTCGGCGGCGAGGCGTACGGCGACGCCTGAGCGCCCGCAGCCGACAACCCGAGCGCCCGAAGCCGCCCCCCGAGCGCTCGCGGGCCGGCGCCCGAGAGCCGCCCGGCCGTCGTCCGAGAGCCGCCCGGCCGTCGTCCGAACATGCGCCCGGAATCCCGTCCGGCCCCCACCCACACCCCCACCCACACCCCCGCCCGGAATCCCGTCCGGCCCCCACCCACACCCCCACCCACACCCCCGCCCGGAATCCCGTCCGGCCCCACCCACACCCCCGGCCGGGATAGCGTGGTGGGCGCACGGAACGGGAAGCGGCGGCGAGGAGCGGCACACATGCGGGGTGGGACGGCATCGTGAGGCTCCTGCACACCTCGGACTGGCACCTCGGCCGGTCCTTCCACCGCGTCGGGCTCCTCGAAGCCCAGGCCGCGTTCCTCGACCACCTCGTGGCGACCGTGCACGCGCACGGGGTCGACGCCGTCCTCGTCTCCGGGGACGTCTACGACCGGGCCGTGCCGCCGCTGTCCGCCGTCGAACTCTTCGACACGGCGCTGCACCGCCTCGCCGAGGCCGGCGTGCCGACCGTCATGATCTCCGGCAACCACGACTCGGCCCGCCGCCTCGGCGTCGGCGCGGGGCTCATCGAGCGGGCGGGCATCCACCTCCGTACCGACCCGGACGGAATCGGGACCCCCGTCGTGCTCAGCGACGCCCACGGCGACGTCGCCCTCTACGGCCTGCCGTACCTCGAACCGGCGCTCGTGCGCGAGCGGCTCGGCGCGGCGAAGGGCGGACACGAGGCCGTGCTCGCCGCCGCCATGGACCGGGTGCGCGCCGACCTCGCGGGCCGCCCCGACGGCACCCGCTCCGTCGTCCTCGCCCACGCCTTCGTGGCGGGCGGCGCGCCCAGCGACAGCGAGCGGGACATCACCGTCGGCGGCGTCGCCGCCGTCCCCGCCGCCGTCTTCGACGGCGTCGACTACGTCGCCCTCGGCCACCTCCACGGCAGCCAGACCCTCACCCCGCGGGTGCGCTACTCCGGCTCCCCGCTCGCGTACTCCTTCTCCGAGGCCGACCACCGCAAGACGATGTGGCTCGTCGACCTCGGCGCTGACGGCGCCGTCCTCACCGCCGAGCGCCTCGACTGCCCCGTCCCGCGCCCCCTCGCCCGGATCCGGGGCCGGCTCGACGACCTCCTCGCCGACCCCGCGCTCGCGCCCCACGAGCAGTCCTGGGTCGAGGCCACCCTCACCGACCCCACGCGCCCCGCCGAGCCCATGGCCCGGCTCACCGAACGCTTCCCGCACACCCTGAACCTCGTCTTCGACCCCGAGCGGACCGAGGACGGCCCCGGCGCCTCCTACGCCCAGCGGCTCCGGGACCGCAGCGACCAGCAGATCGCGGAGGACTTCGTGGCCCACGTACGCGGCGGAGAGGGGCTCGACGGCCCCGAGCGGACGGTGCTGTACGCCGCCTTCGACGACGTACGGGTCGACTCGGCCGAGCGCGAGGTGGGCCGGTGAGGCTGCACCGCCTGGAGATCACCGCGTTCGGGCCCTTCGGCACCACGCAGACGGTCGACTTCGACACCCTCTCCGCCGCCGGCCTCTTCCTCCTCCACGGTCCGACCGGCGCGGGGAAGACCTCCGTCCTCGACGCCGTCTGCTTCGCCCTGTACGGCAGCGTGCCCGGCGTGCGGCAGAGCCCCGGCACCTCCCTGCGCAGCGACCACGCCCCGGTCGGCACGTACACCGAGGTCCTCCTCGAACTGAGCGTGGGCGACCGGCGCCTGGAGATCACCCGCAGGCCCGCCCAGCAGCGGCCCAAGAAGCGCGGCACCCCCGGCTTCACCACCGAGAAGGCCCAGACCTGGCTCCGCGAGTACGACCCCGCCACCGGAACCTGGGCCGGACTCAGCCGCTCCCACCAGGAGATCGGCGAGGAGATCACCCAGCTCCTCGGCATGAGCCGCGAGCAGTTCTGCCAGGTCGTCCTCCTCCCGCAGGGCGACTTCGCGAAGTTCCTGCGCGCCGACGCCGAGGCCCGCGGCAAGCTCCTCGGCCGCCTCTTCGACACCCGCCGCTTCGCCGCCGTCGAGGAGCGCCTCGCCGACCTCCGGCGCGCCGCCGAGCAGCAGGTACGGGACGGGGACGAGCGGCTCCTCGCCCTCGCCCACCGGATGACGCAGGCCGCCGGCGGCCTCGAAGCCGCCCGCACCCCCGTCGAGGGGCGCCCCGGCGACCCCGGCCTCGCCGAGTCCGTCCTGACCTGGGCCGCCGTCGCCCGCACCGAGGCCCGCGAGGCCCTCGACATCACCGGCGTGCGGTTCACCGCCGCCGAGCACGGACAGACCTCCGCGCGCGCCGCCCTCGACGCCGAGAAGGAGCTCGCCGACCGCCAGGCCCGGCACGCCGACGCGCTCCGCCGCCGCGAGCAGCTCACCGCCCGCACCCCCGAGCGCGACCGCCACCAGGCCGCGCTCGACCGGTCCCTCAAGGCCGAGCGCGTCGCCCCCGCGCTCGGCCTGCGCACGGACGCCGAGCGCGAGCACGCCGCCGCGCACGCGGCCCGGGAACGCTCCCGCGCCCTGCTGCCCACCGACCTCGCCGACCAGGGTGCCGAGCACCTCTCCGCGCTCGAACACCGGCTGCGCGGGGAGCTGGGCGGCCTCGACGCCGCCCGTCGCGCCGAGCGCCGCTCCGCCGCCCTCGCCGAGGAGCGCACCGCCCTCGTCCGTGAGGCGCGGGCCGACGAGGACGCACTCCAGGACGCGGCCGGCTGGCTCGCCGACTGGGAGCCCCGCCGGACCGCCCTGGCCGAACGGGTCCTGGCCGCGACGGACGCGGCGGCCCGCGCCGAGCACCTCGCCGGACGTCTGGAGCCCGCCCGCCGACGCCTCGACGCGGCCAGCCGCCGCGACACCCTGGAGCGGGAGACCGCCGCCGCCGAGGCACGGCTCACGGACGCCCGGGAGCACCGGAACACCGCCCACGAGACCTGGCTCGACGTCAAGTCCCGCCGTCTGCGGGGCATCGCCGCCGAACTCGCCGCCACGCTCGCCGAGGGCGAGGCCTGCCAGGTCTGCGGCTCCACCGCCCACCCGGACCCGGCCCGCACCACGGACGGCCACGTCGACCGGGCCACCGAGGACGCCGCCTACGCGGCCTACACCCGCGCCGACGAGGCCCGCACCGCAGCCGAGCGCGACCGGGACCTCACCCGGGCGGCCTGGTCGGCGGCCCGTACGGAGGTCCTCGGCGCGGAGCCGGGCACCGACCCGACCGTCGCCGAACTCGCCGTGGAGGTCGAGGAGTTGACCCGGCTGCACGGCGAGGCACACGCGCTCGCCGGGCAGGCGCACGGCGCCCGGGAGGCGCTCGCGCGCGCCGAGCGGGAGCACGAGGATCGGGTCGCCGCGCAGCGGGAGGCCGAGCGGCGGGCCGCCGCGCGCACCTCGCGCCGCGAGGCCCTCGAAGGGGAGCAGGCCTCGCTCGACGAGGAACTCGTGCGCGGGCGCGGCGAGTTCGCCAGCGTGGCCGAGCACGCCACCCGGCTGGAGCGGAAGATCGCGATCCTGGTCGAGGCCGCGGGGGACGTGCGCGCCGCCGAACTGGCCGCCCAGCGGCTCAAGGAGGCCGACGACCGGCTCGCCGACGCCGCCTACCGCGCGGGCTTCACCACCCCGGCCGAGGCCCGCGACGCCCTCGTCGGCGAGGCCGAACGCCGGGACCTCCAGCGGCGCGTGGACGCCTGGCAGGCCGAGGCGGCCGCCGTCGCGGACCGGCTCGCCGAGCCCGGCACCGCCGCTGCCGCCGTACTCCCGCCGGCCGACCCGGCGGCCGCAGAGGCCGCCCACACGGCGGCCGAGCGCCGCCTGCGGCAGGCCGCGTCCGAGCTGGCGGCGGCCCGCGAGCGCGCGACCGGACTGACCGGCCTCTCCCGCCGGGCCGGCACCGAGGTCCACCGGCTCGGCCCGCTCCGCGAGGAGTACGACCGGGTGGCCAGGCTCGCCGCCCTCACCGCCGGGACGTCCGCGGAGAACGAGCGCCGGATGCGTCTGGAGTCGTACGTCCTGGCCGCCCGGCTCGAACAGGTCGCCGCCGCCGCGACCGCCCGCCTCCAGCGCATGTCCTCCGGCCGCTACACCCTCGTCCACTCCGACGCCCGTTCCGGCGGCAAGCGCGCGGGCCTCGGGCTGCACGTCGTCGACGCCTGGACGGGCAACGAACGCGACACCGCCACGCTCTCCGGCGGCGAGACCTTCTTCGCCTCCCTCGCCCTCGCCCTCGGCCTCGCCGACGTCGTCACGGACGAGGCGGGCGGCGTCCGGCTCGACACCCTCTTCATCGACGAGGGCTTCGGCAGCCTCGACGAGCAGACGCTCGACGAGGTCCTCGACGTCCTCGACTCGCTGCGCGAACGCGACCGCAGCGTCGGCATCGTCAGCCACGTCGGCGACCTGCGCCGCCGTGTCCCGGCCCAGCTGGAGGTCGTCAAGGCGCGGCACGGCTCAGCGGTGCGGCTGCGCACCGGCGGGGACGCGCTCAGCGGCTGATGGAGCGCCGGGGGAGCGGCGAGGAGTAGACGACGCTCGTCGTCACCGAGCCGAGCGTGGCGATCTTCCCGGAGATCTCCTCCAGGTGCCGCATGGAGCGGGCGGCGACCTTGAGGACGAAGCAGTCGTCACCCGTCACGTGGTGGGCCTCCAGGACCTCGGGCGTCGTGGCGATGAGGTCGTGGAACGGCTTGTAGTTGCCGTGCGGGTAGCGCAGCCGTACGAAGGCGAGGATCGGCAGCCCGAGCCGGTCCTGGTCGACGATCGCCGTGTACCCGGCGATCACCCCCGCGTCCTCCAGGCGCCGCACCCGCTCGGTCACGGCGGACGGCGACATCGACACGGCGCGGGCCAGCTCGGCGAAGCTCGCCCGGCCCTCGGACTGCAGGGCCTCGAGAATGCGCCAGTCGGTGGCGTCCGGAGTGTAAGCGCTGGTCATGCCTGAGAAATAGCAGGGGAATCCCCGGCCGATCAAGCGAGCGGCCGGGGATTCCCATGGGCTGGTACGGGGGTGGCCCCGCTCCGTCAGAGGCGCGAGAGCTCGTCGACGAGGTCGTCGAGACCCAGCGGGCCCTGCGAGAGGGCCGCCATGTGCCAGGCCTTCGCGTCGAACGCGTCGCCGTGCGCGGCCCGCGCGTTGGCCCGGCCGAGCAGCCAGGCACGCTCGCCCAGCTTGTAGCCGATCGCCTGCCCCGGCATCGAGAGGTAGCGGGTCATCTCGCTCTCCACGAAGACCGGCGGGCGGCTGCTGTGCAGCTGGAAGAACTCCTGCGCGAGCTCCGGCGTCCACCGCTCGCCCGGCCGGAACGGCGAGTCCGCCGGGATCTCCAGGCCCAGGTGCATGCCGATGTCCACGATCACCCGGCACGCCCGCATCATCTGCCCGTCGAGGTAGCCGAGCCGCCGCTCGGCGTCGGGCAGGAAGCCGAGCTCGTCCATCAGACGCTCCGCGTACAGCGCCCAGCCCTCCATGTTGGCGCTCACCTTGCCGATGGTCGCCTGGTAGCGGGAGAGCCGGTCGGCGACGTGCACCCACTGCGCGCTCTGCAGGTGATGACCGGGCACGCCCTCGTGGTACCAGGTCGACACCAGGTCGTAGACGGGGAAGCGGGTCTGGCCGTCCACCGGGAGCCAGGTGCGTCCGGGGCGCGAGAAGTCCTCGGACGGGCCGGTGTAGTACGGGGCGGCCGCCCCGCCGGCCGGCGCGATCCGGGACTCCACCCGCCGTACGCGGTCGGCCAGTTCGAAGTGGGTGCCGTCGAGCGCCGCGACGGCCTCGTCCATCAGCTCCTGGAGCCAGACCCGTACCTCCTCCACACCCTCGATGTGCGTGCCGTGCTCGTCGAGGTGGGCCAGGGCCTCCCAGGGGCCCGCGCCGGGCAGGATCCGCTCGGCCTCGGTCCGCATCTCGCCGAGGAGGCGGTGGTACTCCGACCAGCCGTACGCGTAGGCCTGGTCGAGGTCCAGGTCGGTGCCGTTGAAGTAGCGGCTCCACCGCTGGTACCGCTCACGGCCCACGGTGTTCGGCGCGTCCGCGACGGTCGGGGCGTACACGTCACGCATCCAGTCCCGCAGCGCCGCCACCGCCGCCGTGGCGCCCCGGGATGCCGCCGCGAGCTCGGCCCTGAGCTCCTCGGGCAGCGTGTCGGGACAGGACGCGGCGAACTCCTCGAACCAGCCCCGCCCTCCGCTCTCCGCGCCGGCCCACTCGGTGAGCTGGCCGACGAAGGTGGCGGTCGGGCGCGGCCCGGCGTACAGCTTGCGCTCCAGGCCGAGCGCGAGCGCGGAGCGGTAGCCCTCCAGCGCCGTGGGGACGGCCCGCAACCGGGTGGCGACCGCCGTCCAGTCCTCGGCGGTCTCCGCCGGCATCATCGTGAAGACGATGCGCACGCTGTGGGCGGGGGAGCGCATGTTGCTGACCACGCAGAGACCCTCGTCGGCCTCGTGCACGGCGAGTTCGGCCGTGAGGCGCTCCCGCAGCAGCCGGGCGCACCGCTGCTCCGCGTCGCTTCCGGCGCCGGGGGCGCTCTCCGCCGCGTCCAGGGCCGCGAGCGTCCGCCGGGCGAGGTCGGCCACGGCCTTCTGCCCGGCGGGCGAGAAGTCCGGCAGACGACCGGCGCTCTCCTTGACTCCCAGGTACGTACCGGTGATCGGGTCGAGGGCGATGAGTGCGTCGACGTGGGCGTCGGCGACCTGGCGGGGCAGCGGGCTGCTGGAAGTCTCTGGCATGGGGGTCATCCTGGCCTCTCCCGTCGGCTCCGTCACCCTCGTTCGATCTCAGTCGGCCGACAAGGAAGGGCCCGCCGAGGGCGGCAGGAGCGGGCCGCACTCCCACTGCTGGAAGATCAGCCGCGTCTCGACGCGAGCCACCTCGCGGCGCGAGGTGAACTCGTCGAGCACGAGTCGTTGCAGGTCGGCGGGGTCCGCCACGGCCACGTGGACCAGGTAGTCGTCGGGACCCGTCAGATGGAAGAGGGCCCGGGACTCGGGAAGGGCCCGGATCCGGTCGACGAACGGACCGATCAGTTCCCGCCGATGGGGGCGGACCTGGACGAGAAGAAGAGCTTCGAGCCCACGCCCGAGTTTGGCCGGATCCAGTCGTAGCTGATGACCCAGGATCACGCCCGTGCGGCGCAGCCGGGCCACTCGGTCCAGGCAGGTCGAGGGCGCCACGCCGACCTCGGCGGCGAGTTCGCGGTAGGTGGTCCGGGCGTCGTTCTGCAGGAGGCGAAGAATGTGCAGATCGACCGCGTCCAGTACGACAGATTCGGCCATCTGTCGAACGTAGCACGGCCTGTTCCCCCTACTTTCCGGTAAACGTTCACAGTGCCGCCATGGACGCCATGGACCGCGACCCCTCGGCCACCCCGAGGGCGCTCGCCACCGAAGCAGTGCACGCCGGCCGCGAGGACCTCGCCACGCTCGGTCTGCACGCCCCGCCGCTCGACCTGTCGACCACCTACCCCTCGTACGACGCCCGGGCCGAGGCCGCCCGCATCGACGAGTTCGCGACCACCGGCGCGCGGCTCGACGGCCCGCCCGTCTACGCCCGGCTCGACAACCCCACCGTGGCCCGCTTCGAGGAGGCCCTCGCCCGCCTGGAGGGCGCCGAGGCAGCCGTGGCCTTCGCCAGCGGCATGGCGGCGTTCACCGCCGTCCTGCTCGCCCGGGCCAGCCAGGGCCTGCGCCACGTCGTCGCGGTCCGTCCGCTGTACGGCTGCAGCGACCACCTCCTGGAGGCAGGTCTCCTCGGCACCGAGGTGACCTGGACCGACCCGGCGGGCATCGCCGACGCGATCCGCCCCGACACGGGCCTCGTCATGGTCGAGTCCCCGGCGAACCCGACCCTGGCCGAGGCCGACATCCGCGCCCTCGCCCACTCCTGCGGCTCCGTGCCGCTCCTCGTGGACAACACCTTCGCCACGCCGGTCCTCCAGCGCCCCGTCGAGCAGGGCGCGCGGATCGTGCTGCACAGCGCGACCAAGTACCTGGGCGGGCACGGCGACGTCATGGGCGGCGTCGTCGCCTGCGACGAGGAGTTCGCCCGTACCCTCCGCCAGGTCCGCTTCGCCACCGGCGGGGTGCTCCACCCGCTCGCCGGCTACCTGCTGCTGCGGGGCCTCTCGACCCTTCCCGTACGGGTGCGGGCGGCGTCCACGTCGGCGGCCGAGCTCGTCCGGCGCCTCGCCACGGACCCCCGGATCGCCCGCGTCCACTACCCGCGGATCGGCGGCGCGATGATCGCCTTCGAGGTGTACGGGGACCCGCACGACGTGATAGCCGGGGTACGGCTGATCACGCCGGCGGTCAGCCTCGGCAGCGTCGACACCCTCATCCAGCACCCGGCCTCCATCAGCCACCGGATCGTGGCCGAGGGAGACCGTCGCTCGGCGGGCGTCAGCGACCGGCTGCTGCGCATGTCGGTCGGCCTGGAGGACGTCGAGGACCTGTGGCGGGACCTGACGCAGGCGCTCAGCGCTCCGCCCGCCGGACCTCCTCGTGAGGCAGAGAGTGCGACGCGGGGCGCGGGCTCCGGTGCGGTGCCGTGGCCAGCCGCGCGGTGATGACGAGGGTGCCCTCCTCGATCTGGTAGTCGAGGGGGAGCCGCAGCGCCCGCATGGCGGCCACCATCCCGGTGTTGGACGCCTGGGTCACGGCGTACACGCTCTCGCAGCCGGCCTCCTCGGCCATCGCCACCAGCCGGCCGAGGAGTTCGGAGCCGATGCCCCGCCGCTGCCAGTCGTCCTCGACCATCAGGGCGACCTCGGTCTCGTCGCCGTCCCACAGGAGATGGCCGAGCGCGACGAGCCGGCCCGAGGCCGTCTGCACGGCGAGCGTCCGCCCGAAGCGGGGGCTGAGCAGATGGTCGAGGTAGCGGTCGGCGTCACCGACGGGGCCGTGGTAGCGCAGGCCGAGGGTGCGGGCCGAGCAGCGGTCGTGCATCGCCCGCGCGGCCCGCAGGTCGCGCTGGTCCGCACGACGGACCGTGATCTCGTTGCCCTCCGGCAGGGTCAGCACGTCCTGGCTGCGCGGCACGCGCGGACCGAGCCGGGCATCGAGCTCGACGAGCGCCCGGGCACGGGCGAACTCGGTCGGGGTGAAGGGCAGATAGGGCCGCTCGACGATGAGCGTGCCGCCGTGCGGATCGCGCAGCTTCATCACGGTCTCCTCCAGCACCCCTTCGACCGGCGCCTGTTCGCCGATGGGGCGGCCGGTGAGGGAGCGCGCGGGCACGGAGTGGAGCGTGCAGCGGCCGAGGAGCCCGCGCAGCGCGAGCGGCAGTTCGGCCGCGTCGAGGGCCGTACGGGTGGCCAGGCCGAGGACCCGGGTCGGGGTGTCGACCAGGTCGTGGGCGTCGGCCCGCTCGGTCCAGGTGTCGCGGCCGCCGGCCGATGTGGTCTCGCGGGCGAGGTCCTGGGCGGAGAGCTCGGCGGGGGCGCGGAGCAGGAACTCGTCGACGGTGCCCCGGGCGAGCGGGTGGGTCTGGAGGGTGAGGATGTCGACGCCCAGCCGGGCGAGGACCGTGCACAGGGCGGCGAGGCTGCCCGGGGTGTCCTCGACGGTGGTCCGCATGCGCCAGAGCGCGGTCTCGGCGGGCGGACGCGGGGCGTCCTCCGCGCCCTCGCCGCCGTCGGCCGCGCCCGTGCTCCGGCCGTCCGTGCCCGTGCCCGTGTTTTGTTCGGTCGTGCCCGTGCCTCGGCCGGCCGTCGGGGCCGTGGTGGCGCGCCCGCCGGTGGCCCCGGCCGGGGATCCGGGGGGCGGGGGATGACTGGCATGGCTGTGCCTCCGCGCCCACCAGGTGTGGAACGCGACGGTGGCGACCAGCGCGATCGCCGAGAACACCAGCAGGTAGGGGCCGTCGGGCCCCTTGGCGATGGTCTTGGCGATCGTGTCGGCCACCACCACGGCGGTGAAGAGGGCGGCGAGCTCGATCAGGTCGTGCCGCCAGTGGTGCGGGCGGCGGTTGCTCTTCGAAGACGTCACATCGGTCATGACCTCACTGTGACCCAGCGGTGTTGCGTGATCACGAACGTTCTGTGACTGACGGGTTAAGCGCCGATCTGGTGCCTTAGGGCCCGTTTCAGGCCGTTTGGGTCAGGGTCTGATCGGGCCCGTGACCGGGCCTTGACCGGCTCACCGTCCGAGCGCCTCCCGCAGCCGCCTCGCCTGGACGACCAGCTGCGTGGAGCCCTTCGCCGAGGCGAGGCCGTCCAGGCCGGGAAGCTCACCCCGCGCCCCGCACCGCTCCACGCAGTCGGCCGCCACCGCGAGCACCTCGCCCAGACCCCGCACCGGCTGCCCCGCGCCCAGCGCCTCCGGGAGCGCCGCGGCGAGAACCGCCCAGACCGTCCCGTACGCCCCGGTGGCCGCCGCCGTCCGGGCCGCGTCCGCCAGCCGGTTCGGCTTGACCGAACCCTCGGCGAGCAGCCACGCCAGCTCCTCGCCCACCCGCCGCGCGTCCAGGTCCCCCCGGGACGCGAGCACGAGCAGCGCGTCCACCGCCCGCAGCCGGTCGTCCGCGTCCCCGTGACCCAGCCCGAGCGCGAGGGCGAGCGCCACGGCCCGGCCCATCCGGCCCTCGGCCTCGGCCACCCCCGTCAGCGGCTCGGCCGAGTCCCGCGTGCCGCCGCCGACGGACCGCGCGAGCGAGGGCACGAGACAGGCCGCGAGCACCTCACGGTCGGCCGGCAGGACCGACGCCCAGTGCTCCCCGCCGGTGATCCAGTGGGAGCAGGAACGGGGAGCCGCCTCCGAGGCGCCGCCCAGCCACCGGAACGCGGGCGGGAACTCCGCCCCCACCACGGCACTGTCGGCGAACTCCACGACCAGCCGGTGGACGACGTGCCACCGCATCAGCGACCGGTCCTCCTCCCGCGCGAGGACCCGCACGTCCGCCGCCACCGGCGCGTCCGCCCGCAGCCACGCGGCGAGCCGCAGCCCCGCCGGGGTGTCCAGTGCCCAGGCCTCCTCGGCCGCCCGCCCGGCCCCCGGGTCGCCCCGCAGGACCCGCAGCAGCGCCTGGGCCAGGTCGGCGGGGGCGGGTTCGACGCCCGCGTCCCGGTAGGCGCGCAGCCGCTCCACGAGCGTCGCCGGATCGATGCCGCCGGTGCTCAGGGTCGGCGAGGCCAGCAGGAAGGGCAGCGCGTCCGTGCCGACCAGGGCGGCGGCCTCCCACAGCCGGGTCTCCCTGATGCCCGTCAGCCCCTCGTGGGGACAGGCCGTCGCCTCCGGCTCACGCGCGAGACGGGCGTCGATCCACGACCGGTCCACCGTCCCGAGCAGCCCCGCGAGCACCGAGTGCACACCGTGGCTGTCGTACGCGAAGTGGTACGGCTCCCCCCACTCCGTCGTGGCGAACGCCTCCCGCACCGCCGAGGTCAGCGCCTCCCGGTCCCGGTGCGCGTGGCGCACCAGCCCGTCCAGGGCCCGCTCGAACCGCACCGGATCCTCGGAGACCCCCTTCGCCAGCAGCTCCTCCACCAGCTCCTCGACCGTCGACGCCGGCGGACCGACCGGCAGCGGCGCGGGCACGGGCGGCAGGATCTCCTCGTACGGAAGCCCGGTCCCGCCCTCCACGGACGCCCCGAACAGCTCCACGGCCTCCCGCCGGTGCACCGGGCTCAGCAGCCCGGCCTGATCGGTCAGCTCCCGTCGTACGGAGTCGTCCACGGCCGACAGATGACGGCCCACCAGCTTCAGACCACGCCCCTGGAGCTCGGTGTCCTCGTTCCCGAAGACCTCCGCCACCGCGGGCAGCAGCCCGGCCGCGGCGTCCGGCTCCCGCGCCAGCACCTTGCCGACCAGCGCCAACTGCGCCCGCACCAGCTTCTTCTCGGTCCGGAAGAGCGCCGCGGCCGTCATCTCGGCCAGCGCGCCGGCCGGCAGCGCCCCCTCCTCCGCCAGCCCGGCCAGCGCCTCCTGCGCGTACCCCGCGATCGGCGACGGGGCGTCCGCCACCATCCCGACCAGGTCAGGGACCCGCTCCCGGAACTCCGCCGCGGTCGGCTCGACCAGCCGCAGCACGTCCATGGGGAACCGCAGGTCACGCGGGCGTCCGCCGCGCAGCAGCCGGGAGACCGCCGCGTCCAGGACCTCCGACCGGTCCACCACGCCCTCCCCGACGAGCGCCGCGACCGCCGAGGGCCAGTGCGCCTGCGGAGCCTCGGTGAGCGTCCAGGTCAGCTCGTCGGGGCTCTCCGCCATCGACAGCGCGTGGACCACGAGGACCGGCGTCTGCGGGTCCTGCCGCAGGCGCCCCAGGAGCGCGGGGGTGTCGGCCGACCGCCGCCACCGGCTGCCCGCCCGGAACTCCCAGGCCCAGCCCAGGACATAGCCGTCCGTAGCCGGCACCGCGCAGCCCGCACGCTCGGCGAGCCCGCGGATCACCCGGTGGCTGTGCTCCGCCACGGACGGCCGCGCGGCGAGCCGGGCCGCCATGTCGGCCAGCCACTCCGGAGCCCGGCCGGCGACCGCCCGGAGCACCAGGTGAGCGCCCTCCGAGCGCCAGGGCAGCAGATCACGGCCACCGAGCCAGGTCGCCGCCCCCGCCGCCCCCGGGTGACAGCCCGCCCCCGCGACGTACAGCGCGCGCCGGACGGCGGCCGCCTCCCTCGGGCGCTTCGACTCCCAGCCCCGCACCTCGGCGCGCAGCACCTTCAGCTCCGCGAGCGCCGTCTTCCGCTCGGCCTCGCCCAGCCCCTCCAGCAGCGCGGGCACGTCCTTCGCGTGCCCACCGCGCACCGCCTCGACCAGCGTCCCGCTCCGCACGGCCACTCCGCCCACCTCGGCCCCCTCGCCGTTCGCCGCCGTCCCCACGACCTTCTCCGTCCCCATGGCGCTCCCCATCTCCACGGCTCCTTCCGCCCCTCGCGTCACCGTCCCGGCCCCCACCGCGCGCTCCTCCGCCTCGCCTCCCGTCACCCCGTCACCGCCGTCGTCCCCCGCACGGCCCGCGGCTGCCCTCCCACCGCCGGCGCCGGCACCGGCTCGGCGGCCGAGGCGCCCCGCCGGACCATCCGCACCGCGAGCGCGTGCTTGCACGGGCCTCGGCACCCCGGGGAGTGAGACCCCCGCCGTCTCCAGGCCGAGCAGCCGGCCGGAGCCCGTGGACTCCAGCGCGGAAGGGCGTGCGTAGGCGAGCGCATGTACGGATCGCGTCATGAGGAAAACGGTAGGACCCGCCACTGACAATCACCCCGGAAGCCCAGCCGCTCCACCTCCGGCCGGCCGACCCGTCAGCCGGTCACTGCCCGACGAGCCCCGGCCGCAGCACCTTGCTGAACAGCACCGACCCGCCCTCGGCCCGCAGCCGTACCGTCAGTTCGCCGCTGTGTCCGTCGATGTCGACCTCGCCGAAGTACTGCGGGCTCTCCATCGGCGACAGGTTCGCCCGCTCCGGCGCTCGGACGAACACCCGCTCCGGACCGAAGGTCGCGTCCAGCGCGTTCGCCGGGAACCCGCCCGCCGCCAGCGGCCCCGAGACGAACTCCCAGAAGGGCGCGAAGTCCTGGAAGGCCGCCCGCTCCGGGGCGTAGTGCTGCGCCGAGGTGTAGTGCACGTCCGCCGTCAGCCACACCGTGCCGGTGATGCGGCGGTGTTTCACGAACCGCAGCAGCTCCGCGATCTGGAGCTCGCGGCCCAGCGGCGCGCCCGGGTCGCCCTGCGCGACCGCCTCGAAGTTGGCGGAGCCGTCCGGCACGACGAGCCCGAGCGGCATGTCCGCGGCGAGCACCTTCCACACCGCCGTCGAAGCGGCCAGCTCCCGCTTCAGCCAGGCGAGCTGCTCCGCACCCAGGATGCCCGTGGTGTCGTCGGCCTGCCGGCCGGGGGAGTTGGCGTTCCGGTACGACCGCATGTCGAGCACGAACACGTCGAGCAGCGGGCCGTACCGCACCACCCGGTGCATCCGGCCCGCCCGCGCGCCGGAGCCCCCGCGCGCGTGGAGGGTGGACACCGGCGTGTACTCGCCGAAGGCGCGCAGCGCGCGGGCCGCCAGGACGTCCACGTCCTTCTCCGTGTACCGCGCGTCGTCCAGGATCTGCCCCGGGTACCAGTTGTTGCGCACCTCGTGGTCGTCCCACTGCACCACCGACGGCACCTGCGCGTTGAACGCCCGGACGTTGTGGTCGAGCAGGTTGTACCGGAAGTTGCCCCGGTACTCGGCGAGCGTCTCCGCGACCTTCGACTTCTCCGGCGTCGTGACGTTCCGCCAGATCCGCCCGTCGGGCAGCGTCACGCTCGGCTGGACGGGCCCGTCCGCGTAGATCGAGTCGCCGCTGCACAGGAAGAAGTCCGGGTCCAGACGGCGCATCTCCTCGTACGCGCGGAAGCCGCCGATGTCCGGGTTGATGCCCCAGCCCTGGCCCGCGATGTCACCCGACCAGAGGAAGCGGACCCCGTCACGGCGCCGCTCCGGGGCCGTCCGGAACGTGCCGACGACCGGCTCGCCCGTCCGGCGCGGGTCGTCCGGGTCCGCCAGCGTCACCCGGTAGTGGATCTGCTCGCCGGCCGGCAGCCCGCGCAGCGCGGTGGTGCCGGTGAAGTCGGTGCCCGCGCCGACGAGCGGCCCGTGGTGCCGGCGTACCCGACGGAAGGACTCGCTCGCCGAAGTCTCGACGAGCACGCGCGCGGGCCGGTCCGAACGCACCCACACCAGACCGGAAGAGGCGGTGACGTCGCCCGTCTGCACGCCCCAGCCGGCCCGCGGCCGCCCCGAGAGCGCGAGCGCCGGCGCCGCCAGGCCCGTGCCGCCGAGCACGAGTGCCGCCGAGGCGGCCAGCGACCCGCGCAGCACACCGCGCCGGGCGGGGGACGGTGAAGGAGCGGGTGAGGGAAGGGACATGGAAGACCTCCGGGAGCGTGTCCGGGCGCGCGGGCCGCGCCGCCGCACCCTGCCTAACGGCCGGGGGCGGCGCCCGCGCGAACCCCGCGTGAACAGATCACTCCCGGCCCGCCGTCGCGGGCGGGTCACTCCCGGCCCACTGTCACGGGCAGGTCACTCCCGGACCGCCGTCTCGGGCAGGTCACTCCCGCCCCGCCGTCGCGGGCAGGTCACTCCGATCGGTCCCTCGTGCCCCGCCCCGCCTGTCACTCCCGCCCCATGGCCTCCGCCGCGAGCCGCACGCCCCGCGCGATCGCCGAGGGCGTCAGGTGCGCGTACCCGAGGACCAGGCGTACGTCCCCGTCGGCGGGCCGCTCCGTGCCGTACTCCTCCAGGGGCCGCAGCGCCACACCCGCCTCCGCCGCCCGCGCCAGGAACCGCGCGGGAGGCCCGAATCGGCCCGGCACGCGCGCGATGACGTGCAGTCCGGCCGCGATCCCGCTCACCCGGGTGCCCGGCAGATGCTCGTCGAGCGCGGCGAGCAGCGCGTCCCGCCGCTCCCGGTAGGCGCGCTGACAGCGCCGCAGCTGCCGGTCGTACCCGCCGCTCGTCACGAACTCCGCCAGCGTGGACTGATCGAGGACGGGATTGCCGAGGTCCATCGTCCTCTTCCGCTCGGCCACCTCGCCCAGCAGAGCCCCCGGGACGAGCATCCAGCCCAGCCGCAGCCCGGGCGCCAGGGACTTGCTGACCGAGCCCGCGTACACGACGCGCTCCGGGTCGAGCCCCTGGAGCGCGCCCACCGGTGCCCGGTCGTATCGGAAGTCCCCGTCGTAGTCGTCCTCCAGGACGTACCCGTCCACCGTCCGCGCCCAGTCGAGGAGCGCCGCGCGGCGCTCAGCCGACCAGCTGATCCCGGACGGGAACTGGTGCGAGGGGGTCACGACCACCGCGCGCACCCCCGAGCCGGCGAGCGGCCCGGGCCGCAGCCCCTCCTCGTCCAGCGGCAGCCACACCGTGTCCATGCCGGTCGCGGCGAACAGCCGCCCGTGCTCCGGGCTGCCAGGATCCTCGACGCCGACCGCCCGCAGCCCGCGCGCCCGCAGCACGAAGCCGAGCAGCGTCGACGCCTGCGCCACGCCCGAACAGACCACGAGCCGCTCCGGGTCGGCCACCACGCCCCGGCGCCGCGCCAGCATCCCGGCCAGCGCCTCGCGCAGCTCGGGCAGTCCGCGCGGATCCGGGTAGCCGAGCGAGGGGTGCGGCAGCCGTGCCAGGACGGACCGCTGGGCCGCCGCCCACGCGGCCCTCGGGAACAGCGACAGGTCGGGTGTGCCCGGACGGAAGTCCACCAGGACCCCCGGCGCCCCGGCCGCCGGGGGCCGGGCCGCGCGCACGGCCGAGCGCGCCGCACCGCCCACCCAGGTCCCCGCGCCCCGGTCGCTGCGCAGGTACCCCTCCGCGGTGAGCTGCTCGTACGCCTCCGTGACCAGCCCCCGCGAGACGCCGAGGTCGGCCGCGAGCTCACGGCTCGACGGCAGTCGGGTCCCGGGCGTCAGCCGCCCCGAGCGCACGGCGTTCCGGAGGGCCTCCTGAAGGGCCCGCCCCCGCCGCCGGGCCGGGGCGCCGGCCGCCGGCAGGAGCAACTCCCAGGCGGGCTGGGGTGACACGCCGGACCCGGACGGCACGTCCGCCGCTGACGGCACCTCCGTCACCTCCAGCACCTCCGGCCCTGACGACACGCCCGTCGCTGACGACACGTCCGCCGCCTCTGATGACACGTCCGCCTCACGACCTTCTCTCCGGGAGCCCGCTCCCGACGAGTCTGCCCTACTCGCCGATCTCGACCGGAGTGCCGGCGGTGGCCGGTGCCGGGGCCGGCGCGGGGACCGGCTTCCGCTGGGTGATGCCCTGGAGGAGCTGGGAGAGGTCGACACCCGTGGTGGAGGAGAGGAGTTCCATGCCCTGGGCGACGTTGTCGGTGACGGTACGGGTCAACCGGCCTGCCCCGTCGGTGGAGATGACGGTCAGCTTGTCGACGGCCGACAGCGGCTCGGACGCCTTGGCGACGACCTGCGGCAGGACCTCGACGAGCATCTGGAGGACGGCGGCGTCACCGTACTGCGCGAAGGCGTCGGCCTTCTTCTCCATGGCCTCGGCCTCGGCGGAGCCCCGCGCGGTGATGGCCGCGGCCTCGGCCTCGCCCTCGATGCGCACGGCGTCGGCGAGCGCGGCCCGGTGGGCCTTCTCGCCCTCACCCGTGAGCCTGGCCCGCTGGGCGTCCGCCTCGGCCTGCTTGACCAGGGCGATACGGCGGGCCTCGGCCTCCTGCTCGGCCTGGTAGCGGGCGGCGTCGGCGGGCTTGCGGACCTGGGTGTCGAGCTGGCGGTCGGTGAGCGCGGCCTGGCGCGCGGCGACCTTCTCCTGCTCGGCCAGGATGTCCTGCTGGCGTGCGGCGTCGGCGAGCGGACCGGCCGCGTTCGCCTGGGCCGCGGCCTCGTCGGTCTGGGCCTTGATCTCGGCCTGCTTCAGATAGAGGGTCCGCTGCGCGATCGCGATCTCCTCCTCCGCCTTCAGCCGGGCCTGCTCGGCGGCACGCCGCGCGACGGCCTCGGCGATGTCCGCCTCCTGCTTGGCGCGGGCGGCCTCGGGGCGCCCGAGGTCCTCCAGGTAGGAGCCCTCGGTGGTGATGTCCTGGATCTGGAAGGCGTCCAGGACCAGGCCCTGACCGGACAGGCTGGCCTCGGCCTCCTCGGCGACCTGCCCGGCGAAGGCGGCGCGGTCCCGGATGATGTCCTCGACCGACATGCGGCCGACGATGGACCGCAGCGCGCCGGACAGCACTTCCTGGGTGAAGCCGACGATGCCGTCCTGCTGCATGAGGAACCGCTGGGCGGCGGCCCGGATCGAGTCCTCGGTGCCGCCGACCTTGACGATCGCGACGCCCTCCAGATTGGCCTTCACCCCGCGCAGGGTGACCGCGCCGCGGACCGCGACGGGGATGTGCCGGCTCGACAGGTCGAGGGTGAACTTCTGCTGCACGAACGGCACGACGAACACCCCGCCGCCGACCACGACCTTCTGACCGCTGTTGTCGGTGAACACCCGCCCGGTGGCGGGATCCGTCGCCTGCTTGCCGCGCCGGCCGGTGATGATGAACGCCTCGCTGGGCCCGGCGACCTTGTAGCGGGTGACGACGGTCAGGCCGAGGAGCACGACGAGGACGACGATGCCCACGACGGCGGCCAGGACTGGACTCATGGTGAACTCCCTTTGGACGGAAGGTGAGAAGAAGAAGAGATGGCAGCCCGGACGGGGGCCGACTCTCGTCGCACCCCGGTCGGCACCCGGCGCCGGCGGCCCGGTCGCGGCGCCCGGCGGTCAGCGTTCGACGGGCCGGACCGTCACCGACGTCGGCGACAGCACGGACTCCACCCACACCTCGGCGCCCCGTGCCACCGGTTCCGCGGCCTTCGCCGCGTACTTCACGGGCTGCCCGGCCAGGTACAGCAGGACCTCGCCGTAGCCTCCTGCGGGGATGGCCGTGACCACGGCTCCCGAGGTCCCCGTGAGGTCCTCGCCCCGGGGTGCGGGCGCCGCGCCGTCCCGGAGCAGCGCCCGGCCGAACCGCCAGGTGAGCCAGGCCGCGAGCGCGCCCGCGGCGACGCCTGTGAGGGTCGCGGCCACGACGCCGGCCCCGGCGGCTCCTGTCGCGATGGCCCCGGTGAACCCGAGCGCCGAGACGAAGCCGGCGACGACCGGCAGCGAGAGGACCCCGTCGAGCGCGCCGAACCCGGCGCCGATCGACTCGAAGAACCCTTCGAGGAGGCCGTCGAAGACCAGGGAGAGGGCCAGCAGGACGAGGCCCGCGCTGCCGAGACCCAGAAACCACCCCATGCGCGCCACCCCGTTCCGTACGACCGTTCCGCCCCCGCGAGAAGGCTTTCACGGAACCGCACGCGTGTTCATTGCCGGAATCCGGCAGTCTTTACGCGTTCTTGATGCCGTCGCGGGCGGGATGGGGCGGGAAGGGGCGAGGCGCGGCGGGACCCTCGGGGACGGTCACAGAGGCTGGTCGGGCCAGCCGAGGAGCCGGGCCCCGACCGTGGCCGTCTGCAGGGTGTAGCGCTGGACCGGATCGCCGGGATCCGAGCCCGTCAGCCGGTGGATGCGGTCGAGCCGGTACGTCATCGCCCGCACGCTCAGGCTGAGGCGGCGAGCCGCCTGCGCGGTGACGCAGCCGGTGTCGAAGTAGGCGGTGAGCGTGTCGAGCAGCGGCTTCGGACCGCCGCGCGCCTCGGTGAGCGGTCCCAGCACGGTGTGGACGAGATCGGCCATGGCCTGCCGGTCGCGGGCGAGGACCGGGTAGACGAGCAGGTCCGCCGCGTGCAGGACCGGGTCGTCCAGTTCCATCCGGGTGGCGAGGTCGAGGGCGTTGAGGGCCTCCTCGTAGGAGTGGACGACGCCGCCGGCGCCCGGGTGGGCGCGGCCGATCGCGACCTGGCCGCCACCGGTGGCCGCGTATGCCTGCTTGGCGAAGTGGGCGAGCAACTCGGGCTCGTCCGCCGGGGCCAGGCAGACGAGCCGCCCGTCCTTGGTCGTGAGCAGGATCCGCCGGTCGCCGAAGCGGGCGAGGAGCGAGGACTCGACGGCCCGGGTGACCGCGCAGCCGTCGTCGTACGGCTCAGGGCCCCGGGCCACGGCCACGGCGTGGGCGTGGGACAGGAGCAGCCCGAAGCGCACCGCGCGCTCGGCGAGCCTCCCGAGGTCGCTGCGGCCGTAGAGCAGGTCGTCGACGAACTCCCGCCGTGCGGCCTCCTCCTGACGGATCGCCAGTCGCTGTGCCCGCTCGTGCCCCTCGGCGAACGCGTCGACGGCGTGCTCGACGGCGCTCAGGAGGTGACCGACGGCGGAGTGCGGAACCTCTGGCAGGACCCGCTGCGCGGCCGAGAGGTGGGCGCGGACGAGGGCCCGCAGACCGATGCCGGCCTCCGCGGCCCGCTCCCCCCGGGAGCGCAGGGCCTCGCGCTCGTCACGGGTGAGCCTGCGGCCGGCCGCGCACACACCGGTCAGGATCTCGGAGTACCCGTCCAGGTACTCCTCGACCGGCTCCCTCTCGCTGCCCGTCTCCGTCACGGCCCCTCCCGCCCTGAGCTGCGCGTCCTGACGAGTTCCCGACGCGTGCGGACCAAGGGTGACACGCAGAGCACCCGCACGGGGAACGGAGGGGTTCCCCCTGCGTCGTACGGACGCGGTCGCCACCGGCGTACGGACATGCTCCCCACCGTCGTACGGACACGGTCCACTCCTCCGTACGGACGCGGTCCCCACCGGCGCACGAAGTGGTCCCCGATAGCGCGGGGAAAGTGGACCTCCACCAGGGCCGCCCCGCTTCCTAACGTCGGGACCATGAACGCGAACTCCCTGCGGGGCGTCCTGCTCGTGACCCTCGCCTACGCACTCGTCGGCGCCTCCTTCACCGCCAACAGCCTCCTCGGCGCCTATCCGTACGCGGGCGGGCAGGCGCTGCGGTACGCGGCGGCCTGTCTGCTCCTGCTCCCGCTCCTCGGCCGTGGAGGACTGGCTCCGCTCCGGGTCCTGACCCTCCGTCACTGGCTGCGGCTCGGCGCGGTCGCGGCCGTCGGCATGGTCGGCTTCAACCTCGCGATCCTGGCCGCCGAGCGGACCGCCGAACCGGCCGTACCGGGCGTCCTGGTCGGCTGCGCCCCGGTCGTCGTCGCCGTCCTCGTCCCGCTGACGGAGGGCCGCAGGCCCGCCCCCGCC
Organism: Streptomyces sp. NPDC015130; assembly: GCF_043080005.1. Lineage (NCBI taxonomy): Bacteria > Bacillati > Actinomycetota > Actinomycetes > Kitasatosporales > Streptomycetaceae > Streptomyces > Streptomyces sp. NPDC015130. The sequence continues at coordinate 152,586 of NZ_JBIBVC010000010.1, read as the reverse complement.
GTTCTGTACGGGGCGCTGCTCGTCGCCGCCGGCGCCTTCACCGTGCAGGGCTGGGGGCGGACGGACCTGGCCGGGATCGGCTGGTCGGTGGCGGCGCTCGTGGGCGAGGTGGGGTTCACGGTGCTCGCCGTACCGGTGCTGCGGCTGCTCGGGCCGAAGCTGCTGACCGCCGCGGTGTGCGGGGTCGGGGCGGTCGAGGCGACGCTCCTCGGTCTCGTCGTCGACGGGGCCGGGTTCGTCCGGATGCCGACGGCCGTGGAGACGGGCGCGCTGGTCTGGCAGGCGGCCCTGGCCACCGTCGTCGGCTTTGTCCTCTTCTACATGGGCGTCCAGCGGATCGGGATGGAGCGGGCCACCCTCTACACCGGGGCGATCCCGGTCGCCGCGGCCCTCAGCGCCGCCGCCGTCGCGGGCGCCGCCTTCGGGCTCCCGCAGGCGGCCGGCAGCCTCCTGGTGGGGGCCGGGGCCGCGCTGGGCACCGGCCTGTTCGGCCGGGCGCGGTCAGCGGCTGCCGTCCAGGACGACGCGGGCGACGAGAGCGGGATCGTCGTTCATGGGAACGTGCCCGCAGCCGGGCAGCCGCACGAGCCGGGCGTCGGGCAGGGCGTGCTTGGCGCGGACGCCCTGGCGGGGCAGGAGCAGCCGGTCCTTGGTGCCCCAGGCGACGGTGACCGGGACGGCGGGCACGTCGTCGCGGAAGCGGGCGGTGCGGCCCGCGGCCAGGGTCTGGTGGAAGCCGGTGGCCGCGCGCAGCGCGAGGGTCTCGGCGAGGACCGCCTCGGGTGAGCGGCGGCCCGGGCGCGCGTAGATGGTGCTGGTGAGCACGGTCCGGCCGGCGGGCGTACGGGAGAGCCGCTCGATCAGCGGCACGGGCAGCGACAGGGCCGCGCCCCGCATGGCCCGCAGCGTCCCGAAGGCGTACCGCCGCTCGGCCTCGGACCAGAAGCCGGCGGGGGAGAGGGCGGTCACCGAGCGCACCAGCTTCTCCCGGCCGAGCTCGATCGCGAGCAGCCCGCCCAGGGAGTTCCCCGCGACGTGCGGGCGGTCGAAACCGACGGCCTCGCAGAAGGCGCCGAGCACCGGGACGACGGCGGACAGATCGTAGGGACAGCCCTCGGGCAGCCCGTCAGAGGCGCCGAACCCGGGCAGGTCGACGGCGATCACCTCGCGCTCGCCGGCCAGGATGTCGAGCACCGGCTCCCAGGCCTGCCAGTGGTGCCCGATGCCGTGGAGCAGCAGCAGCGGTTCCCCCGCGCCCCTCCGCTCGTACGTCAGGGACGTCGTACGGGGACCCGAAGGGGTCTCGATCGAGAACGCGATCCGTGCGGGCATGCCGGCTCCCTGCGGTTACTCAGATGACTCGTCAGCAAGAATTACCGTTCGGTAGCCGGTAGTTCAAGAGCGGGAGCGGAAACTGGACAGGGTGGCGGTGGTGGGCTGGGATGGACGGGTGCCCACCGATACCGCGACCACGCCGACCGACACCCTCACCGCCCTCTTCGAGGAACACCGCCGGATGCTCCTCGGTGTCGCCTACCGGATGCTCGGCCGCGCCGCCGACGCCGAGGACGTCGTCCAGGAGGCCTGGCTCCGCTGGGCCGCCGAGGACCGCGCCGCCGTCCGCGAACCGCGCGCCTTCCTCGTACGGATCACCACCCGGCTCGCGATCGACCGGCTGCGCCAGGCCCAGGCCCGCCGCGAGTCCTACGTCGGCCCCTGGCTGCCGGAACCCGTCGTCACCGACTTCGGGCCGACCGCCCCCGACACCGCCGAGCGCGCCCTGCTCGCCGACTCCGTCTCCCTGGCGGTCCTCGTCGTCCTGGAGTCCCTCTCCCCGCTGGAGCGGGCCGTCTTCGTGCTCCGCGAGGCCTTCGGCTTCCCCTTCGCGGAGATCGCCACCGCGCTCGACCGCACCGAGGCGGCCGTGCGCCAGCTCGCCGGGCGGGCCCGGCGCCACGTCGACGAGGGCAGGCCGCGCTACGACGTCGACCCGGCCGAGCGCCGCGACCTCACCGAGCGCTTCCTCGCCGCCGCGGCCGGCGGCGACCTCGGTGAGCTCCTCTCCCTCCTCGCCCCGGACGCGCGCCTCGTCGGCGACAGCGGCGGCAAGTCCAAGGCCCCGCTGCGGATCATCGACACCGCCGACAAGGTCGGCCGCTTCCTCGCCGGTGTGGCGAAGGCGGCGGAGGGGATCTACGCGTACCGCTTCGCCGAGCTCAACGGCGCCCCCGCCGTCGTCGCCCTCCAGGACGGCAGGCCGGACTCGGTCTTCCAGGTCGAGGTGCGCGACGGCCGCGTCCAGTGCGTCTACATCATCCGCAACCCCGACAAGCTCCAGGCCCTCGCCGACCTCTGAGGCCCGCGGCCCCCGGGCCACCCCATCGGCCCCGCTCCCGGCCAGTCCTCCGGCCCCCCCTCCGGCCCCGTCTCCCGACCCGGGAGGCGGGGCCGATTGCTGCGCCGGGCACACGAAGGCGCGAACGTCCTGTGAACGATCTAGGTCAGAGGGTCACATTCGGGGTCGTCTGACGGAGGATTGGTCTTGACCAAGGGGGTGGCTCGCCTTATGGTCGCAGAGTTAGTGCAGGAACCTTTAATAAACAAGGGCGCGGAAAAACGCCGCGGGACACGGCGAATTGCGGAGGATCAGGGTGGGGACCACGCAGCTGGAATCGGTACCGGAGCCGAAGTACCAGCACCTCAAGACAGTGATCGGCGAAGCGCTCGACTCGGACTTCGCCGTCGGAGAGATCCTGCCCAACGAGCGGGAGCTCGCGGCGCGCTTCGGCGTCGCCCGTGCCACCCTCCGCCAGGCCCTGGAGCAGCTGGAGCTGGAAGGCCGCCTCCAGCGCCGCCGCGGCGTCGGCACCACCGTCGCCCCGCCGCGCGTCGGCGTCGACGTCTCCACCGCCCAGCACGCCTGGCCCGGCGTCGCCGACGAGACCTGGCAGCCCCAGGACTCCGTCTCGGACGTGGCCCCGACCGCCGTCGCGCGCGTCCTGGAGACCGAGCCGGGCGAGCGGGTGCACGTCGTCCGCCGCATCCGCGTCACCCAGGGCCAGCCGGTCGCCGCCGAGCTGCTCTACGTGCCCGCGTCCTCCGTGCCGGGCCTCAGCGCCATCGACGCCCCCGCCGGCTCCGCCCGGGCCCGCGCCGTGCTGCGCGAGCTCCAGCACCTCGCCCTCGACGGCCAGGACCGCTCCGTGGAGCTCGGTTCCGCCCGCGCCGACGACGCCAAGGAACTCGACCGGCTGCCCGGCGCGCCCGTCCTCGTCGTGACGACCCGCTACCTCTCCGAGGGGCGCACCGCCGCCGTCTCCGTGGCCACCTACCGCGCCGACACCTGCCGCCTCACCTTCGGCGACTCGGTCGACCTGGTGATGGCCTCCTGACACCTCGCGCTCCGCGCGCACACGGCCCGTCGAGGCACCGCCACCACCGGCGGTTCAGCGGCGGGCCGTCACCGTTCCGTCGACCGCGAAGAGCTGCTCCTCGACGTGGTCCAGGGCGAGGCGCAGCGCACCCGTGCCCACGGCGGCCTCGCCCAGCAGCGAGAGCACCACGCGCGGCGGCCGCAGGCAGAAGCGCGCCAGCTCCTCGCGGAGCGGCGGCAGCACCCCGTCGAGCCCGGCGGCCCAGCCGCCGACGACCACCAGCTCGGGGTCGAGCGCCAGCACCAGCGCCGCCACGTCGTGCACCAGCCGCTGGATGAACCGGTCCACCGCCGCCTCCGCCCGCGCGTCGCCCTTCCGGGCCAGCGCGAAGACCTCGGCGACCGCCTGCTCGTCCAGCGGGTGCAGCGGCTCGTCGGTGGTCGACAGGAGGTGCTCGGGGGTGACCCCGCGGCCCAGCAGGTGCAGGGCGCCGATCTCGCCGGCCGCTCCGCCGTAGCCACGGTGCAGCCGGCCGCCGATCAGGGACCCGGCGCCCGGGCTCAGCCCGGCGAGCACGAAGACGATGTCGTCGGAGTCGGTCGCGGCACCCTTCCAGTGCTCGGCGACCGCCGCCGCGTTCGCGTCGTTCTCGACGATCACCGGGCAGCGGAAGGAGCGGCGCAGCCGCTCGCCGAGCGCGAGACCCGTCCAGCCGGGCAGCGCCGTACCCAGGCGGACCGTCCCGTCGGCCTCCACGATGCCGGGCGTCCCGACCCCGACGGCCCGCAGATTGGACCGGGCGACCCCGGCCCTGCGCAGGACGTCGGCGACGACCGCGCGCACCTTGTCCAGGCGCTCGTCCTCGGGAGCGGTCTCCGCCACCTCGCGGGACCCGGCGCCGATGATCCGGCCGTCCAGACCGGACAGCAGCGCGGCGACGCGGTGCGGGCCGATCTCGATGCCGAGGAGGTGACCGGCCTCCGCGCGGAAGCGGAACCTCCGCGCCGGGCGCCCCTGGCGCCGGGCCTCGCCCTCCTCGGGCGCGGACTCGACGACGAGCCCGCCCTCCATGAGTCCCTCGACGACACCCTCGACCGTCGGCCGGGACAGACCCGTGATCCGGGTCAGGTCCGTGAGCGTGGGCGCGTCGGCGCCCCGCAGGGCATGGAGTACCACCGCGGAGTTGATCCGCCGCAGCAGAGACGGATCCCCGCCGGTCAGCCGCCCCACCGTGTGTCCTCCCAGCTCGTGCACTTCTCAGCCGGATGGTACTCAATGGGCCCCGGCGCGGCGAGTGCCGCCCCCGGGCCGGCGGCCCCGGGGCCGCCGGGCCGGCCTGACGCGACGCCAACTGTCAGTGCCGGCGGCTTTACTGGCCCCATGACGACGGCACGCCACCTGGCGACGATCGACGAGTTCCGCGCGCGCCTCGCCGACGGTCCCGGCGACGGTCCGGGCTTCCACCTGGCGGAGCTCGCGACCAGCGAGGACTTCTGGGACGACGGCAGCGGCCGGGCGCTCGCCGAGGAGCAGTACGAAGCGGAGCGTGACGGGCTCGCCGCCCTGCTCACCGCGCGCTGGGGCCCACCGACGGAGCTGGACCTCTGGCCCGTCCTGGAGCGGACCCTGGCCGGCGAGTCCTTACCGGAGCCCTGGTCCACGCTCTGCGCCCACACGCCGGAGCTGCGCCTCTGGCGTGACGAGGACCGGTGGATCGGCCTCGCGGTCTCCCGCTGGGACAAGGAGCTGCCGCTCCGGCTCCTCGCCCTGGTGACCACGGCGGACCCGCCTCAGGCGTAGGAGACCGCCGAGTCGACGAAGCGCCGGAAGCTGCCGTGCGCGTCGGAGCCGCCGAGGTGGCTGCCGCCGGTCCCGACCGCGAAGGCGAACGGGTCGACGTTGTACCGCTTGTTCCGGAGGCCGGTGAAGCCCATGATCACCGGATGCTGGTGCGCCACGTCCCGGGAGCCGGCCCGGGAGCGGTAGAAGGACCAGGAGAGGCCGGGGGCCCGAGCGATGATGGTGTCCCCGAGGTGGAGCCCCAGGTCGTAGGCGACCGCGATCCACAGCGGACGGGGGCGCGGGGCCCGCTCGTGATCGGCCTCGACCCCGGCCAGGTACCACCGCTCCAGGTCGTCCACCGCCTCGGCGTCCTTGCCGAGCCGCAGCCCGTTCGCCCCGACCAGCGCGGCCAGCACCGCGAGCCGCTCGTCCTTGGTCGCCATCCGGTGCTCGTACTCCCGGCGCGCGGCCGCGGGCGACAAGTCCTCCATCGGACCGTCCTCGACCGGCTGGAACGGCCGGTAGTCACCCCACTCCACGGGCGTTCCCTTCACGGACCGGGCGGCCCCGCCGCCTCCCGGAGCCTGGCGTACTCCTCGGCCATCGTCGCCGCCGTCCAGTGCGCGTTGAGGCCGCTCGGGTTGGGCAGCGCCCAGACCCGGGTGGAACCGATCATGCGCTCCTGCGGCCCGATGGCCGCCTTCGGCTCGCCGAAGGCCGTCCGGTACGCGGTGACCCCGACCACCGCGAGCCACCGCGGCGCGAGCCGCTCGACCTTCGCGGTCAGGATCCGGCCGCCCTCGACGTACTCGTCCCGGCTCAGCTCGTCGGCCCGCGCCGTCGCCCGCGCCACCACGTTCGTGATCCCGAGCCCGTACGACAGGAGCTCGGCCTGCTCGTCCGGCCTGAGCAGCCTCGGGGTGAACCCCGACAGGTGGAGGACCGGCCAGAAGCGGTTGCCGGGGCGGGCGAAGTGATGGCCCGTGGCCGCCGTCATGAGCCCCGGGTTGATGCCGCAGAAGAGCACGGAAAGGCCGCCCGCCACCACGTCGGGAACGACGCGGTCGCGGGCGGCCTCCAGCTCGGCCTTGGTGAACCGGGGGGTTCCGGTCAGAGGATCGCGCCCGGGGCGTAGGCGGCGGCCTCCGGGTGCTGCTTGAGGATCTCCTCGACACGGGAGACCACGACCGCGACCTGGTCGGCCGCGGCGCCCGTGAAGGACAGCTTGTCGGCCATCAGCTCGTCGAGCTGCGCGCGGTCCAGCGGGATCCGCTCGTCGGCGGCCAGCTTGTCGAGCAGCTCGTTCTGCACGGTGCCCTGCTCGCGCATGGCGAGCGCGGAGGCGACGGCGTTCTCCTTGATCGCCTCGTGCGCGACCTCGCGGCCGACCCCGGCGCGCACGGCGCCCATGAGGACCTTGGTGGTCGCCAGGAAGGGGAGGTAGCGGTCGAGCTCACGGGCGACGACGGCCGGGAAGGCGCCGAACTCGTCGAGCACGGTGAGGAAGGTCTCCAGGAGGCCGTCCAGCGCGAAGAAGGCGTCCGGCAGCGCGACACGGCGGACCACGGAGCAGGACACGTCGCCCTCGTTCCACTGGTCGCCGGCCAGCTCGCCGGTCATCGACGCGTAGCCGCGCAGGATGACCATCAGGCCGTTGACGCGCTCGCAGGAGCGGGTGTTCATCTTGTGCGGCATCGCAGAGGAGCCGACCTGGCCGGGCTTGAAGCCCTCCGTGACCAGCTCGTGGCCCGCCATCAGACGGATCGTCTTGGCGATCGACGACGGCGCGGCGGCCAGCTGCACCAGCGAGGTGACCACGTCGTAGTCGAGGGAGCGCGGGTAGACCTGGCCGACCGAGGTGAAGGCGTGCGCGAAGCCGAGGTGACCGGCGATCCGCTGCTCCAGCTCCGCCAGCTTGCCGGCGTCGCCGCCGAGCAGGTCCAGCATGTCCTGCGCGGTGCCGACCGGGCCCTTGATGCCGCGCAGCGGGTAGCGGCCGAGGAGCTCCTCGAGGCGCGCGTACGCCACGAGCAGCTCGTCCGTGGCGGTCGCGAAGCGCTTGCCGAGGGTGGTGGCCTGGGCGGCGACGTTGTGCGAGCGGCCCGCCATGACCAGCTCCGCGTACTCGGCGGAGAGCTTGCCGAGGCGGCCGAGGACGGCGACCGTCCGGTCGCGCATCAGCTCCAGGGAGAGGCGGATCTGGAGCTGCTCGACGTTCTCGGTGAGGTCGCGCGAGGTCATGCCCTTGTGGACGTGCTCGTGGCCGGCGAGGGCGTTGAACTCCTCGATGCGGGCCTTCACGTCGTGCCGGGTGACCTTCTCGCGCTCGGCGATGGAACCGAGGTCGACCTGGTCGAGGACGCGCTCGTAGTCGGCGAGGGCGGCGTCCGGAACCTCGATCCCGAGGTCCTTCTGCGCACGCAGCACGGCGAGCCAGAGCTGGCGCTCCAGCTTCACCTTCTGCTCGGGGGACCAGAGGACGGCGAGCTCCGCGGAGGCGTAGCGGCCGGCCAGAACGTTGGGGATGCGGGGCTTCGCAGTCACAGCAGTCACGTGGAGAGAGTCTACTGGCGGTTTGTGCAGGCCAGCGCCACGGTGGGATGTGGAGCTTGCTACGAGACGCAGGTCACGGACGTGACGCGCCGTCGGCCCGCGGGCCGGTCGGCGCCTCGTACGGCAGCAGCTCCGGCCGCTTCGGGGCGCGGCCGTCCCCGGAGGAGCGGCCCGTCAGCCGCCGTCCGATCCACGGGCCCAGGTGCTCCTTGGCGAAGCGGGCGTCCGCGATCCGCCGGCTCGTCCAGGCCTGCGGACCGGCCGGGGGCAGCGGAACCTGCCAGTCCTCCTCGGGTGGGAGACCCAGCGTCTGCCACACGGCCTCGGCCACCCGCCGGTGCCCGTCGCCGGTCAGATGGAGCCGGTCCACGTCCCACAGCCGGGGATCGCCGAGCGCCGACGCCCCGTACAGGTCGACGACGAGGGCCCCGTGCCGGGCGGCGAGCTCGTCGAGGTGGGCGAAGAGCTCCTCCATGCGGGGGCGGAAGCGCTCCATCACCGGTCCCCGGCGGCCGGGGCTGCGCATCAGGACCAGCTGCCCGCAGGAGGGTGTGAGGCGTTCCACTGCCTCGGTGAGCAGGTCCCGCACCCGGACCATGTCGACCTTGGGTCGGAGGGTGTCGTTGAGGCCGCCGACCAGGGTCACCACATCGGCCTTCATGCCTGCGGCCAGGTCGACTTGCTCGTCGACGATCTGGCCGATGAGCTTTCCGCGCACGGCGAGGTTCGCGTAGCGGAAGTCGGGCGTGCGGGCGGCGAGCCGGCCCGCGAGGACGTCGGCCCAGCCCTGGTACGAGCCGTCGGGCTTCAGGTCCGACATACCCTCGGTGAAGCTGTCGCCGAGGGCGACGAGACTGGTGTAGGTGGCATTGATCTCCATGGCGGAGAGATCATACCGCGCGGTATGCGCGGGATGCCGTGGAGGACCCGGAGGGGAAAGATCCGATGAGCGACGCGCTCCTGAGCACGCTGGCGGAGGCCCTGGCCGAGCTGGTGACGGCCGTCGGGACGAGCGACGACGAGGTCCTGGACCCCGACACGGCCGTGAAGTGGCTGGAGGGCACCGCGGCCACGCTCTCCGCGCTCCCGGCCGCCGACCGCCGCGCCCTCGACGGGCACTTCCGCGCGGCGGCCCTGCGCCGCCCGGAAGGGCCCTGGCGGGACGACCTGCTCAAGGTGTCCGAAGGCTTCGGCCTCACCGAGGACACCCACGCCGCCGCCTGCGCGGCCCTCGTCGAGCGGGTCGGCCGCTTCGTCGCCACCGTCCGGGACGCCGATCCCGCCACCCCCGTGCCCACCTGCCCCGGCTGGACGCTCGCCGAGCTGACCCGGCACCTCGGCACCGGCCACCGCTGGGCGGAGCACCTCGTCCGCACCCGGGCCACCGTCCGCGTCCCCGTCCGGGACGTCCCCCTCGACCTGCCGCAGGACCAGGCCGCGTACCCCGGCTGGCTCGCCGCCGGCGCCGAGGCCCTCGCCGCGACCCTGCGCGCCGCCGACCCGGACGCCCCGCTCTGGTCCCCGGGACCCGAACCGCGCGCCGGGCACTACCCGCGCCACGCGCTCTTCGAGGCCGTCGTGCACCTCGCCGACGCCCAGATCGCCCTGGCCGGGACGGCGGACCCGATCGACCCCGGCACGGCCACCGAGGGCATCGAGCACCACCTCGCCGCCCTCCCGTACGTCCCGTCCACCGCCGAGCGGATCGCCCACCTCGACCGCGACGGCGACCTGCTCCGCCTCACGGCCCGCGACACGGGGACCGTCTGGACGCTGACCCTCGGCGGCGGCGGCTTCACCTGGCGACGCGGGACCGAGGCCTCCGCCGCCCGTACGGAACCGACCGCGAGCGTCACCGGCGACAGCGGCGACCTGCTCCTCCTCCTGCACCGCCGCCACGCCGCCGACGCCCCGCGGTTCGACCGCACCGGGGACGTCACGCTGCTCGACGCGTGGCTGACCGCCACCGCGCTCTGAGGCGCCGTACGCGCGGAGGACGCCCGAAGGGCCCCGGGAGGAGATCCCGGGGCCCTTCGTCATGGCATGACCACGGCCTACGGCGCCGCCGGGCGCCCCACCAGCTCGCGCAGCACGTCCTCCATCGTCACGAGCCCGGCCGGCTTGCCGTCCTCGTCGAGGACCGCCGCCAGATGCGTCCGGCTGCGGCGCATCGCGGTCAGGACGTCGTCCAGCGGAGTGGCCGCCCGGACCCGGGCGACCGGCCGCAGCGCCGACACCGGGAACGGCAGGTCGCGCGGCGTGACGTCCAGGGCGTCCTTGACGTGCAGATAGCCGAGGATCCTGCGCGTCGAGTCGACGACCGGGAAGCGCGAGTAGCCCGTCGACGCCGACAGCGCCTCCAGCTCCTCGGGCGTGGTGCCGACCTGCGCGTACACGACCTTCTCCGCCGGCATCAGGACGTCCCGCACCGGCCGGCGGCCCAGCTCCAGGGCGTCGTGCAGCCGCTCGGCGGCCCGGTCGTCCAGGAGTCCGGCGTCCCCGGCGTCGGTGACCATCCGGGCCAGCTCGTCGTCCGAGAACGTCGCGGCGACCTCGTCCTTGACCTCCACCCGCAACAGCTTGAGCAGCGCGTTGGCGAAGGCGTTGATCGCGAAGATCACCGGCCGCAGCGCCCGGGCCAGCGTCACCAGCGGCGGGCCGAGGACCAGAGCGGTGCGCGTCGGCTCGGCGAGCGCGATGTTCTTCGGGACCATCTCGCCGAGCAGCATGTGCAGATACGTGGCCAGGCTCAGCGCGATCACGAACGAGATCGGGTGCACCAGGCCGTGCGGCACGCCCACCGCGTCGAAGACGGGCTCCAGGAGGTGCGCGATGGCCGGCTCGGCGACGATGCCGAGGACCAGGGTGCAGAGCGTGATGCCGAGCTGCGCCGCCGCGAGCAGCGCGGAGACGTGCTCAAGGCCCCAGATGACGCTGCGCGCCCGCCGGTTCCCGGCCTCGGCCAGCGGCTCGACCTGACTGCGGCGGACCGAGATCAGGGCGAACTCGGCGCCGACGAAGAAGGCGTTGACGACCAGGGTCAGCAGACCGATCAACAGCTGGATCACGATCATCGGCCGGCCTCCCCCGTCTCGTCGGAGTCGTGCGGGGCGGCGTCTGCGGGGGCGTGCAGCAGCACGCGCGCGGCGCGCCGACCGGAGGCGTCCACGACGTCCAGCCGCCAGCCCGCCAGCTCCACGCTGTCACCGACGGCCGGGATGCGGCCCAGCTCGTTGGCGACGACACCCGCGAGCGTCTCGTACGGGCCGTCCGGCACCCGGAGGCCGATCGCCCCCACCTGGTCCGTACGGGCGGCGCCGTCGGCGGACCACAGCTCGCGGCCGTCCGCGTCCTCGCCGGCCCTCGCCAGGTCGGGCGTCTCGTGCGGGTCGTGCTCGTCGCGGACCTCGCCGACGACCTCCTCGACGATGTCCTCCAGGGTCACGACGCCGGCCGTACCGCCGTACTCGTCGATGACGACGGCCATCGTCTGCTTGCCGGAGAGCCGGTCGAGGAGACGGTCCACCGTCAGGGTCTCGGGGACGAGCAGCGGCTCGCGCACCATCTCGCCGATCCGGCGGCGCGCCCGCTCGCCGGCCGGTATGGCCAGCACGTCCTTGATGTGCGCGATGCCGACGACGGAGTCGAGACTGCCCCGGTAGACGGGGAAGCGGGAGAGGCCGGTCGCGCGGGTCGCGTTCGCCACGTCCTCGGCGGTCGCCTGCACCTCCAGGGCGGTGACCTGGACGCGGGGCGTCATCACGTTCTCGGCGGTCAGCTCCGCCAGGTTGAGCGTACGGACGAACAGCTCGGCCGTGTCCGCCTCCAGGGCGCCCTCCTTCGCGGAGTGCCGGGCGAGCGCCACGAGCTCCTGCGGGGAACGGGCGGAGGCCAGCTCCTCGGTCGGCTCCATGCCGAGCCGGCGCAGGATGCGGTTCGCGGTGTTGTTGAGGTGGCTGATCAGCGGCTTGAAGGCGGCGGTGAACACCCGCTGCGGGGTCGCCACCACCTTCGCGACCGCGAGGGGCGAGGAGATCGCCCAGTTCTTCGGAACCAGCTCGCCGACGACCATCAGGACGACGGTCGACAGGGCGGTGCCGATGACGAGGGCTACCGAGGAGGCCACCGTGGGGGAGAGGCCGAGGGCCTCGACCGGGCCCTTGATCAGCTTGGCGACCGAGGGCTCGGCGAGCATGCCGACCACCAGGTTGGTGACGGTGATGCCGAGCTGGGCCCCGGAGAGCTGGAACGTCAGTGACCGGACGGCCTTGAGGGCGCTCGACGCGCCGCGCTCGCCGCGCTCGGCGGCGGCCTCGAGCTCGCCGCGCTCGACCGTCGTGAGCGAGAACTCGGCCGCGACGAAGGCGCCGCACGCGAGCGACAGCAGGAGCGCCAGCACGAGCAGAAGCACTTCGGTCATCGGTTCACCTCCGTCCCATGATCAGTCAGGGGGGAGAGGATCGCTCGATGTCGGAACGTGGAACCAGTGCTACTGGGAGGCTCGCCCATGGGCGGACGCTCACACCTTTCGGTCGTCGGAATGAAGGACCATGGTAAAGGATGGGCAAAGCGGAGTGATGATCGGCTTGCTCCGCCCACCGTCGATCAGCTGGGGAGGGGCCTGAGGGGGGCTTTCCCGCCCTCCCTCCGGTCAGCGCTTGAGGGGCTTCACCCACCGCCGCCAGTGGTCCTGGCGCTCGTACCCGGCGGCCGTCCAGAGCAGCCGGCCCGTCTCGTTCGCCTCCAGGACCATCGCGTCGACCCGCCGCCCGCCGAGCGCGGCGAACCGCTCGTCGGCGGCGCGCAGCAGGGCCGTGGAGATGCCGCGCCGACGGTGCGAGGGCAGCACGGCGAGCCGGTAGAGGGAGGCGCGCCAGCCGTCCCAGCCGGCGATCACGGAGCCGACGATCACCCCGTCGGCGACCGCGAGGATCAGCGCGTCCGGATCCCGCTCGACGAGCCGGCTCACCCCGGTCACGTCGTCCGAGACGGACGTCCCCTCGGCGGACTCCCTCCAGAAGGCCAGGACGGCCTCCGCCTCGTCGGGCCGGGCGGAACGTATCTGCGGATCGGTCATGGCCGGATCCCATCACGCGTGCCGGACCCGGTGCCACGGAGTTCCGGCGGGTGGGACACGCCGCTCACCGCGTGGCCCTGCCGAGTACGCACGGGGAGCTCGGCGTGCGCGGCCCGCGCTCCGGGAGGTCGAAGGAGCGGTACGGACCGAGGGCGAAGCCCGCCGCCCCGATCGCCCCGACCGCGTCCCGCGAGGTGTGGCAGCCGCCGAAGAGCAGCGGCCAGACCGTACGGTCCAGACCCCGCTGGACGCGCGCGAGCCCGGGTGTCCCCGCCGCCACGTGCTCGAAGAAGCGGAGCTCCCCGCCGGGACGCAGGACGCGCCGCGCCTCCGCGAGGGCCCGCGGCACGCTCCGTACCGTGCAGAGCACCAGCGAGGCCACGGCCGCGTCGAAGACGCCGTCCTCCGCCGGCAGCGCCTCGGCCGTGCCCGGCCGGACGGTCACCGGTACGGTCGCCCGCCGCGCGGCCTCCTCGGCGAGCCGCCGCAGCCGGGGCTCCGGCTCGACGGCCACGACCTCCGTGACGCCGGCCGGGTAGTGGGCGAAGTTCAGCCCGTTCCCGGCGCCGATCTCGACGACCCGGCCGGTGAGCCCGGAGAGCAGCTCCTCGCGCAGCGCGGCGACTCCGCCGCGCGCGTCGGCAGACACGCTGACCTTGGCGTAGAACCGCGCGAAGAGCGGGTGGTGGACCCGAGGGCCCGCGGGAGCCGGAGAGCCCGGGGGCGTCGGAGAGTCCGAGGGAGGCGGAGAACCCGGGGGAGGCGGGGAGGTCATGGGGCGCCCCTCACCCCGTCACGAAACAGAACTCGTTGCCCTCCGGGTCCCGCATGACCTGGAAGGACCCCTGCTCGTCCGTCACGGGACCACCGACCCGGACGGCGCCGGCGGGACCCGCCTCGGTGGCGGCCCGGTCCGGGTCCGCCACCTCCAGGTCGAGATGGACGCGGTTCTTCACGGCCTTGCCCTCCGGCACACGCTGGAAGGCGAGGCGGACGAACTCCGGCGGATCCACGTACGACCAGTCGCCGGAGCGGTCGACCGGATCACCGCCGAGGAGGCCCGCCCAGAAGCGGACGAGGGCGGCCGGATCGGCACAGTCGAAGACGATCTCCTGAACACGAGCGCGCATGCGCCCCAGCGTAGGGGCTGGCGTGTCGATCGGGCCGGGCCCGGTCGACACGACACGAAGGGATCAGCTCCCAAGGCCGCCCCCGGTGTCAGCGGCGGCGCGTCACGCCCGGAACTCCGCGGCGAACTCCGTCCCGAACGCCGCCGCGTCCCACGTGCCGCCGAGCGCCGGCGCCAGCCAGGTGCCCGCCGCCGCGCGGAACTCCGCCGGGCCGAGCGACCCCGAGCCCTCCGGTACGGCCCCGAGCAGGGGCGCGCCCGCCGACTCCGGCAGGTCCGCCAGGTTGCAGCGGGCCGCCAGGTCCGGCTCGGCCGGCCAGCTGCCGACCACCACGCCGAGCTGCTCGATTCCGCGCGCCGCCAGCGCCTCGGCCGTCAGGGCCGTGGTGTTGAGCGTCCCCAGACCCGCGGGGACCACGCACAGCACGGGCGCGCCCAGCAGCGCCGCCGCGTCCGCGAGCGTGCCGCCCGCCTCGTCGAAGCGGACGAGCAGCCCGCCCGCCCCCTCCACGAGCACCAGGTCGTGCGACTCGGCCAGCTTGCTCGCGGCCTCGGCCACCTGCCGGGGCCCGACCGGGGTGAGCCCGGCCCGCTTCGCGGCCGTGCCCGGCGCCAGCGGCTCCGGGAAGCGCCCCAGCTCGACCGAGGCGGCGGCGCCGGACAGCCGGACCACCTCGTCGGCGTCACCCGTCTCGTCCGGACCGACCCCGGTCTGCGCCGGCTTCAGCACCGCGACCGACCGGCCCGCAGCCGTGGCCACGGCGGCCACCGCCGCGGTCACGACCGTCTTGCCGATCTCCGTCCCCGTACCGGAGACCACGACGATTCCCACTGCTTCCCCGTCCTTCCGTCCTTCGTTCAGCCCGCCGCGGCGGCCGCGTGGACCCCCGCGCAGATCCGGGCCAGGTCCTCGTCACCGGTCACGTACGGCGGCATCGTGTAGATGAGGTCGCGGAAGGGGCGCACCCACACGCCCGCCCCGACCGCCGCCCGCGTCGCCGCCGCCATGTCGACGGCGTGGTCGAGCTGGACGACACCGATCGCGCCGCACACGCGCACGTCCTTCACTCCCGGGAGCCCGGCGACCGGGGCGAGGCCCTCGCGCAGCCCCGCCTCGATCCGCTTGACGTCCAGGGCCCAGTCCCGCGACAGGAGCAGGTCGATCGAGGCGAGGGCCACCGCCGAGGCCAGCGGGTTCCCCATGAAGGTCGGTCCGTGCGCCAGGACCGGGACCTCGCCCTGCGAGATCCCGTCGGCGACCCGGCTCGTGCAGAGCGTCGCCGCCATCGACAGGTAGCCGCCGGTCAGCGCCTTGCCCACGCACATCACGTCGGGGGAGACCCCCGCCTGGTCCGCGGCGAACAGCGTGCCCGTGCGGCCGAAGCCCGTCGCGATCTCGTCGAAGACGAGCAGGACGTCGTTCTCGTCGCAGGCCTCGCGCAGCACCTTCAGATACGCCGGGTCGTGGAAGCGCATCCCGCCCGCGCCCTGCACGACCGGCTCCACGATCACCGCGGCCAGCTCGTCCGCGTGCCGCGCGATCTCGGTCCGCAGCAGCTCGGCGTACGACTCCTCGTAGGCGACCGGAGGGGCGTCCACGAACACCTGCCGCTGGAGCACCCCCGTCCACAGCTCGTGCATCCCGCCCTGCGGGTCGCACACCGACATGGGCTGCCAGGTGTCCCCGTGGTACCCGCCGCGCCAGGTCAGCAGCCGCTGCTTGCCGGGCCGGCCCACCGAGCGCCAGTGCTGGAGGCACATCTTGACCGCGACCTCGACGGCGACCGAACCCGAGTCGCTGAGGAAGACGTGGCGCAGCGGCTCGGGGGTGATCTCGACGAGGCGGGCCGCGAGGCGTACGGCCGGCTCGTGGGTGAGCCCGCCGAACATGACGTGGCTCATCCGGTCGAGCTGGCCGCGCACCGCCTCGTTGAGCACGGGGTGGTTGTAGCCGTGGATCGCCGACCACCACGAGGACATGCCGTCGATCAACTCGTCCTGGCCCTCGGCGGGTTCGGCGAGCCGGAGCCGCACCCCGGACGCGGACGCGACGACCAGCGGGTCCGTACGGCCCGGCATGGGGCCGTACGGATGCCAGACGTGCGCCCGGTCCAGGGCGAGGAGTTCGTCGTTACGCATTCGGCGCCAGGTCGGTGCCCGCACCCCGGCGGCGCACGGCCACCAGGTCGGTCCGGGCCTCGTCGGCACCGCGACCGCCCGTCGCGGCGGGCGCCTCCGGAGCCGCGTGACCGCCGCAGGGGCCGCAGCCGCCGCCCGCCTCCGCGTGCGAGCCGCAGCCGGCGCCCTCGGACGGGGCCTCCGATCCGCATCCGGTGGACGCGGACGAGCCGCACCCGCCGCCCGCCGCCGCGAGCGCGTCGGCCCGGTGCGCGGGCAGCGTCGTCGTGCCCGCGCCCTCCACCTCGAAGCCCGCGTCCGCGATCATGTCGAGGTCGGCCTGGCCGGCCTGGCCCTCGCTCGTCAGGTAGTCGCCGAGGAAGATCGAGTTCGCGATGTTCAGCGCGAGCGGCTGCATCGAGCGCAGGTGCACCTCACGGCCGCCCGCGATCCGCACCTCGACGTCGGGGCAGACGAACCGCACCATCGCGAGGATCCGCAGGCAGCGCTGCGGCGTGAGGTTCCACTCCTTGGCGAGGGGCGTGCCCTCGAAGGGGATGAGGAAGTTGACCGGCACCGAGTCCGAGTCCAGGTCGCGCAGCGCGTAGACGACGTCGACCAGGTCCTCGTCGGTCTCGCCCATGCCCGCGATCAGACCGGAGCAGGCCGACAGACCGGCGGCGTGCGCCTTCTGCACGGTGTCCACCCGGTCCGCGTACGTGTGGGTCTTGGTGATGCCCCCGTACGTCGCCTCGGAGGTGTTGAGGTTGTGGTTGTACGCGTCGGCGCCGGCGTCCCGCAGCCGCTCCGCCTGGCCGTCCGAGAGCAGACCGAGGCAGGCGCAGACCTCGATGCCCTCGTTCTGCTCCTTGATCGCCTCGATGGTCTTGCCGACCCGCTCGACGTCGCGGTCCGTCGGACCGCGCCCGCTCGCCACCAGGCAGACCCGCTTGGCCCCGCCCGCGACACCCGCGGCGGCGGCCTGGGAGGCCTCGTCCGGCTTCAGCCACGTGTACTTGAGGATCTCGGCCTTGGAGCCGAGCCGCTGCGAACAGTACGAGCAGTCCTCGGGGCACAGCCCCGACTTCAGGTTGACCAGGTAGTTGAGCTTCACCCGCCGCCCGAACCACTGACGGCGCACCTTCCCGGCAGCCGCCACCACATCGAGCAGCTCGTCGTCGGATGTCGCCAGTACGGCGAGCGCTTCTTCACGGGTCGGCAGCTCGCGCCGCAGCCCCTTCTCCACCAGCGTGTTCAGCAGGTCCATAAACGCTGATCCTTGCCTACCGCGCACCTCCGGGCCAAGGAGGATCCGAACAAACGCCCCCGAACGAGGTGTGTGGATGACCACATCCCGACCCCGGCCCGCTCCGGTTAGGGTCTGTGGGCTGCCTACAAAAGGATCGCCGCATGCCACTGGCCGACGACGCCCGGGCCGAGGGCCCGCGCCGGACCGCGTTCGACTGGACCGACGCCGAGGCGCGCCACCGGGCGGAAGCCGGTCTGGTCCGTACGCTGCGGCCCCGGGCCGCCGAGTCGGAGCTGCTCGACCTGGCGAGCAACGACTACCTGGGCCTCACCCGCCGCCCCGAGGTCACCGAGGCGGCGGCCGAGGCGGCGCGGCGCTGGGGCGCGGGCGCCACCGGCTCCCGGCTCGTCACCGGGACGACCCGGCTGCACACCCGCCTGGAGCGCGAACTCGCCGAGTTCTGCGGCTTCGAGGCGGCCCTCGTCTTCTCCTCCGGGTACGCCGCCAACCTGGCCGCGCTCACCGCGCTCGGCGGCCGGGACGCGCTGATCGTCTCGGACGCCTCCAACCACGCCTCCATCGTGGACGGCTGCCGGCTCGCCCGCGCCGAGACCGCCGTGGTGCCGCACGCCGACCCCGAGGCCGTGCGCAAGACCCTGGAGGCGCGGTCGGCGGGGCGGGCGCTCGTGGTCAGCGACTCCGTCTTCTCCGTCGACGGCGACAAGGCGCCGCTGCCGGAGCTGGCCGAGGTCTGCCGCGCACACGGCGCCGGGTTCGTCGTCGACGACGCCCACGGCTTCGGCGTCCTCGGCGACGGCGGCCGGGGCGCCCTGCACGAGGCCGGCCTCGCGGGCGACGCGGACGTCGTCGCCACCCTCACCCTCTCCAAGTCCCTGGGCAGCCAGGGCGGCGCGGTCCTCGGCCCCGCCCGCGTCGTCGAGCACCTGGTGAACGCGGCGCGCACCTTCATCTTCGACACCGGGCTCGCACCGGCGGCCGCGGGCGGCGCGCTCGCGAGCCTCCGGCTGATCGCCGCCGAACCGGCGCTCGCCGGCCGGGCGCGGACCGTCGCCGCCACCCTGTACGAGCTCCTCACGGCGGCCGGACTGACCGCCGCGCGGCCGGACGCGGCCGTGGTCTCGGTGCGCGCCCCCTCGCCCGAGGCGGCGCTGCGCTGGGCGGCGGACTGCCGCGAACAGGGTCTGGCGGTCGGCTGTTTCCGGCCTCCGTCCGTCCCGGACGGCATCTCGCGCCTGCGGCTCACGGCCCGCGCCGACCTGACGGATTCCGAACTCGACCGGGCGGTGCGGACGATCCTGCGCACCGCGCCCGCCGGCGCCTGACGACGTCGACTCCGCTGCCCAAGAGCGTTTCCGGGCAGCAGAGTTCACCGCTTCGGGCGATAGATGCGCACATATCGTGGTGGAACCCCGTACGGGGCGGCACGATCGGTGGCACTCTGACGCGAAGCGCAATCCGGGGTGGTGTCCCCGGCGGGAAAGGGACAGCGCCGCCATGGCAGACCATCAGGAAGTAACCGTCACTCTGCCGAGCGATCCCGCCTCGGTCCGCACGGCACGCAGATACGTGGCGGACGTTCTGGGGGACTGGGGGCTCGACGGTGACGCGGAGATCGCGGACTCGATCCGGCTGATCATCTCGGAGCTGGCCACCAACGCCGTCCAGCACACCTTCGGGCAGTCGCCCACCTTCACGGTCGACCTCCGGCTGGAGCGGGAGGAGCGGCTGCACATCGGTGTGACGGACAGCCATCCCCGCTGGCCCCGCCGCCTCCCGGCGGCGGTCCAGCAGGACAACGGGCGGGGCATGGTCATCATCCGTGTCCTGGCGGCGGAGGCCGGTGGCCGCCTCTCGGTCACTCCGACCGAGGAGGGCGGCAAGACGGTCTGGATCACGCTGCCGTGGACGACGGCCCCGCTGTCGGGCTCGTACCGCTGAGGCGAGGGGTGCGGCGGCGCCACCGCACCCCTCGTCACGGGTCAGCGCCCGGGGGCCGTCACCGGACGCGGCCGTAGTAGACCTTCGACGACCAGATCTTGTCGAGCTTCACCCAGGAGCCCGTCTTGGGCGAGTGCCAGATCTTGCCGCTGCCGGCGTAGATGCCGACGTGGTAAACCCTTCCACCCGAGTGGAAGAAGACCAGGTCCCCCTTCTGCCTGCTGGCCTTGGAGATGTGCCGGGTCTTGTTGTACTGCTGCTGCGCGGTGCGAGGCAGCGACTTGCCCGCCTTCTTGTACGCGTAGAGCGTCAGACCGGAGCAGTCGAACCTCGTGGGTCCGGCCGATCCGTACCGGTAGGGCGATCCTTTCTTGGACACGGCGACGCTCAGTGCCTTGTTCGCGTGTGACGTCGCTGCCTGGGCCTCCGGTGCCGCACCGGGTGCGAACAGCGTGCCGCCGACGGCGGCGAGGGTGAGAGCCGAGACGGCTCCGGCCCGGGACAGCAGGGACGGGACATGCATCTGCGCGGTCATGCGCAACCCTTCGTCAGCCGCCTGAGAAGGATGACCTGTCGGGTTCGGGCAGGCGAAGATGCCCGGCCGCGGCTGCGGCTTCACCCCAAGGAGCGGTCCTCGCTGTCGTGACAACGCGAACGCCCCGTACTGATTGGGTCCTCCACTCCTGCCGATCCACTCCTGTCGACCAGACGTCCGGGACAGCGGCAGGACTCGGCGTCCGCCCGGACCGCCCCGCCGCGGTGGCGGGGGCTTGTCGTCGACAGGGATCTTGACCCACGACATGGGCGAAAACCGAGCTGAAACGGCGATATGTGAGGCTCCTCACGACTGATCCGTTCAGGTGGACAGGGAGCCTTTGTGATCTTCAGAGGTTTGGCCGACGAGCCGCGTACCAGCGATGGAACGTTCGATTCCGCCAGATGTGTACACCTGTTGCGCAACTTTCCCGCCGCATGTGTCGACTCATCGACTACGCCGAACGGGCGAGGGATTCTGCGGCGGGCGTCGGCCGACCGGACCTCGACACGACACGCGAGAATGTCAACTCGCCCGGGTCCGAGGGACGGTGACGCGGTCGGCCCGGCGCTCCCCGTCCAACACCCTTAGGGCGCGCGCCAGTGTGTCCGTGTGGACCTCGGCCTCGCCCCGCATATGCATGAGCGTCAGGGCCTCGCGCAGTGCCTCCGCACGTCCCACCAGGGCCTGCGCCGCGCGCAGCGCCCCATAAGTATGCGTGGACCTGGATGGATTGATCTTCCCCAGGAGGTCGACGACTTCGAGGTACGCGTCGACGAGTTCACCCTCCGCCCGGGTCAGGGCGGGCAGTGGCGGCAGTTCGGGGACCACGGCCGGGTCACCGCTCCGTACCGCCGGCGGCGGCGCGCCGGTTCGCGACCACGTGGTCCGCCAGGCCGTACGCGACGGCCGCCGGTGCGTCCAGGACGGTCAGCCGGTCGGTGTCGGCGTCGATCCGCTCCCGGTCCTGTCCGGTGTGCTCGGCGAGCATCCCGCTGACCAGCGCCCGCAGGCGCAGCAGCTCGGCGGCCTGGAGGTCGAGGTCGCTCAGCTGTCCCTGGAGGGGCTCGTCCAGGGTCGGCTGGCGGAGTGTCACGCGGGCGCCGGGCAGGATCAGGCGCTTGCCCGGGGTGCCGGCCGCGAGCAGGACGGCGGCGGTGGAGACGGCCTGGCCCAGGCAGGTGGTCTCCACGTCGCAGGAGAGCGACCGCATCGTGTCGTAGATCGAGGTCATGGCGCTGATGGAGCCGCCGGGGGAGTTGATGTAGAGGGAGATGTCCTGGCCGGGCGCCGCGTGGTCGAGATAGAGGAACTGGGCGATGGCGTCGTTGGCCGAGGTCTCGTCGACCGGTGTGCCGAGGAAGACGATCCGGGACTCCAGGAGCTTCGAGTACGGGTCGAGGGTCCGGGTCCCGAAGCTGGTCCGCTCCGTGAACTCCGGCAGAACGTAGCGCGCGTCCATGACTGAGCACCTCCATCGAGCTGTCTGTAAAAAATGTACAGGACGTACAGACCGTAAGATGGGGAGCATGACCTACGAGATCCCGGTGACGCAAGCGCGGGCTGAGCTCGCCGACCTCATCAACCGCGTCGTGTACGGCGGTGAGCGCGTGGTCGTCACCCGTCACGGGAAACCCCTGGTCGCCCTGGTCTCGGCCGCTGACCTGGAGGCTTTGGAAGCGGACGGGGAGCCGCCGACGGAGCAGGTGATCAGCTCGGTCTCCGCGCTGCGACCCGTCGACTCCGCCACGGGCGAACAGCGCCGCTTCGGCATCGCCGCCCACCACCGCGACCCGGGCGTCTCCTGAAGGGCGCCTCTTAGGGGTGGCACCGGCGGCTGGGGCCGCCTCGGATCAGCGCGCGCGGCCGCTCTTCGGCCGCGCGCGCTGTGCTGTGCGCCCCCTAGGCCCTGTCGTCGAACTCCCGCCTGCCCCGCGACGACATGCGCGCACTCTCGCCGCACCGGGCGCGGGCCCGCGTACGTCCAGTACGCGGGTCCGCGCCCGGCACGCCGAGAGCACGCACCTGCCGCGGCAGGGCCCGCCCTTCGGGCGGACGACGGGAGTTTGACGACAGGACCTAGCCCAGAAGTGCCGCCGTGCACTGCTCCGTGAGGTCCTCGGCGTGCGTCGGCAGGGGTGTGCCCGCGCGGAGGTGGCGGCGGACCACGGTCAGCGGGAGGTCGACGAGCGCCAGCGCGATGCGCTCCCGGGCCTGCTCGTCCTGGGCGCCCAGGGCCTCCGCGAGGTCGGCCAGGGCGGCGAACACCCGGGCGTTGCCGGAGTCCGCGCGCCGGGTGTGCTCCTCGGACCAGTCGGCGCGGCCGAAGTCGGCTGCGCCGTAGAGGAGGAGTGCCGCCTCGTCCGGGTTCTCGCGGCACCAGGCCACCACGTGCCGGGAGGCCGCGCGGGCCGCCCGTCGAGGGTCGGGCTCGTCGGTCAGGACCGCGAAGTAGCCCTCCTGGAAACGTTCCACCGTACGCAGCCACACCTCGGCGAGCAGCGCCGCCCGCCCGGCGAAGCGGTGGTACACGGAGCCGCTCGGCGCGCCGACGGCCTGGGCGACCGCCGACATGGTCACCGCGGCGGGTCCGCCGGAGGCCGCGAGGCGGACGGCGGCGTCGAGGAGCTGGTCCGTGTCGAAGCGGGGTGGTCTCGCCATGAATCAGAGAGTACTCTCCAATTAATTGGAGACAGGTCTCCAATACTCTGGAGGGGAGGACGCATGGGCGTCCACAACGTGCACGAGCGCCTGCTGCCCGCGAAGGAGAGTGAGGTGGGTGCGCTCATCGACACCCTGGCGAGCGGGGAGGGCGACCGGCTCTGGCCCGGCGCGGCCTGGTCGCCGATGGAGTTCGACCGTCCGCTGGGGGCGGGCGCGGTGGGCGGCCACGGCCCGGTCCGCTACACCGTCGCCGGATACGCGCCCGGGCGCTGGATCCGCTTCGAGTTCACCGGGCCCCGCGGCTTCCACGGCTTCCACGAACTGGCCGTGCTCCCGCTCGGCCCGGACCGCACGCGCCTGCACCACACCCTCACCATGGCACCCCGGGGCCTGGCTCGACTGACCTGGCCCCTGGCCTGGCGCCCGCTGCACGACGCCTGCCTGGAGGACGGCCTCGACCGCGCCGAACTGGCCTGCACCGGCACGCTGCGACGCCCGGCCCGCTGGTCGCCGTACGTGCGCCTGCTGCGCGCCTTGGCCGGCGCCGCGACGCGCCGGGAGAGGGGTGGGCGGGGAGTCGGCGGCGCGAGAGCGTGATCTGGCCCGTCGGAGGGTGGCGGACGAAACCCCGGGCGCCGAGTCACTGACGAGCCGTCAGGAGGTATGCGGTCGTGCGGTGATGCCCGGGGCCTCCCCTGCGCACGGAAGAGCCGCGCGCCCCCCTCCGCTACAGCGGGGGCGCGCGGCCGTACTGAGGGCCCGTGGGCTCAGCCCATGGGTGCCGGGACCGGGGCGGGCGCCGCCGCCGACTCCGTACGGACTCCGCGTCCGCGGGCGCCCAGCGCGGTCGCGGTCAGGCCCGCGACCGCCCAGGCCGCGAGGACGAGGAGCGGGCCTGCCGCCGTCGCGCCGTCGAAGAAGGCGACGGACCGCAGGGCCGAGCCCCCGGCGCCCGGCGGCAGCAGCTGACCGAACGAGCCGACCGCGGAGGGCAGCAGCTCGGGCGCGCTCGACACCCCGGAGAACGGGTTGCCGATCAGGATCATGAGCAGCGCCGCGAGCCCGAAGCCCGGCTTCCCGATGAGCGCGGCGAGTCCCGCGAACGTCGAGCCGATCGCCAGGACGGTGAGCGACAGGACCCCGGCCTCCGCCCACCAGTCGCCGGTGAGCGCGCCGAGCCAGCTGTCGGCGAGGGCCGTGCCGACGAGGCCGGCGAGCACCGAGGCGCCGACGAGGGTGGCCGCCGCCCGGGCCCCGCGCAGCCCGAGGAGGGTCGTGACCACGCCCGCAGCGGCCCCCGCCAGGGCGAGGGGCAGCAGGCTGGAGGCGAGCACGGCCCCGCGCGGGTCACCGGCAGGGGCCGCCACCACGTCCGTGACCTGGACCTTCGTGCCCTCCGGGGCCTGCGCGGTGACGGCCTCCCGCAGCAGCCCGGCCACCACCGGACTCGCCGCCGAGGCGGTGAGCAGCTCCGTACCGCCCGGTGTCACGACCACCGCTCCGTATACGTCCCGGTCCGCTATCGCGGCGCGGGCGGCGGCCTCGTCCTCGTAGCGGTGGACCTCGAAGGCGCCCTCGTGGCTGTCGAACCCGCGCTCCAGGGCGGCGACCGCCGTGGCGGGGCCGGCGACGCCGATCGGCAGGTCGCGGGGGGCCGTCCGGGCCGCCGGCCAGGCGAAGGCCCAGAGGGCCAGGGCCACGACGGTCGGGATCAGCACCATCACCGCGATGGTTCTGCGCCCCGCGCCGAGGGAGGGGGCGGTGGTGGTGGCGGACATGACGTCCTCGATTCAAAGAGAAGGATCGTTCGTTTTTCTTGGTCTCACTGTCCTGCTCGGCCGGGAAGTTGTCAAGAATGAATATTCGTTTTAGATTCGGGCCATGGCTCGTGTCTCCCAGGAACACCTCGACGCCCGGCGGCGGCAGATCCTCGACGGCGCGGCGCGCTGCTTCGCCCGGAACGGCTTCCACGCGACCTCGATGCAGGACGTGCTGGCCGAGGTCGGCCTGTCGGCCGGCGCGGTCTACCGGTACTTCCGCGGCAAGGACGAAATCGTCGCGGCCATCGCGAGCGAGGCCTTCGCCGGCATCCGGAGCGCGTTCGAGGAGGCGTCCAGGGCCACCCCGCCGCCCACCCCCGACGTCCTGCTCGGCGCGGTGCTCCGGCTCTTCCTGGAGGAGCGGATCGAGGGCGCCGACCGGCAGGCCTTCGCGCGGCTGATCATCCAGGTGTGGACGGAGACGCTCCGCGACGAGGCGCTGGCGAAGACCCTCGCCGAGGGTTACCACGGCATGCGCGCCGCCTGGACGGACCTCGTCACCGCGTACCGCGAGAGCGGCATCCTGCGCGCCGACGTCCCCGCCGACCACGTGGCCCGCACGCTGATCGCCGTCGCCCAGGGGTTCATCGCCCAGCAGGCGCTCTTCGGGGACGTGGCCGTGGACATCCTGGAGGACGGACTCAGAGGTCTGATGTCGATGTCCGTCGACGCGGTCTGATGATCATGGAAACGCAAAGCCGGAGTTAACGAGCCGGAAAAACTTCCGCCCTAACGTGCAATGTCTGGCCGCGGACCACTTCCTGAGACGTCAACACCCTGTTGAAGGTGGGTAGGGTCCGCAGCTGTCCGGGTGCCGTCCCGGTCGACGACTGTGAGGTGGAAGAGTGCAACTGAGCCCGCACGAACAGGAACGCCTGCTCATTCATGTCGCGGCCGACGTGGCCGAGAAGCGCCGCGCGCGGGGAGTGAAACTCAACCACCCCGAGGCCGTCGCCCTGCTCACCTCCCACATCCTGGAAGGCGCCCGGGACGGCCGCACCGTCGCGGAGCTCATGGCCTCCGGCCGCAAGGTGCTCTCCCGCGAGGACGTCATGGAGGGCATCCCCGAGATGATCCACGACGTCCAGGTCGAGGCCACCTTCCCGGACGGCACCAAGCTCGTCACCGTCCACGACCCCATCGTCTGAGCGGGGGCACCGATGATCCCCGGAGAGATCCTCTACGCGGAGGACCCCGTCGCCCTCAACGAGGGGCGCCCCGTCACCCGAGTGACCGTGCTCAACGCCGCGGACCGGCCCGTCCAGGTCGGCTCCCACTACCACTTCGCCGAGGTCAACCCGGGCCTGGAGTTCGACCGCGCCGCCGCGCGCGGGCAGCGCCTCCACATCGCCGCGGGGACCGCCGTCCGCTTTGAACCCGGCATCCCCGTCGAGGTCGAGCTCGTCCCGATCGCCGGCCGCCGGACCGTCCCGGGTCTGCGTGGCGAGACGGCGGGCCCCCTCGACGTCGAGCCCGCCGCCGTCGCCACCGCCGACGTCACGGCCGTCGCCACCCCCGACGTCACGGCCGTCGTCACCGCCGGCCCCACCCCCGCCACGGCCACCGGCCCGAACGGAGCCCCCCGTGCCTGACCTGCACCGCGCCGTCTACGCCGACCTGTTCGGCCCCACCACCGGCGACCGCATCCGGCTCGCCGACACCGACCTCCTCGTCGAGATCGAGGAGGACCGCTGCGGCGGCCCCGGCCGCGCCGGCGAGGAGGCCGTCTTCGGCGGCGGCAAGGTCATCCGCGAGTCCATGGGCCAGGCCCGCACCACCCGCGCCGAGGGCGCCCCCGACACCGTGATCACCGGGGCCGTGATCATCGACCACTGGGGCGTCGTCAAGGCCGACATCGGCATCCGCGACGGCCGGATCACCGCCATCGGCAAGGCCGGCAACCCCGACACCATGGACGGTGTCCACCCCGACCTCGTGATCGGCCCCGAGACCGAGATCATCGTCGGCAACGGCAGGATCGTCACCGCCGGCGCCGTCGACGCCCACGTCCACTTCATCTCCCCGACCGTCGTCGAGCAGGCCCTCGCCACCGGCGTCACCACGCTCGTCGGCGGCGGTACGGGACCCGCCGAGGGCACGAAGGCGACCACCGTCACCCCCGGCCCCTGGCACCTTGCCCGGATGTTCGAGGCCCTGGACACCTTCCCCGTCAACATCGGTCTGCTCGGCAAGGGCAACACCATGTCCCGGGAGGCCATGCACTCCCAGCTCCGGGGCGGAGCCCTCGGGTTCAAGATCCACGAGGACTGGGGCGCCACCCCGGCGGTCATCGACGCCTGCCTCGGGGTCTGCGAGGAGACCGGCGCCCAACTCGCCATCCACACGGACACCTTGAACGAGGCGGGCTTCGTCGGAGACACCCTCGCCGCCATCGCGGGCCGGACCGTCCACGCGTACCACACGGAGGGCGCGGGCGGCGGGCACGCCCCCGACATCATCACGGTCGTCTCCGAGCCGTACATCCTGCCCAGCTCGACCAATCCGACCCGCCCGCACACCGTCAACACCATCGAGGAACACCTCGACATGCTGATGGTCTGCCACCACCTCAACCCGGCGGTCCCCGAGGACCTCGCCTTCGCCGAGTCCCGCATCCGGCCCTCCACGATCGCCGCCGAGGACGTCCTCCACGACCTGGGCGCCATCTCGATCATCTCCTCCGACTCCCAGGCCATGGGCCGCATCGGCGAGGTGATCATGCGGACCTGGCAGACGGCCCACGTCATGAAGAAGCGGCGCGGCGCCCTGCCCGGCGACGGCCGCGCCGACAACCACCGGGCCCGCCGCTACGTCGCCAAGTACACGATCAACCCGGCCGTCGCCCAGGGCATGGACCACCTCATCGGCTCCGTCGAGACCGGCAAGCTCGCCGACCTCGTGCTCTGGGACCCCGCCTTCTTCGGGGTGAAGCCGCTCCTCGTCGTCAAGGGCGGCCAGATCGCGTACGCGCAGATGGGCGACGCCAACGCCTCCATCCCGACCCCGCAACCCGTCATGCCCCGCCCCATGTTCGGCGCGCTCGGCAAGGCGGCCGCGGCCGGCTCCGTCAACTTCACGGCCCGCGCCGCGATCGAGGACGACCTGCCCCGGCGGCTCGGCCTGCACAAGGAGTTCACCGCGATCGGCGACACCCGGCGGGTCACCAAGGCCGACATGCGGGAGAACGACGCCCTGCCCCGGGTCGAGGTCGACGCCGACACCTTCTCGGTGTCCATCGACGGGGAGCCGGTCGAACCGGCACCGGCCGCCGAACTCCCCATGGCCCAGCGCTACTTCCTCTTCTGAGGGGCCGGTCGACGATGACACGCTCCACGCTCCTCGTGCTCGCCGACGGACGGTTCCCCGCCGGCGGGCACGCCCACTCCGGCGGTGCCGAGGCCGCGGTCAAAGCCGGCCGCATCAAGGACGCCGACGACCTGGAGGCCTTCTGCCGCGGCAGGCTCCACACCACCGGCCTCACCGCGGCGGGCCTGGCCGCGGCCGCCGCCCACGGACTCGACCCGTACGAGCTCGACGCCGCCGCCGACGCCCGGACCCCCTCACCCGCCCTGCGGGCCGCCGCCCGCCGGCTCGGCCGCCAGCTGATGCGGGCCGCCCGCGCCACCTGGCCGAGCCCCGAACTCGACGCGCTGGCGGCTGCCTTCCCGCGCGGAGCCCATCAGCCCGTCGTCCTCGGGGCCACCGCGCGGGCCGCGGGGCTCGGGCCCGAGGACGCCGCGCACTGTGCCGCGTACGAGACGGTCGGCGGTCCCGCCACCGCCGCCGTACGCCTCCTCGGCCTCGACCCCTACCGGGCGACCGCCGTCCTCGCCCGGCTCGCACCGGAGATGGACGACGTCGTCGCCCGCGCGACCGCCGCGGCGCGCCAGGGCATCGAGGCGCTGCCCGCCGCGTCCGCTCCGCTGCTCGACCTCACCGCCGAACAGCACGCGAGCTGGCCCGTCCGCCTCTTCGCCTCCTGAAGCACCCGGCCGACCCGGCACCCGGCCACCCGGCACCCGGCCACCCGGCCGACCCGGCCACCCGGCTGACCCGGCCACCCGGCTGACCCGGCCACCCGGCTGACCCGGCCACCCGGCCGACCCGGCCACCCATCCGACAGGACCGCCCGGCCACCCAGTCACCCGGCCGGGTGGCCGTACGACACGAACGCCCACCCCGCACATCCCACCCGCGACCCCCACGACCCCCGGGAGCCTCCCCATGCACCTCGACCACGGTCACACCCACCACGGAGCGGTCTCCGCCGACGCCCACCGCCCCGACGGCACCCGCCGCGCGCTGCGCGTCGGGCTCGGCGGACCGGTCGGCTCCGGCAAGACCGCCACCGTCGCCGCCCTCTGCCGGGCCCTGCGGGACACCCTCTCGATCGCCGTCGTCACCAACGACATCTACACCCGTGAGGACGCCGAGTTCCTCCTGCGGAACGCCGTCCTGCCGCCCGAGCGCATCCAGGCCGTGGAGACCGGCGCCTGCCCGCACACCGCGATCCGCGACGACATCTCCGCCAACCTCGAAGCCGTCGAGGAGCTGGAGGAGGCCGTCGGCCCGCTCGACCTCATCCTGGTCGAGTCCGGCGGCGACAACCTCACCGCCACCTTCTCCAAGGGACTCGTCGACGCCCAGATCTTCGTCATCGACGTGGCGGGCGGCGACGACATCCCCCGCAAGGGCGGACCGGGCGTCACCACCGCCGACCTCCTCGTCGTCAACAAGACCGACCTCGCCCCGCACGTCGGCTCCGACCTGGAGCGCATGGCCCGCGACGCGAAGGAGCAGCGCGGCGAACTCCCCGTCGCCTTCACCTCCCTGCGCGCCGAGAACGGTGTCGGACCCGTCGCCGACTGGGTCCGCGGCCGACTCGACGCGTGGACCGAGGCCGGGGCGCCGGCCGCGTGAGCCTGCGCGCCACCGCACGGATCGCGGCCGCCGCCGACGGAGGCCTGCCGGTCCTGGCGAGCGACGGCCCGCTCGCCCTGCGCCGCACCAGGGCCGCCGCCGGCTGGACCCGGGTCACCGTCGTCGGGGCGATGAGCGCCCCGCTCGGCGGCGACCGGCTCGCGATCGAGACAGAGGTACGGGACGGGGCCCGGCTCCTGGTCGACTCCGCCGCCGCCACCCTCGCCCTGCCGGGCCACAGCGCCGAGCCCGCCACCTACGACGTCCGGATCGCCGTGGGGGAGGGGGCCGTCCTGCGCTGGCTGCCCGAGCAGCTCGTCTCCGCCCACGGCTCGGACCTGCTGATGCGCACCACCGTCGAGCTCGCCGCGACGGCCCGGCTCGTCCTGCGCGAGGAGCAGATCCTCGGCCGGCACGGCGAGCCGCCCGGCACCCTGCTGACCCGCCTCACCGTCCGCCGCGCCGGACGCCCCCTGCTCGACCAGGAACTGACGTACGGGCCCGGGGCCCCGGGCGGCTGGGACGGCGGCGCGGTCCTCGGCGGTCATCGGGCGACCGGGCAACTCCTCGTGGTGGAGCCCGACTTCGCCGACAAGCCGGTGGAGCCGGGACTGCTCGGCGAGGGGGCCGTGATCGCCCCGCTCGCCGGCCCCGCGGCACTCGTCACCGCCGTCGCGCCCGACGCCCTCGCCCTCCGCCGCCTCCTCGACACGGCCCTGGCCGCCCTCGCCCCGAGCTGAGCCGGGTCCCGCGGCCCGGCCCGGGGACGGCCGGATCAGCCCCGGGAGCTCAGCCAGGCGTCCTCCGCCGCGTAGTCGAAGAAGTCCACCCCGTACTTCGCGAGACCCGGGAAGGCCTCCCGCCAGTCCCGGTCCGCCAGGTGCGCGGTCAGCCACGCCACCGTCCCGGGGAGCGACTCGGCGTACGACACCACCGGCCGGTACCCCAACTCCCGCTCCGCCGCCGCCATGTCGTAGACGATCGGATGCGGCGCGGTCCACGGAGTGGATCCCACCGTGCCTTCCGGCGCCCCCTCCATCAGCACGAACTCGCTCCGCACGCCCAGCACCGCGTCGATCGCCGCCCCGATCTCCGCCACGGTCGGCGCCTCGGGGTCGGCGCCGTTGAGCACCCGGCTCCCCGGCTTCGCCGCCGCGAGCCGCACGAGCTCGGCGAGGTTGTCCACATGGGCCGGATGGAACCGCGAGGCGCCGCCGTACGCGAGGACGCGCACCGGCCGTCCGTCGAGCGCCCGCTTGACGAACCACAGCTCGCGCGGCCCCGGGCAGTACGGCCCGTGGATCGCGCCCGCGCGCAGCAGCGTCGTCGGCAGTGCGTCGCCCGCCGCCAGCAGCTCCTGCTCCAGGGCGATCTTCCGTGTGCCGTACGTGCCCTCGCCGGGTGCGACGGTCGGCCAGTCCTCCGGGGTGGGCACCGGGAAGGCGGGGAAGCCGTCGGGCCGGTCCTGGGTGTCGAAGCTGCGGCCCTCCGCGTCCTCGTAGACGGCGCCGCTCGACACCACCACCGCGGAGCCGATCCGGTCGGCGAGACCGGTCAGCTGCCTGCCGTGCCCGCCGTCGTACGCGACGATGTCGACGAGCACGTCGCAGCCGTCGCCCAGCCCACGCGCGAGCGCCCCCTCCTCGGTCCGGTCGAGCCGCACCGACCGGACCTCGTCCGGCCACCTCTCGTCCCGCGCGCCGCCCCGCGAGGCGGCCGTCACCTCCCAGCCGTCCGCGACGAGGGCCCGCACGGCCGCCCGCCCCACCTGTCCCGATCCACCGAGTACGAACGCGTTTCCCTTGGTCATGACCGTGACGCTACGAGCGCCGGGAGCGGAGCCCCAAGCGATTGCGCCGTGCGCGGATCAGCCCTCAGCGTTCCCGGCGGCGGAACTTTCGCGCGGGCTCCTCGTTCCCCGCCTCCGCCGCCTTCACCACCGCCGCGTACTCGTCCACGTACTCCTGCCCGGACAGCCGCAGGATCTCGTACATGATCTCGTCGGTCACTGCGCGGACCACCGCCCGCTCGTCCGCCGACCCCGCGAAGCGCGAGAAGTCCAGCGGGGCGCCGAAGCGGATCGTGACCCGGCGGATCCGCGGCACCACCTTGCCCGGCGGCTGGATCTCGAAGGTGCCGACCATGGCGCACGGCACCACCGGCACCCCGGCGGTCAGGGCCATCACCGCCACCCCGACCTTGCCCTTGTAGAGCCGCCCGTCGTGGGAGCGCGTGCCCTCGGGATAGATCCCGAGCAGCTCGCCCTTGTCCAGGACACCGAGCCCCTCGCGGATCGCCGCCTGCCCGGCCTCCTTCCCGGACCGGTCCACCGGGATCTGCCCGGCGGCCCGGAAGAAGGCGGCGGTCAGCCGCCCCTTGAGGCCGGGCCCCGTGAAGTACTCCTGTTTGGCGAGGAAGGTGATCCGCCGGTCGAGCACGACCGGCATCAGGAAGTGGTCCGAGAAGGAGAGGTGATTGCCCGCGACGATCGCCGCGCCCTCCTCCGGGACGTGCTCGAGACCCTCGATCCGCGGCCGGAAGAGCAGCCTCAGCAGCGGCCCCAGCAGTACGTGCTTCAACAGGTGGTAGAACACCCGCGACCCCCGTTCGTCGTCCGTCATGCCCGTTGTATCGGCGCGCGGGCCCGTGGTCCACTGGTGGGGGAGCGTCACGATGACGGGACAACGCGGAACGAGACGTCCCGGCCGTGTCCTCACCGCGGTGCTCTGCGCGGTGACGGCGGCCGGACTGTACGGCTGCTCCGACCCCGGACCCCGCGAGCCGAGCCCCACGCCGACGCCCCCGCCCGCCACGACGGCCCCCGGCACCACGGCCCCGGCGCCCGCCACCACACCGCCCGCGGCCGCCGGCCGGTCACCGCTCACGGGACTCCCCGCGCGGCCCGCCCCCGTCCTCGCCGTGAAGATCGACAACGTCGCGGCGGCCCGCCCCCACACCGGTCTGGGCGCCGCCGACCTCGTCTACGTCGAACAGGTCGAGGGCGGTGCGACCCGGCTCCTCGCGGTGTACTCCTCCCGCCTCCCCGAGCTCACCGGACCCGTCCGCAGCGCCCGCGAGTCCGACATCGCGCTCCTCGCGCCCTTCGGTGAGCCGGTGCTCGCCTACTCCGGCGCGCAGAGCCGCCTGAACCCGCTGCTGGACGCCGCACCGCTGCACCTCGTGACCGAGAGCACCGCCCCCGGGGCCTTCCGGCGCTCCGCGGACCGGGCCGCCCCGCACAACCTCTACCTCCGCCCGGCGCGCGCCCTCGCCACCGATCCGGCGGCGGAGAACGCCCAGGACATCGGCCTCCGCTTCGGGGCCGCACCGCCCGGGGGAACCCGGGTGGACACGTCGACGGTCCGCTTCCCGGCCGCCCGCTACACCTTCACCTGGTCCGCCTCGGACCGTGCCTGGCGCGTCGCGATGGACGGCCGCCAGGCCCGTGCCACGGACTCCGGACCGCTCACCCCCGAGACGGTCGTCGTCCAGCGCGTCACCATCCGGCCGTCCGCCTTCCAGGACCGGTTCGGCGCGGTCTCGCCGTACACGGAGACCACCGGCAGCGGCACCGCGCTCGTCCTGCGCGACGGCCGTTCGTACGAGGCACGCTGGTCCCGGCCCACGCCCGACGCGGGCACCACCTTCACCACCCCGGACGGGGCGCCCCTCGCCCTCGCCCCGGGACAGACCTGGATCGTCCTCGCGCCGCGCGGTTAGGGGCCGGCCTTCGGATCATGCAGGGCCCGCGGGGTCAGGGCTGTGGCGTGCCCGGGCGGCCGGGTCGGCCCGGCCGGTGCCTGCGGGGACCGGCCGGCGCCGAGCTGTCCGCCGCCGCCATGCCGATCGTGGCCACCACCAGCACCATCAGACCGAACCACAGCCAGCCGCTGCTGCCGAGCGCCACCGTGTACGTCGTCGTCAGCACGAGCGCCGCGCCGGTGAGCGCCGCCATCGTCTTCGTGGGACCTGACATCGGTCCGCCTCCTCCCGACCGGGGCCGCGGAAGTCGTCGTCCCCATCGTGACCCCGGAAGGGGGGCGCGCGCTACTCCCTGGACGCCCCCGCGTGCGCCGGGGCCGGAAGGGACCCGGCCGTCAGCCCTTGGCCCGGAGCGAGGCCAGGTACGCGTTGTAGGCCTCCAGCTCCTTGTCCCCGTTCCGGTCGGCGGCCCGGTCCATGCGGACCGCCTGCCGCTGCTCGGAGTGGTACCACTGGTAGACCAGCGCGATCAGCACCAGCACGGACGGGATCTCGCTGAACGCCCAGGCGATGCCGCCCGCCGCGTTCTGGTCGCTCAGGGCGTCGATCCCCAGCGAGGCCGGCGGGCTCATGTACGTCCCGACCATCGGCTCGCTCGCCATCATCAGAGCGATGCCGAAGAACGCGTGGAACGGCATGCCCGCGAACAGCTCCAGCATCCGCATCACGTAACCGGGCCGGTGAGGGCCCGGGTCCACGCCCATGATCGGCCAGAAGAAGACCAGGCCGACCATCAGGAAGTGCACCATCATCCCGATGTGCCCGGGCTTGGAGCCCATCAGGAAGTCGAAGAGCGGCGTGAAGTACAGCGCGTACAGGCTCGCGATGAACATCGGGATCGTGAAGCCCGGGTGCGTGATCACCTTCATGTACCGGCTGTGCAGCAGCTTCAGGAGCAACTCGCGCGGTCCCGTCGAACCCCGGTCCGCCACCGGCAGCGCCCGCAGCGCCAGCGTCACCGGCGCGCCGAGGAGCAGCAGGATCGGCGACAGCATGGAGATCACCATGTGCTGCACCATGTGCACGCTGAACATGACCATGCCGTAGTCGTTCAGCTTGGTGCACATCACCAGGGCGATGCTCAGGACACCGACGGTGAAGAACACCGTCCGGCTCACGGGCCACGCGTCACCGCGCCGCCGCAGCCGCGCCACCCCCCAGCCGTAGAGGCCGAGCCCCGCGAGGCAGCCGATGAGGAAGAAGAGGTCGGGAGAGAACTCCAGGCCCCGCGCCAGCGTGAACGGCGGCAGATCCATGGTCATGCCGTGCCCGCTGTGATCCATCTGAGTACTCCTGGAGCCCGATTCGCGCTTGTTGTCCGCACCAGACTAGAACCGCCCCCGGCCGCGATCGCGACCGGGGGCGGTTCTGGGCTCAGGGCGTCGTCAGAGCACGCACTCGGCCTCGTCGTAGCGGTCCTCGGGGACCGTCTTGAGGGACTCGACGGCCTGCGCCAGCGGGACCATGACGATGTCCGTGCCGCGCAGCGCGGTCAGCATGCCGAACTCGCCGCGGTGCGCCGCCTCCACCGCGTGCCAGCCGAAGCGGGTGGCGAGGACGCGGTCGTACGCGGTCGGGGTGCCGCCGCGCTGGACGTGGCCGAGGATGACCGGGCGGGCCTCCTTGCCGAGGCGCCGCTCCAGCTCGACGGAGAGCTGGTTGGCTATCCCGGTGAACCGCTCGTGGCCGTAGATGTCCTTGCCCGCGGACTTGAAGTCCATCGAGCCCTCGCGCGGCTTCGCGCCCTCGGCGACGACCACGATCGCGAACCGCTTGCCGGCCTCGAACCGCTCGCCGACGCGGGCGGTCAGCTCGTCGATGTCGAAGGGGCGCTCCGGGACGACGACGGCGTGCGCGCCGGCGGCCATGCCGGAGTGCAGCGCGATCCACCCGGTGTGGCGGCCCATGACCTCGACGACGAGGACCCGCTGGTGCGACTCGGCGGTCGTCTTCAGCCGGTCGAGCGCCTCGGTGGCGACGGTGACGGCCGTGTCGAAGCCGAAGGTGACGTCGGTGGACGCGATGTCGTTGTCGATGGTCTTGGGGACCCCGACGATCGGCAGGCCCGCCTCGGAGAGGAGGTTGGCCGCCTTCAGGGTGCCCTCGCCGCCGATCGGGATGATGGCGTCGAGGCCCAGGTCGGCGACGTGGCCGCGGGCGCGCTCGACGCCGCCGACCAGGTGCGCGGGCTGGACCCGGGAGGAGCCGAGGATGGTGCCGCCGCGGGCGAGTATGCCGCCCACCGCGTCGAGGTCGAGCTTGCGGTAGTCGCACTCCAGCAGGCCCTTCCACCCGTCGTGGAAGCCGATGACCTCGTCACCGTGGTCGACGACGGCGCGGTGCACGACGGAACGGATGACGGCATTCAGACCGGGGCAGTCTCCGCCGGAGGTGAGCACACCAATGCGCATAGCCCAAAAACCTTTGCAACGTGGGCCGACTCCCGGACCACGTCGTCCGGCTGGATCCCCGCCACCCTATCGGTGCTGGGTGGCGGGGCCGAAACGGATGTCCGCACAGTGGACACCGTAGTTTCCTACGAGCCCGTGAGCGGGCGTCAGGCGGGCTGCGTGGCCGACGCGATGCGCTCGGCGCGCAGCGCCTCGTACCACCGGTCGTCGGTCGGCGGCAGCGCGTTCACATCGAGGGCCAGCTTCAGGAGCAGGTCCGCGATCTGCGGGTTCCGGGCCATGACGGGGCCGTGCATGTACGTACCGAAGACGGTGTCGTTGTACGCGCCCTCGGTGCCGTCGCCGGTCCCGTTGCCGTTGCCGAAGACGGTCCGGGCGAACGGCCGGGCCGTCGGGCCGAGGTGGGTGATGCCCTGGTGGTTCTCGAACCCGGTGAGCTGGGGCAGCCCGAGGCGCGGGTCGATGTCCGCGAGGACGTCGCCGACGCACCGAGCGCCCTCGCCACGGGTCGTGATCACGTCGAGCAGGCCGAGGCCGGGCTGGCGCTCACCGACGTCGTTGATGAACTCGTGGCCCAGGATCTGGTAGCCGGCGCAGACCGAGAAGATGATCGCGCCGTTGGCCGCGGCCCGGGGCAGACCGCCGTCCCGGAGGAGCCGCTCGGCGGCGAGCCGCTGCGGGCGGTCCTCGCCGCCGCCGATCAGATAGATGTCGCCCGAGGTCGGGATCGGCTGGTCGCTGCGGACGTCCACGCGCTCGACGTTGAGTCCGCGCTGGAGGGCGCGGCGCTCGACGACGAGGACGTTGCCCTGGTCGCCGTAGGTGCTGAGCAGGTCCGGGTAGACCCAGACCAGGCGCAGGCTGCTGTCACTCATGCTGCAAGTCCTCTACGGGTCAGTTGCCGACGCGGCGGCGGACGTCCTGGAAGGCGGTGTAGTTGGCGATCAGCTCGATCTGCCCGGGCGGGGCCATCGAGACGGCCTCGTCGAGCGTCTCGCAGACGCGGAAGTCCACACCCGCGACCTCCAGGCGGACCGCGAGGTCCAGCCGACGGTCGCCGATCACCATGATCGGGTGGCCGGCGAGCCGCCCGTAGTCCACGTCCCACAGCCAGGAGGTGTCCGTGCCGTCGGCGCCGCGCGCGTTGACGGAGAGGATCACCGGGGCGGGCGGCCCGTCGATCAGGGAGAAGGTCTCCAGCCAGCCGGCGGGGTTCTTCGCGAGCAGCAGTCGCAGCTCGCGGCCCTGGAACGAGACGACGTCGTAACGTCCCGCGACGGCCTGCACCTGGTACATGCGCTCCAGGGCGACCTGCGGGGGCACGCCGAAGACGGCGGCGACGGCGGCCGAGGTGGCGGCGTTCGCCTTGTTGGCGCGGCCGGGCAGCTGCAGCCGGATCGGCCAGGCCGAGCCGTGCGGGTCGAGCACGTGGTCGCCGTTGAGCGCCCAGCTCGGGGCGGGACGGCGGAAGCCGCACTCACCGCAGAACCAGTCGTCGCCCGGACGCTGCATCACACCGCCGCAGGCGGGGCACGACCAGGCGTCGTCCTTCCACTCCTGGCCGGCCGCCACCCACACCACGTTCGGGGAGGAGGAGGCGGCCCACACGATGAGCGGGTCGTCGGCGTTGGCGACGACGACGGCCTTCGTGCCGTTGAGTCCCTCGCGCCACTTCTCGGCGAGCATGCGGGTCTCGGCGGCGCGGTCGAGCTGGTCGCGCGAGAGGTTGAGCAGCGCGATGACCTTGGGCGTGGTGTCGCGGGCGACGCCGGCGAGGTACTTCTCGTCGACCTCGATGACGCCGTACTTGGAGTCCGAGCCGCCGGCCAGCGCCGAGGTGATGCCCGCGGGCATGTTGGCGCCGAGGGCGTTCGAGACCACGGGGCCGGCGGCGCGGAGCGCCTCCGCGATCAGCCGGGTCGTCGTCGTCTTGCCGTTGGTCGCCGACACCAGGACGACGTCCAGATGCTGCGCGAGCCGGCCGAGGAGGTCCGGGTCGAGCTTCAACGCGACCTTGCCGCCGATCACCGATCCGCTGCCGCGCCCCGCCGCCCGCGACACCGCGGCCGCGGCCCTGCCCGCCGTCACGGCCAGCTTGGCACGCGGCGACAGCGGCTCTGGATTACCGGGGTGTCCTGACATCGTTCTTGTTCCTCCTTGCGTCGGTCCGGGCTCAGCCTATCGAGATCAGGCCAGCAGCCCGAACAGCGGCACCACCGGAGACCGTGCGAAACGGCCTGGTCACGGCGGACCGTACCCTTACGGCCATGCGAAACCGTCCCATCCCCGGCAGTTCCGGCCTCGTCCGAGCGATGACTCTGCTCGGCGACCCCGTACTGCACACGCCCTGCGAACCCGTCACCGACTTCGGCCCCGAACTCGCCCGGCTCGTCGAGGACATGTTCGCCACGATGTACGCGGCGAACGGCGTGGGTCTGGCGGCGAACCAGGTCGGTGTGGGCCTGCGGGTCTTCGTCTATGACTGCCCCGACGACGAGGACACGCGCCACCTGGGCCATGTGGTGAATCCGACGCTGGTCGAGGCCGACGGCGACATCGTCCGGGGCCCCGAGGGGTGTCTCTCCCTGCCGGGCCTGGAGGCGCCGACCCCCCGTTTCGACCGCGCCGTGGTGGAGGGCGTCCGGCTGGACGGCACTCCGGTACGGATCGAGGGCACCGGGTTCTTCGCCCGCTGCCTCCAGCACGAGACGGACCACCTGAGGGGCGGGGTCTACGCCGACCACGTCACGGGGTGGCGTAAGTCACGTCTGCTGCGCACGATCCGCAAGCAGCCGTGGGGCGGCGGCGCGTCCGTGCTGGAGGGCTGAGCGTCCGGTCAGAACCCCGGTCCGCCGGGGAGGTCGTCGGCCAGCGCGAGCCGGCCCCACAGCAGGTCGGCCAGGCTGCTCACCAGCTCGGCGCGGGAGCAGGGGCGCTCGCCGAGCCACCAGTCGCCGGCCGCGTGCATCATGCCGACGATGCCGTGGCCCCAGATGCGGGCCTGGGCCTCGGCGGCGGGTCCCAGGTCGACGCGCTCGGCGATGACCTGGCCGAGCTCCTCGCCCATGCGGCGCAGCAGCGGGGCCGAGTGGCGGCCGACGTCGAAGCCCTGCTCGGACTGGGTCGACTCCTCCGCCGGGTGCATGAGGAAGCGGTAGACCTGGGGCATCGCCTCGATCGAGGCGAGGTAGGTGTCGAGGGTGGACTCGACGCGCCGGCGCCGGTCGGCGGGGGCGTCGAGCGCCGTCCGGAGAGCCGAGAGCAGGGCGTCCGTGTGGCGGGTGGCGAGGGCGCGGTAGAGGCCGCCCTTGTCGCCGAAGTGCCGGTAGAGGATCGGCTTGGTGATGCCGGCCTCCGCCGCGATGGCGTTCATGGACGCCTTGGGGCCGTCCCGGAGCACCACCCGGTCCGCCGCCTCCAGCAGTTCGCGCCGTCGCTGTTCCGCGGGCTTCTGCTGGTCGGTGGTCCGGTGTGTGATGTCCATAAGCGTGTCTCCCCGCCCGTGCGATTCCGTGAGGCTGTCGCAACGTAACACCCGCCCGGCACCCCGTGCCGGGCGGCCCGAAGTGCTCCGCCGCAGGTTGACAGCCCGTACCCGCCGGTAACAGACTGCTGTTACCGCAAGTAACGTACTGCTGGGAGGGAACTATGGCCGAGTTCACGCTCGAACTCAACGACGACCAGAAGCAGGTCCGCGACTGGCTTCACGGCTTCGCCGCCGATGTGATGCGTCCGGCCGCGGCCGAGTGGGACGAGCGTGAGGAGACCCCCTGGCCGATCATCCAGGAAGCCGCCAAGCTCGGAATCTACTCCCTCGACTTCTACGCCCAGCAGTTCTTCGACCCGACCGGCCTCGGCGTCCCCATGACCATGGAGGAGCTCTTCTGGGGCGACGCGGGCATAGCCCTCTCCATCGTCGGCACCGGCCTCGCCGCCGTCGGCGTCCTCGCCAACGGCACCGAGGAGCAGATCGGCACCTGGGTCCCGCAGATGTACGGCGACGCGAACGACGTGAAGGTCGCCGCCTTCTGCTCCTCCGAGCCCGACGCCGGCTCCGACGTCGCCGCCATGCGCACCCGGGCCGTGTACGACGAGGCCAAGGACGAGTGGGTCCTCAACGGCACCAAGACCTGGGCGACCAACGGCGGCATCGCCAACGTCCACGTCGTCGTCGCCGTCGTGGACGCCGAGCTCGGCTCCCGCGGCCACGCCTCCTTCATCGTCCCGCCGAACACCCCCGGCCTTTCCCAGGGCCAGAAGTTCCAGAAGCACGGCATCCGCGCCTCCCACACCGCCGAGGTCGTCCTGGAGGACGTCCGCATCCCCGGCCACTGCCTCCTCGGCGGCAAGGACAAGCTCGACGAGCGCCTCGCCCGGGCCCGCGAGAAGGCGAAGGCGGGCGGCGGCGCGAGCGTGAAGAACGCCGCCATGGCCACCTTCGAGGCCTCCCGCCCGGCGGTCGGCGCCATGGCCGTCGGCACCGCCCGCGCCGCGTACGAGGTCGCCCTCGACTACGCGAAGACCCGGGTGCAGTTCGGCCGCCCCATCATCGAGAACCAGGGCGTCGCCTTCCAGCTCGCCGACATGCGCACCCAGATCGACGCGGCCCGGCTCCTCGTCTGGCGCGCCTCCTGGATGGCCACCGCCGGCAAGCCCTTCACCTCGGCCGAGGGCTCCATGTCCAAGCTGTACGCGAGCGAGGTCGCCAAGCAGGTCACCGGCCAGGCCATCCAGATCCTCGGCGGCAACGGCTACACCCGGGAGTACCCGGTGGAGCGGATGCACCGCGACGCCGCCATCTACACGATCTTCGAGGGCACGAGCGAGATCCAGCGGATGGTCATCAGCCGCGCGCTCGCGAAGTAGCCGGCGCCGGGGGCGGGCACGGGACACCCCGCCCCCGGACGTCTCACACGAGGCAGAACTCGTTGCCCTCCGGGTCCTGGAGCACCACCGCGTAGTAGTCCATGCCGTTCGGCTCGTCCATCGCGTACAGGATCGTCGCCCCCAGGGCCGTCAGCCGGGCCACCTCGCCGTCCACCCGCTCCCGGCGCACCGCGAGCGGGACCTCACGGCCGCCGCCGACCTTGAGGTCGAGGTGGACGCGGTTCTTGACGGTCTTCGGCTCGGGGACCCGCTGGAACCACACGCGGGGGCCCACGCCCTTCGGGTCCACGATGGACTCGGGCAGCTCCCCGGCGTCCCCCTCCAGCTCCTCCTCGGGCACGCCGATCGCCCGCCAGTACTCCCGCCAGGAGGCGTGTCCGGCGGGCGGCGGGTCGGGGACGTACCGCAGGGCCTCCAGCCAGAAGGGCACGAGTCGCTGGGGGTCCGCGCAGTCGATCGTCAGCTGCAGCGTGAGCTCGGGTCGGTCCATGGGACGAGCCTCGCAGACCCCACTGACAATCGCCCGGGACGGACCAAGCCGCCCCGTGCGGAAGGGTGTTCGTCCCGCTCTTCCGGTGGATCACCCCCCTGGGGGAGAATCGCCCCGCCGGTGACGACCAAGGGGGAACCGATCGTGGCCACCACCAAGCGGGCCGAAGCGCCCGAACTCGCGGGAAGTCCGCTTCTCGGCTCCATGCTCGACCTCAAGAACGACTCGCTGGGGACCTTCCTGCGCGCCCGCCGCGACCACGGCGACGTCGTCCGCATCACCGCCGGACCGCCCGGGATGCGCGCCACCGTCTACGGCGTCTTCTCCGCCGAGGGCGTACAGCAGGTCCTCGCCGGCGAGTCGGCCAACTTCCGCAAGGACAACGCCTTCTACCAGGAGATCCGCGAGTCCTTCGGCAACGGCCTGCTCACCAGCCAGGACGAGGACTACCTGCGCCAGCGCCGGCTCGTCCAGCCCCTCTTCACCAGGCGCCGCGTCGACGGCTACGCCGCCGCCGTCGCCGCCGAGGTCACCGGTCTCACCGAGGAGTGGCAGGAGGGCACCGCCTTCACCGTCGACGTCCTCCAGGAGATGACCCGGCTCGCCCTGCGCGCCGTCGCCCGCATCCTCTTCGGCGGCGACGTCGACGCGGCCGTCGAGGTCGTCGAGCGCTGCTTCCCCGAGGTCGGCGCCTACGTCCTCCGCCGCGGCTACTCGCCGCTCAAGACCCCCCGCGACTGGCCCACCCCCGGCAACCGCCGGGCCGCCGCCGTCCACCAGGCGCTGTACGAGGTCTGCGACCGGATCATCGCCGACCGCCGGGCGTCCGGCCGTGCCCCCGGCGACGGCCAGGACCTCCTCACCCTCCTCGCCGAGGCCGAGAGCGCCGAGGACGGCAGCTTCAGCGCCACCGAGCTCCGCGAGCAGGTCCTCGTCTTCCTCGTCGCCGGCCACGAGACCACCGCGACCTCCCTCGGCTTCGCCCTCCACCTCCTCGGACTGCACCCGGAGGTCCAGAAGCGGGCGCACGAGGAGGTCGACCGGGTGCTCGCGGGACGCACCCCCGGCGCGGCCGACCTGGACTCCCTGCCGTACGTCACCCAGGTCCTCAAGGAGGCCATGCGGCTCTTCCCGGCCGCGCCCGCCATCGGCCGCCGCGCCGTCGCCGCCACCGAGATCGACGGCGTCACCGTCCCGGCCGGCGCGGACGTCGTCGTCCTCCCCTGGGTCACCCACCGGCACCCCGCCTACTGGGAGGACCCGGAGCGCTTCGACCCCGACCGCTTCACCCCCGAGGCGGAGGCCGCCCGCCCCCGGTACGCCTGGTTCCCCTTCGGCGGCGGTCCGCGCGCCTGCATCGGCCAGCACTTCTCGATGCTGGAGTCCGTGATCGCCCTGGCCATGCTCCTGCAGAAGTACGAGTTCGAGGCCGTCGACACCGAGGTCCCGGTCGCCCCGGCGATCACCCTCCAGGCGACGGGCCCGGCCCGCTGCCGGCTCCGCCCCCGCACCACCTGAGCCGCCCCGGACGACCGAGCCCCCGGACACCGTCACCGACGGCGTCCGGGGGCCACGACCCGCCTCGTACGGGCTGCGCCTCGAACGGGCCCCGCCTCGGACGAGCTGTGCCTCAGACGAGCTGCGCCTCGATCGCGGCGAGGACCTCCGCGGCCTCCGGCTCGGTGCGCGGACGGAAGCGGGTGACCCCGCCGTCCTTGCCGACGAGGAACTTCTCGAAGTTCCACTGCACGTCACCGGCCTCGCCCTCGGCGTCGGCGACCTTGGTCAGCTCCTTGTAGAGCGGGTGGCGGCCCTCGCCGTTCACGTCCGTCTTCTCAAGGAGCGGGAAGGACACCCCGTACGTCGCCGAGCA
The DNA here is from genome assembly GCF_043080005.1 of Streptomyces sp. NPDC015130. Classification (NCBI taxonomy): domain Bacteria; kingdom Bacillati; phylum Actinomycetota; class Actinomycetes; order Kitasatosporales; family Streptomycetaceae; genus Streptomyces; species Streptomyces sp. NPDC015130. The sequence continues at coordinate 109,983 of NZ_JBIBVC010000010.1, read as the reverse complement.
GAAGGTCTGGATCTCGTCCGCGCTGCCCGGCTCCTGGCCCGCGAACTGGTTGCACGGCACGCCGAGCACGGTGAAGCCGCGCTCCCCGTACTCCTTCTGCAGCCGCTCCAGACCCGCGTACTGCGGGGTCAGACCGCACTTCGAGGCCACGTTCACGACGAGGACCGCGCGGTCCCGGTAGTCGGCGAGGGAGACGGCCTCCCCGCTCAGGGTCTTCAGGGGGATGTCGTACAGGGTCATGGACCGCTCCTGGTCGAAATGGGGTTTGATCTCGGTATGGGTGAAGAACGACTGGCGATCGCGATCGATTCCGCGACCGGGGAAGAACCCCGCAGGGTGTGCTGCCGGCTCTGCGGCCGCCCCCTGACCGGCACGGACTCCCGCCGCACGGGCCTCGGCCCGACCTGCGACGCCAAACTGCACCCGCCGGGCCCCGACATCCGCTCGCGCCGCCACGAGGTCGTCCAGGACACCCTCCCGGGCATCGAAGACGCCTAGGCCCTGTCGTCAAACTCCCGCCTGCCCTGCGGCGAGCACGCACCTGCCGCCGCAGGGCCCGCCCTTCGGGCGGACGACGGGAGTTTGACGACAGGACCTAGGGGTCGGTGGCCGCGGGCTCCGGAACCCGGCGAGGGTAGCAGGCGGGAAAACGATGGCCCAGGGAAATTCGCGTCGGCACAGTGATCACCGATGAGATCGAAACCCGAGCCACCGGAGTCCTGACATGTCGACCCTGCGCGTCACCGCCGAAGTCCTGACCGTCCACCCCCACCCCAACGCCGACGCCCTGGAACTCGCCCAGGTCGGCCTCTACCGCGCCGTCGTCGCCAAGGGTGCCTACCGGACCGGCGACACGGCCCTCTACATACCGGAGCAGGCGGTCCTGCCCGCCGCCCTCGTCGACGAGCTCGGGCTGACCGGCCGCCTGGCCGGGAAGGACTCCGACCGGGTCAGGGCCGTACGACTGCGAGGCGAACTGTCGCAGGGCATCGTGTGCCGCCCCGGCGCCCTCGCCGGCACCGACCTGGAGCGCGCCGCCGCCGAGCGGACCGACTTCGCGGAGGCGCTCGGCATCACCAAGTGGGTCCCACCGGTCCCGACCACCATGAACGGCGACGTCGAGGCGGCACCCGACCTGCTGCCCTGGGTCGACATGGAGAACCTCCAGCGCTACCCGGACATCTTCGAGCCCGGCGAGCCCGTCGTCCTGACGGAGAAGCTCCACGGCACGGCCTGCCTGCTGACCTGGCACGCCGAGGAGGGACGCGTCCAGGTCAGTTCCAAGGGATACGGGGCGAAGGGCCTCGCCCTCCAGGAGGACCCCCGCAACCTCTACTGGCGCGCCGTCCACGCGCACGGACTGCCCGCCCTCGCGGAGCGGCTCGCCGCCCGCCTCGGCGCCCGCCGTGTGGGGCTCTTCGGCGAGGTCTACGGCGCCGGGGTGCAGGACCTCACCTACGGCTCCGACGCCCGCTCCGGCACCGTCGGCTACGCGCTCTTCGACGTGTCGGCCGAGATCGACGGCCAGGTCCACTGGCTGACCCCCGCCGAGGTCCTCGACCCCGGCGAGGTGCCGCTCGTCCCCAGCCTCTACAGCGGCCCGTACGACCTGGACACCGTCCTCGCGCACGCCACCGGCCGCGAGACCGTCTCCGGGCGCGAGGCGCACCTGAGGGAGGGCGTCGTCATCCGCCCGGCCACCGAGCGGTACAGCCCGGTCGTCGGCGGCCGGGCCATCGCCAAGGCGGTCAGCCCGGCCTACCTGACCCGCAAGGGCGGCACGGAGTACGAGTGACCGCCCCGGGGCGCCCCTCACAGTTCGCGGAACAGGCCCTCCTGGACCACGGACACGAGGAGGCGCCCCTCGCGGTCGTAGATCCGGCCCCGCGCGAGTCCCCGGCCGCCCGTCGCGATCGGGGACTCCTGGTCGTACAGGAACCACTCGTCGGCGCGGAACGGACGGTGGAACCACATCGCGTGGTCCAGCGACGCCATGTCGAACCCGCGCGGTCCCCACAGGGGCTCCACGGGGATCCGGACGGCGTCCAGGAGCGTCATGTCCGAGGCGTACGTCAGCGCGCAGGTGTGCACCAGCGGGTCGTCGCCCAGCGGCCCCACGGCCCGCATCCACACCGCCGAGCGCGGGTCCGCGCCCTTGACCTCGTCCCGGGTCCAGCGCAGCCGGTCCACGTACCGGATCTGGAAGGGCTGCCGCCGGGCCATGCGTTCGAGGGCCTCCGGCAGCGCGCCGAGGTGTTCGCGGATCTCGTCGGCGAGGTCCGGAAGGCTCTCCGGGTCGGTCAGGTGCCGCGGCGGCAGCTGGTGCTCGAACGCGCCCTTCTCCGGCTTGTGGAAGGAGGCCGTCAGATTGAAGATCGTCCGGCCCTCCTGCACGGCCGTGACCCGGCGGGTCGTGAACGACCGCCCGTCCCGGACCCGCTCCACCTGGTAGACGATCGGCACGCCGGGCCGGCCCGGCCGCAGGAAGTAGGAGTGCAGCGAGTGCACCGGCCGGTCGCCCTCGGTGGTGCGGCCGGCCGCCACGAGGGCCTGGCCGGCGACCTGCCCGCCGAAGACCCGCTGCAGCGACTCCTGCGGGCTCCGCCCGCGGAAGATGTTGACCTCGATCTGCTCCAGGTCGAGCAGATCGACGAGCCTCTCGGCGGGATTGCTCACGTCAGCCCTCTCCTCTACAGCTGTCCGACGGACGTCACGCGGACGACCGCGCGGCCCTCCTCGTCGGAGGCCGCGAGATCCACCTCCGCGCTGATGCCCCAGTCATGGTCGCCGTTCGGGTCGGCGAAGGTCTGGCGGACGCGCCACAGGCCGTGCGCCGGGTCCTCCTCGATGGCCAGGAGCTTCGGGCCGCGCGCGTCCGGGCCCGTACCGAGGTCGTCGTGCTCGTCCCAGTACGCGTCCATCGCCTCGCCCCACGCGTCCGCGTCCCAGCCGGACTCCGCGTCCAGCTCGCCCAGCGCGTCCACGTTGTCGAGCGCCGCCAGCTCCACCCGGCGGAACATCGCGTTGCGCACGAGGACCCGGAAGGCGCGGGCGTTCGCCGTGACCGGCTTGACCTGGTCGGCCTTCTCCTGGGCCTCCTCGGCCGTCTGCACCTCCGGGTTGGCCAGCTGCTCCCACTCGTCGAGCAGCGAGGAGTCCACCTGCCGCACCATCTCGCCCAGCCAGGCGATCAGGTCCTCCAGGTCCTCCGTCTTCAGGTCGTCCGGGATGGTGTGGTCGAGCGCCTTGTACGCGCTCGCGAGGTAGCGCAGGACGATGCCCTCGGTCCGCGCCAGCTCGTACCAGGACGTGAACTCCGTGAACGTCATGGCGCGTTCGTACATGTCACGGATGACCGACTTCGGCGAGACCGGGTGGTCGCCGACCCACGGGTGGGACTTCCGGTAGACGTCGTACGCGTGCCAGAGCAGCTCCTCCAGCGGCTTCGGGTACGAGATCTCCTGGAGCCGCTCCATCCGCTCCTCGTACTCGACGCCGTCGCGCTTCATCTGCCCGACGGCCTCGCCGCGCGCCTTGTTCTGCATCGCGGCCAGGATCTGGCGGGGGTCGTCGAGCGTCGACTCGACGACCGACACCATGTCGAGCGCGTACGAGGGGGACTCCGGGTCCAGCAGGTCGAAGGCCGCGAGCGCGAACGTCGACAGCGGCTGGTTCAGCGCGAAGTCCTGCTGGAGGTCGACCGTCAGCCGGATCGTGCGGCCCTCGGCGTCCGGGGTGTCCAGCTGCTCCACCACACCGCCGTCGAGCAGCGAGCGGTAGATCGCGATGGCCCGGCGGATGTGCCGCAGCTGCGCCTTGCGCGGCTCGTGGTTGTCCTCCAGGAGCTTGCGCATCGCCTCGAAGGCGTTGCCCGGCCGGGCGATCACCGAGAGCAGCATGATGTTGGTGACCTTGAAGCGGGAGGTCAGCGGCTCCGGCTCGGAGCCGATCAGCTTCTCGAAGGTGGTGTCGCTCCAGGCGACGAAGCCCTCCGGGGCCTTCTTGCGGACGACCTTGCGGCGCTTCTTCGGGTCGTCGCCGGCCTTCGCGAGCGCCTTCTCGTTCTCGATGACGTGCTCGGGCGCCTGCGCGACGACGTAGCCGGCCGTGTCGAAGCCGGCCCGGCCGGCCCGGCCCGCGATCTGGTGGAACTCACGGGCCCGGAGGGTGCGCACCCGGTTGCCGTCGTACTTCGTCAACGCCGTGAACAGCACCGTGCGGATGGGCACGTTGACGCCGACGCCCAGCGTGTCCGTCCCGCAGATCACCTTCAGCAGACCGGCCTGGGCCAGCTTCTCGACGAGCCGCCGGTACTTGGGCAGCATGCCCGCGTGGTGCACGCCGATGCCGTGGCGGACGTACCGCGAGAGGTTCTGCCCGAACTTGGTGGTGAAGCGGAAGTTGCCGATCAGCTCGGCGATCTTGTCCTTCTCCTCGCGCGTGCACATGTTGATGCTCATGAGCGACTGGGCCCGCTCGACGGCCTGGGCCTGCGTGAAGTGGACGATGTAGACCGGGGCCTGCCTGGTCTCCAGGAGCTCCGTCAGGGTGTCCGTGATCGGCGTCAGCTCGTACTCGTACGAGAGGGGCACCGGCCGCGTCGCCGAGCGGACCACCGAGGTCGGCCGTCCGGTCCGCCGCGTCAGGTCCTTCTCGAACATCGACACGTCGCCGAGCGTCGCCGACATGAGGACGAACTGCGCCTGCGGCAGTTCGAGGATCGGGATCTGCCAGGCCCAGCCGCGGTCCGCCTCCGCGTAGAAGTGGAACTCGTCCATGACGACCTGGCCGATGTCCGCGTACTTGCCGTCGCGCAGCGCGATCGAGGCGAGCACCTCGGCGGTACAGCAGATGACCGGCGCGTCCGCGTTCACGGAGGCGTCGCCGGTGAGCATGCCCACGTTCTCCGTGCCGAAGATCTTGCACAGGTCGAAGAACTTCTCCGACACCAGCGCCTTGATCGGCGCCGTGTAGAAGGTGACCTGGTCGTTCGCGAGGGCCGTGAAGTGCGCCGCCGCCGCGACCAGCGACTTGCCCGAGCCGGTGGGGGTGGACAGGATCACGTTCGCCCCGGACACCACCTCGATCAGCGCCTCCTCCTGGGCCGGGTAGAGCGTGATGCCCCGGTCCTCGGCCCAGGAGGAGAAGGCCTCGAAGAGGGCGTCGGGGTCGGCTGTCGGCGGAAGGCGATCGATAAGGGTCACGCCCCCATCTTGCCTGGATTCCGTTCGGATGAGGCAACCGGCCGGAGGCCTTCTTGATCACGGACGGTAGGCTCGTCCGTCGACCGGTCGTCAACTGAGCGCCGGCGCGCGAGAAACGGGGCGGCAGCGACCATGATGGGACCGGCGCACTCACTGTCCGGAGCGGCGGCCTGGCTGGGCGTCGGAGCGGCCGCCGCCGCCTTCGACCACCCCATGCCGTGGCCGGTCCTCCTCGTCGGCGCCCTCATCTGCGCCGGCGCCGCCCTCGCCCCCGACCTCGACCACAAGTCGGCGACGATCTCCCGTGCCTTCGGTCCGGTCTCCAAGCTCCTCTGCGAGATCGTCGACAAGCTCTCGTACGCCGTCTACAAGGCCACCCGCTCCTCCGCCGACCCCCGCAGGTCCGGCGGACACCGGACGCTCACCCACACCTGGCTCTGGGCGGTCCTGATCGGTGGGGGTGCCTCCGCGGCGGCGGTCACCGGGGGCCGGTGGGCGGTCCTCGCCATCCTCTTCGTCCACCTGGTCCTCGCCGTGGAAGGGCTGCTGTGGCGGGCCGCCCGGATGTCCAGCGACGTCCTGGTCTGGCTGCTCGGCGCCACCAGCGCCTGGATCCTCGCGGGCGTCCTCGACAAGCCCGGCAACGGCGCGGACTGGTTCTTCACCGGCCCCGGTCAGGAGTACCTCTGGCTCGGCCTGCCGATCGTCCTGGGCGCCCTCGTCCACGACATCGGCGACGCCCTGACGGTCTCGGGCTGCCCGATCCTCTGGCCCATCCCGGTGGGCCGCAAGCGCTGGTACCCGATCGGCCCGCCCAAGGGGATGCGCTTCCGGGCCGGCAGCTGGGTCGAGCTCAAGGTCCTCATGCCCGCCTTCATGGTCCTCGGCGGCGTCGGCGGAGCCTCGGCGCTCGGCTTCCTCTAGGGGGTCGGGGGGACGGGGACGCCCAGCGTCCCTACGAGCTGGGCCAGTTCCTCCTGGAAGAGCTTGTCCGGGCTCGCGGTCTGGCGCCGCAGGTGCCCGTACACCTCCAGGGTCACCAGGCCGTGCAGGCGTCCCCAGAGGCGCAGGGCCAGCGCGACGGCGGCCGGCGGCAGCCCGGGGAAGGTCGGCCGCACCTTGTCGAGGAGTCCGGCGTCGAAGTCGGACCAGGTGAACGCGGAGTCCCGGTAGAGGGGTTCGGCGTACGGCCAGGCCGCCGCGGCGAGCCCGGCGAGGCCGGTGCACACCCGGCGGGCCGCGTCCGGTGCCGGGCCGCCCTCGGGGGCCACGTAGCCGGGGACGGGGTCGCCGTAGACGAGCCGGAAGCCCTCGGGGTTGGCCAGGGCCCAGCCGCGGAAGGCGTGGGACCAGGCCAGGATCCGGGCGGCCGGGTCCTCGGCGGGGGCGTTCGCCCAGGCCGCGTCCACGGCGTCGGCCAGCGCGGAGTACACGTCGTCGATGAGCGTGGTGACCAGGTCGTCGCGCGTGGGGAAGTAGCCGTAGATCGCGTTCGCCGTCATGCCCATCTCGCGGGCGATGGCCCGCAGGGTGATCGCGTCGGGCCCGCCGGAGGCCATCAGCCGCAGGGCCGTGTCCTTGATCTCGGCGGTCGTCTCGGCCCGTAGCCGCTCACGGCGTCCCCGCGCGGCCGGTCGCGTTCCTGTCCGTGCTTCCGAAGTCCCGGTCATCCGGCAACCCTACCCTCTGACCGAGGGCCGTATCGAAACTGCACGCCGTGAACTTCACGGCGTATAGTTTCCGCACGGCGTCACGTCAGGCGTCGTGGACGCGAACACAGCCGTGGACGCGAACACAGGGGAGAGTCATGCGCATCGGAGTCATCGGAGCCACCGGCACCATCGGCAGCCGGGTCGTCACGGAGGCCCTCGAACGCGGGCACCACATCAGTGCCTTCGGCCGCGACACCACCGAGGCGGCGGCCGGCGAGACCCGCGAGAACATCACCTGGGCGAGCCTCGACGTCCTCGACCCCGCCGGCATCGCGGCCGTCCTGCCCGGGCTCGACGTCCTGATCAGCGCCTTCCAGCCGGGCAACGCCGCCCTGGACCTCGCCGACACCGTGCGGCGCTCCGTCGCCGACGCCACCGTCTACGCCACCGCCGCCCGCGCCCTGCTCAAGGCGTTGGAGACCCACCCCAGGACCCGGCTCATCGTCGTCGGCGGTGCCGGCAGCCTGGAGATCGAGCCGGGACTGGTACTCGCGGACGCCGAGGACAGGCTCCACGAGACGCTCGACTCCGTCGGTCTGCCCCGCGCCTACGCGGCGGCGGTACGCGGCCACCGGGACGCCCTGAACGTGCTGCGCACCTCCAACCGTCGCTGGACCTACTTCAGCCCCGCCGAGGACATCGCGCCCGGTGAGCGCACCGGCCGCTTCCGGCTCGGCGAGGACCAGCCGGTCCGGGACGCCGAGGGCCGCAGCCGTGTCTCCGCGGAGGATGCGGCCGTGGCCCTGGTCGACGAGGCGGAACTGCCCCGTCACGTCCAGCGCCGGTTCACCGTCGGCTACTGAGCCGCCGGACCCCCGCCGCCCGGGCACCCTGCTCCCTCGCGGCGGGGGCCGTGACGGCTCGTGGCGGTCAGCCGTGCCAGGACCGCCACAGTGCCGCGTACGCGCCGTCCGCCGCCACCAGTTCGTCGTGGCTGCCCAGCTCGCTGATCCGGCCGGCCTCGACCACCGCGATCAGGTCGGCGTCGTGCGCGGTGTGCAGGCGGTGCGCGATGGCCACGACCGTGCGCCCGTCGAGGACCCGGGCGAGGGAGCGCTCCAGGTGCCGGGCCGCCCTCGGGTCGAGGAGCGAGGTCGCCTCGTCCAGGACCAGCGTGTGCGGGTCCGCGAGGACGAGCCGGGCCAGCGCCACCTGCTGCGCCTGCGCCGGGGTCAGCGAACGGCCGCCCGAGCCGACCTCCGTGTCCAGGCCCTCGTCGAGGCCCCGGGCCCAGCCGTCCGCGTCCACCGCGGCCAGGGCCTCCCACAGGTCCTCGTCGGCGGCGCCGGTCCGGGCGAGCAGCAGGTTGTCACGGAGCGAGCCGACGAAGACGTGGTGCTCCTGATTGACCAGGGCCACGTGCTCGCGGACCCGCTCGGCCGGCATCCGCGCCAGCTCGGCGGCGCCGAGGGTGACCGAACCCGCCCTCGGGGCGTAGATGCCCGCGAGCAGCCGGCCGAGCGTGGACTTCCCCGCGCCGGACGGGCCCACGAGGGCGAGCCGGGTGCCCGGCGCCACCTTCAGGGACACCTCGTGCAGCACGTCGACGCCCTCGCGGTAACCGAACCGGACCTCGTCCGCGTGGACCGCCCGACCGTCCGGCCGCACCTCGTGGTCGCCCGGGGCCGGTTCGATGTCCCGGACGCCGACCAGCCGGCCCAGCGAGACCTGCGCGACCTGGAGCTCGTCGTACCAGCGGAGCACGATCCCGATCGGGTCCACCAGCATCTGGGCGAGCAGCGCGCCCGTCGTCAGCTGGCCCACGTCGATCCAGCCCTGGAAGACGAAGACCCCGCCGAGGAGGAGGACACCGCACAGCACCGTGGTGTGTGTGAGCGTGACGACCGGGAAGAGCACCGACCGCAGGAACAGCGTGTACCTCTCCCACGCGACCCACTCGGTGATGCGCCGGTCGGAGAGGGCCACGCGCCGCGCGCCGAGGCGGTGCGACTCGACGGTGCGCCCCGCGTCGACCGTCTCGGCCAGCGCGGCGGCCACCGCCGCGTACCCCGCGGACTCCGAGCGGTACGCGGACGGCGCCCGCTTGAAGTACCAGCGGCAGCCCACGACGAGCACCGGCGCGGCGAGCAGCGCCGCGAGCGCGAGCGGCGGCGCGGTCACCGCGAGCCCGCCGAGCAGCAGTCCCACCCAGACGACGCCGATGGCCAGCTGGGGCACGGCCTCGCGCATGGCGTTGGCGAGCCGGTCGATGTCCGTGGTGATACGGGACAGCAGGTCGCCGGTCCCGGCCCGTTCGAGGACGCCGGGCGGCAGGCCGACGGAGCGGACGAGGAAGTCCTCGCGCAGATCGGCGAGCATCTCCTCGCCGAGCATCGCCCCGCGCAGCCGGACGAGCCGCACGAAGACCGTCTGGACGAGCAGGGCGACCGCGAACAGCGCCACCGTCCGCTCCAGATGGAGGTCACGGGCCCCGGCGCTCAGCTCGTCGACCACCGAGCCGAGGAGGTACGGTCCGGCCATCGAGGCGATCACGGCGACCGCGTTCACCCCGATCAGCAGCGCGAACGCCCGGCGGTGCCGGCGCAGCAGCTCCCGTACGTAGATCCGTACGGTCGGGCCGGCCGCGACGGGCAGCGTCGTCGCCGTCGTGGGGGCCGCCGGGTCGTACTCCGGTGGCGCCAGGCCGATCATGCCGTTTCCCCTTCCAGTGCTTCGAGTTCGTCCGTGTCGATGTCGTCGAGGCGACCGGCCGCCGCGGCGAGCTCCTCGTCCGTCTCGCGGGTGACGACCGCGCGGTAGCGGGGTTCCTTCGCGAGCAGTTCACGATGGGTGCCGACGGCGACCGCCTGCCCGTCGTGGACCAGGACGACGCGGTCGGCGCGGTCCAGGAGCAGCGGCGAGGAGGCGAGGACCACGGTGGTCCCGCCCGCGCGCAGCCGGGCGATCCCGTCGGCCACCCGGGACTCCGTGTGCGAGTCGACCGCCGAGGTCGGCTCGTCCAGGACGAGCACCTCCGGGTCGGTCACCAGGGAGCGGGCGAGCGCGAGCCGCTGGCGCTGGCCGCCGGAGAGCGACCGGCCCCGCTCGGTGATCCGCGTCCGCATCGGGTCTCCGCCGGTGTCGACGGAGGCCTGTGCGAGCGCGTCCAGGACGTCCCCGCACTGGGCCGCGGCGAGCGCGTCCTCGGCCCGGACCGCGCCCGAGGAGGGGACGTCCAGGAGCTCCCCGAGGGTGCCCGAGAGCAGCACAGGGTCCTTGTCCTGGACGAGGACGGCCGTACGGGCGGCCGCCAGCGGCAGCTCGTCCAGCGGGACCCCGCCGAGCAGGACCGAGGTGTGCCCCTTGTCCCGCTCCGCCGGGTGCCCGCCGAGCCGGTCCGCGAGCCGGCCGGCCAGGTCGGGGTCGCCGCAGACGACGGCGGTGAACCGCCCGGCCGGGGCGACGAGCCCGGTCACCGGGTCGTACAGGTCGCCGGTCGCCGCGCGCTCCGCACCCGCGGTGTCGGTGGTGGTCGTGGTGCGGGTCAGGGAGAGGACCCGGGCGGCCCGCTTCGCCGACGGCCGGGAGAAGGAGAACGCCATCGCGATCTCCTCGAAGTTCCGCATCGGGTGATGGGTGAGGGCCACGGCGCCGTAGACGGTGACGAGTTCGCCGACCGTGATCCGCCCGTCGAGCGCGAGCCGCGCGCCGTACGCCACGACGACGATGAGCAGGACGCCGGGCAGGAGCACCTGGATCGCGGCGATCAGCGCCCACATCCGCGCGCTGTGCACGGCGGCCCTGCGGACCTCCTGGGAGGCGGCGCGATAGCGGCCGAGGAACAGCTCCTCGCCGCCGATGCCGCGCAGGACGCGGAGTCCGGCGACGGTGTCGGAGGCCAGCTCGGTGGCCTTGCCCGCCTTCTCGCGCTGGACGTCGGCCCGGCGCGTCGCGCGGGGGAGGAGCGGCAGCACGGCGAGGGCGAGGACGGGCACGCCGACGGCGACCACGACGCCCAGGGCGGGCTGGTAGACGACGAGGGCCACGCAGACGATCAGCAGCGAGACGGCGGCGGCGGCGAACCGGGAGAGCGCCTCGACGAACCAGCCGATCTTCTCGACGTCGCCCGTGGACACGGAGACGACCTCGCCCGCGGCGACCCGCCGGGTCAGGACCGAGCCGAGCTCGGCGGTCTTGCGGGAGAGGAGCTGCTGGACCCGCGCGGCGGCGGTGATCCAGTTGGTGACGGCGACGCGGTGGAGCATCGTGTCGCCGACCGCGATGGCGAGCCCGCAGCCCACGAGCAGTCCCGCGGCGAGGGCGAGCCGTCCGCCGTCGTGGTCCACGACCGCCTGGACGGCGACGCCGACGCCGAGCGGCAGCCCGGCGATGCCCAGCTGGAGGAGCAGTCCCCACAGCAGGGCCTTCACCTGTCCGCCGAGCTGGTTGCGGCCGAGCCAGAGCAGGAACCGGGTGCCCGAGCGGACGTCGGGGACCCCTGGGTCGGCGTACGGAAGATGTCGAATCTGCATGGCGTCCCAGGGTCTCCGGGTCTGTCTGGGTGGGGGATCACGCGCGCCGGGGGTGCGACGGCGGAGTGGAAACCGTGCAAGGTTCGCTTTTTCCCCTGGGGGCGGCAATCGATTTTCCCCAGGAGGGAACAGATCGCGCCATGTCCGCTCATCGCCCTCTGGACCGCGCCGAGGTGACCGCGCTTCACTCCCGCCTCATGAGACCACCCAAGATCATGAGCATGCTCAGCGGTCTGATCCTGGCCGCCGGGGCCCTGCTCACCGCCCACCCGGCCGTCGCCGAGGGTCCGAACGGCCCGACGCCCCCGGCCGAGTTCAGCAGCGACTGGCACGACCCGGTCACCGCCGCCCCGCCCGTCGAGACCCCCGGCACCCACAGCTGCGCGGTCACCCTCGCCGCCGCGCAGTTCCGCGACTTCACCCCCTACCAGGGCCGATACACCCCGCCGAAGGAGTGCGGCACCCGCTGGAACAAGGTCGTCCTCCGGCTGGAGGGAAGCGTCAAGGGCCGCCAGTACGACCGCCTCGGCCATGTCTCCGTCGGCGGCGTGGAGATCCTCCGCACCTCCACGCCCCAGCCCTCGCCCGAGGGCATCACCTGGTCCGTCGAGAAGGACGTCACCCGCTACCGCGACACCCTCAGCCGCCCGCAGCCCGTCGAGATGCTCATCGGCAATGTCGTGAACGAGACGTACACCGGCGTCCTCGACGTCCGGGTCACCCTCACCTTCCACACCGCCGAGGGCCGCGTGAAACCCGCCGCCGGCACGCCCGACCGGGTGATCCCCCTCACCGGACCCGCCCTCACCACCCCGCGCAACACCGAACGGCTCCTCGCCGAGGTGTACGCCACCGGCTCCGGCGGCGGCTGCGAGGAGTACTGGTACCTCTCCGTCCCCGACACTGCCCCCTACTCCTGCCGGGCGACCGACGGCCCGCACCGCGAGGTCCGGATCGCCGTCGACGGCCGCCTCGCCGGCATCGCGGCACCCTTCCCCACGGTCTGGACCGGCGGCTGGTCCAACCCCTTCCTCTGGTACGTCACCCCCGGCCCCCGCGCCTTCGACGTCCAGCCGGTCGTCTACGACCTCACCCCCTTCGCCGCCCTCCTCAACGACGGCCGCGCCCACCGCGTGGAGGTCTCCGTCGCCGGCGTCCCGGCCGGTCTGAGCGGCTGGTCGGTCCCCACCAACCTGCTGCTCTGGCAGGACGAGGGCCGCCGGGTCGTCACCGGCGGACTCGACCGGCACGAGGAGAGCGCCCCGCGCAACTCCTCCGTCCACACGCCGGCCTCCGGGACCGCCCCAGACACCGTCGACACCGGGGCGGGGCACCGCCTCACCGTCGCCGGCCACCTGAACACCTCGCACGGCAGGGTCGTCACCACCGTGGACCGGACCGTCGGCCACGCCTCGGTCCACCGCTGGGGCGAGGGCGAGAACCCGGACGCGTTCACCGGGCGGTGGACGGACGACGAGACCGTGACCAGCGGCCGGACCGTCACGAGCGTCCGGCGCGCGTACACCATGGACGGCGAGACGACGATCGGCGCGGGCGACCGGCTGCGGACGGTCCTCACCCTCGGGGACCGCGCCGACACCCTCGTCCTGCGCGACGGGCGGCGCCTCTCCTGGTCCCGCCTGGACGACACGTACACCGGGGACGCGACCTACACCACCGGCGTGCCGCGCGACCAGCGGCGCGCGGTCGGCACCACGACCGAGCGGTACCGGGTGTACGGCTCCGAGGGCTGCTGGGACCGGAGCCTGACGACGGTTCAGGGGACGCTCACCGAGGACCGCCGGCGCTGCTGAACACGGCGGTGCCCGGCCCCCCTGCACTCGGGGGCCGGGCACCGGGCAGCTCAGGAGGGCGGCCGGGTCAGGGCTTGGCCGAGTCCACTCCCGAGCGGGGCTTGGTCCACTCGCCGCGCGTGAAGTCGGGGATCTCCTGCGGCGCGCCCTTCGCCTTGATCGAGGCGTGGCTCAGCGGTACCGGAGCCGTCCAGGTGGCGGCGTCGTACACGTCGAAGTCCGGGACGAGACCGAGCTGTACGCACTGCATCAGCCGGTAGATCATGATGTAGTCCATGCCGCCGTGGCCGCCGGGCGGGTTGGCGTGCTCCTTCCACAGCCAGTGGTCGAACTCGGCCGCGTACGAGGAGAAGTCGGCCCACTGGTCGTTGCTGTGGTCCGGCTCCAGGTAGATCCGGGCCGGGTAGTCCTCGAAGACGCCCCTCGTGCCGCCCAGGCTGTTGATCCGGCTGTACGGGTGCGGGGTGGAGACGTCGTGCTCCAGCCGGATCAGCCGCCCCTTGGCCGTCTGGACCATGCTGATCGTCCGGTCGCTCTCGATGTACGTCTCCTTCCAGCTCGGGTCGCCGGGCGGCATGTGCTCCGCGCGGTACTCGGCGAGACCGAGCGCCGGGGTGCCGAAGCTGCTGATGCTCACCACCCGGTCGCCCCGGTTGACGTCCATGTAGTTGGCGACCGGCCCGAAGCCGTGGTTGGGGTAGAGGTCGCCGCGCAGCTTCGTGTGCCACAGCCGGCGCCAGGGCCCCTCGTAGTAGGTGGGCGAGAACATCAGGCCGCGCAGGTCGTGGTTGTACGCCCCGGCACCGTGCAGCAGTTGGCCGAACTTGCCCGCGTGGGCCATCCGCAGGACCCGCATCTCGTTCCGCCCGTAGCAGCAGTTCTCCAGCTGCATGCAGTGGCGGCGGGTCTGCTCCGAGAGGTCGACCAGCTCCCAGAGCTCGGCGATCTTCATCGCGACCGGACACTCGACGCCGACGTGCTTGCCGTTCAGCATCGCCGCCCTGGCCATGGGGAAGTGCTGGTCCCAGGGCGTGGCCACGTACACGAAGTCGAGGTCGGAGCGGGCGCACAGGTTCTCGTAGTCGTCCTCGCCGTTGGTGTACACGGCGGGCGCGGGCCGGCCGGCGGCGACGACCTTGGCGGCGGCCCGCTCCGCCTTCTCCCGCACCGGGTCGCAGACGGCCACCACCCGCACCCAGGGGAGCGCGAGGAAGAGGCCGATCATGCCGTTGCCCCGGTTGCCGAGGCCGACGATGCCGACCCGGACCGTGGAGCGGCCCTCGAAGGGGACGCCGGCCATGGTCTGTCCGCGCCGCCTGGGGACGGTCCCGGCGGCGGTCTCCGGCTGTGCCGGCGCTGTGCCGGTGGTTGCGGCGGCGGTGGTGGCGGCCTGGGCGGACGGGGCCCCGGCCGCGGCGATGCCGAGGCCGGCTCCGGCCGCCCCGGCGGTGGTCCTGAGGACCTTGCGACGGCTCGGGCTGGGCGGTACCTGCTCGTTCATGGAACCTCCAGGAGCTTGTGCACGGCTGTTTCATGAATCCCGCACAGGACCCTGGCCCCGGTGACCGATGGTGCGCAAGGGCGCGGATAGGACTCTTGCGACGGGTAGTTGGACTTTACTGTTCCGGATATCGCACGGACTCGTACCCGACACCGTGTGATCACCCGAACATACGAAGGACCCCTCACCGGCCGGGGTGAGGGGTCCTGGGGGGCGGGCTGACGGACGGTCAGGGGCGGGTCGCGCGCTCCAGGGCCAGCAGCACCGACTGGTACGTGCGGCCGGTGGCCCGGTCCATCCCGATCTCGCACATCCGGTTGGCCGACAGGTGCACGTCGAAGGAGCGGGCCGTGACCTCGGCCGCCTCGCGCGCCGTCGCCGAGGCCGTCAGCTCCGGATGCAGCATCCCCCGGTCGCCCGCGAAGGCGCAGCAGCCCGCGTCGGCCGGGACCACGACCTCCTCGGCGCACGCCCCGGCGAGCCGGGTCAGCTGCTCCTCGTCGCCCAGGTGCCGCATGGAACAGGTCGGATGGACCACGGCGGAGGCGACCCGGCGGCGCACGTCGAGCCGGGGGAGCAGCTCGTCCGCGGCCCAGACGAGGGAGTCGAGGACGGTGAGCTCGGCGTGCAGCACGCGGTTGTCCGGCGTGAGGTACGGGACGACCTCGTGCGCGATGCCGAGCGTGCACGAGGAGGCGTCGACGACGAGGGGCAGGGTCCCGCCTGCGGTCCACCCCCAGGCGGCCTCGACGATCCGGTTGGCCATCAGCTCGTTGCCCCGCTGGTACCCCTTCGAGTGCCAGATCGTGGCGCAGCACGTACCGGCCGCGTCGTCGGGGATCCACACCGGTTTCCCGGCCCGCGCCGAGACGGTGACGACCGCCTCCGGCAGGGAGGGGCCGCGACGGTCCTCGGGGCCGCCGAAGATCCGATTCACACAGGCCGGGTAGTAGACGGCGGCAGCCGCCGGGCGGTGGGTGCGGGGCAGCCGGCGCGCGGCGGCGCCCGGGATCTCGGGCAGCCACTCCGGTACGAGGTCGGGGCGGACGGCCTTGCGGGCCAGGCCGGTCACCCGCGCCAGGACCCGGTCGCCGATCCGGTCGGCGGCGGCCACCGCGAGCCGCGCCGAGGCCTCCACCGCGCGGAAGTTCCGCGCGGCCAGGGCGGCGACCCGCTCCTCGCGCGGCGAGTGCCGCTCGTGCCGGAAAGCCTTCATCAGCGCGCCCGTGTCGATCCCGACCGGGCAGGCGATCCTGCAGGTGGAGTCGCCGGCGCAGGTGTCGACGGCGTCGTAGCCGTACGCCTCCAGGAGACGGGTCTCGACGGGGGAGCCGTCGGGCTGGCGCATCATCTCCCGGCGCAGCACGATCCGCTGGCGCGGAGTGGTCGTCAGGTCGTGGCTGGGGCAGGTGGGTTCGCAGAAGCCGCACTCGATGCAGGGGTCGGCGATCCGCTCCACGGACGGGATCGTCTTCAGGCCGCGCAGATGGGCCTGCGGGTCGCGGTCGAGGACGATCCTGGGGGCGAGGACCCCGTCCGGGTCGATGACCTCCTTGACCCGCCACATCAGTTCGGTGGCCTGCGTCCCCCACTCCAGCTCCAGGAACGGCGCGATGTTCCGGCCGGTCGCGTGCTCGGCCTTCAGCGAGCCGTCGAAGCGCTCCACGGTCAGCTTGCAGAACTCGTCCATGAAGGCCGCGTACCGCTCGACGTCGGAGGGGTCGCCGGCGTCGAAGGCGAGCAGGAAGTGGAGGTTCCCGTGGGCCGCGTGACCGGCGACGGCCGCGTCGAAGCCGTGCCGGGACTGGAGGTCGAGCAGTTCGGCACAGGCCTCCGCGAGCCGCGCCGGCGGCACCGCGAAGTCCTCGGTGATCAGGGTCGTCCCCGTGGGCCGCGAGCCGCCGACGGCCGACACGAAGGCCTTGCGGGCCTTCCAGTAGCCGCCGATCCGCTGCGGGTCGCGGGTGAACGCGTTCTCCACGGAGGGTACCGGGGCGACCAGGTCGAGCCCGGCCAGGACCGCGTCCGCCGCCCGCTCGTACGCCTCCCGGGCCGCCGCGTCCGGGGCCCGGAACTCGACCAGCAGCGCCGCCGTCTCCTTCGGCAGCTCCGCCCAGTCGGCGGGGACGCCCGCCACGCTGACCGAGGCCCGCAGCGTGTTGCCGTCCATCAGCTCGACGGCCAGCGCCCCGGCCTCGTTGAACAGCGGCACGGCCTCCGCGGCGGCCGGCAGGGAGGGGAAGAAGAGCAGGGCCGTGGAGACCTCGCGGTCCAGCGGGAGGGTGTCGAAGACGGTCTCGGCGATGAAGCCGAAGGTGCCCTCGGAGCCGACCATCAGCCCCCGCAGGATCTGGACCGGCGTGGCGCCGTCGAGAAAGGCGTCGAGCCGGTAGCCGTTGGTGTTCTTGATGGCGTACTTGGCCCGGATCCGGGCCGTCAGCTCGGTGTCCGCCTCGATCTCGGCCTTGAGCGCGAGGAGCCCCGCGCACAGCCGCGGCTCGGCGCGCGCGAGCTCCTCGTCGGCCGCCGGATCGGCCGTGTCGACCACCGTCCCGGACGGCAGCACGAAGGTGAGCGAGGCCAGGGTGCGGTACGAGTTCCGGGTGGTTCCGGCGGTCATCCCCGAGGCGTTGTTGGCGACGACCCCGCCCAGCGTGCAGGCGATCGCGCTGGCCGGGTCGGGGCCCAGGACCCGTCCGTGCGGGGCGAGCGCCGCATTGGCCCGGAAGACGGTGGTGCCGGGGCGGATCCGGGCGCGGGTGCCGCCGTCCAGGACCTCGACGCCCGCCCAGTGGCGGCGGACGTCGACGAGGATGTCCTCGCCCTGCGCCTGCCCGTTGAGGCTGGTCCCGGCGGCCCGGAAGACGACCTCGCGGCCCTTGCCGTGCGCGTACGACAGGACGGCGGAGATGTCGTCGATGTCCTCGGCGACCACGACGACCTGCGGGAGGAAGCGGTAGGGGCTGGCGTCGGAGGCGTACCGCACCAGGTCGGAGACGCCGGACAGGACCTTCTCCGCGCCGAGGAGCGCGGTGAGCTCCTTGCGCAGGCGCCGTGGTGTGCCGCGCGACTGGAGCTCCGGGACCCGGTCCGGGGCCGGACTCCGCTTCGTCCCGGGGCGGAGGGCCTGCGGGTTCGGTTCGAGCAGCGGCATGTCACGGCTCCCCTTCGGCGCGTCCCCGTGCCCGGGGGATCAGCAGCCGCGCTCCGGGACGCGGTCGACCAGAGCGGACAGCAGACCTCCGAGCACCTCGCGCTGATCGACGGTCAATGGAGCAAGGATGTCCTCTGCGGCCGCCCGGCGCGCGCTGCGCAGCTCCCGCAGCGTGGCGCGCCCCGCGTCGGTGAGCTCGATCCGGACCACGCGGCGGTTGCTCGGATCCGGCACCCGGCGCACCCGGCCGCCCGCCTCCAGACCGTCGACGAGACTGGTCACGGCCCTCGGGACGACCTCCAGCCGGGTCGCCAGATCGGCCATCCGGGGCGGCTCCCCGAAGTGCGCGACCGTGCGCAGGAGCCGGGACTGCGCGGGGGTGATGCCGACCGGCTCCAGGTGGTGCTTCTGGATGCGGTGCAGGCGCCGGGTGAGCCGCAGCAGCTGCTCGGCGAGGAGGCCGTCGGCGTCGGTCCCGTTCGGCCGATCGGTCCTGCTCGGCCGGTCGTCCCCGGCCGGCCGCTCGGTCTCGCTCGGCCGTTCGGTCCCGCTCGGGTGGTCGGAGGTGCTCATGCCGGGAACAATATCAGGACCGTGTTCATTGTGAGTATAGGTAACAATGAGCTAGGGTCTCTGTCGACCGGCACCCCGACCGGCGCCGGCCGACCTGCCTCCACCTCACGAAGGAGCCCATGCGCCCCCACGACCAGTCCGACTGGACGCCCCCGCCCCGCGATCCCGACCGGCCGAAGGAGCCCGCACAGCTGCGGCGCATCCTGCGGCTCTTCCGTCCCTACCGCGCCCGCCTCGCGCTCGTCGGCCTCCTGGTCGGCGCCGCCTCGCTGGTCTCGGTCGCCTCGCCGTTCCTGCTCAAGGAGATCCTCGACACTGCGATCCCGGAGGGCCGGACGGGGCTGCTCAGCCTCCTCGCCCTCGGCATGATCGCCACCGCCGTCCTGACCAGCGTCTTCGGCGTGCTCCAGACCCTGATCTCCACCACGGTCGGCCAGCGCGTGATGCACGACCTGCGCACCGGGGTCTACGAGCAGCTCCAGCGGATGCCCCTCGCCTTCTTCACACGCACGCGCACGGGCGAGGTCCAGTCCCGCATCGCCAACGACATCGGCGGCATGCAGGCGACCGTGACCTCCACGGCCACCTCGCTCGTCTCGAACCTCACCGCCGTCGTGGCGACCGTCGTCGCCATGCTCGCCCTCGACTGGCGGCTCACCGTCGTCTCCCTGCTCCTGCTGCCGGTCTTCGTCTGGATCAGCCGGCGCGTCGGCCGCGAGCGCAAGGCGATCACCACCCGGCGCCAGAAGCAGATGGCCGCCATGGCCGCGACCGTCACCGAGTCCCTCTCGGTGAGCGGCATCCTGCTCGGCCGCACCATGGGCCGCGCCGACTCCCTGACCAGGTCCTTCGCCGAGGAGTCCGAGCGCCTCGTCGACCTCGAAGTGCGCTCCTCCATGGCCGGACGGTGGCGCATGTCCACCATCGGCATCGTCATGGCCGCCATGCCCGCCCTGATCTACTGGGCCGCCGGCATCGCGCTCCAGTCGGGCGGCCCCGCGATATCGCTCGGCACGCTCGTCGCCTTCGTCTCGCTCCAGCAGGGCCTCTTCCGGCCCGCCGTGAGCCTGCTCTCGACCGGCGTGCAGATGCAGACCTCGCTCGCCCTCTTCCAGCGGATCTTCGAATACCTGGACCTGCCCGTCGACATCACCGAGGCCCCCGAGCCCGTCCGGCTCGCGAAGGTCCGGGGCGAGGTGCGGTTCGAGAAGGTCGAGTTCCGCTACGACCCCGAGGGCCCGGCCCGCCCGACCCTCGACGGGATCGACGTCACGGTCCCCGCCGGCGGCAGCCTGGCCGTCGTCGGCCCCACCGGCTCGGGGAAGTCCACCCTCAGCTACCTGGTGCCCCGGCTGTACGACGTCACCGGCGGCCGGGTGACCCTCGACGGCGTCGACGTGCGCGACCTCGACTTCGACACCCTGGCCCGGGCCGTCGGCGTCGTCTCCCAGGAGACCTACCTCTTCCACGCCTCCGTCGCCGACAACCTCCGCTTTGCCAAGCCGGACGCCACCGACGAGGAGATCGAGGCCGCCGCGCGCGCCGCCCAGATCCACGAGCACATCGCCTCCCTGCCCGAGGGGTACGACACCCTCGTCGGGGAGCGCGGCCACCGCTTCTCGGGCGGTGAGAAGCAGCGGCTGGCCATCGCGCGGACGATCCTGCGCGACCCGCCGGTGCTCATCCTCGACGAGGCGACCAGCGCCCTGGACACCCGTACCGAGCAGGCCGTGCAGCAGGCGATCGACGCCCTCTCGGCCGGCCGCACCACCATCACCATCGCCCACCGGCTCTCCACCGTCCGCGACGCCGACCAGATCGTCGTCCTGGAAGCCGGTCGCATCGCGGAGCGCGGGACGCACGAGGAGCTCCTCGACCGGGACGGGCGGTACGCGGCGCTGGTCCGCCGGGACGCCCGGGCCGGAGGCGAACAGGCGAACGTGGGAGCGGTTGTTCCCCAGAACGTGTGATCGTCTCGGGAATCGTTGCCCAACTCCCGTACGTCATCGGAAGATTACGGAGTGCGAGCGACGGGCTGCAGACCGCGACCGCACCGTCCCACTGATGTATCTGTACGAGGAGAAGCACCACCATGAACGTCATCACCGATCTGCTCGCCGGCGTCTTCCACTTCCTGGGTTGGCTCGTCTGACGATCGCAGTGCCCGGCGCCGTCGGTTCCCCGTCCCAGGGAACCGGCGGCGCCGCCGCGTGCGCGGGCTCCCCGGAATCCCGTTCAGCGCGGGTTAGCGTGCGGCCATGACGTACCGGCAGGCGTCACCGTACGCACACCCACGCCGCCCCCGCCGCCCCTCACTTCCCCGCCCGCCCCGGCCGCCGCGCCGCGCCCGCCTCACCCGGCGGGGTCGCCTGGCGCTCCTGCTCGGCGTCGTCGCCGTGGCCGCCACGATCACCGTCCCGCTCCTGCTGCTTCCGGGCGGCGACGAACCGGCCGTCGAGAAGCCGCGTACCCTCCTCGTCCCGGAAGGGTGGCGGTCGGCGCAGGTCTACACGGCCGTCGACCGGGCGCTCGGCCTGCCCGAGGGGACGGCACGCAAGGCCGCGACCGCGCCGGGCGCCGTCCTGCCGCTCCCGGACGAAGCCGGGGGCAACCCCGAGGGCTACCTCTTCCCCGCCACGTACCCGGTCGTGGCCGCCACCACCCCGGAGGGCCTCCTCCGCTACATGGCGCAGACCGCGGGCGAGCGGTTCGGCACCCAGCGGATCGCCGAGGGCGCACGGGCGTACGGGATGAGCGTCCACCAGGCGGTCATCGTGGCCAGCATCGTGCAGGCGGAGGCCGACAGTCCCGAGGACATGGCGAAGGTCGCCCGGGTCGTGCACAACCGGCTCGCCCGGGGCATGGCCCTGCAGATGGACTCGACCCTGAACTACGCGCTGGGCCGCAGCACCGTCGACACGAGCCTGGCGGACACGAAGATCAAGAACCCGTACAACACGTACGAGCGGAAGGGGCTCCCGCCGACACCCATCGGGAACCCGGGGGAGCAGGCGGTGGACGCGGTGATCCGGCCGGCGGACGGCGACTGGCTCTACTTCGTGACCGTGGCCCCGGGGGACACCCGCTTCACGGCGGACTACGCGCTCCATCAGGGACACGTGGCGGAGTTCAACGCGAACCGGCGTGCGGCCCCCGCGGGCTGAGCGCCGCGCCGTATCCGAAAGCGCCTGACCGCGCCGGCGGTCCGTGGCTCAGACCGTCGTAGCGGTGGCGGCGGTCTCGCGGTCCAGCAGGCGGCGGATCTCGGTGACGGCCGCGCGGCCGGCACGGTTGGCGCCGATCGTCGAGGCCGAGGGGCCGTAGCCGACGAGATGGACGCGCTCGTCCCGGACGGCTCGCGTCCCCTCGACCCGGATGCCGCCGCCGGGCTCCCGCAGGCGCAGCGGCGTCAGATGGTCGATCGCGGCACGGAAGCCGGTCGCCCAGAGGATCACGTCCGCGTCGACGGTCCGTCCGTCGTCCCAGGCCACTCCGGTCGGGGTGATCCGGTCGAACATCGGCAGCCGGTCCAGGACGCCGCTCGCGCGGGCCTCGCGGATCGCGTCGTTGAGCGGGAGTCCGGTGACGGAGACGACGCTCTGCGGCGGCAGCCCGAGCCGTACGCGCTCCGCGACGAGCGCCACGGCGGCGCGGCCCTCGGCCTCCCCGAAGGGGCCCTCGCGGAAGACGGGCTCGCGGCGGGTCACCCAGGTCGTCGCGGCGGCGACCTCGGCGATCTCCATGAGGTGCTGGGTCCCGGAGGCCCCGCCGCCCACGACGATCACCCGCTTCCCGGCGAACGCCTCCGGGCCCGGGTATCCCGAGGTGTGCAGCTGGCGGCCCCGGAAGGTCTCCTGGCCCTGGTACCGGGGCCAGAACGGGCGGTCCCAGGTCCCGGTCGCGTTGATCAGGGCGCGCGTCGCGTACACGCCCTCCGAGGTCTCGACCAGCAGCCGACCGCCGCCGTGCCCGGCTCCACCGCCGTCTCCCGCCGCGTCGCCGTCCTCCTCCCGGACGGCGGTGACGTCGACGGGGCGGTGGACGCGCAGGTCGAAGGTCCGCTCGTACGTGTCGAAGTACGCGCCGATCACCTCCGAGGACGGGCGCGCGGGGTCGGCGCCGGTCAGCTCCATGCCGGGCAGCGCGTGCATCCCGTGCACCTTGCCGTACGTGAGGGAGGGCCACCGGAACTGCCAGGCACCGCCCGCGTGCGGGGAGTGGTCGAGCACGACGAAGTCCCGGTCCGGTTCCAGGCCGGCGCGCCGCAGGTGGAAGGCGGCGGAGAGGCCCGCCTGTCCGGCGCCTATGACGACGACGTCCACCGTCCGGGCCTCCGCCCCTGCCCCCGCTGCCGCTGCTGCACCCATGTCGTTCACGGTTCCACTAACTCCGTGAGGGCCGCGGATCTTCCCGGCGGGCCACGAGCCCACGCGCCACGAGCTCCGGCGTCACGCCCTCGCCGAACCAGTACGCCTCCTCCAGGTGCGGATAGCCCGAGAGGACGAAGTGCTCCACGCCCAGGTCGTGGTACTCCTCGATCCGGTCGGCGACGTCGAGGTGGCTGCCGACCAGCGCGGTGCCGGCCCCGCCCCGGACGAGGCCGACCCCCGCCCACAGGTTCGGCGAGATCTCCAGCTTGTCCCGGTCGAGGGAACCGCCGCCGTGGAGGGCGAGCATGCGCCGCTGGCCCACGGACTCGGTGCGGCCGAGGAGCCGCTGGGCCGTGGCGACCGTTCCGTCGTCGAGGTCGGCGAGGAGGCGGTCGGCCGTCGCCCAGGCCTCCCGCGCCGAGTCGCGCGAGACCGTGTGCAGCCGGATGCCGAAGCGGACCGTCCGGCCGCGCTCCTCGGCGAGGCGCCGGATCCAGTCGATCTTCTCCTTCACCTGCCACGGCGGCTCGCCCCAGGTCAGGTACACATCCGCGTGCTCCGCCGCGACCGGGCCCGCGGCGGCGGAGGAGCCGCCGAAGAAGACCTCCGGCAGCGGCTCCGGCGGCAGGGCGGTCAGCCCGCCCTCGATCCGGAAGTGCTGCCCGTCGAAGTCGTACGGCCGGCCGCTCCAGACGCCCCGCACGACCGACAGGAACTCGGCCGTGCGCGCGTAGCGCCGGTCGTGGTCGAGGCGGTCGCCGAAAGCGGCGCTGCTCGGCGGAGTCGCCCCCGGTCACCACGTTGAGCAGCAGCCTGCCCCGGGTGAGCCGCTGGTACGTGCCTGCCATCTGGGCCGCGAGGACGGGGGAGATCACGCCCGGCCGGAACGCCACCAGGAACGTGAGGCGTTCGGTGTGCTGCGCGAGCGCGACCGTGGTCAGCCAGGCGTCCTCGCACCACGTCCCGGTCGGGGTCAGTACCGCTTCAAAGCCCAACTGCTCGGCTGCTTTGGCTATTTGGATCAGATAGTCGAGGTCGGGGGCGCGGAGCCCCGGCGCGGTCCCGTTCCGGGTGATCCCGCCGTCCGCGTACGCGTGCCGGTCGACGAGGGTGCGGCCGTCGCCGCCGGTCGGCAGGAACCAGTGCAGGTGAACGGTCATCGGGGGAGGCCTTTCCGTCGGCGCGAGAAGGTGCGCCCCGGCGGCCGTGGGTGCGGAGCGGGCACGCGGGCGCACGACGGCAGAGGCGGGAGGTGAAGGGAGGAGAGGGGGAGTCGGTGATGAGAAGGCGTCAGCGGCCGCGGCGACACGCGGCGGAGGCCACTCGCAGCAGGTCGATGTGACCGCGCGTCGTGAGCAGGGCTGTACGCAACATGGCGCGAACGTAGCCGCCCACCGTGAAGGGGGTCAACGACCGCTCCGGCACGTAACCCGGTCGGCTTGGCCGGAATTCGCCTTGTGTCCGGGCGCTGGACGCCCTTTTGCGTCCAGCTAAGGTTAGGCTAACCTTCGGGGCGTGCAAGCAGGTGAACAGACCTCCGCGGCCCCGGGCCCCCACGGTCATGAACTCTCGGCCATGGGCGTCACCGTGGCGTACGAAGGCGTCGACGTCGTCCACGACGCGGCCATGACGCTGCGCCCCGGCGAAGTGACCGTACTCGTCGGCCCGAACGGCAGCGGCAAGTCGACGCTGCTGCGCACCCTCGCGCGCCTCCAGCAGCCGCGCACCGCCACGCTCCTCCTCGACGGCGACACCGACGCCCTCGCCCTGAACCCCCGTGAGTTCTCGCGCCACGTCGCCCTACTCACCCAAGGCAGGCCCACCCCCAGCGGCCTGACCGTGCGGGACCTGGTCGAGTTCGGCCGCTACCCCTACCGGGGTCGCTGGGGCAAGGCGGACCCGGGCGGCCGGGAGGCGGTGGACCGCGCGCTCGCCATGACGGGCGTCACGGAACTCGCCGAGCGCGGCGCCGAACACCTCTCCGGCGGCCAGCTCCAGCGCGTCTGGCTCGCCGGCTGCCTCGCGCAGCAGACGGGCGTGCTGCTGCTCGACGAACCCACGACCTACCTCGACCTGCGCTACCAGGTCGAACTCCTCGACCTCATGCGCGATCTGGCGGACGACCACGGCATCGCCGTCGGCGCCGTCCTCCACGACCTCGACCAGGCCGCGGCCGTCGCCGACCGGATCGTCCTGCTCGACGCGGGACGGGTCGTCGCGGACGGCGACCCCGAGGACGTACTGACTCCCGAGCGGCTGACCGGCACGTACGGCATCCGCATCGACGTAGACACCGACCCCCTGACCGGACGGCTGCGCACGCGCGCGATCGGTCGGCACCACTCGCGAAGCGAAAGGCTCAGCAGCACCTCATGAAGCGCCTCCTCCTCACCACGGCGATCGCGACCACCGCGGCCCTGGCCCTGACGGCCTGCGGCACCACCGAGCCTGCCGCCGACGACGCGAAGAAGTCCACCGAGCGCATCACCCTCACCGACTCCACGGGCGAGAAGATCGAGCTCGACGGCCCCGCCAAGAAGGTCGTCGGCACCGAGTGGAACGTCGTCGAGCACCTCATCACCCTGGGCGTCGACCCGGTGGGCGTCGCCGACGTCAAGGGCTACAAGACCTGGGACACCGCCGTCCCGCTCAAGAACGAGCCCAAGGACATCGGCACCCGCGGCGAGCCCAGCGTCGAGACCGTCGCCGCCCTCAAGCCCGACCTGATCGTCGCCACCACCGACCTGCCGCCGGCCGCCGTGAAGCAGCTGCGCAAGGTCGCCCCGGTCCTGACGCTGAAGGCCGCCGACGCCGCCGACCAGATCGGCCGCATGAACGCCGACCTCGACGCCATCGCCAAGGCCACCGGCACCACGCCGAAGGCCGAGGAGCTGAAGACGCAGTTCCAGGCCAAGCTCGACGAGGGCAGGAAGAAGCTCGCCGACGCCGGTCTCGCCGGGACGAAGTACGCCTTCGCCGACGGCTACGTCATGTCCAACCAGGTCTCGATCCGCCCCTACACCAGCGGCTCGCTCATCGGCGCGGTCAACGAGAAGCTTGGCCTGAAGAACGCCTGGACCGTCAAGGGCGACCCGGCCTACGGCCTCGGCGCCACCGACGTCGAGGGCCTCACCAAGCTCGGTGACGTCCAGTTCGCCTACGTCGGCAACGACGGCGACGCCTCCAGCACCCCCTTCACCGGTGTCCTCGCCAAGGACAAGGTGTGGACGTCCCTGCCGTTCGTCAAGAAGGGCGACGTGCACCGGCTGCCCGACGGCATCTGGATGTTCGGCGGCCCCCAGTCCATGAGCAAGTACGTCGACTCCGTCGTCGCCGCCCTGACGAAGTAACACCATGGCCGTCACCGCAACCACCCCCGCCACCCGTCCGCCGACGGCCACGTCCCGGACGGGCGCGGCCCCGGTGACGGCCGCCCTGGTCCTCCTCGTCGCGGGCCTCGCGCTCGTCGACATCACCCAGGGCACCGCCGCGGTCGGCGCGCCCGAGGTGTGGAAGGCGTTCACGGGCCAGGCCGATCCGGCCGACGCGTCCGTCGTCATCGCCTCCCGCCTGCCGAGGATGACCGCCGGCCTCCTGGTCGGCGCCGTCCTCGGCATGGCGGGCGCCGCCCTCCAGGCCGTCAGCCGCAACGTGCTGGCCTCGCCCGACACCCTCGCCGTCAACGCGGGCTCCTACTTCGCGCTCGGCCTCACCTCCGCCTTCGGCCTCTCGCTGCCGCTCTTCGCCTCCTCGGCCTTCGCCTTCGCCGGCGGACTCGCGGCGGCGGCCGTCGTCCTCGTCCTCTCGGGCCTGGGCGCCGGAACGGTCCGCCTGGTCCTCGCGGGCAGCGCCCTCACCCTCGGCCTCACCGCCGTCACCGAGGGCCTGCTCCTGCTGTTCCCTCAGCAGACCGAGGGCCTCTACCACTGGAACCAGGGCAGCATCGCCCAGAGCGGCTTCGACGGTGTCCTGCAGATGGCCCCGATCGCCGTCGCCGGCCTCGTCGGCCTGCTGCTCCTGTCCCGCCGGGTCGACGCCCTCGCCCTCGGCGACGACGCGGCCCGCGGCCTCGGCGTGCCCGTCCGGGCCACCCGGGTCACCGCCGTCGTCCTCGCCGCCCTCCTCTCCACGGCGGCCGTCACCCTCGCCGGACCCGTCGGCTTCGTCGGCCTCTGCGCCCCCGCGCTCGTCCGGCCCCTCGCCCGCAGGTTCCGCGGCTTCACCAAGTCGCGCGGCTTCCTGCCCGCCGCCGGACTCACCGGCGCCGCCCTCGTGCTCGGCTCCGACGTCCTGCTGCGCGTCCTCGTACCGTCCGACGTGGTGGTCTCCGTGCCGACCGGCGTCGTCACCAGCCTGGTCGGCGCCGTCTTCCTCATCGTCATGGCCACCCGCGTCCGGGACACGGCCGGAGCCACCGCCTCCGAGCGGCTCCGCATCAGGAGCAGGGCCCGCTTCCTCGCCGTCACCGCCGCCCTGGTGGCCGTGGCGATCGGCGTCACCGTCGCGGGCGTCCTGCTCGGCGACAGCAAACTGCTCCTCGGCGATGTCGTGAACTGGGTCCAGGGCCAGGCCGGCCGGACCGTCACCTTCGTCCTCGACACCCGGGTGCCCCGCGTCCTCGCCGCCCTCTTCGCGGGAGCCGCGCTCGCCCTGGCGGGCACGATCGTCCAGGCCGTCACCCGCAACCCCCTCGCCGAACCCAGCATCCTCGGCATCTCCGGCGGCGCCGCGCTCGGCGCCGTACTCCTGGTCACGACCGTGCCCGTGGCCGGGTCGTGGGGCATGGCGGGCGCCGCGTTCGCGGGAGCCGTCGTGAGCTCGGTCATCGTGTTCGGGCTCGCCGCCCGGGGCGGGTTCCAGCAGAACCGGCTCGTCCTCGTCGGCTTCGGCCTCGCCACCGCCGCGGCGGCCCTGATCAGCCTCCTGATCATCCTCACCGACCCCTTCAACGCGACGAAGGCCCTCACCTGGCTCTCGGGCTCCACCTACGGGCGTTCCATGCCCGACGTGGTCCCCCTCGTCGCCGTCCTCGCCGTGGGTCTGGCCGTCGCGTTCGCCCGGCGCACCGAACTCGACCTCGTCTCGCTCGACGAGGACACCCCGCGCCTCCTCGGCCTCGGCCTCGGGCGTGCCCGCCTCGGCTTCCTCGCCCTCGCCGTCCTGCTCACCGCCACCGCCGTGGCGGCCGCGGGCACGATCGGCTTCGTGGGACTCGTGGCACCGCACGCGGCCCGCGCCCTCGTCGGCCGGCAGCACGCCCGCGTCGTCCCGGTCGCCGTCCTCCTCGGAGCCGCACTCGTCTGCACCGCGGACCTGGTGGGCCGCACCGTCATCGCCCCGGCCCAGCTCGGCGCCGGCCTGATGACGGCCGTGATCGGCACCCCGTACTTCCTCTACCTGCTGGTACGCAGCCGGGGATAGCCACGCACGGGAGCACCGGTCGCGGTCGGCACACCGCGACCGGTCACGGGCCGAGGTCCTAAGCTGCCATCCGGCACAGGTCCCGACCCAGGAGCGCACCTCATGTTCGACCGCGACCGGAAGCACCCCTACCCCGACGCCCTGCGCGCGGACGCGGCGCCCGCGCCGCACGCGCTCCTCGCGCCGGTCACCGGTCTGCTGGGCACCTGGACCGGCCGGGGCCGCGGCTCGTACCCGACGCTCGCCGAGGAGTTCGCGTACGAGCAGGAGGTCACCTTCAGCCACGACGGGCGCCCCTTCCTCCACTACGAGGCCCGCGCCTGGATCGTCGACGCCGACGGCACCCCGCTGCGGCCCGCCGCCCGCGAGAGCGGCTGGTGGCGCGTGCAGCCCGACGGGCGCGTCGAGGCACTGATCACCCAGCCCACCGGCATCGCGGAGATCCTCGTCGGCACCGCGTCCGAGGGCGGGGCCGACCTCACCACCCATCAGGTGGCGCTCACCCCCACCGCCAAGGAGGTCACCGCCACCCGCCGCCGCTACACCCTCACCGACGAGGACACGCTCGACTTCCGCCACGACCTCGCGGCGGTCGGACAGCCCCTCCAGTACCACCTTTCGGCACAGCTCCGACGCGAGAACGGGAACTGAATCCATGCGCCGAGTCCCCGAGGACGACCCGTACCTGTGGCTGGAGGAGGTGTCCGGCGAGCGCGCGCTCGCCTGGGTCGCCGAGCGGAACGCCGAGACGGCCGACGCCCTGGCCGCCGACCCCGCGTTCGCCCCCCTCAAGGAGCGGGTGCGCGACGTCATGGACGCCGCCGACCGCATCCCCTACACCGTCCGGCGCGGCGCGCACCTCTACAACTTCTGGCGCGACGCCGAGCACCTGCGGGGCGTGTGGCGGCGCACCACCCTGGAGCAGTACCGCAAGGACGCCCCCGAGTGGGAGGTCCTCCTCGACGTCGACGCGCTCGCCGAGGCCGAGGGCGAGAAGTGGGTCTGGGACGGGGCCCGGGTCCGCCGCCCCGACCACGACCGCGCGCTGGTGCGGCTCTCGCGCGACGGCGGCGACGCCGTGGTGGTCCGGGAGTTCGACCTCGGCACCCGGCGGTTCGTCGAGGACGGCTTCCGCGTCGCCGAGGCGAAGACCCGGACGGGCTGGATCGACGGCGACACCGTCTTCGTCGGTACGGACACGGGGCCCGGCTCGCTGACCGACTCGGGCTATCCGCGCCAGGTCCGCAGATGGCGGCGCGGCACCCCGGTGGAGGAGGCCGAACTCGTCTACGAGGCCGGCCAGGGCGACGTCTCGGCCTGGGGCTACCGCGACGACACCCCCGGTTTTGAACGGGACTTCGTCGGTCGCGCCCTCGACTTCTTCCGCAGCGAGACGTACCTCCTGCGGCCCGACTCCACGCTCGTCAGGATCGACGTCCCCGAGGACGCCGTCGCCTACGCCCACCGGCGGCACCTGATCGTCACCCTGAAGTCCGACTGGCTCGGGCAGCCGACCGGCTCCCTCCTCGCCTTCGACTTCGACGCCTTCCTCGCGGGCGACCGCACCCCCGAGGTGCTGTTCACCCCGGACGAGCGGACGGCCCTGGCCGGCCACGCGTGGACCCGTCACCACCTGATCCTGGAGACGATGCGCGACGTCAGCACCCGCATCGAGGTCCTCACCCCCGCCCCCGAGGGCGGCTGGACCCGCGCCCCGCTCGTCGGCGTACCCGAGCTGTCCGCCGTGAGCGTCGTCGACACCGACCCCGACGTCTCCGACGAGTACTTCCTCGACGTCTCGGGCTTCCTCCAGCCCTCCGCCCTGCACCGCGGGGTCATCGGCGGCGACACGGAGCTCCTCAAGCAGGCCCCGGACCGCTTCGACGCGACCGGGCTCACGGTGCGGCAGCACTTCGCGGCCTCCCCGGACGGGACGCGCGTGCCGTACTTCGTCATCGGCCCCGACCACGCCGCCACCGGCCCCGGCCCCACCCTCCTCTACGGCTACGGCGGCTTCGAGGTCTCCCTCACGCCCTCCTACGCCTCCGTCACCGGCCGGGCGTGGCTGGAGCGCGGCGGCACGTACGTGATCGCGAACATCCGCGGCGGCGGCGAGTACGGCCCCGACTGGCACCAGGCCGCGCTGGGCGCCGAACGGCCGCGCGCCTTCGAGGACTTCGCGGCCGTCGCCGAGGACCTCGTCGCCCGGGGCGTGACCACCCCGGCCGTGCTCGGCGCCTCCGGGGGCAGCAACGGCGGCCTCCTCATGGGCGCGATGCTCACCCGCCGCCCCGAGCTGTTCGGCGCGATCGTCGCCCAGGTGCCGCTGCTCGACATGACCCGCTTCCACAAGCTCCTCGCGGGCGCGTCCTGGATCGCCGAGTACGGGGACCCCGACGACGAGGCCGATCTGCCGCACCTCCGCGACATCTCCCCGTACCACCGCCTCTCGGCGGACGCGGTCTACCCGCCGGTGCTCCTGATGACCTCGACCCGCGACGACCGGGTCCACCCCGGGCACGCCCGCAAGGCGGCGGCGCGGCTGCGGGAACTCGGCCATCCGGTGCTCTTCCACGAGAACACCGGCGGCGGCCACGCCGGCGCGGGCGACAACGAACA
This sequence comes from Streptomyces sp. NPDC015130, assembly GCF_043080005.1. Taxonomy (NCBI): domain Bacteria; kingdom Bacillati; phylum Actinomycetota; class Actinomycetes; order Kitasatosporales; family Streptomycetaceae; genus Streptomyces; species Streptomyces sp. NPDC015130. Next base: position 79,143 of record NZ_JBIBVC010000010.1, on the reverse strand, counting down.
GGCCGCCCACAACAGCGCCCTCGTGCACACCTTCCTGTGGCAGCGGCTGGCGGGCCCGACCGCCGGGTGACCATCCGTACGGCCCACCAGGCCCGGTGTCACAACCAGCCGTGACGCTGGGCCTGGAGGGCCATCTGGAAACGGCTGGACGCGCCGAGCCGGGCCATGAGGATCTGGATCCGGCGGAACAGCGTCCGGCGGCTGACCCCGAGCTCCCGGGCGATCACCTCGTCGCTCGCGCCGCCCGCGAGCAGCCACAGCAGCCGCCGGTCGGCCGGCGGCAGCCCGCCCGGGCGCGCGGTGTGGCCGTGGAAGGGCAGGGCGCTCTGCCAGGCCTGCTCGAAGAGCGCCACGAGCGCCGAGAGCAGCCCGCAGGGCTGGACGACCAGCATCGTGTTGTGGACGTCCGCCTCCTTGATCGACAGCGACACCAGCGCGTACGCCTCGTCGATGATCACCAGCTTGACCGGCACCGACGGCAGCACCCGCGCCTGCTCGCCCGCCTCCACGCACGGCTCGATGGCCGACTCCAGATTGCCCGGCAGCTCCAGCGACTCCCGTGAGTACACGACGCGCTGCGTCACCCCGCGGGCCAGGGTGGCCAGCGCGTCCTCGGTGGCCTCGGGCAGCGGGAAGTACGGCGGGGAGTCGAGCTGGCGGATCTGCCGACGGGCGCTGGCCCAGGCCTGACGCATCCGCAGGCCGATCGCCTCGCCGCTGACGACCTCCACGAGATGGTCGGTGTCGCCGGCGAGCCGCTGCCTCCGGAACGACTCGAACGCGCTCCCGACGGTGATCCGGGACTCGTCGAGCTCGGCCGCCCGGTGCCGGCCGAGGATCTCCAGCCCCGCGGCGGGCGGCACGGGCGCCACGACGTCCTCGCCCTCCGCGGCGGCGCTCGCGAGACCGGCGTCGACGAGCGCCCCGTACGCCGCCGACAGCGCCGCGCCCTCCACCCCGGCCGCCGAACCGACCGCGCTCAGCGGCGCGGGCGCCAGCTCCAGGAGCTCCAGGTAGACCCGTGCCGCCTCGTCACCGATCCCCAGGAGCCGGAGGGCCTCACCGAGCTTCGCATTCGCCATGGGCCGCATTATCGACGGCCCGGAGGCCGCTCCGCACCCGTGGGAGAGGCGTCGGATGGCCGATCTGTGCCACTGGCGGTCCTGGGCACCCAGCGGGCTCCGCGCGCAGTACTGTCCGTGAGCCGCCGATGACCGGTGGCTCACGGAGGACCACTCCGGGAAGAACCGAGAAGAACCGAGAAGAAGGTGCATCGCATGGCGAAGCGTCGAAAGAACGGGCTCTACGACGGCGTCTCCGCGGAGCTCTCCGCCCTGATGCGGACGGGCTGGGCCGACACCGAGCGCCACGGCCTGGAGGCCGACGAGCAGGCTCCGTACGCGGCCGCCCGCCGCGCGGCCCTCTCGGCCCGCTTCCCGGGGGAGCGCCTGGTGATCCCGTCCGGCAATCTCAAGACCCGCTCGAACGACGACACCTACCCGTTCCGCCCGTACACCGGCTACGTGCACATGACCGGCGACCAGGCCCGCGACGGCGCCCTCGTGCTCGAACCCCGCGCGGACGGCGGCCACGACGCGTACTGCTACCAGCTGCCCCGCGACAGCCGCGACAACGACGAGTTCTGGATCGGCTACTCGGCCGAGCTGTGGATGGGCCGCCGCCGCTCCCTCGCCGAGGCCGAGTCCGTCCTCGGGCTGCCCTGTCGCGACGTCCGCTCGATCGCCGCCGACCTGGCCGCCGCCTCCACCGAGGTCCCCACCCGGATCGTGCGCGGCCACGACCCGGCCCTTGAGGCCGCCGTCACGACCGACGAGGAGCGCGACGACGAGCTGGAGGAGGCGCTCAGCGACCTCCGGCTCGTCAAGGACGACTGGGAGATCGGCGAGATGCGCAAGGCGGTGGACTCCACCGTGCGCGGATTCACCGACTGCGTCGCCGAGCTGTCCCGGGCGGTCGCCACCTCCGAGCGGTGGATCGAGGGCACCTTCTTCCGCCGCGCGCGCCTGGAGGGCAACGCCCTCGGCTACGGCTCGATCTGCGCCGCCGGCGAGCACGCCACGATCATGCACTGGACCGACAACGACGGACCGGTCCGCCCCGGCGAGCTGCTCCTGCTCGACGCCGGCGTGGAGACCAACTCCCTCTACACCGCCGACGTCACCCGCACCCTCCCGATCAGCGGCACCTTCAACGACGTGCAGCGCAAGGTGTACGACGCGGTGTACGAGGCCCAGGAGGCCGGCATCGCCGCCGTCAAGCCGGGCGCCCGGTATCGCGACTTCCACGAGGCGTCCCAGCGCAGCATGACGGCGAAGCTGGTCGAGTGGGGCTTCATCGAGGGCCCCGTCGACCGGGCGTACGAGCTCGGCCTCCAGCGCCGCTTCACGATGGCCGGCACCGGTCACATGCTGGGCCTGGACGTCCACGACTGCGCCCACGCGCGGAACGAGGAGTACGTCGACGGCCTCCTGGAGCCGGGCATGGTGCTCACCGTCGAGCCCGGCCTGTACTTCCAGCCGGACGACCTGACCGTGCCCGAGGAGTGGCGTGGCATCGGCGTCCGGATCGAGGACGACCTGGTCGTCACCGAGAACGGCAACGAGAACCTGTCCGCCGGCCTGCCGCGCTCCTCGGCCGAGGTCGAGGCGTGGATGGCCGAGTACGCGGGCTGACGGGCCCGCGCGGTCGACGCCGCCCGCGCGGATGCGGCGCCGTCCGGCCGGCACCCACCCCCTTCCCGCTACGCCTCCGGGTCCTCGTAGAGGACGAAGAGACGTGGGAGGGGGGTGCTGCCTTCCTGCGCGGGGTGGTTCGCGAGCGCGGTCCAGCACGTGGCCATGAGGTGCCGGGCCCGCGTGCCCGCCCACCCGTGGGGGAGGAGCTCGGCGGGCAGCAGCGGGTCCGGTGTCATCGCGTACGAGAAGGCCGCGGCCAGCCGGACCGCGAGGCCCAACCGCTCGGCGGAGCCGAGGGGTTCCGCGTGGCCGCGGCGATCGAGCCGGTCGAGGCACGACCGGGCGAAGGCGGCGAGGGCCTCGTGACGCGCGGCGATCTCGTCCAGGGGCCAGAGCGAGGCGGCGAGCGCCGGGGCTCCGGCGACGCCGCCGACACGGAGGTCGGTGCTCGTCAGACAGGTCAGCGAGGTGGCGATGCCGAGTTCCCCGGCCCGGGCCTCGACGAGCGGCCCGATCGGGTGGGCGCACACGTAAAGACCGCCCTGGAGCGGGGCGGCGCCCAGGTGGAGCAGGGTGTCGCGGAGCGCGTCGCGTGCGGCCCGCTCGGTCTCGGGGACGGCGAAGGCGAAGAGGTGCCACACGCCGTCCCACGGGGCGAGCCCGTGGTCCTGCCGGTAGGCGAGCCGGACGTGGGCGGCGTCCGGGGCCGGGGAACCGGCCGCGTCGGCGACCGCGCGCAGCACCGCCTTGCGGCCCCGGCCCTCGTGGGAGAACCGGCCCTCGGCGACGAGCCGCTTCAGACAGAGCCGCACCTGCTGGTCGGTCATGCCGAGGAGACCGGCCACCGCGTAGAGCTCACCGGCGTCCACGGTGCCGTCCTCGCGGACGAGGGCGTGGACGAGGGTGCGGGTCGGGACGTGGACGGCGTCGGGGCCGACGCCGGCCGAGGTCTCCGTCTCGCTCATCGGGCCTCCCGGCCGGGGGACGCGTCGGCCGCCGTGACCGGCCGGTGCATGGTGGTGACGGCGCCGAAGCCCATCAGGTCGCGCAGGTACGGCGTCCGGTCCGTGCGGACGGCGACGAAGCCGTGCCGCTCGTAGAGGGCGCGGGCCCGTGGGTTCACGTCGATGACGTCGAGCCGGATCCGGCGGCAGCCGGCCTCGGCGGCCACGGCCGCGATCTCGCGCAACAGCAGCGAGCCGATGCCCGCGCCGCGGTGTCCGGGCGCGACGGCGATGCCGTCCATCACGAGCTCGCCGCGCGCGGGACTCCGCTCCAGGAGTGCCAGCAGGGCGACCCGGTGCAGTCCGCGCAGCACCCCGTACGCCCTCAGGACGTCACCCGCTCCGCCGCCCAACAGGCCCCGCCCGCCGAGCCGGTAGCCGGCCACACCGGCCACCTCACCGTCGAGGAGGGCGGTGACGCCCCGGTCGTGGTGGAGGTGGGCGGCGAGGAAGGCACGGGCCTTGTCGGGCGGATCGAGCGCAGGTCCGAGCTTCCGCCCGAACGCCTCCCAGTAGAGCGCGGCGACGCGCGCCGCGCCGCCCTCCGGTACGCCACGCCTCACCACGGTAGTAGTCACACTTCTAACGTTCACTCTTGGTACGATCGTTTGTCAAGCGATAGATTTCCGCGTTCGATCGCGCGTACGGATCAAGGGGCCCGGACGGCCCCGAGCGGCCCGCGGGTTCACCGGTTCAGGTGACAGGAGTCGAGGCGAAACGTCCCTTCCGGCACGGACGCGGCCACGCTCGACGGGACACATGGACCCACCCTGTGGAGCGTCCGATGCAGCTGATTCCCCGTCACGACCCGCACCTCGTCGTCCGCTCGGCCGGCGGACACACCGTCGCCGCGCTCCACGGCGAGCTCGATCTCGTCCTGGTGCGGCACCTGAGGCCCGAGCTCGACGCCCTCGTCCGGGAGTCCGAGGCCCTGACCGTCGACATCCGGCGCCTCACCTTCTGCGACGCCACCGGCCTCGGCCTGCTCGCCCACTGCGCCGGGAAGGTCCAGGCACGGGGCGCACGCTGGCGGCTCGTCTGCGACCAGCCGTGGATCCTCCGCCTCATCCGCCTGACGGCGCTGTGCGAACTCCTCCGCCCCGAGGTGGCGGCGCCGGGGGATCAGCCGGCCGTCCGGCCCTCCGGGCCCGGGGCGACGAGCCCGGTCTCGTAGGCGGCGACGACCGCTTGGGCGCGGTCGCGGAGGCGTGTGACGGCCGGCGCGGGCCCTGCGGGCGGAGTGACCGGACGGCGGTTCGCGGGGGCTGTCCCGTCCCCGCGATACCGTCGCGGCATGTCTGAAGTCCGGTTGACCACGCCTTCCTTCCTCGTGCTCGGCATCATCGACCACCTGGGCGAGGCGAGTCCGTACGACGTGAAGGTCGAGGCCGCGCGAACCGTGGCCCCCTTCTGGTCGATGCCCCACGCCCAGGTCTACGCCCAGTGCGACCGGCTCCTGGAGGCGGGGCTGCTGTCCGAGGTGCGGCAGTCCGGCGGCCGCAACCGGCGGCTGATGAAGCTCACGGAGGAGGGGGCGGCGGCCCTGCGGGGCTGGCTCGCCGACTCCTCCTTCGTCCCGGTCGAGGCCCGTGAGCGCGGCATCCTGAAGCTGTGGTTCGGCGCCAGCCCCCGCGTCCACGCCCCGGTCCAGATCGAGGAGCACCGGCGGACCCTCGGCGAGTACGAGGAACTGGCCGAGGGTGTCGGGGAACTGCTGACGCGCGGGCAGCGCGAGGCGCTGGAGTTCGGCATCCGGTACGAGCGGATGATGGTCGACTTCTGGCAGTGGGTGGAGACCCGCGAGCCCTGACCCTTCCGACCGGCCCGGGCCGGTCGCCGGCCCCGGTCACCGACTCCTGCCGACGACTTTGTTACCGACCGGTTGACCCCGGCCGTCTCCCGCCCTACCTTCCTCCATAGTCCAGAAAGGACTATCGCGCGTTCGGAGGGGGATCCGCCGTGGGGCGTCCGACAAGCACGAGACGGGGCAGGGCGGCCGCGATCGCGGTCACGGTCGTCTGCCTGACGTACGCGCCGATCGCGGTGACCGAACTCTGGCCGTACGCGAGCCCCGGGGCGCCCGCCGTCGGCGAGTGGATCCTCGGCCGCTCCGTCTCCCCGGAGTTCGTGGCCGAGGCCGTGCGCGACCGGATCGGCCCGTACAGCCGCAACCTGGCCCCGCTGATCGTGCACTCCGTCCTCGGCGGCCTGCTGATGCTCCTCGGCCCCCTGCAGCTGCTCTCGGCCGTGCGGCGGCGCGTCCGGCTGCACCGGATCGCCGGGACCGTCTTCGCCGTCACCGTGTACGTCTCGATGGCCGGCGCCGCCCTCTACCTCGTCCGCACCCCGCCCGAGCAGGCGTTCAGCGGGGCCGCGTTCTGGATCGTCCTCGCGACGATCCTCGTCGGCACCGTCGGCAGCGTGACCCTCGGCGTCCTCGCCGCCGTCCGCGGCTTCCCCGACCTGCACCAGCGCTGGATGCTGCTCTGCTACGGCTTCCTGATGACCGCTCCGCTGCTCCGCCTCGAATGGGGATTCCTGCCCTCGCTCTACCCAGGGCTCTCCATCCTGGAGATCAACCGCGTCGCGATCATGCACCTCGGCTCCCTCGTCGCCTTCGGCGCCCTGCTCGCCTCCCGCGCGCTCGACCGCCGCACCACCGTCCCCGGCCTGACCGGCACCTGGTGCCCGTGGCCGGTCCTGGTCGCCGCGCACCTCGCCGGAGCCGCCGGACTGGCCTGGATCACGGTCGCCTTCCTCGGCCAGGGCACGGGCGGACGCCGGCTGCTCCTCGCCTACGTCGTCCCGTACACCGCCACCTACGCCGTCATCGCGGTGCGGGCGGCACGCGCACGCGTGCGGGGCGCCGAGTGGGCGCGCGAGGAGTGGCTCCTGCACCTGGCGGCGCTGTGCCTGGCGCCCGCGTTCTCGGCGGTGGCCGTGCCCGTACTGGAGCGGACCATGGGCCTCGACCGGTTCACGGCCCTGACCGCCGGCGTCGGCATCGGCTGCGGCGTCCTCGCCTACGCGGCCGTCACCGTGGTGAGCCTGCGCGTGCTGTACGGCCGCGAACTCCTCAAGCGGCAGCGGGCGTCGGCCGACCGGCCCACCGGGCGGGAGGCGGCGGCCACTCCCGACGCGGTGTCCGTCGCGGCCGACTCGCGGGAAGGCGAGCGCTGATGGGTGCTGGTTCGGGTGCGGGCGCTGGTACGGATACGGGCGGGGGTGCCGGTGCGGTCGACGGTCGGGAGCTCTCGCCCGCCGTGGTGCTCCTGAGCGGCGTCGTGGGCGGCATCAGCCTCACCGTCGGAGCGCTGCTCGCCGTCACCAGCCTCGCCGGACACGCCGCGGGCGCCTGGGTGTCCCCGGAGCCGCTCAGCCCCGGGCTCCTGGGCGCCGCCATGGTGGGAGTCGCGCCCGCGCTGTTCACCGTCGGCAAGGCCCGCGTCTGGGAGGAGGCGCGCGGCCTCGTCCTGCCGCTCGCGATCGTCCTCGTCGGTCTCTTCGCGGTGAGCCTGCTGAACGGAGGCACTCTTCAGGCCGTCCACGGCGGCCCCCTGTTCCTGGCCCTCTTCAGCCTCGGCTGGGTCGCCGTCCTCGGGCTGCTCGCGCTCGCCGCCGTCGTGTGCCTCGCCGCGCAGTACCGCAGACCGGCCCCGCCGTCCGGGGCGGCCGGGCGCACGCCCCTCGCCCCGCTGCCCGGCTGGTCGAAGCCGCTCCTCGCGGTCCTCGGCTCCGGCTGGCTCGGCATCGGCGCGGGACTCCTCGCCTTCCCCGCCTTCTGGGGCCCGCTCGTGCCGTGGACGGTGAACCGCGCCGACGCGCAGGGCCTCGGGGTGTGGGCGCTCGCGCTCGGCGTCGGCGTCCTCGGCTCCCTCGTCGAGGACGACCTGGCCCGTGTCCGCCCGGCCCTCACGGCCGTGCCCGCGGTCGCACTGGCCGCCGCCGTCCTCCTCGCCGTCCACGCGCGGTCCGTCGACTGGGCCTCCGGCCCGGGTGTCTCGCTGCTGGCCCTCGTCACCGGCCTGTTCGCGACCGGGGTCGCGGGTCGCGTTCTGCTGGCCCGAACCGGTCCGTGAACCAAGGGCGTTGGGCCGAAATCAAGTGGATCAACGGGAACCGTGGGAGGGATGATGACGGGATGACCCAGCACACGCAGCCCGTGGACGCCCTGATCGTCGTGGACGTGCAGTCGGCCTTCGTCGTCGGTGACGGGGCCGTGCCCGCGGCCGACCTGCTCGTCGAGCGGACGGCGGACCTGATCGCCCGGGCGCGGAGGGACGGGGCGCTCGTCGTCCACCTTCAGAACGACGGGCCGCCCGGAGCCGAGGACGAGCCTCACACACCGGGCTGGGAGCTTCACCACCCCGTCCTGTCCGGCCCCCGGGAGCTGGTGATCCGCAAGCCCCAGGACGACGGCTTCTACGCGACCCCGCTGGGCGAGGTGCTCGTCGGCGCAGGGGTCCGGTCGGTCGCCGTCTGCGGCGTGATGTCCGAGATGTGCGTGCAGGCGACGGCGGGTACGGCCCTGGAGCGCGGCTACCGCGTCGTCGTGCCGTACGACGCCCACGCCACCCAGGACTGCCCGGCGGTGCCGGGCGTCCACGAGGCCGTCCCGGCCGCGACGGTCTCCCGCGTCGCGGCCTACGCCCTCGGAAGCGACGCGGAGGTCACCGTCCCCGCCGCCGAGGTCACGTTCGCGGCGCCCCCATCCGCTCCGTGAGATGGGATATTGCACAATCCTGCACATCGTTCCATCCTGGTCCGGCCCCCACGCCCTCCCGCCGCCGCACCCGGCGCCACCGCCGAACGACAGGGAAGACGACGCGCATGACCATCGAATGGCGTTACACGGTCCAGCAGGAGCTGGGCGTACTGTCCCTGGCCGGATTCCTCGGCGCCGACGCGCTCGGGCGGTTCACCGGGGCCGTGGGCTGGGCGGTCGCGCGCGGAACGGGACCCGTCGTCCTCGACCTGAGCCGGCTGCGCGGCTGGTCCGCGGGCGGGCAGCTCGCCGTCTCGGAGGCGGCCCACCGGCTCCGCGCCGCGGGCCGGAGCCTCGAACTCGCCGCCGTCCCCGCCGACGGCCCCCTCGCCCCCGCGGGCGACGGCCCGACGATCCCTGTCCACTGCGACCTCGACGCGGCGTTCGCCGCCCACCGCGGCGCCGGTGCGGAGCAGCGCGCCTGGCGCAGCGACGCCTGGCCGAGCGAGTGAGACACCCCCGGCGATCCGCGCGGCCGGACTCCGGAGACCGGTAGGCCGCGCACCCCGGAAGGCGCGAGGATGGGGGCATGGTGCACGGTGCTTGTTCGACGCGAGGCACGGGGCGGGTGCGATGACCGCGCCGCTCTACCAGTCGAAGGCGGAGTTCTTCAAGACGCTGGGACACCCCGTCCGGATCCGGGTTCTTGAGCTGCTGGGCGAGCGTGAGCACGCCGTCGCCGAGATGCTCCGGGACACCGGCGTCGAAGCGGCGTACCTCTCCCAGCAGTTGGCCGTGCTGCGCCGGGCGAACCTCGTCGTCGCCCGGCGCGAGGGGGTGGCCGTGTACTACGCACTGACCGGCTCCCGCGTCACGGAACTCCTCCTGGTGGCCCGCTCGATCCTGTCCGGCGACGCCCATGCGGGAGGCCCGGCCACCGGCCGGGCTCCGGACGCGGCTCGGGAACAGGCTCCGGACAGGGCTACCGGCCGGGCTCCGGACGCGGCTACCGGCCGGGCTCCGGCTGGATGCCCGCGAGAAGGTTGAAGGCCCCGGTCAGCAGGTTGAGCGTGACCACCCCGACCACCTCCGCGATCACCCGGTCGCTCCAGCCGTGCGCCCGTACCTCGGCGACGTCCTCGTCGGAGAGCGACCCCGGCTCGGCGAGGACCTTCAGCGCGAGGCCGATGAGCGCCGCCTCGCGCGGATCGGTCGACGTGCCCTGACGGGCCAGTTCGATGTCCGTCTCGCTCAGCCCCGCCGCGCGCCCGGCCGAGCGGTGCGCCTCGCGGCAGGTGCCGCAGCCGATCCACTCCTGCACGGCGAGCGAGAGCTTCTCGCTGAGGGCGCGGGGGATCTTCACCCGTCTCATCGCCCGGGACAGGCTCAGGTAGCCGTCGAGCAGCGCGGGCGAGTGCGCCATCGTCGACACCATCTCGCCGACCGAACCGTGCCGGTCGACGATGTCGGTGAGCACCTCGCGCGCCCGGCCCGGCGCCTGCTCGGGGGTGAGCGCGGCCAGTCTTCTCGCGGTCATGGAACCTCCTCGTCATACCCGTGGGGGGTATAACGAGGAGGGCGGTGCGGGAGTTCCCGGAGACCTCCCGGGCCTCAGGCGGACGAGTGCGCCCCGGGGGACGAGCGCCGCGTCAGCGTCGGGAGGGACGGGTCGTGGAACACCCTGCGAGCTCCCGGTGGAAGTACCCGTCCAGCTCCGCCGCCGCCCGCTCGGCCTCGTCCATCGCGGCCGGCGTCCGGTCGCCCCGGGTCCCGCCCGCCTTCGGGAGGGCCGGCGCCCGCGAACGGAACCACGGCCACCGCTCGGCCGCCACCCGGGCGCGCAGCCGCGTGTGCCGGGGCGGGTCGAGGAAGACGAGCCAGTTCTCGACGACCCGCCGCAGCGTGACGTACCCGTCCGGGACCGGGGCAGCCCGCGCCGTCAGCGGGGAGGACCGGCCGAAGCCCCGGCCCGCCAGGACGTGCGCCACCTCCGCGTGGCCGAAGAGGTACCAGGCCGTGGGCACCGCACCGCCCGGATCGGGCCCTTCGGACTCGGCCCGGCCGCCACCGAGTTGACACACGGACGCCACGTCGAGCGGGAACTCGGAGCTCGGGCCGCCCTCTTCGCCGGAGGCGCTCTGGCAAGTTCTGGACAGCCCGGGCGGGAACCTTCCCGTCGGCCGCGGACGGCCGGTCCCCGTCACCCCGCCGTCGTGCCGGCCGGGCGGGAACACCGGTGTCGGTGACGTGCCGTACAACTGACAGCGGGGAAAAAGAGCACGACCGCACGGCGGCACGACCGTACGACGGCGCGACCGCACGAGGGGGACTGTACGTGGACACTTTCGCGGACCTGGGGTGTGTCGACCGCGCGCCCCTCGTCGGGCGGGCCGGGGAACTGGACCGGCTGGACGGGCTGCTGGGCTGCCGCGCCGAGGGCGTCGGCCCGGTGGCCGTGGACGTCACGGGCGAGCCCGGCATCGGCAAGACCCGTCTCCTGACCGAGTTCGCGGTACGGGCCAGGGGCCGCGGAGCGACCGTCCTGCGCGGCCGGGCCGGAACCGCCGAGGGGGACGCCGGCGCGCCCTTCCAGGCCGTCCTGGACGCGTTCGCCGACCTCGCCCACGAGAAACGGACCGCCGTCCCGGCCCTGGCCCGACTGGCCGCGCTCGTCGAGGAGCGGGGACCGGGATCGGGACGGCGGGGGCACGGTGACCTCGTACGGCGGATCGGCGCCGCCCTGGGCCGCGTCCCGGCACCCGGGCTGGTCCTCCTCCTCGACGACCTCCACCGTGCCGACCCGGCGACCGTCGCCCTCCTCGACCACCTCCTCCGGCACCCGCCGCACGCCCCTGTCCTGGTCGTCCTGGCCCGACGCGAACGCCAGACCCCGCCCGCCCTCGCCTCCGCCCTCGCCAGGGCGGCCGACTCCGGAGCCCTCGCCCGCCTCGACCTCGGCCCACTGGAGCCCGACGACTGCGCAGGGGGCCTCGCCTACGGGGTACCGCCCGAGGCGGTCCCCGAGCTCCACGCGGCCAGCGGCGGCAACCCGCTCTACTTCCTGGCCCTCGCCCACAGCCGCCACCGGCGCGACGAGGCACCCGGCACCGGCCCCGTGGCCGTCGTCCTCGACGAACTGACACCGCTCGGCCCGGTGGAGCGGGCCGTCGTCGAGGCGGCGGCCGTGCTCGGCGGCCGTGTCACCTCCGAACTGGTCGCGGCCGTCGCCGCCGATCGTCGAGGCACCGGGCCCGGCGACGGCCAGGACGAGATCGACGCCGCCCTGCGCGCGCTGGCCGGCCGCGACCTCGTCCGGCCCGACGAGGACGGCCGTACGCTCGGCCCGCGCCACCGGGCCCTCCCGGAACTGGTCCGCGGCGCCCTCGACCCGTGGCGCCGCCGCGAGCTGCACCGGCGTGCGGCGGCAGCGCTCGCCCGGGCCGGAGCGCCCGCGGCCGCCCGCGCCCCGCACCTCGTCGGCGCGGCGGCGGGCCCGGACGTCGAGACGGCCGCCGTGCTCGTGGAGGCCGCCGAGCGGACGGGGACCGTGGACCCCGCACGCGCCGCCCACTGGCTCCTGGCCGCCCTCGACCACCTCCCCGACACCCCCGAACACCGCGTCGGCCGACACGAGCTGATGCTCCGGCGGGCCCACGCACTCGGCGCGGCGGGCCGCGTGGCGGAGAGCCGGGACATCCTCCACCACCTCATCGACACCTGCCGCCCGGAGGACACGAAGGACACGAAGGACACGAAGGACAGCGAGAAGGCCTGGGACACCCAGGAGACAAGGGGCGCCGAAGGCCCCGGCCCCGGCCGCGACCCCGAACCCGGCTCCGGAGGAAGCGAGCGCACGGCCGCCGTCCTGACGTCCGCCGTACTGCTCTGCGCGTTCATGGAGCGGCACCTCGGCCGCTACCCCGAGGCGGACGCGCTGCTCCGCCGCGAACTGGAGCGCGAACCGGGCCCCAGGGACGGCCTGCGGACCGACCTCGTCGTCGAATGGGGTGCCAGGGCCCTCTTCGCCACCCGCTACCCCGAGGTCCGCGAGGAGGTCGGCCGGGCCCTCGACGAGTCGCGCCGCCGCCGTGACGAGGCCGGTACGGCGGAGGCCCTCACGCTCTCCGCGCTCGGCGAGGCGTACGAGGGCGAGACCCTCATCGCCCGGACCCGCGCGAAGGAGGCCGCTGCCCTCACCGACACCTTGACGGACGGCCGGCTCGCCGACCACGTCGAGTCGCTGGTGCGCCTGGGCTGGACCGAGGCCTTCCTGGAGGAGTACGGAGCGGCCGAGCGCCACACCGCGCGGGGCATCGCGGTGGCCCGCCGCGCCGGACGGCCCTTCGCGCTCTCCCAGCTCCTGCTCTGCTCGGCGTACGTCCACTTCCTCACCGGCGACGTCCGTGCCGCACTCGACCTGGCCGAGGAGTCCCTCACCGTCGCCCGCCCCCTGGGCGGCGCCGAACTCCTCGGCTTCAGCCGGGCCGTCCGCGCCACCGTCCTCCTGCACGCCCTGCCGCTCGGCGCCCCCGAGGCCCTGGCCGCCGCGGAGGAGGCCGCGGCCACCGTGGGCACCGCCCAGAGCTGGTGGGCCACACAGGCCCGTTGCATGCTCGCCCACAGCATCCCGCTCGGCCGGGACCCGCACCGGGTGCGCGGAGTGCTCCTGAGAGTCGGCGGCGACCGGGACCTGTCCCGGCTCCAGCCCTCCCTGCGCCCGGGCTATCTCGAACTCCTCGCCGGCGCCGCCCTCGCGGCCGGAGACCTCCCGGAGGCCGAGCGCGCGGCCCGGCGGGCGCTCGCGGAGGCCGCGCGGCTCGGCCTCTCCGTCCAGCGCGGCGCCGCCCGGCGCGCGTGGGGACGGGTGCTGGCCCACCGGGGCGAATCGGCGGCGGCGGCCGAGGCGTTCACCGAGGCCGCCAGGGAGAGCGCCCGGTCGGGGGCCGGCCTGCGCGAGGCCCACAGCCTGCTCCTCGCCGCCCCGCACGTGCGGGCCGCGGGCGACGGGGCACGGGCCGCCGCGCTCTGGCGCAGGGGCCGCCGTCTGGCGGCCGACGGCGGCGCCCGCATGCTGGTCGACCTGGCCGACCGGACCAGACCGGCGCCCCCGGACGGCGGCGCGCCCGACGGCCGGCTCGCGGTCCTCACCCCGCGCGAGCGCGAGATATCGGTGCTCGTGGCCGAGGGGCTGACGAACCAGGCGGTGGCCGACCGGCTCTCGCTGAGCCCGCGCACGGTGGAGAGCCACGTCGCCCGGGTCTACCGGAAGACCGGTGTGGAGACCCGGGCGGGCCTCGCCTCCCTGGTCGTCAGGACCGGGGTGGGCGGAGGTCAGTTCTCGCGCGGATAGGTGTCCGTCACCCGGCCCTTCGTGTCTGCCTTGAGGTAGGCGACGCCGTACGTGTCGGAGAGGTAGATGCTGAGGCCCGCGCCGCTCCCGAGCAGTGTCGAGCCCGGGGTGAGGACGAGGTACCGGCTGGTGGGCTTGTCCACGCCCAGTTCCTTGTCGGCCCGCTTCAGGAGTGCGGGCAGGGCGTCCCAGTCGAAGTCGTCCAGGTCGGCCGGGACCGTGCCGGGGAAGGCGGTGCCGCCGGGGCCCTGACGGACCGCCACGTCCTCGCCCCGGTAGACGTACCGGTCGTAGCGCTTCGTGCTGCCCTTGACCAGCGACTCGGCGACGGCGTAGTCCGGGTAGACGACAAAGCCGGTGACCTTCGCGCCGTCCGTGGCGGCGTGCACCGCCGCGACGGCGGCCTTGACGCCGGCGGGCGTGAGCAGATTCCGCTCCTCCGGGGCGGAGGGCTTCTCCGGCGTGGAGGTCTCCTCCGGCGGTGTCGTCGACGGAGCGGGGCGCTGCGCGGTGGGTCCCTTCTGTGCGGGCGGCGCGGCGCTCGGGTCGCCGCCCGTCTGGCCGGGCCGCCAGTCCCAGACCGTGGCGCCGACGGCGAGGGCCACGACGAGGACGCCGCCGAGGAACCGGCCGGCCCGCCCCCGCCGTCGCCCGCCCCCGGAGAGCCCCGCCGAGGTGGTCGCCCCCGCCGCCTTCGAGGGCGGCACGGAAGCATCGGGAGCCGCGGGAGGCGCGAGCCGGAAGGAGGTCGCGGACACCTCTCCGGCAACTCCGGCGACCGCGCCGGCCACGCCCCCGTCCGCGGCGACCCGGTCCCCGGAAACCCGCTCCGAGACGACCTGGTCCGAGACGACCTGGTCCGAGACGACCCGGTCCGAGACGACCGCGTCCGCGTCCGCGACCACCGCGCCTCCGTCGGCCGCGACCGCGGCCAGGACGCGGCCGATCTCGGCCGCGTCAGGACGGGCGGACGGATCCCGGACCAGCAGCCGGCCCAGGAGGCCACCGAGCCCTCCGGCCCGCACGGGCGGTGGCACCTCGTCGGAGAGCACGGCCGCCAGCGTCGCCAGGGTGTTCTCCCGGCGCATCGGGTGATGGCCCTCCACCGCCACGTACAGCAGCATGCCCAGCGACCACAGGTCGGCCGCGGGTCCGCTGGAACCGCCGCGGATCCGCTCGGGCGCCATGTAGTCGGGCGAGCCGATGATCGAACCCGAGGCCGTGAGGACGGTGGACTCCCGGATCGCGGCGATGCCGAAGTCGGTGAGGACCGGCCGTCCGTCCGGCCGCAGCAGGACGTTGGCGGGCTTCACGTCACGGTGCTCGATGTCCCGCTCGTGGGCGGCCGTCAGCGCGGCGAGCAGACGGTGGCCGAGCGCGGCGGCCTCGGCGGGCGTCATCGGGCCCCGGTCGAGGCGGTCCTGGAGCGAGCCGCCGGTGACCAGTTCCATCACGAGCCAGGGGTACGTGCCCTCACCCGCGTCGACGATGTGGTGGATCGTCACCACGCCCGGATGGTCGATCCGGGCGAGCGCCCGCGCCTCGCGGAGCACCCGGGCCCGCAGCGTACGGGCGCCCTCGACGTCGTACTCGGCCATCGCCGGATCCGGCGGGCGTACTTCCTTCAGGGCCACGTCCCGGTGGAGAGCCAGGTCACGGGCGCGCCAGACGGTCCCCATGCCGCCGCCACCCAGCCGCTCCACGAGCTCGAAGCGGCCGTCGATCACTCTGCTCACACACACCCCTGTACTACTCGGGTCCTCGGCGCGGTGGCGGCCGGGAGGCGGCCCCGGCCCACGTCGCCGTACACGTTCACCTGATAGTGCCCCGACACCTCGTACGGATCCGGAGGTGACCACGGACCGGACCACGGGCCAAGGTCGGCGGCAGCGGAAGCGTCGGCACCGAAGGCGTCGGTACCGAAGGCATCGGTACCGAGGCCATCGGCACCGAAGGCATTGGCACCGAAGCCATCGGGCCCGAGATCGTCTGTACCGGGATCGTCGGTACGGGGACCGTCGGGGCGACCATTATCGGCACGGGGGCCGTCGGCACCGGCGGCGAGGGCGTGGAGCACCGTCAGCTCCTCGCGGATCAGCACGAGTTCGGCGCGCAGCCGGTCGCGCTCCGCCGGTTGCGGAGTGCCGCGCAGGCCTCGCTGGGCCTCTCGGAGGGCCTCCTCCAGGACCACCTCGGCCCTGGCGGCCCCCCGGGCCGCCCGTACCTGCCGGGCCCGGGCGCGCAGGGAGCGGGCCGCCGCACCGTGTTCGCCGGCGGAACGCCACAGGTCGGCGGCGCGTTCGTAGGCCCTGGCCGCCTTCTCCGGCGCCCCGGCCGCACCGAGGGCGTGCGCGGCCCGGTGGCTCAGGGCCGCGCCCTGGTGGAGGTCGGCGCGCAGCCGGGCCTCGGCCGCCGCGAGCGCGTACTGCCGCGCGGCACGCTCGGGTTCGCCCCGGCGCAGCGCGCAGAAGGCGAGCCAGGCCCTGGCCCGGAGCCGGGCCGGCTGGTCCCCGTTCCGCGCCGGGGCCGCCAGGACCTCCTCCAGGACGGTGGCGGCCTCCTGCCACCGGCCGCCGGCCGCGTGGGCCCGGCCGAGCCGCAAGCGGGCGAGGACGCCCAGCAGGGGGTCCTCCCCGGAGCGGTCGGACAGCCGGACGGCCTCGGTGAGAAGCGCGACGACCTCCTCGCCGCCCGCAGAAGCGGGCAGACCGAGCCCCTGCCCCGCGCCCTCCTCCAGCGTCCGCGCGAGCGCGAGGCGGAGACGGGCGCCGTCGGCGGCCCGCAGCAGCGTGCTCTCCTCGCCGGAGCCGATGGCGGTACGCAGGACGGTCGCCGCCTCCGCGTGGGCCCCGGCGGCCCTGAGCACGCCGGCGAGCAGGAGCTCGGTCTCCGTGGGCGGCCAGGGCCGCTCGGAGGCGGCGTGGTCCACGACGGCCGCCCGCAGGTGCGCGAGGGCCGTGGCCGGGTCCTCGGGCGCGGTGACCCGCCCGAGGAGCGCGCGGGAGTCGGCAAGGGGGCCGAGAACCGCGGGGTCCGCGCGGTGCGGCGCGGCGAAGGCGACGAGCCGTACGAGCTCCGCGCGCAGGGCGGCTGCCTCCGCCGCCGGGTCGGGCGCGGTGCCGAGCAGGTCGGCGCGGGCCCGGGAGCGCAGCAGGAGGACCGTCGCGGTCTGGGCGACCGTCGCCCGGCCGGCAGCGTGCAGGTCGGCGGCCCGCTCGCAGAGCTCCGCGAGCCCGGCGCAGGCCGTCGCCCCCGGTTCCGGTCCGGTGGTGAGGGCACGGGCCCGCGAGATCAGCGCCTTGCCGAGCAGACCGGCGCGTTCGTGCAGGTCGGCGGCGCGCGAGAAGAGGGTCTGGGCGGCGGGCCGCGCCCCGCCCCGGCAGTCGAGGGCGGTCGCGTCCAGCGCGTCGGCGTGGTCCCTGGGCGTGATGGCCCCGCCGGCCCGCCGCACGGCCGTCGCGGCCCGCACCCAGGCCCCGCCGGCCGCCGGGTGGCCCCCGGCCGCGGAGAGGCGCCGGGCTCGGTCGAGCAGGGTGAGGGGGTCCTCAGGCCCGCCGCCGGGCCCCCGGTCGTGCGGACGCGCGTCGGACGGAGGGCTGGTCATGCGGGGTACTCCGGGAACGGGAGGGTGGTACGGCGCCGCACGGGGGCGCGCGTACGGAGAGGTCGCGACGACTCTCGCAGACGGCCGACCGCCGGCACATCCGTAGAACTACGGAACAACACGGAACGACACGGAAGACGGAGCAGCACGGAAGAACGGCGAACCCCCGGCCGGCGTCCTGCACGGCTGCCCGGGACGGCCGCCCGGGACGGCTGCCCGGGACGGCCGCCCGGGACGGCTGCCCGGGACGGCCGCCCGGAGCGGCGGTCCGGAGCGGCGGTCCGGAATCGGACGGACGCACTGCGCAGCGCCCGCCGTCAGCGACTCCGCTAGGGTGATTCGGTAGGGATTGCGCCCTTTGGGGCCAGGCCGATGCGTAGGTCGATGCGTTGGAGACTCATCAGTCGTCGAGCAGGGTTCCGAAGCCGCCCAGGGCGGCCGTCGGGGACGCGGGCGTGCTCCGCGAGCTGCTGCCCATCGCCCTCTGGCGGGAGGACGCCGAGGGCCGCATCGTCGAGTGGTCGCTGGCCGCCCAGGACCTGCTCGGCCACGCGCCCGAGCACGTGCTCGGGCGCCTCGCCACACCGCTCCTCGTGCCCGACGCCAACCGCGACCTCGCCGACCGGCTCACCGAGCGCGTCCAGGCGGGCGAGACCATCGTCGGCACGCTGCCCGTCCGCCACCGGGACGGCCACACCATCGCCATGGAGATGTGGATCGTCCCCGCCGCCGACCCGGAGGGGCGCCCCGGGGCCATGCTCATCGCGGTGGAGACCTCCGAGGTCCTGCGCATGCGCGAGAACCTCGCGGCGATGGAGAGCCTCTTCACCCAGTCGCCCATCGGCCTCGCCCTCCTCGGCCCCGACCTCCGCTTCCTCCGCATCAACGACGCCCTCGCCCGGATGAACGGCGTCTCCGCCGCGGCCCACGTCGGCCGCCGGCTCACCGAGGTCGTCCCCGGCGTCAACGCCGTCGCCCTCGAGTCCCTGATGCGCCAGGTCCTCGACAGCGGAACCGCCGTCGTCGACGCCCGCCGGGTCGGCCGCACCCCCGCCGACCCCGGCCGCGACCACATCTGGTCCTGCTCGTACGCGCCCCTCAGCGACCGTTCCGAGCAGCCCCTCGGCCTCATCGCCTCCCTCGTCGACATCACCGAGAGCCAGGAGGCGCACATCGAGGTCGAGCGGGCCCGGCACCGCTTCGCCCTGCTCGCCGAGGCCGGCGCGCGGATCGGCACGACGCTCGACCTGGAGCAGACGGCCCAGGAGGTGGTGCGCTTCCTCGTGCCCCAGCTCGCCGACTCCGCCGACGTGCAGATGCTGGAGGCCGTCCTCGAACCGGACGACCCGGCCGCCTCCACGCGCGGCGTGCTCCGCCGCCTCGCCGCCGGCTTCCCGGACCCGACAGCCCCCACCGCGATGCTCACCCCCGGCCAGACCTTCCAGCTCCCCCTGGACTCCGTCTACGAACGGGTCGTCTCCAGCGGGAGGCCCACGAACCTCTACACCACCGACCTCCCGGCGCTCTTCACCGACCCGCGCACCGAGGCGCTCCGCACCTATTTCGCGACCCGCATCGGCTCGGCGCGACTCGTCCCTCTCGTGGCCCGGGGACAGGTGCTCGGCGCGGTCACCGTGACGCGGCTGCGCACCCGCGAGCCGTTCGACACGCAGGACTCCGTCCTCATCGACGAGGTCGTCGCCCGCGCCGCCCTCAACATCGACAACGCCCGCCTCTACACGACCCAGCGGGAGGCGGCGATCACCCTCCAGCGCAGCCTCACCAACAGCGCGCTGCCCGCCGTCACCGGACTCGAACTCACCGGCCGCTACCTGCCCGCGAGCGCCCACGACGTCGGCGGCGACTGGTTCGACGTCATCGCCCTCCCGGGCGGGCGGACGGGCCTGGTCATCGGCGACGTCATGGGCCACGGCATCCACGCGGCCGCCGTCATGGGGCAACTGCGCACGGCCGTGCGGACCCTGGCCCGCCACGACATCGCCCCCGCCCGGATGCTCAGATCGCTCGACGCCGTCGTCGCCGACCTCGGCGAGGACGAGATGGCCACGTGCGTGTACGCGGTCCACGACCCGGCCACGGGAAGCTGGGTCATCGCCCGCGCCGGGCACCCGCCCCCGGCGCTCGCCACCCCGGACGGCACCATCACCTTCCTCGAAGGCCCACCCGGCACCCCCCTGGGCACGGGAGCCCGCGACTTCGGCTCGGAGGAGGTCGCCCTGCCCGAGGGCGGGCTGCTCGTGCTCTACACGGACGGCCTCATCGAGGCCCGCGACCGGGACCTCGACCAGGGGATGAGCCAGCTGGCCCGCGCGCTCCGGGACCTGGACCGGCCGCTGGACACGCTCTGCGACGAGGTGCTCAGCCGGCTCCTCGTGGGACCGGCGCAGGACGACGTCGCGGTCCTGATGGCCCGTACACGGACCACGGACTGAGGCCGGCCGGTCCCGCCCTTCCCGGTGCCCGAGGCGGTCGGAGCCGTTCGGAGCCGTTCGGAGCCGTTCGGAGCCGTTCGGAGCAGGTCGAGCAGGTCGAGCACGTCGAGCACGTCGAGCAGGTCGAGCAGGTCGAGCAGGTCAGAGCGGTACGACGGTCACCTCGGTCGCCTTGACCCCGGTCCAGACGGGCACCCCGTCCGCGAGCCCCAGCTCGGCCGCCGCCTGCGGGGTGATCTCGGCGACGAGGTCCGGGGCCCGGTCGGAGGTCACCAGGACCCGCAGTCGGCTGCCGCTCGCGGTGATCTCCCGTACGGTCCCGGGCCAGACGTTACGGGGACTCCCGCCCGGCTTCTCGCGGTGTACCGCCACCGCCTCGGGCGCGATCACGGCCAGCGCCCGCGTGCCGGGCGGCGGCGGCTCGGCGGCGACCAGGGTGCCGCCCCCGTCGAGCGCGAGCCCCTCGGCCGTCGCGGCGCCCGGCCATGCGTTGCTGCCCAGCATCCGGGCGACCCAGGGCGACCGGGGATGGCGCGACACCTCGCCGGGGGAGGCGTCCTGGAGCGTGCGTCCGTCCTCCAGGACGAGGACCCGGTCGGCGAGGGAGACGGCCTCCACGGGGTCGTGGGTGACGATCAGACAGACACCGCCGAACCCCGCGAGATGGCGGCGCAGGGTGTGCCGCACATGGGCGCGGGTGGTCTGGTCGAGCGCGGCGAGCGGCTCGTCGAGGAGCAGCAGCCGGGGCCGGGCGGCCAGGGCGCGGGCGAGGGCGACCCGTTGGGCCTGGCCGCCGGAGAGCTGCGCGGGACGGCGGTGCGACAGGTGCCCCACGCCGAGCCGGTCGAGCCAGGCCTGTGCGGTCCGCCGCGCCTCGGCGCGCGGAACGCCGTGGGCCCGGAGGCCGTACGCGGTGTTCGACAGCGCGGACAGGTGCGGGAACAGCGCCCCGTCCTGCGGCACCCACGCCACCCGCCGGCGGTGCGGGGGCAGCCCGGTGACGTCGGTGCCGCCGAGCCGCAGCGTGGCGTGGGCGCGGGGGGTGAGGCCGAGGAGCGCCCGGAGGAGGGTCGTCTTTCCGGCGCCGTTGGGGCCGACGACGGCGATCGTGGTGCCGGGGTCGGCGTCCAGGGTCAGTTCGGTGAAGCCCCCGAGCTCGGCCCGCAGCGCCCACCGCCCGCCGTCGGCCTCCCCGGCCGACGTCGTCCCGCCCTCCTCCCTGCTGCCGGGGAGCGGGGCCCCGGTCGGCTCGGGGGAGGGGCCCGTCCCGGGAACCGGCTCGGGCTCGGGGGCGGGCGCGGCCCGCCGGGCCGGCGCGGGCGTCCCCGTCCAGCGACCGCGCAGGGCGACGAGGACGGCCATGGCGATGACGAGCAGCAGCAGCGAGACGGAGGTCGCGGCCTCCGGCTCCTCCTGGAGCAGCAGGTACACCTGGAGCGGCAGGGTCTGGGTGGTGCCCGGCAGGTTCCCGGCGAAGGTGATGGTGGCGCCGAACTCGCCCAGCGCCCGCGCCCAGGTGAGCGCGGCGCCCGCGAGGAGCCCCGGGGCGACCATGGGCAGCGTGACGGTGAAGAAGACCCGTACCGGCGAGGCGCCGAGGGACGCGGCCGTCTCCTCGTAACGGGGGCGCAGTCCTCCGAGGGCGCCCTCCAGGCTGATGACGAGGAACGGCATCGCCACGAAGGTGGCGGCGACGACCGCGCCCGAGGTGTGGAAGGGGAGCGTGATGCCGAAAGTGGACTCCAGCCAGGGCCCGAGGAGCCCGCGCCGTCCGAACGCGAGCAGCAGCGCGACACCGCCGACGGTCGGGGGCAGCACCATGGGCAGCAGGACGAGCGAACGGACCAGCGCCTTGCCGCGGAACGGCACCCGCGCCAGGAGCCAGGCCAGCGGGACGCCGAGCAGCAGCGACAGGCCGAGCGCCCAGAAGGAGACGAGCAGCGACAGCTTCAGGGCCTCGACGGTCCCGGGCGTGGTGAGGTGCCCGACGAAGGCGGCCCAGTCGGTACGGACCAGGACACCGGCGAGCGGGAGGACCAGGAACGCCACGGCGAGCAGCGCGGGGACGGCGAGGACGACGGGCGTGCGCGGGCCCTGGCGGGAAGGACGGGCGCGGAGCCGTTCCGCCGGGCCGGTCCGGCTCTTCGGGTGCATCGGGTTCAGACGCGGTCGATGTGGACGCTGGTCGACTTCACCCGGGCGGTGGCCCGCATGCCGACCTCGAGGCCCAGCTCGTCGACCGCCTCGCGGGTGAGCAGGGACACCAGCCGGTGCGGGCCCGCCTGGATCTCGACCTGTGCCGCGACGTCGCCGAGCTTGACGGCGGTCACGATCCCCGGGAACGCGTTCCGGGCGGAGGTGGTGGACTCGTCCTCCTCGCCGACGCCGCTCTGCGCGATCTCGATGGAGAAGGCGGCGAGGTCGCGGCCTTCGATGAGTCGCCGGCCGCTCTCGTCGCGATGGGTCGCGACCCGGCCCGCGTCGGCCCAGCGGCGGGCCGTGTCGGGGCTGACGCCGAGGAGCCGCGCCGCCTGCCCGATGGTGTAGGACTGCATGTGCGCCACGTTAGGTCGTGTTCCTTCCCGTCTACAACGAATCGAGGCGCATCTCGGCGCATCCGCCGGTCACCTTGGAGGAATCGCCAAGTCCGCTGGTCCTCCCGGCCCGCTCACGCCGTGCCGGACCGGCGTCCCACCGCTTCGACCAGGGGCAGCAGCCGGTGCGGCACCCGCTCGCGCAGCGCGATCTCGGTCCGGGTGCGGACGACGCCCGGCAGCTGGATGAGCCGCTGGATGACGTCCTCCAGGTGCCCGGCGTCACGGGCCACGACCCGGGTCAGCAGATCCCCGCCCCCGGTGATCGAGAAGGCCTCGACGATCTCGGGGACCGCCGCGAGCGCGTCGCCGACCTCGTCGAGGTGGCCCTGCGTGACCTCGACGTGGACGAAGGCGAGCACCGGGTGCCCCAGGGCGGCGGGGGAGAGGACGGGACCGGTCGAGGTGATCACCCCGTCCCGCTCCAGGCGGTCGATCCGCGCCTGGACGGTGCCCCGCGCCACGCCCAGGATCCGCGCGTACTCACGCACGCTCGTACGCGGCTGCTCGATGAGGAGCCGCAGGATGCGGGTGTCGAGTGCGTCCACCGCCATGGCCGGTCGGCCTCCTTCGCTCCCGGCGTCCTGATGCCGGGCTTCCGACTCTACCCAGGCCGTGGCCTGCGGCGACGCGCCGAAACGGGGCGCGGTGGAAGGCCCGCCGACCGGCGGCAGCCCCCCGACCGGCGGGAGTCGCGGCGGCCCTCCGCTCAGAGCCAGCCGTTGCGGCGGAAGCCCCGGTGGATGACGAGGCAGGAGAGGACGATGACGCCGAGGACCAACGGGTAGCCGTAGGTCCAGCGCAGTTCGGGCATGTGGTCGAAGTTCATGCCGTAGACGCCGCAGACCATCGTCGGGACCGCGACGATGGCCGCCCAGGCGGTGATCTTGCGCATGTCCTCGTTCTGCGCGACCGTCACCTGCGCGAGATGGGCCTGGAGGATCGAGTCGAGGAGGGCGTCGAAGGACGTCACCTGCTCCGCGACCCGGGCGAGATGGTCGGCCACGTCACGGAAGTACGCCCTGATGTCCGGGTCGACCAGCGGCATCGGATGGGTGGCGAGGTGCTGGAGGGGGCGGCCCAGCGGGGTCACGGCCCGCTTGAGTTCGAGGAGTTCGCGCTTGAGCTGGTAGATCCGTCCGGCGTCGCGCCGGTCCGCCTGCTCGGAGAAGACGGCGCTCTCGATCGCGTCGAGGTCGTCCTGCACGGCGTCCGCGACGGCCAGGTAGTCGTCCACCACGTGGTCCGCCATCGCGTGCAGCACGGCGGAGGGCCCCTTGGCCAGCTGCTCGGGCAGGTCCTCCAGGGCCTCGCGCAGCGGGCCGAGCGAGCCGTGGCCGCCGTGCCGGATGGTGATGACGAAGTCCGGGCCGACGAAGGCCATCAGCTCGCCGGAGTCCACGACCTCGCTGGTCGCGGTGAGTTCCTCGTGCTCGACGTAGCGGACGGTCTTGAAGACGGCGAACAGCACGCCGTCGTACTCCTCCACCTTGGGCCGCTGGTGGGCGTTGACCGCGTCCTCGACCGCCAGCGGGTGGAGGCCGAAGAGCTCGGCGAGACCGGTGAACTCCTTCTCGTCCGGCTCGTGCAGACCGATCCAGACGAAGCCGTCGCCGGCCTTGCGGACCTGCCGCAGCGCCTCCTCGGCCGAGCCGCGCCCGTTCCGCCGTACGCCGTCGATGTAGACCACGCAGTTGACGACCGCGCTGCCGAGCGGGGAGCGGGCCGGGTGGCTGAGGTCCACGGCACGCCGGTACGTCAGACGGACGGCCCTTCGCAGGCGCTGGATCATGGACACGACGTGCTCCTTCGGCGGATCGACGCGCCAGTCTGCCACCGGCGGCGACGCGTCCGCGAGTGCCCGGCGCGATCCGGGATCCAGGCCTTACGGGGCGACGAGATCCGTCGGGTCGGTGTTCGCGCCGCACAGGACCACGCAGACGGTCTCGCCGGGCGCGGGACGGTACGCGCTGTCCGGGGTGTCCGCTCCCGGGCGGGCCACGGCGGCGAGAGCGGTGGCGGCGGCGTGCTCGACGGCGAGGCGGCGGTCGTCCCACAGCGTCTGCCGGGCGCGGACGATCGCGGCGTCGGGCACGAGCACGGACTCCACACCGTCCTTCTGGGCCGCCCACACGGCGGTGGCGGAGGCGCGGCGGGCGCCGAGGGAGTCGGCGGCGACGGAGTCCACGGTGACGTCCACCGGCCGGCCGGCCCGGACGGCGGCGTCCAGGGCGCGGCAGTTCTCGGGTTCGACGGCGACGGTTCGGATGCCGTGGTGCCGGGCCGCGGTGGCGACCCCGGCGAAGAGACCGCCGCCGCCGACCGAGACGACGACGGTGTCGAGGCCGGGGACCTGTCGGCGGATCTCGTCGAGCAGGGTGCCCGCTCCGGCGGCGATCAGCGGATGGTCGTACGCGTGCGAGGCGAGCGCCCCGGTGGCCAGGGCGAACTCCTCGCAGGCGCCGAGGGCCTCGGCGTACTCCGTACCGACGAGCCGGACGTCCGCGCCGTACTCGCGGAGACGGGCCACCTTCACCCGGGGCGCGGTGGCCGGCAGGAAGACGGTGGCGGGGACGCCCTGCCGGGCGGCGGCCCAGGCGCAGGCGAGACCGGCGTTCCCGCCGGAGGCGATCGTGACCCCGGCGTCGGGCAGGGTGCCGGCCTCGCGGTGGGCGAGGAGGAAGTTCTGTGCGCCGCGCGCCTTGAACGAGCCGGTGTACTGCATCAGCTCCAGCGCGAGGTGTACGCCCCCGGGCTCCGTGGGCGCCGCGAGGGCGACGGGCCGGACGTGGCCGGCGATGCGGTCGGCGGCGGTGGTGATGTCGTCGTGGACGAGGGTGTGCACCTGGGGCTCCCGAGGGTCGTCGGCCGGGGTGCTCGGCGACCCCGCGGCACGTCCCCCGAACCTACCGCGACGCCCGCGCCGCACGTCACGCGTCACGCGCCTCGCGCCACGCGACGAGCCGGCACCCGCCATCCGCCGCCCGGTACCCGCCACCGGCGACCCTTTGCCTGCCACCCGTCACCGGTGACCCGCAGCCCGTCACCCGTCACCGGTGACCCGCAACTCGTCACCCGTCACCGGTGACCCGCAGCCCGTCACCCGTCACCGGTGACCCGCAGCTCGTCACCGTCACCGGCGACCCGTCACCTCTCACCCGTCACCCGTCACCCGTGACGCGTCACGCTTCACTCGTCATGGTGGACACGGTCCGAGCGGCGGGCGGGTCCCGGGCCGGCTCGGGCAGCGTGAGCGCCATGAACACCCGCCGAGCGCTGGTCGCTCTCCTCGCCGCGCTCCTCACCGGCGGCTGCGTGGCCGTCCCCGAGGCCCCCGCTCCGAACGTCCCGCCCCGGCCGGGCGGGCTCGCACCCGCCGCCGAACGTCCGCCGTCCGCCCTCCCGGCATGGCCGGAACCCACCGAGGCCAGGCCCCGGGAGAACCTCGCGGCCACCGAACCCCGCCCCGGCCGCCCGCCGGCGAAGCCCGACTCCGAGAAGCCCGCACCGCCGAAGGCCGCGCCCGCCCAGCACCGCCGCACCCCGGGGCAGACCGCCGGTGAGGCACCCGGCCGACCCGCCGCCCCGCGCAAGAACCCGGGTACGACGACGGAGCGCCGGAAGCCCGAGCGGGCCGGGAAGACCACCCGCAGGACCGCCCCGGCCACGGCCCCGAAGACCAGGTCCCCGCGGCCCGCGCCCGCCCCGCGTCCGACGCGGCCGGTGACCGGTCAGGCCCCCGAGATGCGCCGGCTCTGCCGGCAGGCCCAGGAGATCGACGCCCCGATGGGCGCCGCCGACCTGTGCCGCGGCATGTACGGGCGCTGACCGGTCCCGCTCACGGGGTCACGATCGGGAACTCCGGCTCGGGGGCTTCGAGGACCCCGAGCAGCCGGGGCAGGAGCGCGCGGTCGCCGGTCATCGTGATGCCGTCCGTGCCCTTCCCGGCGAGCAGCGCGATGAGCTGGGGCTTGGTCATCCTCATGGTCAGGCCCGCGTCGGCGGCGGGCCTGGAGTCCCGGGTCCAGGTGAGCAGACCGTTCGCGAGGCGCAGGTGCCAGTGGTCGTCGCCGATCTGCCAGTCGACGGCGATCCGCAGCGACCAGGCCTTCGGGCCGTCGACGCGTACGGCGAGGCTGTCGATGATCTGGCCGACGGTCAGGGCCAGGTACATGTCGGGGCCGAGGGTGGCGGTGGCGTGCGGCGTGACGCCGTGGAGGAGCTCCTGGGCTCCGGTGAGGTAGAAGTTCCGCCAGACGGCGTTCTCGACGGCCCGCCCCAGGCGGGTGTAGAGCGCGGCGAGCTGGCGGCGGGCCCGGCCGTCCCGGGGGTCGTTGAAGACGGCGTGGTTGAGCAGGGTCACGGCGAAGCGCAGCTCGCCCCGGTCGGCGTAGTGCCGGGCGCGGGCGCGGACCGCGGCCTGACCGCCGAGGGACTCCACCCAGAGGCGGGCCTCCTCGGCCGGCGGGTGCTCCCACAGATGCGCCGGGTTGCCGTCGAACCAGCCCATGTACCGCTGGTAGACCGCCTTGACGTTGTGGCTCAGCGAGCCGTAGTAGCCGCGGTTGGCCCAGACGCCTTCGAGCTGGGGCGGGAGCCGGAAGGTCTCCGCGATCTCGATGCCGGTCATGCCCCGGTTGATCAGCCGGACGGTCTGGTCGTGCAGGTAGCCGTACAGGTCCCGCTGGTGGGTCAGGAGGTCGACGATGGCGTCGTTGCCCCAGGTGGGCCAGTGGTGCGAGGCGAAGGCGACGTCGGCGGTGCCGTCGTAGAGGCCGATCGACTCGGTGAGGTATCCGGCCCAGGCGTGGGCGTCGCGGACCTGGGCGCCGCGCAGGGTGAGGATGTTGTGCATGGTGTGGGTGGCGTTCTCCGCCATGCACACCGCGCGCAGGTCGGGGAAGAGGAAGTTCATCTCCTCCTGGCACTCGGTGCCCGGGGTCATCTGGAAGCGGATCCGCACCCCGTCGAGGACGACCTCCTCGCCCGTGGTGCCGATGAGCCGGGTGGGGGCGATGAGTCCGACGGTGCCGAGGGAGACGGTGAGGCCGAGCCCGCAGCCGACCTGCGCGCCCGCGTTCTTGGGGAGCGTGGAGCCGTACATGTAGGCGGCGCGGCGGGCCATGGCGGTGCCGACGTACACGTTCTCGCTGACCGCGTGCTCCATGAAGCCCTCGGGCGCGAGGACGGGGACGTCCCCGGCGCCGTCCGGCAGCACGCCCCGGCAGCCGCCGAAGTGGTCGACGTGCGGGTGGGTGTAGATCATCGCCCGGACCGCGCGGTCGCCGCGGTGCTCGCGGTAGAGGCGCAGGGCAGCCGCGGCGGTCTCGGCCGAGATGAGGGGGTCGATGACGATGACGCCGGTGTCGCCCTCGACGATCGTCATGTTGGACAGGTCCAGGCCCCTGACCTGGTAGATCCGGTCGGTGACCCGGTACAGGCCCTGGCGGGACAGGAGCCGTGCCTGCCGCCACAGGCTGGGGTCGACGGTGTCGGGTCCCTCGTGGCCGTCGTCGTCCGGCGCCTCGGTGAGGAAGCGGTAGGCGGCGGGATCCCAGACGGTCCTCCCGGCGGCGGTGGTGATCGGTCCGCCGGTGAACGCGGCGATGAACCCGCGGTCCGCGTCCGCGAAGTCGGTCTCGTCCTCGTACGGGAGCCCGTCCGTCCGGGAGGGGGTCCGCACCTCCCGCACGCGGTGCCCGGCGACTGCCTGGGCGGTCTGCGGGTTCAGGGACACGGAGGCGGCGGCGGCGCCCATCGCGGCGGCGGCCGCGACGAAGCCTCGGCGGGCCATCGGAGTCATGGCAGGGTCACGTCCTTCCGGGGGAGGACGCCCACTATTGCAGTCCAACTGCAATACGAGTCAAGAGCTGTGCGGTACGACCTCCAGGAGCGCCCGCAGCGTGCGTCCGATCGCCGCCCCGGCCGCCGCCCCGTCGAGCCCGCGGCGGGACCGCAGATGGTCCCAGGCCGCCCACGACGAGGCGGCCTCCAGCGCGTCGAGCAGCCCGCCGGGCTCCTCGGCGTCCGGCACCCGCTCCAGCTCCGGGGCGAACACCGCGGCCACGTCCGCCCGGAACCAGGCGTCACCCTCCGCCATCACCCCGCGCAGCCCGGGCGAGTCCGGCTCCAGACCGAGCCCGATCCTGCGGATCGGCGTCATCACCTCGTACATCCGCCCGCGCTGCGCCACGAGCGCGCCCACCTTGCGCGCCGTCTCCCACGAGCGCGGCACCGGCTCCGCATGGGCGCGCCACCGCTCGGCCTGCCGCCGGGCGGCCGCCACGTACAGCGCCTCGCGGTCGGTGAAGTGCACGAACACCGTCCGCTCGGACACCCCCGCCCGCTCCGCGATGGCCTTCCTGGTGGGCTCCCGGCCGGTCTCCGAAACCAGCCCGAGCAGCGCGTCGAGCAGGGCCCCGTACGTCCACTCCGGATCCCGCCGACGCCGCCCGCGCCCACCCGAACCCGCCCCGCCGGGGCCCTTTTCCGCCTCCGTGTCACTCACCGGCCCATGGTGGCAGAAGGCCGACGGCCCGAGGGCCCCCGAACAGCCGGTTCAGTGGGACACGGAGTCCACGGCCGTCACCTTGGCGAGCGGATCCCGGGCGAGGAGATCCCGGGCGAGCAGCCCCGCGCCCAGGCACCCGGCGGAGTCCCCGAGGGTCCCGGGCACGATCGTGGGGATCCGCTGGAACGTGACCCGTTCCGCCACCGCGGCGCGCAGGGGCGTGAACAGGGTGTCCGCGGCCTCGGCGAGGCCTCCGCCGATGATCAGGGTGCGGGGATCCAGGACGGTGACGGCGGTGACCAGGCCGTCGGCCAGGGCGGCGACCGCCGTCCGCCACACCCTGGAGGCGGCCTCGTCGCCCGCCTCGACGGCCCGCACGCAGTCGCCGGCGCCGGCGGCGGGGTCGCCGCTCGCCGTGGCCCAGGCGCGACCGACCGCGGCGGCGGACGCCACCGCCTCCAGACAGCCCCGCCCGCCGCAGCGGCACGCGGGGCCGCCCGGACGGACGACGACGTGGCCGATCCCGCCGGCGCCTCCGTGGGCGCCGGCCTCGATCCGCTCGTCGATGCCGATGGCCCCGGCGACACCGGTGCCGAGCGACACGAAGAGGAACCGGCCGGTCCCGCGGCCCGCACCGAGACGGCCCTCGGCGAGACCTCGGCGTGGACCTCGTGCCCCAGCACGACGGGCGTCCCTTCGAGCCTGCGGCTCAGCAGCTCCCGGAGCGGGACGCCGCGCCGGCCGGGACCGGCGGCGTGGACGGCGACACCCCGCTCCGCGCCGACGGTACCGGGCACGGCGACACCCCTCTGCGCGTCCACGAAGCCGGGCACGGAAACGCCGACCGCCTCCGCCGCCGTGCCGAAACGCCACCGTCCACGGGCGCGCAGCTCCTCCGCGAGGCGGACGACCGACTCCAGGGCGGCCCCGGGGCCGTGCGCGCGCCCGCTCGCCCGCCGCTGCTCGTGCAGCACCGTCCCGTCGAGCCCGATCAGGGCCGCCTTGACGCCGGCTCCGGCCATGTCGAGGGCGATGACATGCCTCACGGAAGGGCTTCCTGGGAGAGGTCCAGGACGCGGATGTCGTCGTGGTGGACGATCCGCGTCGGTACGTCTCCCTTGTCGAGGGCCTGGCCGGGACGGTAGAGACCCCACTTGAGATAGCCGAAGTCCGCGGGGTTCACGGGGTGGAACGTCCTCACGTTCTCGTACGCCTGGCGGAGCGTGAACCCCGGTTCGCCGGGCAGCCGTGCGGAGACCCGGTAGTAGCCGGTGGCGTCGTCGGTCCAGCGCACGTCCACGCGGAAGTGTATCCACTCGTCGATGTGCGGGCGGAAGTCGCCGATCACGGTGGCCTGGAGGCCGAGGATCGGCGAGCGGAAGGCGATGCTGTTCCGTTTGGTCATCAGGTAGAAGGACGGCTGGTTCCCGCCGGCGTGCTTCCCCTGGAAGACGATGTCGCCGCTCTCCGAGTCCCCTGCCTGGAAGGGCTTCCAGTCCTTCAGCAGCACGCTGAACTCGTAGCGCTGCTCGTCGCCCACGACGAACTTCCCCTCGTGGACGTCGTTCGTGGCGCTCTCTCCTTGCGGTACATCAGCATCAGGGGCGCCGCGTCGCGCGGGACGGCCCAGGTCCTGCCGCCGAGGTCGACGAGCTGCCGGGTCGCCTCCGGGAACCGGTCCCTCACCAGCGGGCCGAGGGTGCCGCTCAGGTCCTCGACCTTCCCCTGGGCCGCGAACTCCGGCAGGTGGGGGTACTCGACCACCGCGACGTCCGGCGCGGTGCCGCCTTCACGGCGTTGGAGGGCCGTGACGGAGGCGGCCAGGGCGGCCGTGGTTCTGCGAAGCATGATGTGCACCGATCGTTCGCTGGGGCGTTGACCGGAATCATTCGGCAGCAAACATGCTTCGTCAATGACTTTGGCTTCATTCGATGAGGAGCGAAAGCAAGTGATGCGATGTGATGCGGTGCCCTCGGCCCGTCCGCGCGCCCCGACTGCCCTACGCGGCGCCCCGACCGGCCTACGCGCCCTGCGCGGCCTACGCGCCCTCGCGGGGCGCGGAGGGAGCGCCGCTGGAGTCCCGTACGCGCAGCTCCGGACGGAGCAGCAACTCGGCCAGGGGTGCGGCGGGATCGGCGATCCGGCGCCTCATCAGGTCGACCGCCCACGCCCCCACGGCCCTCTTGGGCGGCGCCACGGCCGTGAGCGGCACATCGCTCAGCTCGGCGACCTCGTCGTCGTACGTCACGATGGCCAGGTCCTCCGGGACCCGCAGGCCGCGCGCCTGGAGGAGGCCGACCAGGGTGACCGCGTCGAGGTCGTTGTGGACGAGGGCCGCGCGGACCTCCCCCGCCTCGACCGCCGCCACGAACTCCTCGAACCAGGTGGCCGGAGCCGCCCCGTCCGCCGGATCGATGGCGTACTCCGGCCCCTCGGGCAGCCGCAGGGCCTGGCAGGCCGCCGCGTAACCCTCCCGGATCAACGGCGTGTTGGGGCTCTCCGTCCGCGCGAGCAGCGCGACCCGCCCGTGCCCCAGCCCGGCGAGGTGCCGCACGGCCAGGCCCGCGCCATGGGCGTGGTCGGACGCGACCTGCTCCAGCCGCCCGGCCTGCCCGCCTGCCCTGCGGTCCACGAGGACGACCGGGACGTCGAGGCCGGCCAGCCACTCCTCGGCCAGGTCCGCGGGCTCCAGTCCGGCCCGCGGCATCAGCAGCAGCCCGTCGACGCCCGTGGCGATCAGCCGCCGCGCCTGCTCCCGGTTGTCCGCCAGTGTCTCGCCGGAGACCGCGAGGACGACGCGCACCCCGTGCGCGCGCGCCGCGTCCTGCACCCCGCGGATGATCTCGGGGTAGTAGTAGCCCCCCGGCGGCACGATCAGTCCGAAGGCGTCCCCCTGCCCCGCCGTCGGGCGGGGGGCGGCCGGCCCGGCCGTGTCGGCCGTCTGCGCCGCGCTCGTCGACATGGCCCCTCCGTGCACCCGCACGACCAGCCCCCGGCCCGCCAGGTCCCGGACGTCCTGGCGCACGGTGACGGCGGAGACCCCCATCTCCTCCGCCGCGTCCTTCACCTTGATCGACCCCCGGCGCTCGATCAGGCGCAGGAGGACCTCGCGCCGCTCTTCGGTCAGCACGTCATGTGCCCCCTCTCCTCGCAAGTGAAGCCATGTGCTTTCACTCGACAAACGAAAGGTATCAATCGGAGGGCGGAGCCTTGCGGTGAAGAGAGGGTGATCGCTAGGGTCGGGAGCAGAAAGCGCTTTCTCCAGAAGGGGTTCCCGTGCCGCCCTCGGACGTCCTCGTGTACACCCGCACCGCCGGCTACCGCCACGACTCGATCCCCGCGGGCGCGCGCGCCCTCGTCGAGCAGGCCCGGCAGTGCGGCTTCGAGGCGGAGGCGACGGACGACCCCGGCGCCTTCACGGACGAGCGGCTCGCACGGTGCGCGGCGGTGGCCCTCCTCTCCACCACGGGGGAGGTCCTCACCGACCCCGGCCGGACGGCCCTGGAGGCATACGTGCGGGGCGGCGGCGGCCTCCTCGCCGTCCACGCCGCCGCCAACGCCGAGCCCGGCTGGCCCTTCTACGGCGAACTGCTCGGCACCCGCTTCGCGGGCCACCCTCCCCTCCAGCCCGGCCTGGTCCACGTGGAGGACACCGCCCACCCGGCGACCGCGCACCTGCCGGCGCGGTGGGACTGGACCGACGAGTGGTACGACTTCACCTCACCCCCGCGCGAGTCCGGCGTCCACGTCCTGCTGCGCGCCGACGAGTCCACGTACACCGGCGGCACGCACGGCGTGGACCATCCGCTCTCCTGGTGCCACGACAAGGCCGGCGGCCGGTTCTTCTTCACCGCCCTCGGCCACACGTCGGAGTCGTACGCGTCCCCCGACTTCCGGGCCCACCTCGCGGGCGCCCTCCGCTGGGCGGCGCGCCGCTGAAGCGTGCTTCGCAAGCCCGCCCGGCCCGCGACGCCCGGCGCCCGCAACACGCCCCGGACAGGTCCTAGCGGGGCGCGGCGCCTCCGGGGTCGGCGCACAGGTCCGCGTCCGGGCAGCCGGCGGCCTGCGGACGGAGCGGGGTGCCGTTCGTACGCAGCACCTTCCGCACGTCGAGGATCAGCGGGAAGACCTCCTGGTTCCGGTCCGCCCCCTGTTCGTCCCAGGCCCTCTGCTCGGCCTCGACCGCCATCCTGTCCTGGGCGAAGACGCGCTCGGTGAAGCGCCGGATCAGCGGCCAGGCCAGGTGAAGGGCGCCGGGGACCGGCGGCTTCGCGATCATGAGCAGCCCGAAGACGCGGCTGACGCGCTGCTCGGCGTCCTCCGGCACGTAGGCGGCCCACAGGGAGAACGCCGCCGCATCGGACGACTCGGGGACCGTCTGCAGGGTCTGGTACGGGTACTCGGTGCGGATGGTGACGACGTCGGGCGTCGACGCGCCCCCCACGCCCTCCGCGGACAGCAGGCCCGCGCCCCGGTCCTTTCTGCCGCCGGAGGGGACGAAGAGGTACCTGGCCTCCACGGAGCGCGGACCCGTGTCGTATCCCAGCAGCTTCGGCTGGATCCGGCCCAGGACGCCCCGGTGCAGGAACTGGTGGTTCATGTCGAGCAGGTTCTCGTGCAGGAACGTGTAGTGGCAGCGCACGGAGCGCGAGAACATCATGGTCCGGTGCCGGGCCGAGTCCGCCTCCGGGAGCACCGGCAGGGGGGTGGCCTCGGCTCGGGCGGGGTCTCCGGGGAAGACGAAGACGAGGCCGTAGCGTTCGCGGACGGGAAAGGAGCGCACCCCGCGGGGCGGCCGCTCGGCACCCTTGGGCAGGTAGGGGATCTGCGAGATGCGCCCGTTCCCCCGGTACGCCCACGCGTGGTAGCAGCAGCGGAGCGTCTCGCCGTCCACCACTCCCAGGCTCAGCGGAACCTGGCGGTGGGCGCAGCGGTCCTCCAGGGCGTACGCGGTGCCGCCGGCGGTCCGGAAGAGCGCGATGCGCCGTCCCGCGAAGGAGGCCGCGTGGACCTTGTTCCTGCGCAGGCGCGCGGACCGGGCGAGCGGATACCAGAAGTCCGGGTCGATACCGACGCGCCGCAGATCGGTCTCGCGCGACTCGCCGGACTCCGGCGCCTCCCCGTTCCGCTCGCGGGTGGCGTTCGCCTCCTCGGTCATCCGTCTTTCCTCTCGCCGGGAACGGACGCCTCACGGGCGTACCGGGACAAGCGGAACACGGTCCGACCGGGCGCGCGATTCGCCGCCCGGCGCTCACCGGCCGGTCCCGGGCCGTGCGCCGCCCCGCTTCACCCGTCCGGGGCAACCCCGGGCCCCGGCCGCGTGTCCAGTACTCGTGATTCGATCTTCTTCTCCCCTGCCCAGGAGAGCCGCGCGCCTGAGCGCCGCGCTGCTCGTCGCCGCGTCCCCCCTGCTCGCCACCACGGCCACCGCCGAACCGGTCCCCGACCATCCGGCGCTCGGCGCGGTCTTCCCGCTGGGCGACCACTCGGCGCCGAAGACCGGGTACAGGGAACTGACCCCCGGCGTCAGCTACCGGGTGTTCACCCAGGGCGCCGCGAGCGACCGCTGGACGGTCTGGGTGCGGTACGACGACGGGCAGGAGGTGACCTCTTCGGAGAGCACCGCCACGGCCCACGCGGAGACGCTCCGGGCCGCCGGGTTCGGTGACGCCCGGGTCGTACCCGTGACGTCGCCCGCCACCGCGGACACGTACGCCCAGACGTTCTACGGCGTGCACGTCGGCAGGTACGCCACCGCGGCGGAGGCCCAGGCCCGCCGGGCGGAGCTGAAGGCCGAGAAGTTCACCGACTCCCGCGTGCTGTACACGGCCGAGACCGACCCCGACAGCCGGGGCCCCTGGCAGATCCGGGTGATCACCGTGAGACCGGACGCCCAGGTCGACCTGCGCGCCGAGCACGGCCTGACCGTCTCCGACTCCGAGACCGTACGGCAACTCTCCGCGCGCGCCGGGGCGCTGGCCGCCGTCAACGGCACCGAGTTCGACATCGCGTCCGACGGCAACACCCACCACATGGGTCACGAGGGCGTGCCCCAGGGCCTCTACATGCAGGACAACGTGCTGCTCGGGGCCCCCAACAACGGGCGCACCGCGCTGCTCCTGAACAGTGCGGGCGGGCACCGCATCACCGAGGTCAAGGCCCGGACATGGCTCACCGCGCCGAACAGGCCCGAGCGGGACGTCGACGGCATCAACCGGGTCGCGGGCCAGATCCTCGGCTGCGGAGGCGTCGGCGGCGACTTCCGGAAGACCGCGACCCAGGGCAACGTGCCCCGACTCGACCCCTGGCGCAACGGGACCTGCTACGACCCGAACGAGATCGTGGTCTTCCGGCCCGAGTGGGGTGCCGAAACCCCCGCACCCGCCGAGGAGTGGGCCGGGGCGCCCGTCACCGAGGCCGTCCTGAACGGCGCCTGGGAGGTGCTCGAAGTCCGCCACGCCCCCGGCCCGATACCCAAGGGCGGCCGTGTGCTCCAGGGCATCGGCACCGGCGGGGAGTGGCTGGGGGCGCTGAAGCCCAGGGATCGGATCACCCCGCACACCAGCGTCACCGACATGGCCGGGACCCGGGTGACCTCGTCGGCCCTCGCCGCCTTCGGGGCCGGCACACCCGCACTGATGCGCGACGGCCGGGTGTGGCTCAATCCGGCCGCCAACGGCATGGCGCACGTGGCCTGCGTCCTGCCCGCCCCGGCCGCGGGCTGCCGCCCCAGCGGCGTGCTCACCGCCCGCCACCCGCGCACCCTCGCCGGGATCTCGGCGGAGGGTCACCTCATGCTCGTCACGATCGACGGCCGGAACCCCGCTGCCAGCGTCGGTGTGACGCTGCCCGAGGCCGCCCGGGTGATGGAGTGGCTCGGCGCGCGCGACGCCGTCGGGCTCGGCAGCGGCGGTGACACGACGCTGATGGTGGAGAACTCCCTCTACAACCGGCCCTGGGACCACTGGGAGGACACCGCGCAGAGCGAGCGCGCGATGAGCAACGCGGTGGTCGTGGTCAAGCGCCCGTAGGGCCCTGCCTGCAGGATCGGGCCCCGGCGGGCACGGGGCGGCGGGGCCCGGCGAGCCCGGGGACGTCGAGGTCCGGCGGTCCGGCGTGCCCTCGGAGGCCGAGGTCCGGCGGGTACGGCGTGCCCTTGGACGCCGAGGATCGTTGATCTCCGAGAGCAGGACAAAAGGGTGCCAACGGGAAGGCTCGGGCGGCTGAGCGGCCGGGGCCGGGCGGTGACATCGCGCACCGCCCCCTTCCGCACGGTTCCTTCGCCGACCTGAAAGGACCCCGCAATGCCCCTCTCGTCACCGCCCCCTTCGGTCGGGTCGCAGCCGTCACAGCGGTCGGAGGTGGTGCGCCGGCACCGCTGGGACGGACTGCGCTGCGAGTCGCGCCTGGTCCCGGCGGCCGCCCCGAGGATGCGTCCGCTGCTCTTGATCGGGGGCGCCTTCCAGAGCAAGGAGACGTGGGGGCGCTGCGAGAAGCTCTTCCTGGCGGACATGGACGTCTTCACCGTCGACCCGCCCGGCTGGGGCGCCGCCGACCCGCTGCCCCCGGGGCGGAGCGTGGACACCCTGGCGGACGCCGTCTGCCACATACTCGACGAGAGCGGTCTGCGGCGGGTCAACGTGGTGGGCGGCTCCTACGGGAGCGCCATCGCCTACCGCATCGCCCAGCGCCGTCCCGACCTCGTGGGACGCATGGTCCTGGTCGGCACGATGGCGGCCATCCCCGAGCACTCCCGGCAGGCCATGCACCGCGCCCTGGCCTTCCTCGACGCCGGCAGGATGGACGAGTACGCCCATGCCGCCGTCGACATCATGATGAACACGGGGCGCCTCGACGGGATCACCAACGGCGCGCGCGTCCGCCGCTTCCTCCTGCGGCGCCTGGCCGCCCTCTCGGCGGCCGAGATCGTGCAGGTGAGCACCAACACGCAGCGTCTCCTCCGGCACGCCGAGCTGGACACCGGCGTGCCGGTGGCGGCCACCACCCTGACCGTGACGGGTGAGCACGACGCCTTCACCACCCCGGCGCAGTGCCGACGCATGGCGCTGGCGTGCGGCACGGGCTGGTTCGCCGAGATCGCGGAGAGCGACCACATGCTCTTCCTGGAACGGCCCGCGGAGATCACCGACCTGGTGACCCGCTTCCTGTCCGACGAGCCGCTGCACGGCCTGCCCTACTGCACAAGGGTCGAGCAGCTCCCCGCGAGCCCGTTCCCGGCACCACGGGCCGCCGCCCCGGCGCCCGAAGGGAAGCCCGCCGGACGCGTCGGGGGACTCGACCCGACCGCCTGAGCCAATGGCTCCGTCCGGTCACCCGCACCACCCCACGGCTGGGCCAATGGCCCAGCCCTTCTTCTCTCTGTTGAGCCGAAGTACCCCCTTCGGTCTATCCTTGTAGGCATCACACATCTTCGGCGCCGCGCAGCGCCGTCCGGCGACGAGGCCGGACCGGCCCGCGGTGCTTTCGTCGTGTCCGAGCCCCCACCACCCCAGGGGGACCTCGCGCGCGGTGAGGGAACAGATCAAGGGGGGCGGGATTGGCCGCCGTGCTGAAGCTGCAGAAGTACTTCATGGCTCCGGATCCGGGGCGGGTCCGGCTGCGGATCTCGCTCCGCGCCGTCCTCGGCGTCACACTCGCGGTCGCCCTGGCCGAGCTGCTCGGCCTGTCCCTCGTCGCGTCCATCACCGCCGGTCTCGCCGCGCTGCTCGCGCTCTTCACGGTGGGTGACTCCACGGTGCGCCGTCAGGCCGTCACCACCGCCCTGCTGCCGACCGTCGGCTTCCCCGTGCTCGCCCTCGCGACCCTTCTGCACGACGCGCCGCTCGCGCGCGACACGGCCTGGCTGCTCGTGATCT
Organism: Streptomyces sp. NPDC015130; assembly: GCF_043080005.1. Taxonomy (NCBI): domain Bacteria; kingdom Bacillati; phylum Actinomycetota; class Actinomycetes; order Kitasatosporales; family Streptomycetaceae; genus Streptomyces; species Streptomyces sp. NPDC015130. The sequence continues at coordinate 41,350 of NZ_JBIBVC010000010.1, read as the reverse complement.
TCGCCGGCGTCTACGTGCGCCGCTGGGGGCCGCGAGGGCACGCCCTGGGCATCTTCGCCTTCATGCAGTTCTTCGTGACCCAGTTCCTCCACGCGCTCCCCGCCCAGCTCCCCGAGCTGTACGCGGCGACCGGCGTCGCGCTGGTCGCGGCCGCGGCCGTGCGCTTCGTGCTGTGGCCCGTCGAGCGTCGGGTCCCGCCGCCGACGGCGCCCGCCCCGCTGCCCGGGACGGGACTCGCCCGGGCCACCACCCGCCAGGCCGTCCAGGTCACGGTCGCCTCGGCGGCGGCCCTCGTCATCGGACAGTTCCTCTCGGAGGAGCGCTGGTACTGGGCCGTCGGCACGGTCTGGTGGATCTTCGTCAACACGGCCTCACGGGGCGAGACGCTCGTACGGGGCTTCCGACGCGTCCTCGGAACCGTCACCGGCATCGTCGGCGGATTCCTCGTCGCCATCCCCCTGGGGGGCGCGCCCGTCGTCACCGCGCTGCTGGTCGCCGTCTGCGTGTTCGGCATCTTCTACACCGCCGCCGTCTCGTACAGCTGGATGATCCTCGCGGTCACCGTCATGGCCAGCCTGCTCTACGGGCTGCTGGGGGTGCTGGACGGCGCGCTGCTCCTGCTGCGCGTGGCCGAGACCGGGGCCGGGGCCGTGTGCGCCGGTCTCGCCGTGACGCTGGTCCTGCCCGTCCGGACGCACACCACGAACGACGCGTGGATCCAGCGAGCGCTCCTCTGCGTCAGGTCCGCGACCTCGGCGACCGTCCGCCGCCTCGCCGGTGAGGAAGCCGCCGACCCCGCGCCGCACGCCGCCGAGCTGGAGGCGCTCCTCGGCCGCGTACGGCTGTCGCTGGCTCCGCTGGTGCATCCGCTGACCCCCTTCAGGGGGCGGAAGGAGCGGGCGCGCCGCGTCCTCGTGCTCCTCGACGAGGCGGCCCGGGAGGTACGCGGACTGGTCGCCGTCGCCGCCGACCCGGACGCCAGCCACGACGCCCGCCTGGCCGCCGCCTGCTGGCGCGTCGAAGCCGCCGTGGAGGCCCTCACCTCCCGCGAAGGGGCCGCGGTGGAGCCGGACGGACACCTCCGGACCGAGAGCGACGCCCACGCGGGCGCCCCGGCTCTCGCCCACGCGAGGGGCCTCGCCCGCGTCCTCACGGAACTGGACGCCCCACTGCGCACGCCGCCGGGCGCGTGGATGCTCCGCTCCTGAGCGCCCCTGCGCCGCCCCGGCCCGCGCGTCCGTAACCGGCCCGGCCTACTGGGCCCGGCCCTGGCCCGCTCTGGCCCTGGCCCGGCGCAGCCCGGCCCGTCCTGGCCCGTCCTGGCCCGGCCCGCCCCGGCCCGGCCCGGCGTGGCCCGGCCTGACCCGACCCGCCCCGGCCCGATCCGTACCGGCCGGCCCCCCCGCCCGGGATCCGGGCCGTCCCCCGCCCGGGATCCGGCCATGCCCGATCCAGTTGGTCTAGACCGCCTGCTACCGTCGGCCGGACGACGGCCGGTCGTCCGTGACCGGTCGTGCGACAGGGGAGGCGGCATGGGCGACACACGGGCGGTACAGGGGCGGAGCGCGGCGCGCGCGTACATCGGGTCGTTCACCTCGGCGGGCGGGCGCGGCGTCCTCGCCGCCGATGTCGACGCGGCGACGGGCGCGCTGACCGTCACCGGCGCCACCGACGCCGTCGCCGACCCCTCCTTCCTCGCCCTCGCCGGCCCCGTGCTCCACGCGGTGTCCGAGAGCGAGCTGGGCGCCGTCGCCGCCTTCGACGTCACCGGACCCACGCCCAGGCCGCTCGGCGACCCCGTGCCCGTCGACGGCGCGGGCCCCACCCACCTCGCCCTCGCCGCCGGCCACCTCGTCACGGCCAACTACACCTCCGGCAGCGTCACCGTCCTGCCGCTGGCCGCGGACGGCACCCCCCGCCCTGCCACGGCCGTCCTGCGGCACGAGGGCCGCGGCAGCGTCCCCGGCCGCCAGAGCGGCCCCCACGCCCACCAGGTGCTCCCCGACCCGTCCGGCCGCTGGGTCGTCAGCGTGGACCTCGGCACCGACTCCGTACGGATCTGCGTCCTCGATCCCGGGACCGGGGAGCTCACCCTCCACGGCGAGACCGCGCTGCGCCCCGGCACCGGCCCGCGTCACCTCACCTTCCACCCGGCCGGCACCCACGTCTACGTCCTGAACGAGCTGGAGCCCACGCTCACCGTCTGCCGCTGGGACGCGGCGACGGGCACCCTCGAACCGCTCGGCGAGACCCCCGTCGTCCCCGAGGGCACGCAGGGCCCCAGCCACCCCTCCGAGATCGTCGCGTCCCGCGACGGGCGGTTCCTGTGGGCCGCCGTCCGCGGCGACGACACCCTGGCCGTCCTCGCCCTCGACGCGGACGGAGCGAAGGCCGAACTCGTCGCCACCGTGCCCTGCGGAGGCGTCTGGCCGCGCGACCTGACCCTCGACCCCTCGGGCCGGCGGCTGTACGCGGCCAACGAGCGCTCCGGGGACGTCACCTGGTTCGACGTCGACCCGGAGACCGGCGTACCGGCCCGGGCGGGCGCGATCGAGGTCCCGGCGGCCTCCTGCGTCGTCTTCGGCTGAACCACGCGAGACGGCTGAACCACGCGAGACGGCCGAACCAGGCGGGACGGCCGAACCAGGCGGGACCGCAGCTCGCGCGGGACGTGCCGACGTGCGAGACCTGCGCCCGCGCGGGACGTGCCCGCACCCGCCGCCGCGTACGCGGAAGGGCCCGCACCGGAATCCCGGTGCGGGCCCTTTTACGGCCTCGTGCCGCGCCTCAGAGCGACGGCGCGCCCTGCGGCTGCTGCGGCGGGATGCCCAGCGCCGAGCTGTACTGCGAGAGCACCAGCTTGCCGATCGCCGGGTAGGCCCCCAGCGGCTCGGCGGCGGCGCACCCGGCCTCCTTCGAGGCCTCGTCGAGCAGGCCCTCGGCCAGCTCGGGGCCGATCAGGTACGGGGCGAGCGCCAGCTGGGCCGAGCCCGCGGCACGGAGCTGCTCGGCGATGGAGGTGATCGAACCCTCCTGGTCGAGCGCGGCGGCCATCACCGGCACCGCGAGGCGCGCGGCGAGCAGCATGCCGGTGATGCCGGCGGCCTGCACGGCCTCCTCGCCACCGACCGTGGCCAGGATGATGCCGTCGGCGGCGGTCGCCACCGTGAACAGCCGGGCGCGGTCGGCGCGGGCGAGCCCCGCCTCGGACAGGCGCACGTGCAGCGCCTCGGCGAGCAGCGGGTGCGGGCCGAGGACCTCGGTCAGCTCGGCGGTGTTCCCGGCGTCCATGACGGCCTGGCGCACCTGGCGCATCACGGCGCTGTCCGGGCCCGCGAGCAGCGGGACCACGACGGCGGCGGGACCGGCCGGGGCGGCGACCTCACGGCCGGCGGCCACGGCCAGCTCGTACCGCTGGACGCGGAGCGCGTCGGCGGCCGTCAGCACGGTCGCGAGCGCGGGGTACTCGACGTCGTCGCCGTCCAGGAAACCGATCGCGGCCTCCAGGCCGGGCAGCTCCGAGCGGGCGATGCTCACGACCTCTTCGGCCAGCGAGCGTATGGCGGCCGACGGCACACCGGGAACGGCGAGAACCAGTGCGGGAGCGCCCTCGGGCGCCGCCGCGGGTTCGGGGCGACGGTGCCGCCCGGACTGGCGGGGGCGAGGCATTCGTACAGGCAGGCCGGAAGCAGGCCCAGTGGGGGAGCTCATGGCGCCGCATGCTACTGGTTTCGTCGGCCACGCTGTTCGGTGAGGTGCGATCGCGCGCCGTCTGTCCCCCTATGTCCGGTCTTCGTGTCCGGTCCAGGCCCGGTCCGCGCTTCCGCACCACCCCCGACCTGGGCGGACGCCGCTCATGCCCCCGTATCGCCGAACAGGCGCAGCAGCGACGGATCCTCCGGGAGACGCAGTGTGCCGGAGGCGAGTGCCGAGGCGAGGAGGACCGCGCCGGCCAGCGGATCGCCGGCCGGCGCGACCGCCCGGGCGTGCGGGACCCGCTCCGTGAGTGCGGCACGCAGCGGTACGAGGAGGGGGTCGCCCATCCGGAAGAGACCGCCCGTCAGGGCGACCAGGGCGCCCGGTCCCGCCGGGCACACGGCCTCGGCCGCGTCCGCCACGTGCGCCGCGGCGCGGCCGAGCACCTCCGCCGCGACCGGGTCCCCGGCGGCGGCGCAGCCCCCCACCTCCGGGGCGAACGAGGCGAGTACGGCGGGCCGGTCGGTACGGGGGTAGAGCACGCCCGGCAGCCCGGCGGCGGGACCGAACAGCTTCTCGGCCCGCGCGAGGAGCGCGGCCGAACCGCCGCGGCGCCCGTCGTGGGCGCGCATCGCCGCCTCCAGGCCCGCCCGGCCGATCCACGCGCCGCTGCCGCAGTCGCCGAGGAGATGCCCCCAGCCGTCGGCGCGCCGCCAGGAGAGCAGGTCCGTGCCGAGCGCGATCATCCCCGTGCCGCCCGCGACGACCGCGCCCGGCCGCTGACCGAGCGCCCCCGCGTACGCGGTGACGGCGTCGGCCGCCAGCGCGAGCCGTCGGACGCCCCACGCCTCGGCGAAGGCACCCGGCAGTTCGGCACGCAGCTCGTCCCCGAGCGTCGCCATCCCGGCGGCGCCCACGGCCACCGCGAGGACCGGCCGGCCGGCCGCCGCACCCGCGGCCCCCGTCCCGGCGCGCTCGCGCAGCGCGTGGACGGCCGGGAGGACCTGCTCCAGGAAGTGCGCCGCCGAGATGCCGGCCGGCCCGGTCCTGACCGGCTCCCGCGAGGCGAGGGTGTCGAGCACCGTCCCGTCCGCCGCCCCGGCCAGCGCGATCCGCAGTCCGGAACCGCCGGAGTCCACACCGACGACAAGCCCCTCGGCGGGTTCGTTCACGGAATCCACGGTGCACCGTCCTGACGTCGGAGGGACAAGAGAGGTGGGCGGGTGACGAAGGGCCGGGTCCCGGGGCCGGGGCGGACCCGGGTGTCACTGTAGGCCGGTAGAGTGACGGACCGTGACAGCGCGACCCTTGAACGAACTGGTGGAGCCCGGCTGGGCGGAGGCCCTGAGCCCCGTCGCGGGCCGTGTGGCGGAGATGGGCGACTTCCTGCGCGCGGAGATCGCCGCCGGCCGGACGTACCTGCCGTCCGGGCCGAACGTGCTGCGGGCCTTCCAGCAGCCCTTCGGCGACGTGCGGGTCCTGATCGTGGGTCAGGATCCCTACCCGACACCGGGGATGGCGATCGGACTCAGCTTCGCGGTCGCTCCCGAGGTCCGCTCGCTGCCGGGCAGCCTGGAGAACATCTACCGCGAGCTGAACACCGATCTGGGTCTGCCCAGGCCGTCGAACGGCGACCTGACCCCCTGGACCCGCCAGGGCGTCCTGCTCCTCAACAGGGCCCTGACGACGGCCCCGCGCAAGCCGGCCGCCCACCGCGGCAAGGGCTGGGAAGAGGTGACCGAGCAGGCCATCCGCGCCCTGGCAGCCCGCGGCAAGCCGCTGGTGTCCATCCTGTGGGGCCGGGACGCCCGGAACGCCCGGCCGCTCCTCGGCGACCTCCCGGCGATCGAGTCGGCGCACCCGTCCCCGATGTCGGCGGACCGGGGCTTCTTCGGCTCCCGCCCCTTCAGCCGCGCCAACGAACTCCTCCTGAACCAGGGCGCCCAGCCCGTGGACTGGCGCCTGCCCTGACCCGCGCGCGGCGGACCGGCGCCCTGGGGGCACGGCCCCAGGGCACAGCCCCGGGGCGGGCCGTCAGATCACGGCGGCCCGCACGCACAGGACGTCCGGCAGGTGCTCCGCCAGGAGGCTCCAGCTCTCCCCGTCGTCCGCGCTCGCGTACAACTCGCCGTTGCGGTTGCCGAAGTAGACGCCCGCCGGGTCCGCGTCGTCCGTGCAGAGCGCGTCCCGCAGGACCGTGCCGTAGTGGTCGCCCTCGGGCAGCCCCCGGCTCAGCGGTTCCCAGCTGGCCCCGGCGTCGTTCGTCCGGTAGACGCGGCAGCGGTGGTCCGCCGGGACGCGGTCGGAGTCCGCGGTGATGGGGAAGACGTAGGCGGTGTCCGGGCGGTGCGGGTGGGCGGCGACGGCGAAGCCGAAGTCGGAGGGGAGCCCGGCGCCGATGTCGGACCAGCTGCCGCCCCCGTCGTCGCTGCGGAACACGCCCCAGTGGTTCTGGAGGTACAGCCGGTCCTTGTCGGCCGCGTCCTGGGCGATCTTGTGGACGCACTGCCCGAACTCGGGGTTCGGATCGGGCAGGAAGACCGCGGACACCCCGTGGTTGGACGGCTCCCAGGCCGCCCCGCCGTCCCGGGAGCGGAACACGCCGGCGGTCGACACCGCGACCGTGAGCGCGTCCGGATCGCGGGGGTCGGTGACGACGGTGTGGACGGCCTCGCCGCCTCCGCCGGGCACCCACTTGTCGCGGGTGGGATGTTCCCAGAGAGGGCGGACCAGTTCGAAGGACTCCCCGCCGTCCGCCGAGCGGAACAGCGCCGCGGGCTCCGTCCCCGCGTACACGACGTCGGGGGAGTGCCCGGGCGCCGGGTGCAGCTGCCAGACGCGCTCCAGCGAGGCCCCCGTGTCCTCGGGGAACTTCACCGCGGGCCGCGCGGGCTCGGTCCAGCTCTTGCCGAGGTCGTCGGAGTGGAAGACGGACGGGCCCCAGTGGGCGCTGTCCCCGCCCACGAGGAGCCGCGGGACCGGACGCCGGGTGTCGATGGCGACGGAGTACACCGCCTGCGCGGGGAAGGCCGGATCGTCGAACTCCCATCGGCCGTCGCGCCGGTGGCCGATGAAGAGCCCCTTGCGGGTGCCTACGGTGAGGAGTACGTCGGGCATGGCTTGGTACCTCCAGGACGCCGTTGTCGCGGATACCGGCCAGTCTGCACCCGGCCACTGACAACGGCCCCCGGACACACCTGAGGCCCCGCGTCCCGGCCCCGGGAGCCGGTCCTCAGATCGCCCAGGCGTACTGCGCCGGGGCGTGGGTCTCCGCGCCGAGCTCGCGGGCCGCGCGGCGGGGCCAGGAGGCGTCGCGGAGCAGCTCGCGGCCGAGGAGGACCGCGTCGGCCTCGCCGTTGGCGAGGATCTTCTCGGCCTGCTCGCTCTCGGTGATCAGGCCGACGGCGGCCACGGGCAGCCCCGTCTCGGCCTTGACCCGGGCGGCGAACGGCACCTGATAGCCGGGGCCCACGGGGATCCGCGCCGGCCCGCCGTTGCCGCCGCTGGAGACGTCGAGGAGGTCGACGCCGTGCTCACGCAGCAGCGCGGCGAACCGCACGGTCTCGTCGGCCGTCCAGCCCTGCTCCTCCAGCCAGTCGGTGGCGGAGATCCGGAAGAAGACGGGCAGCTCCTCGGGCCAGACGGCCCGCACCGCGTCGACGACCTCCAGGGCGAGCCGGGTCCGGTTCTCGAAGGACCCGCCGTACGCGTCGGTGCGGTGGTTGCTGTGCGGGGAGAGGAACTCGCCGATGAGGTAGCCGTGGGCGCCGTGCACCTCGACGACCTCGAAGCCGGCGTCCAGCGCGCGGCGGGCCGCGTCCGCGAACTGCCCGGTGATCTCGCGGATCCGCTCGACGGTCAGCTCGGTCGGCACCGGGTAGCCCTCGTCGAAGGCGACCGGGCTGGGGCCGACGGGCTGCCAGCCGGGACCGCCCGGTGCGACGGGACCGCGGCCCTGCCAGGGGCGGTTGGTCGAGGCCTTGCGCCCGGCGTGGCCGATCTGGATGCCCGGCACGGTGCCGTGCTCCTTGAGGAAGCCCGCGATCCGGCGCAGCCCCTCCGTCTGGGTGTCGTTCCACAGGCCGAGGTCCGCCGGGCTGATCCGCCCCTCGGGGGCGACGGCGGTCGCCTCGACGAGGATGAGTCCGGCACCGCCGGTGGCCCGGGAGGCGTAGTGGGCGAAGTGCCAGTCCCCGGCCACACCCGCGTTCGGTCCGGTCATCTCGGCCGAGTACTGGCACATCGGCGCCATCCAGACCCGGTTGGGCACGGTCAGCGAACGCAGGGTGTAGGGCTGGAACAGGGCGACGCTCATGACGGACTCCGTTTCGGGGGCCTCGAAGGATGCTCGTACGATACTCATCGTAGTACGGCATCTGTCAAACTACGAGAGTTCTCGTACAATGGGGTCCGGCCCATGAGGTGCGACCCATGAGGCTCAACCGGATGAAGTGGAGCCGCCGCCATGTCGACCGCCACCAGCCCCCGCGCGCTCGAGCACCCCACGCGCGACCAGATCGGCCTCGAAGGGGTGCTCCACGCCCTCTCGGACGCCGTACGGCTGCGCATCGTGCGGGACCTGGCGCGCGAGGCCGAAGCGCTGAGCTGCTCGTACTTCGACCTCCCGGTCACCAAGTCCACGACGACGCACCACTTCCGCGTCCTGCGCGAGAGCGGCGTCATCCGTCAGACGTACCAGGGCACGGCGAAGCTCAACGCCCTGCGCAAGGAAGCCCTGGACGCCCTGTTCCCCGGCCTCCTGGACTCTGTCCTCGCGGCGGCGGAGGCGCAGGCCGCCCGCCGCGAGGACGAAGGGGCCTGAGTCCTCGGGTCGGCCTAGGGCGTGTTGCGAAAGTCCCGCCTGCCCGACGGCGCCTGGCACGCACGCTCGCCGCGTTGTCGGGATCACCCCGATACATCCAGTATCGGGGCGACCCTCCGCCTTGCGATCGCACGCACCAGACGCCGTCGGGCCCGCCCTTCGGGCGGCCGGCGCTACTTTCGCAACACGCCCTAGGGGGCGTCAAACTCCCGTCGTCCGCCCGGAGGGCGGGCCCTGCGGCGAGAGTGGGTGCACGGCGTCGCGGGGCAGGCGGGAGTTTGACGACAGGGCCTACAGCGACTGCATGCGGTTGATCTCCGAGGTCTGCTGGGCGATCACGTCGTTGGCCATCTCCTCCACCAGGACGTTGTTGCCGTCGCTCAGCACCTCGGCCGCCATCGTCACGGCCCCCTGGTGGTGCGTGATCATGAGCTTCAGGAACAGCTCGTCGAAGGCCTTGCCCTTCGCGCCCCTCAACTCCTCGAGCTGGGCCTCGGTCGCCATGCCCGGCATCGAGTGATGGTCGTGGCCGCTCTGCTCGCGCGGCCCGCCGTTGTTCTTCAGCCAGCCCTCCATCGCGGCGATCTCCGGCTGCTGCGCGGCCGAGATCCGCTCGGCCACCTTCTTCACCGCCGGGGATCCCGCCCGCTGCGGGGCGAGTTCCGTCATGGTCAGCGCCTGGCGGTGGTGGACGATCATCATCTGCGTGTACGTGAAGTCGGCGCTGTTCGGCCGCTCGTCGGGGAGGAGCCGGGCGGCCTCCTCCGGCGATATCCGTCTGGCCGGCTCGCCGGGCTTCCCCGGGGCCACCACCGAGCCTCCGGCCGAGGCCCCGGCCTTCGGTGACACGGCCGCGTCGGATCCCGACTCGCAGGCGCCCAGGGCGAGCACGGCGACGGCTGACAGGGCCACGGCGACGACGGCACGCTGACGGCGGATCAACAACGCGACCTCCAGATGTTCTTGCGGGGACAGTGACCGTTCCTAGCACTTTTCTCAGGGGGATCGATCAAAAACCTTCATGACGTCTGTGTTGCCATCTGTTGAGATGCGCACGCCAAGGACCATACTGCCGGGGTCCAACATCTGTTCAAGGTCGAACGGATACCAGCGAGGACGGAGTGACTTCGTTGCGAATATCGCGTACCCCGCGTAGCCCGCGTGCACGGATCAGACGCCTGGGTGTGGCGTCGGCAGCCGCCGGCCTGCTCGCCACGATGCTGGCGGCCGGACCCTCGGTCGCCACCCCCGACCCCGGAGACGCCCTCACTCAGGGCACGGTCTCCGCGGAGCAGGCCGCCGAAGCGCGTTCCGCCATCCAGAGCGGTGACATCCCCGGCGTGGACGAGATCGTCCACAGCAAGAACATCGAGCACCTCGCCAACATCCCGAAGGACGCCCTCAAGGGCACCAACTCGGACCTCGCCTTCCAGGGCAAGTACGCCTTCGCAGGCAACTACGACGGCTTCCGGATCTTCGACATCAGCAACCCGAAGGCCCCGAAGACCGTCGCCCAGGTCCTCTGCCCCGGTTCCCAGAACGACATCTCCGTCTCCGGGAACCTCGTCTTCCTCTCCACCGACTCCTCCCGAAGCGACAACTCCTGCGCCAGCACGACGCAGCCCGCCTCGGTGAAGGAATCCTGGGAGGGTGTGAAGATCTTCGACATCAGCGACATCACGAACCCGAAGTACGTCGCCGCCGTCGAGACCGCCTGCGGGTCGCACACCAACACGATCCTGCCCAAGGGCAAGAACGTGTACGTGTACGTCTCCTCCTACTCGCCCAACGCCGCCTTCCCGGACTGCCAGCCTCCGCACGACGGCATCTCGGTCATCAAGGTGCCGCGCAAGGCGCCCGAGAAGGCCGCGCTCGTCGGCTTCCCCGTCCTCTTCCCGGGCGAGGGCCCGGACGGCGGCGGCAACCCGGGCGGTCCCACCAACCCGGGCGTCTCCAAGACCACCGGCTGCCACGACATCACCGTGCTGCCGGAGAAGGACCTCGCCGCCGGCGCCTGCATGGGTGACGGCATCCTCTTCGACATCAAGGACCCCGAGCACCCGCGGGTGATCGACCAGGTCCAGGACAACGTCAACTTCGCCTTCTGGCACTCGGCCACCTTCAACCAGAAGGCCAACAAGGTCGTCTTCACCGACGAGCTCGGCGGTGGCGGCGGCGCCACCTGCAACGCCGAGGTCGGCCCCAACCGGGGCGCCGACGGCATCTACGACATCGTCGGCAAGGGCGACAAGCGCAAGCTCGTCTTCCGCAGCTACTTCAAGATCCCGCGCCACCAGGCCGACACCGAGAACTGCGTCGCCCACAACGGCTCGCTCATCCCGGTCAAGGGCAAGGACCTCATGGTCCAGGCCTGGTACCAGGGCGGCGTCTCCATCTGGGACTTCACCGACTCCTCCAACCCGAAGGAGATCGGCTACTTCGAGCGCGGCCCGCTGTCCGCCACCACCATCGCCACCGGCGGTTCGTGGTCCGCGTACTACTACAACGGCTACATCTACTCGAACGACATCGCCAAGGGCTTCGACGTCCTGAAGATCTCCGACCGTCGTACCGACCCCGCGAAGCGGATCCGGATGGACGAGCTCAACGTCCAGACGCAGCCGGACTACTTCGACTTCGACGACTGACCGAGCCGCACCACGGGCGCGCTGTCGGGCGGACCTCCGTCCGGCGGCGCGCCCTGCTCCCAGCCGAGCCCGTACCGCTGGAAGAGCTCCCACCGCAGCCGCGCCATCGGCATCGGGGCCCCCGGCAGCAGGACCGCCACCACCGCGCCCATCAGCAGCGCGCGCAGCAGCGGATAGTCCGTGTCCACGTCCTCGGAGCCGTACCGGATGACCGTGTCCCGCAGCAGGAACGCGAGGCGCTGCTGCTCCTGGCACTGCACGAACCCCTCGGCCTGGAGGATCCCCGCCATGTGGGTCCGCATCAGCGTGGGGCGTGCCACCGCGAGGCCCAGGATCGCGTCGATCGCCCGGGCCAGCCGCTCCCGGCCGTCCTCCGTGCGCGGCTCGCGCTCCAGCGCCTCCTCCAGCGTCAGGTGCATCAGCCGGTGCACCGCCGCCTGCAGCAGCTGCCGCTTCCCCGGGAAGTAGTACGAGATGAGTCCGCGCGCCGTACCGGCCCGCTCGGCGATGTCACCGAGTGTCGTCGCCTCGTAGCCGTGCGTCGACACCAGGTCCACGGTGGCCTGCAGAATCCGCTCACGTGAGCGGCGCCTGAGCTCTTCATTGACCGATGGGCTGCGCGGGGACATGCTTGGCTCCTGCGTTGACTGGCTGCCGGCCAATATACTCAGCGCATCCCGTCGGAAGGCCCCCGTGGCCGGCCGGCGGGCAGGCCGTCTGTTCTGGGCGACACGGGGGATCGTCCAGAACAGGCGGCTTCATCGCTTCTCTCCCATTCTCCTCCGGCGGTACGTGAGGACGGCGGCGACCACACAGCACCAGCCGAGCAGCCAGCCGCCGACCACGTCCGACGTCCAGTGCACGCCCAGGTAGATCCGGGTCCAGCCGACGCCGAGCACCGACACGACCGCGGCGCTCGCGAGGAAGCCCCAGCCGCGCCACTCCGCCCGCCAGCGCAGCGCGAGCACCCACAGCAGCAGTCCGCAGGTCACCGTCGCGGTCATCGCGTGCCCGGAGGGGAAGGCGGCGAAGCGGGCGGAGTCGACCGGGTCGGTCCACACCGGCCGGTCCCGGCCCACGAGGGACTTCAGCCCCTGCTGCAGCCCCACCGCGACGAGGCTCGTGCCGGCCACCCACAGGGCGAGGAGCCGTTCCCGCCGCCACCACAGCAGCACCACGGTCACCGCGGCCAGGGCGCGCATCGTCCACGGATCCCAGACCCAGTCGCTGAGGAAGCGGTTGAGGCTCGTGACGCCTGGTCGGGCAACGGCGTCGCGGTGCAACTCCTCGGCGACCGAACGGTCGAAGGAGAGCAAGGGCGACCACCCGAGGGCGACGAGCACGAGCAGTACGGTGAACAGGACTCCGGAGACCACGGCGGAGGAGCGCATGCGCCGATCCTGCCCGACGCGCCGCCCTCGCCGCCGGTCCGCCCCACCATTGGCGGACTTCGGTCCTCCGCTACCCCAGTGCGGTGAGCGCGGGGACGAAGGCCACGAGGACCGGGACCACCGGCACCAGGGCCGCGACGGCGGTCAGGCGCAGCCGGCGCCCCGCCGTGAGCCGCGGAGCCGCCGTGAGGAGCCGGTGGACGCGCTGCGGCAGATCCGCGTCCGGTGCGGGGCCTGGGCCGAACACGCCCCGGTCCTCGTTCAGTTCGACGAGCGCCAGCGCGATCGTCAGCCGCCCGAACCGGCGCGAGGCGACGTCGTCGGCGGCCAGTTCCACCAGCCGGTGCATCTCCTCGCGGAAGGCCACGAAGACCGGGATCCCGGGAAAGCCCCCGGCGAGCGCACCCGAGCAGTGCAGCAGCCAGTCGTGCCGGGCCCGGGCGTGCCCCTGCTCGTGCGCCAGGACCGCGTCCAGCTGCCGGCCCTTCAGCCGGCGCAGCGCGGCCGTGGTGATGACCAGTTGGGGTGCGCCCCCGGCCATCCACCAGGCGTCCGCACGCTCGCCCTCCAGGACGACGAGCCGCTCACTGCCGGGCTGCTCCCCGGGCAACAGGGGGGCGCGGACGAGGAGATCGCGGTGGCGCTGCCTGCGCCGGGCGCGCGCCTGGCCGATCTCCCGGCCGAGCATCGCCCCGGTCCAGAGGCCGCCGCAGGCCAGGGCGACCGCGAGGACCCCCGACCACGGCCCGGTCGTGCCGAGTTCGTACGCGTCGACCACGGCGCGCGGCGCGGGCGCGAAGAGCTGGCCCCGTACGGCCTGCCAGGCCGCCGACGCGCTGAAGGTCATCGACAGCGCGAAGCTCAGCAGCACCGCCGCCACCACGCACTGCCACACCCAGAGCGCGACCACGGGTTCTCGCTCCGCCCAGTGGGCCCGCGCCAGCAGCCGGGGGGCCGCGAGGGCGGTCAGAAAGCCGAGCAGGAGCAGCGCGAGGGAGACCCACATGGGCGTCACCCTATGAGCGCGGTACTGGTCGGGGGTATGGCCCCGGCCGTCAAGTGACGTACGCCACGGTTTCGTTGTGCGAAGAGTGCGGATCGCCCGGACTCACAGCGCCGCCGGCCGTGCGGTGACGCGCCGGCGCGGTCACAGCGTCACCAGCATCGCCACCGTCGCCAGGGCCATCGACAGCCGGCACACGAGGGTCAGCTCGGGCCGGTGCGTCCAGGCCGGTCCGGGGCCGACGGCGCCCGCCGTGACCGCGGACGGAACCGTGGACGCCACCGCGGCCGGCGCCCCTGACGGCGCCGGGGCGAGCCGTGCTCCGGCGCGCAGCACGTACACCGTGTAGTAGAGGAGCAGCCCGCCCGTCAGTACGGGGATGCCGCCCGCCGCTCCCGTCCCGTGCCCCGAGTGCGCCCCCTGTGCGACGGGGGCCGCCATCGCCACCGCCATGTAGAGCATGGCGAGCGAGCCGACGAGGTGGTGCAGATGGTGGCCGCCCCGCCGGGCCGCACCGGCCAGCGCGAAGAGAGCCGCGCCGCCGAACACCGCCGCGTACACCGCCCAGCTCCACCCCGGCTGCGCCACCACGGTCGCGGGCAGCGCCATGACGGCCATGCCCAGGCCCATCAGCGCCTCCCCGCCCGCGGCCCGCCGCTCCGCGCCGGTGCACGCGCGCATCCGCAACAGGCAGTACAGGCCCGTCGCGGTGCAGAGCGCGACCAGTAACCACCCCGACAGGGTCGCTCCGTGCACGGCACACCTCCCCCTCTCCCCGGAGGAATGCCCGCGGTCCGGGGGCCGCACGCGGGCGCACGGGCGCGCACGGATGTACGAGGGGGAGTGCGTGGCGTGCGCGTTAGGCTCGGGACGATCGCGCACGCCGATCGTCAGCGCCCGAGGGGAGCCCGTACGCATGGACACCGCCACGTCCCAGGACACCGGCCGGATCGAGTACCGGGAGGCGGTCCTGGCCGACGTCCCCGTCCTCGTCCCGCTCGTCGAGTCGGCCTACCGGGGCGACGCCAGCCGGACCGGCTGGACCACGGAGGCGGACATCCTCCAGGGGCAGCGCACCGACCCCGAGGGCGTGGCCGCCGTCATCACCGCCCCGGACAGCCGCCTCCTGGTCGTCGAGCGCGACGGGGAGGTCGTCGCCTGCTGCCAGCTGGAGCACCGCGGCGAGGCCGCCTACTTCGGGATGTTCGCCGTCCGCCCCACGCTCCAGGGCGCCGGTCTCGGCAAGCGGATCATCGCGGAGGCCGAGCGGCGGGTCCGCGAGCTGTGGGACGTCCGCGAGATGCACATGACGGTGATCTCCGTGCGCGAGGAGCTCATCGCCTGGTACGAGCGGCGCGGCTACCGGCGTACCGGGCGGATGACCCCGTTCCCGTACGGGGACGAGCGCTTCGGCGTGCCCCAGCGCGACGACCTGCGGTTCGAGCTGCTGGTCAAGCCGCTGAGCTGACGCAGAGTAGCCGGCGGGGAGGGGGCGGAGGCGGTCCGCGAGGCGGAAGGGTGGCTTCACGGCCGACAGACAGGAAAAACTTCGGTCCGCATGGGGGTCGCGCAGGATAATTTCTCTTGCTCCCCTTGTGTTGAGGAACCGTGGATGGTTACGGTGTCTTAACGCGAGGTTCTCCTGTGGAGGAAGAGGAATGACGGAAATTCTTGTGCAGGACGTGACCGGTGGGGCCATATCCGCCGATGCCCGGGTGATCGACCACCCGGCTTGGGCCGAGCTCAAGAATGCCGTGGAAGAGATCCGCCCCTGGCAGAACTCGGACGGCTCCATCGACTTCGAGGCCGAGGGCGCCCCCGCCCGCGCGCTCGCCGAGCTGACCGTGGACCGCCTGGTCGCCGCCGTCGAGCAGCTCTCCCCGCTCGTCCCGCACGACGGCGCCTACCACCGCGCCCTCGTCGCGGACCTGCGCAAGTGGGTCGAGAGCGGCTTCACCGTGCCGGACTTCCTGGACTCCCTCATGGAGTTCCACCCGGCCGCCGGCCGTGCCGACGGGCTCCAGCACCTCGTGCTCTTCCCGATGTACACGCAGAACGGCAACCTGGACCGCAACTTCGAGGCCGTCGTCCTGCGCATGGTCTGGCCGGAGTGGCTCTCCGAGCTGGAGCGCACCCGCTACGACAACCCGGGCTTCTGCGGCATCACCTTCGAGGACTTCACCGCCGGGTACGACACCAACTCGGCCGTCCTCTTCCCGGAGACCGTCGCCGTCCGCGAGGTCCCCGAGCGCTTCACCTGGGGCGGCATCTTCTGCGACCGCGAGGCCGCGCGCTTCCGCAAGGTCACCGAGGCCGCGGTCGACACCCTCGGCGTCAAGCTGCCCGAGGACATCGCCGTCATGCTCGGCGACCAGGAGCGCTGCCAGCAGGCCTTCGCCCTGTGGGACCTGGTCCACGACCGCGCCCACAGCCGCGGCGACCTGCCCTTCGACCCCTTCATGATCAAGCAGCGCCAGCCGTTCTGGATGTACGGCCTGGAGGAGCTCCGCTGCGACCTCACCGCCTTCAAGGAGGCCGTGAAGCTGGAGGCCGAGGGCAACGGCCACGGCCGTGACGTGCAGTACGCCGTGCTGTTCGACCGGATGTTCCGCTTCCCGCTCACCGGCGACCGCAACCGCAACTACGACGGCATGGGCGGCCAGCTCCTCTTCGCGTACCTCCACAAGAACGACGTGGTGCGCTGGACGGACAACGTCCTGACCATCGACTGGGACCGCGCCCCCGAGGTCACCAACCGCCTCTGCTCCGAGATCGAGACCCTCTACCGCGACGGCATCGACCGCCCGAAGCTGGTCCACTGGTTCAAGGCGTACGAGTTCGTCACCACCTACATCTCCCCGCACCCGGGCTCGAAGTGGGCCAAGGGTCCCGACGCCCTCGACCTCTCCCTGCCGCCGCGCAAGCTGGTCGACGACGTGCTTCCGGACGAGTTTCCGCTCAGCATGTTCTTTGAGGCCCTGGCGAAGAAGCTGAAGGGCGTGATCGCCGACACCAAGGGGATCACCGCCGCCGACGTCCCGAGCACCGAGCGGGTCGCCGCGTGAGCGACCTCACCGAGGACACGCAGGAGGCGACGCCCATGAACGCCAACGGAAACGGTGGACCGCTCGACGGCGCCGTCATCGCGGTGGCCGGCGCGGCCGGCCCCGCAGGCCGCGCGACGCTGCTGCGCCTCGCCGAGGCGGGCGCGACCGTCGTCGGCTCCGACGCCGACCCGGCGCGCCTCGCGGAGGCCGTCGACGCCGCCCGCTACGCCCACGGCGGCGCCCGCGTCATCGGCGACACGGTCGACCTGCTCGACCTGGACGCCACCCGCGACTGGGCCGAGAAGACCGAGAAGGAGTTCGGCCGGATCGACGGCCTGGTCCACCTCGTCGGCGGCTGGCGCGGCAGCTCCTCCTTCACGGAGACCGAGCTCAAGGACTGGGACTTCCTGGAGAAGCTCCTCATCCGCACCGTCCAGCACACCTCGCTCGCCTTCCACGACGGCCTGCTGCGCGCCGGCGGTCGCGGCCGGTACGCCCTGATCAGCCAGGTCGGCGCGCACAAGCCGCTCGCCAACAACGCCGCGTACAACGCGGGCAAGGCGGCCGCCGAGGCGTGGACCCTCGCCATGGCGGACTCGTTCCGCAAGCTGGGGGGCGACGACGGCCCGCAGGCGGCGGCTGCGATCCTGGTGATCAAGGCACTGGTGCACGACGCCATGCGCGCCGAACGCCCCACCGCGAAGTTCGCGGGCTTCACCGACGTCAAGGACCTGGCCGACGAGATCGCCGGCCTGTGGGACAAGCCCGCCCAGGAAGTGAATGGACAGCGTCTGTGGCTGACCCCCAAGCCGTGACCACGGCCCTCGGCCCCGGGACCGACGCACGTCGTCGCCACGACCCGTCGGTCCGGGGCTTCGCCAGCGACAACTACGCCGGCGCCCACCCCGAGGTCCTCGCGGCCCTCGCCCTCGCCAACGAAGGCCACCAGGTGGCCTACGGCGAGGACCAGTACACCGAGCACCTCCAGCGCGTCATCCACAGCCACTTCGGTGCCGGCGCCGAGGCCTTCCCGGTCTTCAACGGCACCGGGGCCAACGTGACCGCGCTCCAGGCGCTCACGGACCGCTGGGGCGCCGTCATCTGCGCCGAGACCGCGCACATCAACGTGGACGAGGGCGGGGCGCCCGAGCGGATGGGCGGCCTCAAGCTGCTCACCGTGCCGACCCCGGACGGCAAGCTCACCCCCGAGCTGATCGACCGGCAGGCCTGGGGCTGGGAGGACGAGCACCGGGCGATGCCGCAGGTCGTCTCGATCACCCAGAACACCGAGCTGGGCACCGTCTACACGGTCGAGGAGATCCGCGCGATCGTCGAGCACGCCCACGCCAAGGGCATGAAGGTGCACCTCGACGGGGCCCGCATCGCCAACGCCGCCGCCTCGCTGGACGTGCCGATGCGCGCGTTCACCAACGCGGTGGGCGTGGACGTGATCTCGTACGGCGGGACGAAGAACGGCATGATCTTCGGCGAGGCCGTGATCGTCCTCAACCCGGACGCGGTCAGCCACATGAAGCACCTGCGCAAGCTGTCCATGCAGCTCGCGTCGAAGATGCGCTTCGTGTCGGTGCAGCTGGAGGCGCTCCTGGCCAAGGACCTGTGGCTGCGCAACGCCCGGCACGCCAACGCGATGGCCCAGCGCCTCGCGGCGGGCGTCCGCGCGGTGGACGGGGTGGAGATCCTCTACCCAGTGCAGGCCAACGCGGTCTTCGCACGGCTCCCGCACGAGGTGACCAGGCGCCTGCAGGAACGGTTCCGCTTCTACTTCTGGGACGAGGCCGCCGGCGACGTGCGCTGGATGTGCGCCTTCGACACCACGGAGGACGACGTGGACGCCTTCCTCCAGGCGCTGAAGGAAGAGATGGCGCGACAGTAGCGCTCACTGCATGAATATACGGCCGGACGGAAAGTCATTGACTTCCGTCCGGCCGTTTCCTTAGGCTCACACCGCATGGAACTCGTGCAGCAGTACCCCGACATCTCGGCCTATCTCGCGGTCGGCGAGGCCGTCGACCATGACCACCCGCTGGTCAGGGAGGTGGCGGCCCGGCTCTCGGCTGAGCATCCCGACGCATACTCATACGCCGAGGCGGCCTTCGCGTACGTCCGTGACACGATCCCGCACTCCCAGGACTCGGGCGACCCCCGAGTCACCTGGCGCGCCTCCGACGTCCTGGAGCAGCGCACCGGCGTCTGCTACGCCAAGTCCGTCGCGTACGCCGCGCTCCTGCGGGCCCGCTCCGTCCCGGCCGCCCTCTGCTACCAGCGGCTCGCGGAGGACGACGGCACGAATCCCGTCATCCACGGCCTCGTCGCCCTCCTGCTGCCCGGCGAGCGGGACTGGGCCCGGCAGGACGTGCGGGGCAACAAGCCGGGCGTCGACGCCCGGTTCTCGCTGGGGGAGGAGCGCCTCGCCTGGACCGTACGACCGGAGCTCGGCGAGGTGGACTACCCGACGCTGTACGCCGAACCGCACCCGGCCGTCCTGGGCGCGCTGCGGGCGGCCCCGGACCGGCCGCACCTCTGGCGCACGCTCCCCACGGAGCTGTGACCGGCCGGGCGGGGCGGGGTCCCGCCCTACGGCGCCGTGGTGTCGTCTACGGCGCCGCGGTGCCGCCTACGGGCCGGCTCAGCCCGCTTCCTTGACCTGCGCCGGCGTCGGAGCCGTACCGCCGAGGTGCGCGGGCACCCACCAGGTGTCGTTCGCGTCCTTCGGGCGGACCGGGTAGGCGCGCTGCGCGGCCTCCAGCAGCTCCTGGACGCGCTCGCGCAGCCGCCGCGTGATGGCGCCCGCGTACTGGTCTGCGGGGGCCTCGATGGGCTCGCCGACGCGGATCGTCACCGGGATGTGGCTCCGCTTGAAGTTCCGGGGACGGCCCTTCGTCCACACGCGCTGGGTGCCCCAGAGCGCCATCGGGATCAGCGGGACGCCCGCCTCCTGCGCCAGGCGCGCCGCACCCGTCTTGAAGCCCTTGAGGGTGAAGGACTGGGAGATGGTCGCCTCGGGGAAGACGCCGATGATCTCGCCGGCCCGCAGCGACTCCAGCGCGTGCTTGTAGGCGTGCTCACCCGCGGAGCGGTCGACGGGGATGTGCCGCATGCCGCGCATGAGCGGCCCGGAGATCTTGTGCTTGAAGACGGAGTCCTTCGCCATGAAGCGCACGAGCCGCTTCTGCGGCAGGGCCGCGAGCCCCGTGAAGATGAAGTCCAGATAGCTGATGTGGTTGCTCACGAGCACCGCGCCGCCCGTGCGGGGGATGTGCTCGGAACCCTGCGTGTCGATCTTCAGGTCGAGCGCCTTGAACAGCGTGAGCGCGGCACCGACGACCGGTCGATAGACGAGTTCTGCCATCGGAGAGGAACCTCTTCTTCGTGTGCCCGGAGCGGCTGCTCCCGGCGAAGTTACGCGGCCGTAGGTTTTCGGCTTTGGGCAGATCGTGCCCCATGTGGGGCGCCGTGACCAGTCCAGACGCCTTCGTACGGAGAGATTCTCGTCACCCCCGGTGGTCGTGGCGGGAATCGAACGGTCCCGTGCGACGCTGCTGGTGGGGGAGAAGAGACGTACGGGAAAGGGGAGAAGGATGTCGGAGGCCCTGGGGGCGGAGGTCCCGGGAGCGGAGGTCCTGCGGCCGGAGCGGCTCGGCGCCGAGCTCGGCGAGCGGGCCACCCTCGTGCAGTTCTCGACGGCCTTCTGCCAGCCCTGCCGGGCCACCCGCCGCACCCTGGCCGAGGTGGCCGCCATGGTGCCGGGCGTCGGGCACGTGGAGATCGACGCCGAGGAACGGCTCGATCTCGTACGCGAGCTGGGCATCGCGCGGACTCCCACCGTCCTCGTCCTCGACCGCACGGGCCGGGTCGTCCGCCGGGCGGCGGGTCAGCCCCGCAAGGCCGACGTCATCGCGGCGCTGGGGCGCGCGGTCTGACGCCGTGACACTTCTCCCACATCCCGGTACGCACTTGACTGCGCCCGCCAACGATCGTCACCCTGGCGGAGTGCCCCCAGAACTCCTTCTCTACGGCCGGGCCCATGTGGACCTGGGTCGCAACGCGAGCGCGCGCTGTCAGGGTGTCTGACCACCCCAGGACTCTCCTCATGACGCCCTCGCAGAAGGACAACTCCATGACGGTTTCGTCGGCCATCCAGTTCGGTACCGCACCCACGATCGGCGCACCCCGGCAGGCCTCTCCCGATCTGCTCCGTTCCGTCTTCCGGCGGCACGCCGCCGGTGTGGCGGTGATCACCGCGCAGGGCGAGCGCCCGGTCGGCTTCACCGCCACCTCGCTCAACTCCGTCGCCGCCGAGCCCCCGCTGATCTCCTTCGGGGTGGGCACCTCCTCCTCCAGCTGGCCCGTGGTGGCCGAGGCCGAGCACATCGGCGTCCACATACTCGGCGAGCACCAGGAGGAGCTGGCCGCCACCTTCGCGCGCAGCGGCGCCGACCGCTTCGGCGGGGCGACCCGCTGGAGCACGGGGCCGGAGGGCGTGCCCGTTTTGGACGGCGTCCTCGCCTGGCTGGTCTGCCGGGTGGTGGCCCGCGTGCCCGCCGGCGACCACCGGATCGTGATCGCGCAGGTCGTCGCCGGGGACCCCGACGGGGCGGGCCGGCCGCTGCTGTACCACCACGGGCGCTTCAACGCGCTGCGCGACTGAGAGTTCCCGCGCACCCCGCTCTCCGCGCGTTGTCAAGGTCACATGGCTGAGCGCTTGCTTACTGGTAACGGACTGGGTGTACTGACGAGTAATATTTCGGTCGGGGCGTCCGGCGCCCCGACCGGAAACCCGCCCTTCAGGCGCCTATGCTGCGAGCAACAAGGCAGCCCAGTTATGACGATGCAGTAGGAGAGCCGGCGTGAGCTTGAGGATCGTTGTCTGTGTGAAGTACGTGCCCGACGCGACCGGAGACCGTAAGTTCGCGGACGACCTGACGGTCGACCGCGACGACGTCGACGGCCTGCTGTCGGAGCTCGACGAGTACGCGGTCGAGCAGGCCCTGCAGATCGCCGAAGAGGCGGACGACGCAGAGGTCACCGTGCTGACGGTGGGCCCCGAGGACGCCAAGGACGCGCTGCGCAAGGCGCTGTCCATGGGCGCCGACAAGGCCGTCCACGTCGAGGACGACGACCTCCACGGCAGCGACGTCATGGCGACCTCGCTCGTGCTCGCCAAGGCGATCGAGAAGACCGGCTACGACGTCGTCATCGCCGGTATGGCCTCCACCGACGGCACCATGGGCGTCCTGCCGGCGATCCTCGCCGAGCGCCTGGGCGTCCCGCAGGTCACGCTGCTCTCCGAGGTCAAGATCGAGGACGGCAAGGTCACCGGCCGCCGCGACGGCGACACCGCCTCCGAACAGCTGGAGGCCTCGCTTCCGGCCGTCGTGTCCGTCACCGACCAGTCGGGCGAGGCGCGCTACCCCTCCTTCAAGGGCATCATGGCCGCCAAGAAGAAGCCGGTGGAGTCCCTGGACCTCGACGACCTCGACATCGAGGCCGAGGAGGTCGGCCTGGAGGGCTCCTGGACGCAGGTCGACTCGGCCGCCGAGCGTCCGGCGCGCACCGCGGGCACGATCGTCAAGGACGAGGGCGAGGGCGGCAAGCAGCTCGCCGAGTTCCTCGCGGGCCAGAAGTTCATCTAGCTGCCGCGGGTCCGGGGACCGTCCCCCGGGCCGCCCCGGCATCTAAGGGCTCGCGCGAGCCGTTCCGTCCTTCCCTTTCCGTTCGCAGGAGACTGAAGTCCCATGGCTGAGATTCTCGTCTACGTCGACCACGTCGACGGTGCCGTCCGTAAGCCCACCCTGGAGCTGCTGACGCTCGCCCGCCGCCTCGGCGAGCCGGTCGCCGTCGCGCTGGGCAACGGTGCCGCCGACACGGCCGCCGCCCTCGCCGAGCACGGTGCCGTCAAGGTCCTCACGGCCGACGCCCCCGAGTTCGCCGACTACCTCGTCGTCCCGAAGGTCGACGCCCTCCAGGCCGCGTACGACGCCGTCTCCCCGGCCGCCGTCCTGGTCCCGTCCTCCGCCGAGGGCAAGGAGATCGCCGCCCGCCTCGCCGTCCGCATCGGCTCCGGTGTCATCACCGACGCCGTGGACATCGAGGCCGGCGACGAGGGCCCGGTCGCGACGCAGGCCGCGTTCGCCGCCTCGTTCACCACCAAGTCCCGTGTCTCCAAGGGCACCCCGGTCATCACGGTCAAGCCGAACTCGGCCCCCGTCGAGGCCGCCCCGGCCGCCGGCGCCGTCGAGGCCCTCGCGGTCTCCTTCGGCCCGCTGGCCACCGGCACCAAGGTCACCGCGCGCACCCCGCGCGAGTCGACCGGCCGCCCGGAGCTGACCGAGGCCGCGATCGTGGTCTCCGGTGGCCGTGGCGTCAACGGTGCCGAGAACTTCGGGATCATCGAGGCCCTCGCCGACTCGCTCGGTGCCGCCGTCGGCGCCTCCCGCGCCGCCGTCGACGCCGGCTGGTACCCGCACTCCAACCAGGTCGGCCAGACCGGCAAGTCGGTCTCGCCGCAGCTGTACATCGCGTCCGGCATCTCCGGCGCGATCCAGCACCGCGCGGGCATGCAGACCTCGAAGACCATCGTCGCCATCAACAAGGACGCCGAGGCTCCGATCTTCGACCTCGTCGACTACGGCGTGGTGGGCGACCTCTTCGACGTCGTCCCGCAGCTGACCGCCGAGGTTCAGGCCCGTAAGGGCTGACCTGCGGTTCTGTTCGGTCCGGGGGCCGCGTGGCGATTCGTCGCCGCGCGGCCCCCGGCCGTTTCGGACAGCCATTGACGTGAGTCCAGGCCGACTATTAACTTCGCTATACGGATTGTTGATTCCGTGCAGCGGAAAACAGGAGGGTGTGGAATGGGTCAGCAGGAGAAGGTGTCGACGAGCCTCGCGGGCGCGGTCAGCGAGGGCATCAGCGCCTCCCTGGCGGCGGTGGACGCGGAGCTCGACCGTCGCTACCCGGGAGACCCCGGCACCCGCCAGCCCGTCCACACGGTCTACGTCCCCGGTAACGTCTTCGACGCCGACACCGTCCGCTCCTGGGGCGACCAGGCCCTCGCGGCCCTCGACGAGCACGCCCCGGACGCCGACTCCTTCGCGGCCGTCCTCGGCCTCACCGACGACCTCGCCGAGGACGTCTACGGCCGCGTGCGCGCCAAGCTGGAGCGCGAGCCGATCGAGGACCTCCGGGTCGACTTCGAGGACGGCTACGGCGGCCAGGACGAGGACCGGGACGCCGCCCGCGCCGCCCGGCTGATCTCGGAGGCGTACGCTGGGGGCACCTCCCAGGCCGGAGGCTCTGGGGGAGGCACGGCCGCCCCGTACATGGGCATCCGGATGAAGTGCATGGAGTCCGCGGTACGCGACCGGGGCATCCGCACCACCGACGTCTTCCTCACCGGCCTCCTGGAGAACGGCGGCCTCCCCGACGGCCTCGTCCTCACCCTCCCCAAGGTGACCTACCCCGAGCAGGTCTCCGCCTTCGTACGCCTCCTGGAGGCCTTCGAGAAGGCCCACGGCCTGGACGCCGGCCGCCTCGGCTTCGAGATCCAGATCGAGACCAGCCAGGCCATCCTGGCCACCGACGGCACCGCCGCCGTCGCCCGCATGATCGGCGCCGCCGACGGCCGCGCCACCGGCCTGCACTACGGCACCTTCGACTACAGCGCCTGCCTCGGGGTCTCCGCCGCCTACCAGGCCAGCGACCACCCCGCCGCCGACCACGCCAAGGCGATCATGCAGGTCGCCGCCGCCGGCACCGGCGTACGCGTCTCGGACGGCTCCACCAACGTCCTTCCGGTCGGCTCGAAGGAGCACGTCCACGAGGCCTGGCGCCTGCACTACGGCCTGACCCGCCGCGCCCTCGCCCGCGCCTACTACCAGGGCTGGGACATGCACCCGGGGCACATCCCCACCCGCTACGCCGCGGTCTTCGCCTTCTACCGCGAGGGCTTCGAGGCCGCCGCCAAGCGGCTCTCGGCCTACGCCAACCACGCGGGCGGCGACGTCATGGACGAGCCCGCCACCGCCAAGGCGCTCTCCTCGTACCTGCTGCGTGGCATCGACTGCGGCGCCCTCGACACGGCCGAGGTCGACGCCCTCACCGGCATGACCCGCGCCGCCCTCGACCGCTTCGCGGCCCCGCGCCGCGGCGACCTCACCGCTTCGGCCGAGTAAGCCCAGGGCTTTCGGAGGACCGCCCCGCACCCCGTGCTCCGCGCCCAGGCGCGGGACGGGGGCGGGGCGGGTCGTCCTCCCGCGTCCTGCCGGGCCGGCTCCGGTCGCCTCAGCCGGTCGGCGCCGGGATCTCGCCCGAACCGCGGGCCAGGAGCCGCGTGCCGAGCACCACCCGCTCCGGCGCCCCGCCGGCCCCGTCGAGGCGCCGGAAGAGCCGCTCCGCCGCCGTCCGGCCGAGCGCGGCGGCGTCCTGGGCGATGACCGTGATGCCCAACAGATCGGCCAGCTCGATGTCGTCGAAGCCGACGAGGGCGACCGGTGACGGGTGGGCGGCGAGGCTCCGCACCGCCGTGACGGTGACCCGGTTGTTCCCCGCGAACAGCGCCGTCACCGGCTCCGGCGCGGTCAGCAGCTCCCGTACGGCCGCACCCACCCGCTCCGGGTTCGTCGACCCGAGCGAGACCCACTCCTCCCGGACCGGAAGCCCCGCGTCCGCCATCGCCGCGCGGTAGCCGCGCAGCCGCTCGGCGCCCGTGTGGATGCGCGGACGGTCGCCGACGAAGCCGATCCGGCGGTGCCCGTGGGCGATCAGGTGCGCCACGCCCTCGCGCGCCCCGCCGAAGCTGTCCGAGAGCACGGCGTCGGCCTCGATCCGCCCCGCCGGCCGGTCGACGAAGACCGTGGCGACGCCCGCCCTGATCTCCGGCTCCAGATAGCGGTGGTCGTCACCGGCGGGGATGACGATGAGGCCGTCGACCCGGCGCGCGCACAGCGCGAGCGCCAACTCCTGCTCCCGCTCCGGTTCCTCGGCGCTGGAACCGTTGATGAGGAGCGCGCCGTGCGCCCGGGCGACCTCCTCGACGGCGCGGCTGAGCGGCCCGTAGAAGGGGTCGGCGAGATCTTCGAGCACCAGGCCGACGGTGGCCGTCCTGCCCTTGCGCAGGACCCGCGCACTGTCGTTCCGCCGGAAGCCGAGGGCCTCGATGGCCTCGTGGACGCGGCGCTCCGTCTCCGCGGTGACGCCCGGCTCGCCGTTGACGACCCGGGAGACCGTCTTCAGGCCGACACCCGCGCGGGCGGCCACGTCCTTCATCGTGGGCCGGTTGCCGTAGCGGTGATCGGTGCGGCGGGCGATGTCGGCCACGGTGCGGGGTTCCTCCGTCGTGTCGGTTCTGGTTCCGGTTCGGATTCCGGATCTCGGTGCGGGGCCCGGTTCCGGTCTGCGTCACGGAGCAGGGACCGATCCGGGTCTCGATTTCGGTTTCAGGTCGAGCATAGAGGTTGGACAACGTTGTCAGACGCCGGAGGACTGGGCAGACTGTACGGAACGTCCCAGGCCGTTCCCGGCCGCCGACTGGAGGATCCGTGCCCAGGCTCACCGACCCCGCCCCCCGACCCGAGCAGGGTCCCGTCGTCGCGCTCGACATCGGCGGCACCAAGATCGCCGGAGCGCTGGTGGACGGCGA
The DNA here is from genome assembly GCF_043080005.1 of Streptomyces sp. NPDC015130. NCBI lineage: Bacteria > Bacillati > Actinomycetota > Actinomycetes > Kitasatosporales > Streptomycetaceae > Streptomyces > Streptomyces sp. NPDC015130. Next base: position 15,085 of record NZ_JBIBVC010000010.1, on the reverse strand, counting down.
GGGGCGGATCCTGACGCGGGCCCGGCGGCCCACCCCCGCGCGGGAGGACGGCGAGACGGTGATGAAGGCGGTGGAGGCCGTCCTCCGGGAGCTCGCGGCCTCGCCGCTGTGGGAGGCGGCCGGAGCCGTCGGCATCGGCAGCGCGGGCCCGGTCGACGCCTCGCGGGGGACCGTCAGTCCGGTGAACGTGCCCGGCTGGCGCGACTTCCCGCTCGTCGAGCGGGTCCACCGGGCCACGGGCGGACGCCCGGTCACGCTGATGGGCGACGGGGTGGCCATGACCGCGGCCGAACACTGGCTCGGTGCCGCGCGCGGTCACGACAACGCCCTCTGCCTCGTCGTCTCCACCGGCGTCGGCGGCGGTCTCGTCCTCGACGGTCGGCTCCACCCCGGACCCACCGGCAACGCCGGTCACCTCGGCCACATCTCCGTGGACCTGGACGGCGCCCCCTGCGTCTGCGGCGGGCGCGGTTGCGTCGAACGGCTCGCCGGCGGCCCGCACATCGCGCGCCGCGCCCTGGAGAACGGCTGGCGGCCGGGGCCCGACGGCGACACCTCCGCGGCGGCGGTGGCCGCCGCGGCCCACGCGGGCGACCCGGTCGCCGTGGCCTCCTTCGAGCGGGCGGCGCAGGCGCTCGCGGCGGGCATCGCCGCGACGGCGACGCTCGTGGAGGTGGACATCGCGGTCGTCGGCGGCGGGGTGGCGGGCGCGGGCGAGGTCCTCTTCGGCCCGCTGAGGCGCGCTCTGCGCAGCTACGCGACGCTCTCCTTCGTACGGGACCTCACAGTCGTCCCGGCCGCCACGGGCACCGACGCGGGCCTCCTGGGCGCCGCGGCGGCGGCCATGGCCTCCTGGGCGCCGTCCACCCCCGACTCCTGACCGCCCCGGCCCCGGGCACTGCCTCGGCCCACGGGCACCGCCTCGGCCCACGCACCGCCCCGGCCCACGCACCGCCCCGGCCCCGGGCACCGCCCAGACCCCGGGCTCGGGCGGCTCGCACATCCCGGACACGTGCCGGACATCTGTTCGTGGTTTTCGTGGCAGGGTGTTGCGGGCAGTCCACTGGGGGCTACCCAAGAGGGGGAATCGTGATCGTCTGGATCAACGGTGCGTTCGGTGCGGGGAAGTCGAGTACCGCGCGCGAACTGGTCGATCTGATCCCGCACAGCACGCTGTACGACCCCGAGCTCATCGGCGGGGCCATGACCTGGCTGCTGCCGGCCAAGCGGCTCGCCGGGGTCGAGGACTACCAGGATCTGGCGATCTGGCGCCGCATGGTCGTCGACACCGCCGCCGCCCTGCTCGCCGAGGTCGGCGGGGTGCTGATCGTCCCGATGACCCTGCTCCGGCAGGAGTACCGGGACGAGATCTTCGGCGCGCTGGCCGCCCGCCGGATCGAGGTGCGGCATGTCCTGCTCGCTCCGGAGGAAACGATCCTGCGGCAACGAATCGACGGCCGCACCGAGCATGGCGAGCCCGAGGCGGACGCGCGGGTACGGCAGTGGTGCCACGGTCACCTCCCGCCGTACCGCGCCGCACTCGGCTGGCTGGCCGGGGACGCGTACACCGTGGACACCTCGGCGCTCACCGTGGCCGAGACCGCCCGGACCGTCGCCGACGCGGTCCTGGCCGACCGGGCCGCGCCCTGCGGGATCGTCCAGACGCCCGAACCGACCGGCGAGACCCTGGCGGCGGGCGTCCTGCTCTTCGACGAGGACGACCGCTTCCTGCTCGTCGACCCCACGTACAAGCCCGGTTGGGAGTTCCCCGGCGGCGTCGTCGAACCGGGCGAACCGCCGGCCCGCGCCGGGGTGCGCGAGGTCGCGGAGGAGATCGGGCTCGAACTCGACTCCGTACCACGGCTGTTGCTCGTTGACTGGGAGCGGCCCAAGCCCCCGGGGTACGGCGGCCTCCGCCTGCTCTTCGACGGAGGCACGCTCAGCGCCGACGACCGGGCGCGCCTCCGCCTCCCCGGCGCCGAGCTCCGGGAGTGGCGCTTCGTCACCGAGGAGGAGGCCGCCGGCCTCCTGCCGCCCGTTCGCTACGACCGCCTCCGCTGGGCACTGCGCGCCCGCGAGCGCGGCACGGTGCTCAACCTGGAGGCGGGGGTCCCGGTGGGGACGGACGCCGGCTAGGGCGTGTTGCGAAAGTAGCGCCGGCCGCCCGAAGGGCGGGCCCGACGGGGTCTGGTGCGTGCGATCGCACGGCGGAGGGTCGCCCCGATACTGGATGTATCGGGGTGATCCCGACAACGCGGCGAGCGTGCGTGCCAGGCGCCGTCGGGTAGGCGGGACTTTCGCAACACGCCCTAGGCGTTCTGCCCCCCGAGGTGTCCGGCAGGTCCCGCCCGGCCCGGCGTCCGGCGGGGCCTTCCGGACGACAGGACCTAGGGCGTGACGCCCTCGACGTTGGCGACCATCCGGCGCAGGACCTTCAGGGCGGCCACGTACTCCTCGTCGCTGATGCCCTCGTGGACCTCGGTGCGCAGGTCGGTGACGAGGGAGCGGAGTCGTACGCGGGCGGCCTCGCCCGCTTCGGTGAGGTGCAGTGCCCGGGAGTCGTCGGTCCGGAGCCAGCCGCGGTGCAGGAGCTGGTCGACGACGCGCGCGATCTCGTGCGGACCGTCCGCGAGGGGCGTCAGCCGGCTGACGACCTCCTCGCGGCCCGGCGCGGCGGGTCCGCCGTTCACGCGGTTGAGCACCCAGTACTGCGGCTGCGTCACGTCGATCCGGGCCATCGCGTCCCGCAGGTGCCGGGTCACGGCCGTGTGGGCGAGCCCGCTCCAGTAGCCGATGGGCTGGTTGGCGAGGGCGTCGTCGGAGGCGGCCGGGTCGGCGGGCGCCTGGTCGGTGACGGAAGGGACGGGAGATTTCATGATCGACATCCTGCCGTCAGCCGGCCGCGGCGGCGAGCAGGTCCGCCGTGTCCTCGGTCACCGGGGCCCCGTGGCCGCAGCACAGCACCGAGGGGGACAGCTTCGCGAGACGGCGCATCGACTCCATGGCGAGGGCGCGGTCCACGTGGAAGACGCCGAACGTCACCCCCTGCACCGACGCCACCGTGTCACCCGTGAACAGCACGCCGTGGCGCGGGAGATGGACCGCGAGCGAGCCGGGCGTGTGCCCCGGGGTGTGCACCGCCACCGCGCCGTCGCCGAAGCCGAGCTGCTCGCCGTCCTCCACCTCCCGGTCCACCCGGGTCGGCGGCGCCACCGGCACGGTCAGCCCGTGCTCGTACAGGCGGAGTTCCCAGTCCAGCAGGTCGGGCTCGGGGACCGGCGCCTCGCCCCGGACCACCGGGGCGTCCAGTCGGTGGGCGAGGATCTCGGCGCCGTGGCGGTCCGCCAACTCCTGGGCCCCGCCCACGTGGTCCCGGTGGCAGTGGGTCAGGACGATCCGCCGGAGCCGGTCCGGATCGAGGCCCGCCGCCCGGACCGCCGCCGTCGTCGCGTCCGCCGAACCCGCCCAGCCGGCGTCGATCAGGGTCAACTCCTCGTCGTCCCGCCAGAGATAGGCCTGGCCGATGGAGTGGTCGAGGAGGTGCAGCCGGGGGGTGATCGGTATGAGGTCCATGCGGCGAACCTCCGTATCCGTGCAGGTCCGCCGCAGGTTTGTCCGCTCTCGGCGAGCTTTGCCGAGCGTTGGATCCCGACCGTCAGACCTGCTTCGAGCGGGCGTAGTTGACGAGGAAGAGCGCCTCGGCGACCGAGAGCCGCTCCAGCTCCTCGGGCGAGACCGACTCGTTGGGCGCGTGGATCTGCGCCTCCGGCTCGCTCAGGCCGATCAGCAGGATCTCCGCCTCCGGGTAGAGCGAGGCCAGTGTGTTGCACAGCGGGATCGAGCCGCCCATGCCCGCCGTCTGCATCTCCTGACCGGGGTACGCGATCCGCATCGCGTCGGCCATCGACGCGTACGCCGGGCTCGACGTGTCCGCCTGGAAGGCCTGGCCCTGGCCGACCTGCTCCAGGGACACCCGCGCGTTCCACGGCGTGTGGTTCTCGATGTGCGCGAACAGCAGCTTCGTCGCCTCGGCCGCGTCCTGGCCGGGCGGCACCCGCAGGCTGATCTGGGCGCGGGCCGAGGCGGGGATCGACGGGGTGGCCCCGGCGACCGGGTGGCAGTCGATGCCGACGACGGTCACGGCCGGGCGCGCCCAGATGCGGTCGGCGACGGTGCCGGCGCCCGGCAGGTCCACGCCCGAGAGGACCTTGGCGTCCTGGCGGAAGTCCTCCTCCGGGTACTGCAGGCCCTCCCACGAGGTGTCGCCGGGCAGCCCGTCGATGACGGTCGAGCCGTCGGGGCCGCGCAGCGAGTCGAGGACGCGGATCAGCGCGGCCAGCGCGTCCGGCGCGGCGCCGCCGAACTGGCCGGAGTGCAGGTTGCCCTCCAGGGTGTCGATCTGCACCCGGATCATCGTCATGCCGCGCAGCGTCGCGGTCACCGTCGGCAGGCCCACGCGGAAGTTGCCCGCGTCGCCGATGACGATCGTGTCGGCCGTGAGCACCTCGGGGTGCTGCTCCGCGTACCGCTCCAGACCGCCGGTGCCCTGCTCCTCCGAGCCCTCCACGATCACCTTGACCGTCACCGGCACGCCGCCGTTCGCCTTGAGGGCGCGCAGGGCGAGCAGGTGCAGGATGAAGCCGCCCTTGCAGTCGGCCGCGCCGCGCCCGTACCAGCGGCCGTTCCGCTCGGTCAGCTCGAACGGCGGGGTCAGCCACGCGGACTCGTCCAGCTTCGGCTGCACGTCGTAGTGCGCGTAGAGGAGGACGGTCGGCGCTCCGGCCGGGCCGGGCAGGATGCCGTACACGGCCTGCGAGCCGTCGGGCGTGTCGAGCAGGGCCACGTCCTCGAAGTCCTCGGCGCGCAGCGCGTCCGCGACCCAGTTCGCCGCCGCCTCGCACTCGCTGCGGGGCGCCACGGCCTCGTCCGCCACCGACTCGAAGGCCACGAGCTCCGCGAGCTCGTCCTTGGCCCGGGGCATCAGCGACCTGACGGTCTCGGCGATCGGATTCGCGGTCATGGGCACGCTCCTGGTGGGTGCGACGTTACGACGTACAAGGGCGTCCGTCGTATGTCGTGGTACGGCGAACGCACCGCAGATCCTACGGCGCGGGGCTTCGGCTACCGAGCCGTAGGATGCGTCGAGAGCAGACCACCGGTCGGATCAGGAGCAGAAGCACATCGTGAGCAGCGAGCACGCAGAGAACGCCGGTCCCGAGAACGCCGCCAACGCTGACGACGCCGCCGAGTTTGACGACGCCGCCGAAGCTGCCGCCGACTCCGTCGCCGCCGACGCCGACAGTCCCACCGACGTCCCCGCCGTCGACGCCGACGGCGGCGCGGAGGAGCAGGCCGAGGTGTGGGACGTGGTCGTGGTCGGCGCCGGCCCGGCCGGCGCGTCCGCGGCCTACGCGGCGGCGGTCGCCGGACGTCGGGTCCTGCTCCTGGAGAAGTCGGAGCTGCCCCGGTACAAGACCTGCGGCGGCGGCATCATCGGCCCCTCCCGGGACTCCCTCCCGCCGGGCTTCGAACTGCCCCTCCAGGACCGGGTGAACGCCGTCACGTTCTCCCTCGACGGCCGCTTCGCCCGCACCCGCCGCTCGCGCCGGATGCTCTTCGGGCTCATCAACCGGCCGGAGTTCGACGCGCAGCTCGTCGAGCACGCGCAGAAGGCGGGCGCCGAGCTGCGCACCGGCGCCACGGTCAGCCGGGTCGAGCAGCACGGCCCGTCCGTGCCGGACCGGCGGACCGTCGCCGTCGTCCTGGCCGACGGCGAGACCGTCCTCGCGCGCGCGGTCGTCGGTGCCGACGGCAGCGCCAGCCGCATAGGAGCGCATGTCGGGGTGAAGCTCGGTCAGGTCGACCTGGGCCTGGAGGCGGAGATCCCGGTGCCGCCGTCCGTGGCCGAGGACTGGAAGGGGCGCGTCCTCATCGACTGGGGGCCGATGCCGGGCAGTTACGGATGGGTCTTCCCCAAGGGCGACACCCTGACCGTCGGCGTCATCTCGGCGCGCGGCGAGGGCGCTGCCACCAAGCGGTACATGGAGGACTTCGTCGCCCGGCTCGGCCTCGCGGGCTTCGAGCCCACGATCTCCTCCGGGCACCTGACGCGCTGCCGCACCGACGACTCGCCGCTCTCCCGCGGCCGGGTCCTGGTCTGTGGCGACGCGGCCGGGCTCCTGGAGCCGTGGACGCGCGAGGGCATCTCGTACGCGCTCCGCTCGGGGCGGCTCGCGGGGGAGTGGGCGGTCCGGGTCGCCGAGGCGAACGACGCGGTCGACGCCCGCCGTCAGGCCCTGAACTACGCGTTCGCGATCAAGGCCGGCCTCGGCGTGGAGATGGCGGTCGGGCGACGGATGCTCGCGCTCTTCGAGCGGCGCCCGGGGCTGCTGCACGCCACGATCACGGGCTTCCGCCCCGCGTGGAACGCCTTCGCGGACATCACCCGCGGTTCCGCCACGCTCGGCGGCATGGTCCGGTCGAACGGCCTGGCCCGGCGGGCGCTGGAGATCCTGGACAAGCGGATGGACACCTCCTCCGGCGTCGGCCCGGCCGGCCGGGGCGTGAGCGCCCGGGGGCGGGCGGCGTCCGACGAGGCGGACGAGCAGGTGGAGACGCGGGTGGAGGCGGCGGCCGAGGTGGAGAAGGGCGACCAGGTGACGTCTCCGTCGCCGTCGTCGGCCTCGGAGGCCGCGGAGCAGATCTGACGCTTCACCGTCAGCAGGGTCGGCGGCGCCTCGGGCGCCGCCGACGCGTACGGGCTCTGTCCCTCCCGCCGGTTCACACGGCGGGGGCGACGGGGCCCGTCGTCGTGATGCGGAAGACGGGGTGCTTCGGTGCGACGGCGCGGAGATCCTCGTCGGACGAGTCGGGGCCGACTCCGTCGAAGAAGATGCCGACCTCGGCCTTCCAGCGCTTGAGGTAGGCGCGGAGCAGCGCCGGCTTGTCGTCGTCGGCCAGCTCCACGGCGGTGAAGCCCTCCGCGTGCTTGCCGAGGAGCAGCTGTCCGCCGCCGGCGGCGCGCATGTTGCGGGTCCACTGGACGTGGCCGCGCGGGGCCACCAGGTACTGGGCGCCGTCCAGCGTCAGGACGTTGACGGGAGTGGTGCGCCACTCGCCGCTCTTGCGGCCGCGGACCGCGAGGACACGGGAACCCCAGACGCTGATGCCGCGACGGGTCATCCACGCGACGGCGCGGTTGATGACGTTGACCGTGAACCAGCCGGGCTTCATGACGTGGGCGGCGGTCTGAGTGGACATGGGGTTCCTCCTGGGGAACGGTCGGACCAAAGCGTGAGCACTGCTCTCGCTTGCCTTCAGTCTGCACGGGTCGGCGCTCTCGTGCAAGAGCAGTGCTCTCGTTTCAGGTCGGTGCTCTGGGAATGGCACACTGCTCCGCATGACAACCGTTAGAGGAGCCCGCGCCCGAGCACGTGTCGAGATCACCGCCGCCATCAAGGCCGAGGCCCGCACCCAGCTCGCCGCCGAAGGCGCCGCCAAACTGTCCCTGCGCGCCGTCGCCCGTGAGCTGGGCATGGTGTCCTCCGCGCTCTACCGGTACTTCCCCAGCCGCGACGACCTGCTGACCGCCCTCATCGTCGACGCCTACGACGCCGTCGGTGCCGCCGCCGAGAGCGCCGCCCGCGAGACGGACGGGCAGTGCCCGCTGGACCGCTGGACCGCCGTCTGCCGGGCCGTGCGCGTCTGGGCCGTGGCGCACCCGCACGAGTACGCCCTCATCTATGGTTCGCCCGTCCCGGGCTACACCGCACCCCAGGACACCAACGCCCCCGCCGCCCGCGTCGGCCTCGTCCTCGTCGGCATCACCCGCGAGGCCCACGAGGCCGGGCGCATCGCCCTCCCCCCGCTCCCGGACGTGCTCCACCCCGAGGCCGTCCGCATCACCGCGGACATGGCCCCGGAGCTCCCCCCGGCGCTCGTCGTCGCCCTGGTCGCGGCCTGGTCGCAGCTCTTCGGCCTGATCTCCTTCGAGGTCTTCGGCCAGTTCCACCGGCTCGTCGAGGACCGCGACGCCTTCTTCGCGACGGCTGCCCGCAGGCTGGGCCGGGACGTCGGGCTCCTCCCGCGCGACTGAGCACGCCGCCCTCCCGCCACGCGGTCGTCAGGACCTGTCTCCGTACTCCTGCGGGAGTAGGGCCGACCACCCCGTCGGGCTGACGTCCGCGCGGGGCGGGCGCGGATAGCGTGGCGGCATGGACGAGGAACGGACCGCCGGGCGCGGTGTCGGAGCCCCGGACCGGGCGCCGCGGGGGCCCTGGGGGCGGTGGGTCGGCGAACGGGAGACGGGGGGCGGGCTGCCCTGGCGGTCCACCCTGGTGATCGCCGTACTCGTCATGGCGGGCACCGGCTTCGCCGCGCGGAACCAGCCCGACCGGGAGTCGCTCGACGCCCTCGGACGGGCCCTGTTGCTCCTGGGGGCCGCGCCGCTGCTGTTCCGTCACCGCCGGCCCGTTTCCGTGGTGTTCGGGGTGGCGGCCGTCACCCTCGTCTACCTGGGCGCCGGATACCCGTACGGCCCGGTCTTCGTCCTGGTCGCCGTCGCCTGCTTCGCAGCCGTCGTCCACGGGCACCGCACCGCCGCCTCGTGGGCCCTCGGCCTGCTGTGGGCAGTGCACCTCCTGCTCTCGCACTGGCTCTACCGGTGGCTGCCCCCGGCCGGAGACGGCCCCGCGCCCTGGGGGCAGGAACTGCCCGCCGGTGCCTTCGCCGTCGCCGTGCTCGCCGCCTCCGAGCTCGTACGGGTACGGCGCGAGCAGTGGGCGCAGCAGCGGGCCGAGCGGGCCGCCGCCGAGCGGCGCCGCGCCGACGAGGAGCGGCTCCGCATCGCCCGCGAACTCCACGACGTCCTCGCCCACTCGATCTCCGTGATCAACGTGCAGGCGGGGGTGGGCCTGGCCCTCCTCGACGCCGACCCCGAGCAGGCCCGCACCGCGCTGACCACCATCAAGGCCGCCAGCAAGGAGGCACTCGGCGAGGTGCGGCAGGTCCTCGCCACGCTCCGCGCCCCCGGCGACGCCCCGCGCACCCCGGCCCCCGGCCTCGGCCGCCTCCCCGAACTCGTCGAGCAGGCCGCCGCCGCGGGCCTGACCGTCACCGTCACCTCGAGCGGCCCGCCCGCCGCCGCCCTGCCGCCCGGCGCCGATCTCGCGGCCTTCCGGATCGTGCAGGAGGCGCTCACCAACGTGGTCCGGCACTCCGGTTCCCGCACCGCCCGGGTGGAGATCGCGCACGGACCCGCCCGCCTCGACCTGCGCGTCGACGACGACGGCCCGGCCACCGGCACCGAGGCGGGCGGCAGCGGCAACGGCCTCGCCGGAATGCGGGAGCGGGCCGCCGCCCTCGGTGGCACGATCGAGGCGGGCGTCCGGCCCGACGGCGGCTTCCGCGTCCATGCCGTCCTGCCCCTGAGCGCCGAGGAGGCCTCGTGATCCGTGTCCTGCGCACCGAGGAGACCTCGTGATCCGTGTCCTGCTCGCCGACGACCAGTCGCTGGTCCGCGCGGGGTTCCGGGCGCTGCTCGACTCCCAGCCGGACATCGAGGTGGCGGGGGAGGCCGCGGACGGCGCCGAGGCCGTCGAGCGGGTGCGGTCGCTGCGCCCCGACGTCGTCCTGATGGACATCCGGATGCCGGGGCTCGACGGGCTCGACGCCACCCGGCGCATCACGGACGACCCGGACCTCGCCGCGGTCCGGGTGGTGATGCTGACCACCTTCGAGCTCGACGAGTACGTCTTCGAGGCGATCCGTGCCGGCGCCTCCGGCTTCCTCGTGAAGGACACGGAACCGGAGGAGCTGCTGAGGGCGGTCCGGGCCGTCGTGCACGGGGACGCCCTGCTCTCCCCGGGAGTGACGCGGCGGCTGATCGAGGAGTTCGCCGCCCGCTCCAAGCCCCCGTCGGCCGCGGCCGGGCTCGGCGCGCTGACCGAACGGGAGCGGGAGGTGATGGCCCTCGTGGGGATCGGCCTCTCGAACGAGGAGATCGCCCGCCGGCTGGTCGTCAGCCCGCTCACGGCGAAGACCCACGTGAGCCGCGCGATGGTGAAGCTGGGCGCCCGCGACCGGGCCCAACTCGTCGTCTTCGCCTACGAGTCGGGCCTGGTGCGGCCGGGCTGGCTGGGCTGACCCCGGGGATTCGGCCCGGCGGCGGCCCGGCCGCGCCCGTCGGCCGGCTCAGTCGCGTACGACCACCTTCGCCGTGGCGTCGGCCGAGCCGGCGGACTTCGTGGAGCCCGCCGATTCCGCGCCGTGAGTGCCGGCGGTGCCGTCGGCGCCCTCAACGGGCGCCGAGCGTGCCACGACCACCGACGCCGTGGCGCCCGCCCGCTTCCTCCGGAGTCCCGGCAGGGTGACCAGGAGTCCGGCCAGGGCGATCACCGTGACCACGGCGAGGCCCGGACGGAAGCTGTCCAGGGTGGCCTGCCTGGAGGCCGACGCGTGCTCGTCCGCGGTGATGACGGCGGTGACGACGGCGAGGAAGAGCGCGCCGCCGACCTGGATCGAGGTGTTGAGCAGCCCCGAGACCATGCCCTGCTCGCGGTCGTCCACGCCGTTGGTGGCCTGGATGTTGAGCGAGGGGAAGACCAGGGCGCAGGCGGCGCCGAGGAGCAGCATCGAGGGCAGGATCACCGCCGCGTACTGCGGGGTCAGCGAGATCCGCAGGAACAGCGCGTACGCGACGACGAGGAGCGTGAAGCCGACGGCGATCACGCGGGGGGTGCCGAAGCGGTCCACGATCCCGCCGATCTTCGTCGAGGACAGTGCCACGAGCACGCCGGCCGGGAGGAAGGCCAGCGCCGTCTGGAGCGCGGACCAGCCGAGCAGCGACTGCATGTACTGGGTCACGATGAACTGGAAGGCCACGTACGAGCCGAAGAACGCCGCCGCGCCGAGCTGGGCGCGGACCTGGGGGCCCGAGCGCAGGACCCCGAGCCGGACGAGCGGGGCGGCGCTCCGCCGTTCCACCAGGACGAAGGCGACGAGGAGCGCGGCGGCGACGAGGAAGGACAGCAGCGTCCGGGCGGAGGCCCAGCCGACCTCGGGTGCCTGGACGACGGTGAAGACGAGCAGCAGCATCGCGGCCGTGCCGGTGACGGCGCCCGGCAGGTCGTAGCCGCCGGAGGAGTCCTCGCGGGCGCTGTGCGGGATGAGGCGGAGCGCGAAGACGAGGGCGATCAGGGCGACGGGGGCGGGCAGGAGCATGGTCCAGCGCCAGCTGAGCTCGGTGAGCAGCCCGGACAGGACCAGGCCCATCGAGAAGCCGGTGGCGGCGCAGGTGGTGTAGATCGACAGGGCCCGGTTGCGCTCGGGGCCCTCCTTGAAGGTCGTGGTGATGATCGACAGGCCCGCGGGGGCGGTGAAGGCCGCGCTGAGGCCCTTGATGAAACGGCTGGCGATCAGGAGCGGGCCGGAGTCGACGAGTCCGCCGAGGAGCGAGGCGAGCGCGAAGACGGCGAGGGCGATGAGGAAGACGCGCCGGCGGCCGAGGAGGTCGGCCGCGCGGCCGCCGAGGAGCAGCAGGCCGCCGTAACCGAGGATGTAGCCGCTGACGATCCACTGGAGCGTGGCGGTGGACAGGCCGAGGTCGGTGGCGATCGAGGGCAGGGCGACGCCGACCATCGAGACGTCGAGGGCGTCGAGGAACATCGCGGCGCAGAGCACGAGCAGGGTGCCCCAGAGCCGCGGACTCCAGCGTCCCTGCGTGGCGGCCGTGGGTGCGGCGGTGAGCGGTGAGGTCATGGGCAGCACGGTACATGCACGTGCATTGAATGCAAGCGCATTTAATTCCCATGCAACAAAACGAGTCGTCTCTGCTAACGTGCGGGGATGGCAGCGAACCAGTCCGAACGCGCGCTCGTGGACGAGTGGCGTGACGTCCTCGCCCTGCACGCCCGTACGACCTGCGAGCTCGACCGGGCCCTCCATCCGTACGGGCTCGGCGCCAGCGACTTCGAGGTCCTCGACGTCCTCGCCGAAGGCGCGACCGAGGACGGCCCCGGCTCCTGGCGCGTCCAGGAGCTCGCCGGACGGGTCCACCTCAGCCAGAGCGCGCTGTCCCGGACGGTCGCGCGGCTGGAGAAGGACGGCCTGGTCCTGCGGGGGATGTGTGTCGAGGACCGGCGCGGTGTCCAGGTGAAGCTCACGGAGAAGGGGCTCGCCCGCCATGCCGAGGTGCTGCCCCTCCAGCGCCAGGTCCTGACCCGGATGCTGGACCGCAGCTCCTGACATCCGCGGACAAGCTCACGATGCGCCCGTTCGCCGCGGGCACCAACGGCCGCCGGTCGCATCTGGAGCAGCCGGCGGACTGAGCCACCCACGGACCGTCGGGCCGGTCAGGGGGCGGAAGTCAGGGGGGGCAGGGGTCAGACGACGGCCGAGTTCTCCCGCCACAGCCGGGCGAGCGCCTCGTCCCCGGTCACGGTCACGGCGTCGACGGGCAGCCGGTTCCACAGCGTCAGGTACAGACGGTCGGCGGGCCCGGTGAACTCCGCGTCCGCCGGCCCCCACTTCCTCGCCGAGGCGAGGGGCCCCCGCTCCGCCCGGGGTGGTTCCGTGGCCGAGAGGCGTACGTTCCAGAGATCGCCGGTGTCCGTGGTCCGCACCCGCAGGACCCGCGGCTCCGGCGTGCGCACCCGGCTCTTCTCGCGGCCGTGGAGAGCGCACAGCAGCTCGTCGATCCCGTCGGCGGCCGAGGCCGGGTCGACCGCCCCGGGTCCGGCGGGCAGCGCCGACTCGGCGTCCGCGCGGTGCACGGTCGTCTCGTGCGCCTGCCGCCGCGCCCAGAAGGCGAGCGGCGAGGGCGCCGGGAGGAAGGTCCAGCACTCCAGGGTCTCCGGCGCCGCGCGCAGGGCGGCGACCAGGGCCGTGTGACCCTCCCGGTAGTGCGCGAGCAACTCGTCGCCGTCGAGGGCCGGTTCAGCCTCCTCCGGGTGGTACGAGGTGCGGCCCTCGACCACCAGCGCCGTGGCCCAGCGGTGCACCGTCGTGACGTGCCGGAGGAGGTCCCGCACCCGCCATCCCGGGCAGGTCGGGATCTCCGCGTCCGGTCCTGCCGACTCCGCCGCCGCGGCGAGGGCCGGGCCGGCCGTCTCCAGCGCCGTGATGTGCTCCGTGATCCTCATCGTGTCCGCCCCGTCGACCCTGTCCATGGGCGGATTCTGGCAGGCCGAGGGGGCGGCGACGGTCAACTCGCCGGACCGGCAGCAGCGTTCCGCGCCCAGTAACCCATCGCCGCGGCACCGGCGGCGAGGACCGCGACGGTGGTGAGCGCCACCGGCAGCGAGAACCAGTCGGCGAGGAACCCGATGGACGGCGGGCCGAGCAGCATGCCCCCGTATCCGAGCGTGGAGGCCGTCGCGACTCCGCCGGGACCGGCGATCGCGCCCGCGCGGGCGACCGCGACCGGGAAGATGTTGGCGAGGCCGAGACCGGTCACCGCGAAGCCGAGGAGCGTGGCCCAGACGGTCGGGGCGAGCGCGCCGAGCAGCATGCCGACGGCGGCCGTGGCACCGCCCGCCACGAGGGTGCGGGTCTGGCCGAGGCGCTCCAGGAGCAGGGTGCCGGAGAGCCGTCCGGCGGTCATGGTCAGGGCGAAGACCGAGTATCCGGCGGCGGCCACGCCCGGGTGGGCGCCCAGGTCCTGGGCGAGGTGGAGCGCGCCCCAGTCGGCCAGCGCCCCTTCGCCGTACGCCGTGCAGAGCGCGATCACACCGAAGACGACGACCGTACGGCGGGCCGCGCGCCCGGGCTTTCCGGTCGTCCCGGCACCTGAGGGCGCCGCGAGGGTCTCGGGCAGGACGGGGGAGGGGTGTCGCAGGAGTACGGGCCCGGCGGCGGCCGTCAGGGCCAGGCCGACGACCGTCAGGCCGAGGAGATGGGCGGTGGGGGAGAGGCTCCCCGCGAGGAGCCCGCCGATGCCGGCGCCGAGCATGCCGCCGAGGCTGAACGCGGCGTGGAAGCTCGGCATCACCGGGCGGCGCAGGGCGGTCACCAGGTCGACGGCCGCACTGTTCATGGCGACGTTGATCCCGCCGTACGCGGCGCCGAAGACCAGCAGGACGAGGCCGAGGGCGAGGGGGGAGCGGGTGAGCGCCGGGAGGGCGACCGAGAACGAGAGGAGTACGGCGGTGGCGACCGTGACGGCGTGGGAGCCGTAGCGGCGGCAGAGCCGACCGGTCAGCGTCATCGTGATCACGGCACCCGCGGACACACCGAGCAGCGCGAGGCCGAGGTCACCGGCCGAGGCGCCGGTCTGCTGCTTCACGGCGGGGATGCGGACCACCCAGCCGGCGAACAGGAAGCCGTCGAGGGCGAAGAAGAGGGTCAGGGCGGAGCGGAGGCGGGACAGGGAGCGGGTGGCGGTGTCTCCGCCGGAGCCCCCCGGTACGGCCGTCCGTACTTTGTTTAGTAGCGGCACAAACTCAGGATAGGGGGATCCGTCGGCCGCAATCAAGCGAGCGGCGGGCGCTCCCGAAGCGTGGTGCCCATGGCCGTGCACGCCGTCCGGGTGACAAAGCCCAGGTCATCACGGTGAGGGTGATCCTCAACGGGCCCTTGGAGAGCATCGTTTCTGCGCCCCCCGTGGCCCCGGGATCCGGCTGCCCGGCATTGGAGTGAGACGCCGTGTCCCGCCTTTTCCCGAGGCGTTTGACCGGCAGACGAGCACCTTCCGGCACGTCATTCCGAGATCTTGAGGAGTAGTTATGCGTTCTCTCGCCGCGTCTGTCCTGGCCGTGGGCATCCTGCTGGGCGGCGCCGGTGGCGCGCTCGCCAACGACGGATTCGGGGCGGGGTACTTCTCCGCCGGCAGCGCGGGCTTCAGCTCGCACTGCGCGCTGACGGGCGTGCCGTCCGTGTACGGAACGATCTTCACCGGCTCGTGTTCGGACAAGGGCTGGGAGAAGGGCCCGGAGGGCGCCTTCCTCGGCGCGCACTGAACCTGACACAGCCCCGGGGGGGGGGCGGGCCCCCCCCCCCCCCCCCCCCCCCCCCCCCCCCCCCCCCCCGCCCCCCCCCCCCCCCCCCCCCCCCCGCCCCCCCCCCCCCCCCCGGGGGGGGGGCCCCCGGC